>JAQYTG010000023.1 GCA_028724905.1 Actinomycetaceae bacterium | reverse complement strand
CTGGTGCTGGGCAATCAGGTATCGAGCGGCCTGGTGTTGGCGGTTCTGGTGCTGGCGTCTCTGGTGGTGTTGGTCAGGATCGGGAGTCTGATAATGGCACATCGGTGGTTGGTGTGCAGCGGATGCCGGATACTGGTTCTGCGGCTGGCGTCACTGCGTTGGTGGCATTGTTGCTGCTCGGTGTCGGAGCCATAGCAACACGAGCCATAGCAACACGGGGCACGGCCATGCGAGCCACAGCTGCGCAGACGAAAAGAAACGCATAAGTGGGGGAACAAGAATATGAAAATAGGCAGACTCCTCATAGCATTCGTAGCTACTGCAGGGCTTTCATTCTCGTTGATCCCGCTATCTGATCAGCCGGCTTACGCTGAGCCACAGTCCGCTACGCTCACACAGCCCAGCTCCAATCCCGTCACTTTCCCCGGAGCTGCTCCTGGCGAACCGAGCGTGGTGGTGACGGGCACCCAAGGTACCTTGAGTAATAACGCCCTATCGCTCACGGTAGATGTGAGTGACGGGCTGGCCGTGAGTCGTGTAGAAAACAAACTTACCTCCGAACAGGTGTCATTTCGTGCGGATCAGCTTTTCGCGTTCACCTATGGTGGAGTGAAATATGATCTGGGGAATTTCACGGCTGGCGCGCTGCGGGAAGTGGATATTGCCCCAGCAGATCATGACACGGGCAGCTTTGCCGACAGTTATTCAGGTAAAGCCTTAACGGTGGATTTTAGCCCTAAAGATACTCTGCCCGAAGCCTTGCAAGCTCTGAGTTTGAGCTATCGCGCCGAGTTGCTGGCGGGGAGTAACTATGTGCGCCATGTGCTCACGATGAGCAATGGCGGCGCAGCAGCCTTAGATATCACCAATGTGTATATGGTGAATTCTGCTGCTATCACTGGTGCAGTAGAGGGCCGAGATGACGGCTCGCCAATAGTGCTTGGCGCTGATGGCGCTGAGACGGCATGGGTAGGTGGTGAAAACCCACTAGCAAAAGTGAGTGTGAGCGATGGTGTGGCCATTTCGCGTCTGCCGCGCGCCAACGACTTAGTGCAAGGCAATCCCTGGGACATTGCCACCACTATAGGTGTGGCTCCGCAGGGGCAGCTGCGCCGCTCATTTAGCTATTATGTGGAGCGCGAACGAGCCAGAGCGCGCCGCACGTTCTTGCACTTCCAGAGCTGGTTTGATCTCAAACCTGGGGGAGCCAAGCTCACGATTGACCATGACCAAATGCTTGCCGCCGAGCGGTTATTCTTTAGCCAGATGAATGCGCGCGGCGCAGCTGTGGATTCTTACTGGGTGGATGATGGCTGGGATTACCTGCGCGATCCTCGCCAAACGAATGAAGCTCAGCTTAATGTGTGGAGTTTCGATCCGGTGGAGTTTCCCAATGGCTTTGCTGAAGATCTAGAGGTCATGCAAGCCCAAGGTGCAAAGCTCTCGGTGTGGATGAGTCCATTTGGGGGATACGGCACTAGCTCAGCGCGGCGCACCCAAATTGGAAATTCAAAGCTCAGCGATGCGGATAACTCGAATAATCCGTGGACGAGTTCCAATAAAGTGATGCGTCTTTCAGATCCCGTGTATTTCAACTATTTCCGTGATCGCGTATTTGCCATGATTGATAGTGGCGTGCTGGGATTCAAGTTCGATGGAATCGCGCAAGGCAATCTCTTTATCACCGGTGCAAACGACAATTTGGTGGCAGATTATGAAGCGCTCTTTGACCTGATGCAGCAGATGCGTGCGCACGAAAAAGACGTGTGGATCAACGCCACTGTGGGCACCTGGGGTTCCCCTTATTGGCTGTGGTATGCCGATTCAATTTATCGTGACGGCAATGATGCGGGGCAAGCAGGGCAAGGCAATTCGCAAGAAAAATACGTGACGTACCGTGACGACATGGTGCATCAAAACATGATCGTGGAAAATCCGCTCATGCCGATCAACTCTGTGATGAATCACGGCGTGATTCTCTCTGATCGCACCGATGGGCAGATTCCCAATCAGCCCCACGATTTCAACTCCGAATCAGTGCGCTCTGGCTTCGCAAACGATCTTAAAAACTTCTTCTCTATGGGGATCGGATTGCAAGAGCTATATCTGCGCAGCACTTTCTTCGATCCCGAGGTGATCGGGGAAGAGAACGCAAACTGGGCATGGGATCAGATAGCGCTCAATGCCCGCTGGGCGCGTGACAACGTGGAGCTACTCACTGATACTCACTGGATTGGGGGTGATCCTGCCGCTGGCGAGGTATACGGCACGGCTGCTTGGCATAATCCGAGCGGCGCGGAAAATGATGCCCGTGCGATGATTGCGGTGCGTAACCCCAGCGCTGCTCCCGCATTTATTGCCGTTAATGCGGATCAAGCCCTAGAAGTACCCGCTGGGCAGGCTCAGCGCTTCAAATTCGTGGAGCGTGACGGCGCCGCTGAGCCTTGGGTGAGCAGCGACGACGCTCCGTATTACATCGCCCTTGACCCCTTTGAAGTACTGCTCTTTGAGGGCGTTCCCACCGATGAGGAGCCTACGGCATCGCAGGAGCCTGAAATGGATCCGTGCTACACCGCTATCGCGCGCGCAGATTGGGAAGTTAGCGCTGATTCGGCGCAGCTCACTGGCAACGAGAAAGACCCAGCGAGCAATATGATTGACGGCAACCCCGCCACGATTTGGCATACGCAGTGGACCCCCACTCAAGCTCCTTATCCGCACTGGTTGCAAGTGGATATGGGCCGCGTAAACGAAGTGTGCCGTTTGGGTTATACGCCTAGGCAGAATGCCACGATCACTAATGGGGATATTAAAGGCTACAAGCTGGAAGTCTCTACGGATGGTCAGGCATGGGAAACCATAGTGGAAGCGGCGGATTTTTCGAGCGATAAAACTGAAAAGTTTATCGAGATTCCTCAGGATAAGCGCTCTTTCAGGTATTTCAAGCTCACTGCTACCTCAGCGCACAATGGCTCTAATTTTGCTGGTGGTGCTGAAATAAATGCCTATGGAGTGCAGGGCGTGAGCGAGTGGCTAGAGCGTGAAAATTGGCAATGCACGGCTTCTGATTTTGAAGCTACCGGAGAGCAAAACGGCAATTCTGGGCACCCAGAGCACGCCTGCGATGGAGTGATCAGCACGCAGTGGCATTCACGATACAACCCATCGGTGGCTCCGATGCCGCACTGGATCCAAGTGGATACGGGTTCAATGGCAGATATTTCTGCGCTGCGCTACACTCCACGTCAAGATGCCTATCCCGCGAATGGGATCGTGGCTAATTATTCGGTGCAGTATTCCACTGATGGGCAGCAATGGCAGGATGCAGCTCAAGGTACCCTCACCGATGCTAGCCGTGCAGTGATTGAGTTCCCAGATACCGTGCGGGCGCGGTATGTGCGTTTCAATGCGCTCTCTGCTCAAAATGGACAGCAGTTCGCTGGAGTTGCCGAGATAGATCTGCGTGGGCAGTATGTGCTCTTGACCCCTAAGGCTCCTATATTCACTGATGAAGATGGCAGCGAGAACGATACCTACACGATTCCCGAAGTGCCAGGAGTGCGGTATCTGATCAACGGCAGTGCGGTAGCGTCCGGTGTCTACTCGCTTCCGGCAGGGCAAGATATTGTGCAGATCACGGCAGCTGCGGCAGACGGCTGGCAGTTAGCTGAGGGTGAGTGGATGTGGGAGCACACTTTCAGCGCTGAGTCCGCCCAACCTGAGCTTATAGTGACGGCGGTGCCTGGGGCTGCCTCGAATGTGAGCCCTGGTGCTGATGATCCTGCTAGTTGTGAGGTGGCTCCGTTTGTGCAGCTCACGCTGGCTGAGGGTGTGGTGTATACGGTGCGGGTGGGAGATCGTGTGCTGACCCCTGATGAGAATGGTCGTGTGGCGTATGGCTATGGGGAGACGGTGATAGTGAGCGCAACGGCTCTTGAGGGTTACGTGCTTCCTGAGGGTGCACAAAGCGAGTGGACTTGGACGGCTCCGACTCGTGCGGAACTCGCGTGCGATGCCGAGTCTGGTACCGGTGAGCCTGGTACTGGTGAGCCTGGTACTGGTGAGCCTGGTGGCAGTGAGCAGCCAGGTACCGGTGAGGACACTGGTACTGATCAGCCTGGCACCGGCACGGGTGAGGGCACAGATAACCCA
>JAQYTG010000022.1 GCA_028724905.1 Actinomycetaceae bacterium | reverse complement strand
AGAAGAAGTCGTGGTTTTCGTCCGCCCCCGGGGAGAGTGCCGCGAGGATCGCGGGGTTGACCGCCGTCTCCGACGCCGGGAATAGCGCCACGTAGCCCAAGTTCATCAGCGCCTTGTTGGCGTTGTATCGCAGGAACATCTTCACGTCCTCCGTGAGCCCCATCTGGTCATACAGCGAAGCGGTGTATTCGACCTCGTTGTCGTAGAGCTCGTCGAGCAACTCGAACGTCCAGTCCTTGATCTCTTCGCGCCGCTCCGGGCTGGCCTTCGCCATCGCCACCTGGAACTTGTAGCCGATGTAGTAGCCGTGCACCGCTTCATCTCGAATAATTAGACGAATCAAATCGGCGGTGTTGGTGAGCTTGGCGTGTGCACTCCAGTACATCGGCGCATAAAAACCGCTGTAGAAGAGGAACGATTCGAGCATCGTGGAGGCCACTTTGCGTTTCTCAGGATCGTCTCCGCGGTAGTAATCGAGCACGATCTTCTCTTTTTTCTGCAAAAACTCGTTGTTTTCGCTCCACTCGAACGTCTCATTGATCTCCTGGGTGGAAAGCAAAGTGGAGAAAATCGAAGAATAGCTCTTAGCGTGCACGGACTCCATGAATGCGATATTGGTGTATACGGCTTCTTCATGCGGAGTGAGAGCATCTGGAATCAGAGAGACTGCGCCCACCGTGCCCTGCACCGTGTCGAGCAGCGTCAAACCTGTAAAGATGCGCGTCGTCATCAACTGCTCTTCCGGTTTGAGAGTATTCCAGCTCTGGATATCGTTGCTCAGCGGAATTTTCTCTGGCAGCCAGAAATTGCCCGTGAGGCGATCCCACACTTCGAGGTCTTTGTCGTCCTCAAGTTTGTTCCAGTTGATTGCTTTCACTTGCTCTTTCACCAGTTTGAGTTTCTCCGGCGTCATCACATTCCTCCCAGCATTTCGCTACGGCAGCGAGGCTCCATATCGCGCAACCTCACAGGCCTACTCTGCTTGTTTCCTAGCTCTTTTCCAGTGTTCTCTAGTCGTTTCCTGCTACGTCACGCTCTGTGGTGACGTCAAACCCTGTGGTGACGTCACGCCATTCGGTGCGTCACACCCTGTGGATGCGGTCGATGCGAACCCAGCGCGTCTTAGAGCATACAGCTCACGCATCCCTCCACCTCAGTGCCCTCCAGAGCCTGCTGACGAATACGCATATAGTACAAACTCTTAATACCTTTCCGCCAGGCATAGATATAGTTGCGATTGACGTCGCGCGTCGTCACAGTATCCGGATAGAAAAGGGTGAGACTCAAGCCCTGATCGACGTGCTGCGTCGCCACCGCATAGGTGTCGATAATAGCTTGCGGACCAATCTCATAGGCATCTTGGAAATACTCCAGATTGTCGTTGTTCATATATGGAGCTGGATAGTATACCCGCCCCACTTTGCCCTCTTTGCGGATTTCGATCTTGGCCGCGATGGGATGAATAGAACTCGTGGCGTGATTGATATAGGAAATGGAGCCCGTCGGCGGCACAGCCTGCAAGTTCTGGTTGTACATACCATAGGTGCGCACATCCTCTTTCAGCGCGCGCCAATCATCCTGAGTGGGGATATGAATACCGGCAAACAGCTCTTTCACCCGCTGTGTGCTCGGCTCCCACACCTGGTCAATGTACTTGTCAAAGAACTCCCCGCTGGCGTACGTCGAATGCTCGAAATTATAGAAATAGCTGCCGCGCTCTTTCGCCAGTTCCATCGAAGCCTTAATTGCATGGAAAGCCACCGTATAGAAATACATATTGGTGAAATCCAGAGCTTCCTCCGAGCCGTAATAAATACGTTCCCGCCCGAGGTAGCCGTGCAGATTCATCTGCCCCAGCCCGATGGCATGGCTCAAGCGGTTGCCCCGATCAATCGACGGCACCGCAGAGATATCAGCAATTTCTGAAACCGTGGTGAGAGCGCGGATCGCCGTGCGAATGGTCTTGGCAAAATCTGGCGAATCCATCGTGCGGGCGATATTGAGCGAGCCGAGGTTGCACGCGATGTCTTTGCCCACGGTCTTGTAGGTGAGATCCGCATTGAACTCGCTAGGCTCACTCACCTGGAAAATCTCGGTGCACAGGTTGCTCATCGTGATGCGCCCCTCGATTGGATTAGCCCGATTCACGGTGTCTTCATACACGATGTAGGGGTAGCCGGATTCAAACTGGATCTCCGCAAGAGTCTGGAAGAACTGCCGAGCATTGATCTTCGTCTTGTGGATGCGCTTGTCGTTCACCATCTCTTCATACTTTTCGGTGACGGAAATATCCGAGAATGGCACGCCGTACACCCGCTCCACATCGTAGGGAGAGAACAGGTACATATCGGCGTTTTTCTGCGCCAGTTTGAACGTAATATCTGGGATGACTACCCCGAGCGAGAGCGTCTTAATGCGGATTTTCTCGTCGGCATTTTCGCGCTTGGTATCGAGGAACCGCAGAATATCCGGATGGTGGGCGTGAAGATACACCGCCCCTGCACCCTGGCGGGCACCGAGCTGATTGGCGTATGAGAAGGCATCTTCAAGCAGCTTCATCACGGGATTGACGCCCGAACTCTGGTGTTTGATCTTCTTGATCGGAGCACCCAGCTCACGCAAATTCGTGAGGTTCAACGCCACGCCACCGCCGCGTTTGCTCAGCTGCAGAGCTGAATTGACAGCTCGGGCGATAGATTCCATATTGTCTTCCACGCGCAGTAAGAAACACGAGATAAACTCGCCGCGCTGCGCCTTTCCGGCGTTGAGGAATGTGGGCGTAGCTGGCTGGTAACGTCCGGTGATAATCTCCTCCATGACGTCATGCGCAAGCTGCTCATCTCCACCTCCGAGGGTGAGCGCCACCATGCAGACACGATCCTCAAAGCGTTCAAGGTAGCGAGTGCCGTCAAAGGTCTTGAGGGTATAGCTGGTGTAGTACTTAAAAGCACCTAAAAATGTGGAAAAGCGGAACTTGTGCGCATAAGCGTCTTTGTAGAGCTGCTTAATGAAAGCAAAATCGTACTGATCGAGCACGGCCTTTTCGTAGTAACCCTCACGCACGAGGTATTCCATCTTCTCTTCCAGATCGTGGAAAAACACGGTGTTTTTGTTCACGTGCTGCAAGAAATACTGCCGTGTAGCCTCATGGTCTGCATCAAATTGAATCTTGCCGTTTTTGTCGTAGAGATTCAGCTTGGCATTGAGCGAGTGATAATCGAGTGCCGGATCGACGATCTCTTCGCCGGTGTCGGTCAAAGTTGCTTCTGCGTCCAAAATTCTTCCAATCCTTCGCGAACTTTTTGCACATCTGTGGGAGTGCCAAGCAATTCAAATTTATACATATGAGGCACGTGGCATTTTGCGGAAACAATGTCTCCTGCCACGCAGTAGTACTTACCGAAATTCGTGTTGCCGCTGGAGATCACTCCACGGATCAATGAGCGGTTGTGCTCATCGTTGAGAAATGTGATCACCTGCTTAGGCACGGCTCCGTTGAGGTTTCCGCCGCCGTACGTGGGCACAATCAGCACGTACGGCTCATTCACCTCAATCGCAGGATCCGTTCGGCGCAGCGGGATCCGCTTGGCGGGAAAGCCAAGTTTCTCCACAAAGCGCTTGGTGTTGCCCGTTGCAGACGAAAAATAAACAATATTGACCACGAAAGCCGTCATCTCCTCGGGCACGGCCGCCCATGTTTAGTTTGTGCACCTGATACCAGCGCGGTTGAGGGGGTATGGGATTGAGTGGCGGTGACGACAAGCTACGCGCGCTACCCTGCTAGTTCTCAGCGCTATCACTTCACACACTGTTCACCACTCAGCTCGCTGCTCGATACTACTCGCCGCGATTATTCACCGCTATTCACTGCGATTATTCACTAGGCAGCTAGTGATGAAAACGCATTCCAGCTGAAGCATTCTTATCACGGCACATCCATGATTGAGCTACGCCGCTTACGCCACAGCCACTTTCGTCTCAGCAGCGAGCGCCATTGTAGCCAGTGCTTTGATTTTGTCTGGCCGGAAGCCGCTCCAGTGATCGCCACCAGCAAACACGACTGGAGCCTGCTGATATCCGAGAGCCTTCACCGTATTCAATGCTTCCTCATCTTGAGTGAGGTCTACCTCGGTGTACTCCAGCCCTTGCTTCGCAAGCGCCCGCTTCGTCGCTCGGCACTGCACACACTGCGGCTTCGTATAAACGGTGATCATCGCTCCCTCTCCATTCTCTCTCGTCAGCCTCTCGGCCTCTCATCGACAGACATTCTTCATTCGTGCTCTGGCCGTTGGGCGTTCATGCACACTCAGATAATTACATGAAAGTAATTTACCCGAGAATCTATTCCCACACCATTCGAGCGCTTCGGAAATAGACACTACACCTAGTGGCGATCTCCGTGTAGCACCCCTAGATGGTGTGGCGTGGCGGCGTATCTCACACTGACTGCTCAAGGCTTGTGGAGTGCTACCGCACTGCCGTGGATAGCCACTCGCACGTAATTGAGAGTGCGTGTGGTTATACACGAACTCTCCACTTCCATATCCACCAGGCCGTAAAGGCGCCCATCGCAGATTGAGCAACGATCCACAGACTGTGGGAGATTCTTATCCACTTTTCCACATTTTTGCGCGTCGTTTTCCACAGTTGTGGATAAAGATGCCAGAGCGACCCGAGCTGCACGAAAAATTGCGCGCAGCTGCTCGGCGTGTTGCACACCGAGCGTGTCGCATTTCAGTTCTCTCAGCCCGCAAGCGTTTTCAGCCGCAACCCTTTCAGCCCACAAGCCCTTTCAGCCCACACTCGCAGTCTGTAAGCTCTATCAGCCCGCAATCCCCATCAGCCCGCACTCTCAGCTCAGCAGTCCGCGCGTTTCTTCGACATTTCTTGCGGTATTTCGGAAAACCTATGAAAATGTAGGCATGAATCCCATGCCGATCGCTGAAGCAGCTACCGAAAGCGCACTCGATTTTTCGGCGCTCCTGCGCGCCGCGCAGCTGCGCGTCACGAAACCGCGTTTAGCTGTGCTGGAAGAGCTCGCCAAGCACCCCCACCAGAGCCCTGAAGCCCTGCGGGCAGCCGCCACAAAACGTCTGGGAGCCGTCTCGGTGCAGGCTATTTACGACGTCGTGCACACGCTCACAGCTAAGGGCATCTTGCGCATGGTGATACCGGCCGGATCGTTACCGCTCTTTGAAATTTCACACCACGATAACCACCATCATCTCGTCTGCCGCTCATGCCGCATGGTGATCGACATCCCCTGCGTCGTGGGCGAAGCCCCCTGCCTGGAACCCTCAGACGATCACGGCTTTATTCTCGACGAAGCCGAAGTCACATTTTGGGGCTTGTGTCCACAATGCGCCAGCTCAAAAAACGCAGTTTCGGCCGGTCACACAACCAGAGCTGCGACTGCCGTCAAGGCCACAGGTAAGAGAGATCCAGCCAAGGCCAAGGCTGAGCCCGCGGATAAAGGCAAAGCAGCCCCCGCCTAGCCCCGCCTAGCCGCGCGTTGCTTCCACTCCCGACGGCGCTTCTACCCTGCGCGACTACACTTCTATCCCTCTTTCCTGCACTTCTACCCCTCTCCTGCTCGACTGCACTTCTACCCCTCTCGGCTGCGCATCCGCACACAGACTGCGTTGCCGCCACACAAACTGCCAATCAATGACTGAGGAGCTTCACATGAGCGATGATTTCATACCAGCTACTACCCGTTCACAGCCGCAGACAGCTATATTCACTGAGCTGACCCCGCTTTCAGCCTGTATCATTTCCGCGATGCCGGAGGAGATGGAGCCGATGCACTCGCTTATGGCTGATCTTGGCGGCGTGGCCACCGAAATAGCCAGCCCCATCGGGCACCTGACTCTGATCGCCCTTCCAAGGCAGGCCAGTGAAATCAACAACCAACTAGAGAGCAACCTAGGGGACAGCGATCCTGAGGACGAGCCAGAGAATCAACCAGCAGCAGTTCACGCTGCTCAGCCGTCCGAAAAGCTCCAGCCGTCTGAGCAGCTATCACCCCTACAGTCACCACCACCTACGCACTCGGAAGTAGCCCACAGCGCACTTGCAACTCACCGCTACGTGCTACTCGCCGTCACCGGCATCGGTTTCACCGCCACTGCCAGCTGCCTAGGGTGGATTTTGGCGCACTACGCCCCCGATGCCATCGTCTCCATTGGCTCTGCCGGTGGGCTCAGCGCCGATTCTCGCGTAGGCGACGTGGTGCTGGGCACCCGCTACCGCGACGGCATGGCAGACGGAACGAACTTCGGATACGTGCGCGGCCAGGTGCCCGATCAACCCGAGTATTTTTCCGGCGATCCAGCTCTGCTCGCGGCCGGAGCCGTGGTCGCCCTCGAAAGTGAGAGTACCGATATTCGCACTGCCGAAATGCTCTCCTCAGACACGTTCGTCACCGACGCAAACGTCGGCGATATGCGCAGCGTTTTTCCGGCAGCTGCCAGCGCAGACATGGAATCCTATCCCGCAGCACACGTAGCTCACCAGTGGGGAATTCCGTTTATCTCCGTGCGGGCAATCTCCGATCTGTGCTCCACCCCTGAGGATCAGACGATCTCATTCCACGCTGAACTCGCCGAGGTGGCACAGACATCTGCACGTACCGCACTGGCCACGCTGCAACGCGCCGGAGTGCTGTAGCGTTCGCTCTATCGGGAGCACTGGCTACTTTCAGAGGCTCTGGCTGGAGTCGCTCCGATACCTCTTGGCAGTACTCTATGCAGCACCCCTATGTGACACCCTATGCAACGCCCTTATATGCTACCCCTAGGCTGTGCCTCTATACAGCGCTCCAGGGCTAGGCAAGCGTGCCTGAGACGCGGCAACATCGCCTACGGCAAGCCCCTATTTCCTGTTTCCTGCAATTCCCTCTTTACCTACGCAAGCCTCTGACTTGCCTACAGGCAAGGTCTCCACACGGCTCCTGCACTGGCCATACCGCCCTGCGTTTGCCACAGCCTTTATGCTGCTACAGCCCTGGTGAAACCATTCAGATATTTCTCGGCTCACCCAATCTCCGGCTTAAGCACCGCTGTTGGCGCTGTTGGCATCCACCATATCGAGCGCACATTCGGATATCGCTTGGGCGAGCTGATCATAATCACTCTTGCTCAGCTGTGAATTGAATGCTCCATCAGTAATTGCTCTGAGAGCCTCGCGGGAGAGCTCGCCGTCGATAGCATCAGCCGTGCACTGCGCCGCCAAACGCACTTTTTCATCTGAAAAGCCAAGCGAATTGAGCTTTGCAAAATCGGCTGATCGCACTAGTCCATCGGTCAGCGCCGCCTTTGAAGAGCCGCCAATCGCCGAGCATCCTGCCGTGACGGCGAGCGCAGCCACAGCGAGCGCCGCCACACCCCAGCGCGCTTCACGTCTACCTCGTGTCATAATTCTCTCCATCTCTGCCTTGCTGCCCTTGCTTGCCCTACGGCGCACACCATCTGTACACCTTGCTTTAGAGATTAACCCATGTGAGCCTGAGATTGGCGCACTGCTGCGCGATCAACGAACTCATTTGCGGCGTCACCAGCATGGCCTTTCACCCACTCAATCTCCGTGCGCCCAGTGCGCGCTTCGTAGAGATTGAGCAGCGCTTCAATGAGCTCTCTATTGAGCACCGGTTTGCCATCTGCTTTGCGCCAGCCACGAGCACGCCAGCCCTTAGCCCACTTAGTCAAAGAGTTAATCACGTACGAGGAATCCGCCCGCACCAGCAAGCTCGCCTCTGGGGGCACAAATTCGAGGGCACGGATGAGCGCGATCAGCTCCATCCGATTGTTGGTGGTGCTCGCGTCACCCCCGCACTGGTAGGCGCCGGTGATCTGCTCCAGCCATGCCCAGCCCCCTGGGCCAGGATTTCCAGAGCACGCCCCATCGGTGGCGATCACATAATCAAATCCGGATCGTGGCCGTCCAATCGGCCCTTGCGTATAGCGAACCTCATCTAACACATCGCTAACGATACCTGGCTCAAGGCGCAGACGCTGCGCGCACGCCGTCACCCTTGCCTTTCATCCACACGAATCTGAGTTGTAGCTTCGCCTGGCACCCCACTGGTGCGGCTGTTTTACTTGTTTTATTGGGTGTTTCATTCGGTTCTATCGGGCGCCTTGCCATGTATGTGACGCTCATCGCCCACGCTAAGTGCAAGGAGCACAGACACCGCAAAGCTGAATTCGCTAGGCTGGTACCGAGAGTATTAGTGAGCATAGGAGGCACCGTGGTGACGCTTGGCGAATATCGGGATCTTATTCATCTCGACGATCCTTTCCCGCTCCCCACCAAAGATGCCCGCACTGGGCGTGACCTTTTAATGACGGCACTCAGCGGGCTTCCCAATAAACGCTATACTGGCACGTCATCCGTTGCTCATCTGGCCACCGACGAGTCGCTGCTGCGCTGGCTGGATGCGGAGCTCACGCAACGCGATCCTGGCCCGCTCGATCCGATTACCGAGCGTGCAATCAACTCAATCCTGCTGCGCGTGAGCGGTAAACACGGGCGCGTGGAAGCCCTGAATCTGCGGCGCGTGAACGATATGTTCCCTGAGAATGACTATCCGCGTGCTTTCAACACCGCTATTTACCTCGGCGATATCCGCCAACTCGTGGTGGATGCCGTGGTCAATTCCGCCATGCCCGATCTCACCGGCTGCCGGATTCCGCTCCACGGCTGCCTTGATTCTGTGATTCACCTGCAAGCTGGCCCGTGGATGCGCAACGACGGAGCCGAGATTATGAAAGTACTCGGCCACGAAGCAGAGACTGGCTCCGCATTCATCACCCGTGGCTATCGAATGCCGGCACGTTACGTGATTCATACAGTAGCCCCAGAAGTGGGCAGTAATCTTCCCACCCAGCGAGATCGAGAATTGCTGCGCGATTGCTATTGGAACTGCTTGGAACTCGCCAACGAAAAAGGAGATATCTCGACGATTGCTTTCCCTGCGCTGGCCACCGGCGGGAACGGTTTCCCGTTCGACATCGCCGCAAAAATTGCTCTACAGACGGTGGACGACTGGATGCACGTGCACGCTTCGCAGCTGGAACTGGTGCTTTTCTCGGTGCACAACGACGAAGATCTCGCCCACATGGAGCGGGTGCTGACGACGTGGGTGAATGAGTAGCATTTCCTCTGGCACTTTTCATGTCAAGCACACAGGGCATACAGGGCACACAGGGCACACAGAGGTTCGCACATGGATCCAGATCTGCTTTTCCGCGTGGTAGACGTAACGGGCGTGATAGCCAATGGGCTTTTAGGGGCAGCAGCGGCTCGACGTCACAACTACGACATTATTGGATTCTTCGTGCTCGGCGGAGCTTCCGCATTAGGAGGAGGCCTGCTGCGAGACATGATGCTCACCCGCGATTTTCCAGTGGCTCTCACGGATCCGTGGTATCTCTCAGGAGCTTTTGGCGCCGCATTCATCGGATATTTTTTCACGTTCGAGCACAAGTGGACGCGCCGGATGTTGGTGTTAGCCGATGCCCTAGCCCTAGGATGCTGGAGCGCCACGGGGGCCTCCAAAGGTTTGACGGCAGGGCTCGGCTGGTTTCCAGCCATTTTTCTGGGAGTCGTGACGGCAGTGTGCGGCGGAATGATCCGAGACGTCCTGTGCAAAGAAACGCCCGCTATCTTTGGCGGAAAGCCGATCTACGCCACCTTAGCCGTCGTGGCATCGACGCAAATGGTGATCTGGCAAACCTACGGCTACGCCACTATTGGGATGGCCTGTGCCATTATTCTGTGCAGCGTTTTTTCGTTGATAGCCCGCAGAAAGAAATGGATATTGCCCACGCACGCTTACGATCTCGCTTCAACGGCTCGCGGCCACTGGCCGCGTAAGCAGCGCTTCCCCCGCGATCGCCGCCGGCGTATACGCCACAGCGCCCATTCACATCCACGCACCGCTGAGCACCAGCGCGTCTGCGAACATCCACGCGACCCCGAGCACCAGAACCACAAAAATAGCTATTGATTACACAATAGATCGCAGCCGCAGCCCGCAGATCTCGATAAGCCTCAATAGCAGCTTGAACTCAAAAGCCACACAAAATATACAACTATTCAACTCGTCCAGTATATGATCTAAAAGACCATAAGGCGAGACACGCTACTAGTTTTAATTCCACTTGTGATTTTTGAAATGTAAGGAGGATTTTGTGGCTGAACATTCCACAAAAGCTGCTGCTACCCCCATTGCTGCACGCGAGCAATGGACGGGACAGTTTGGTTTCATCATGGCGGCCGTTGGCTCAGCCATTGGGCTGGGCAATATCTGGCGCTTCCCTGGCGTTGCCTACACCAATGGCGGCGGCGCATTCATCGTGCCCTACATCGTGGCACTTCTCACTGCTGGCATTCCGATGCTGCTCCTCGATTACGCTTTGGGGAGCCGGTATCGAGGCTCTGCCCCTGCCGTCTTCCGGCGTATCGGCAAAAAGTTTGAGATGGTGGGCTGGCTAAAAGTGATGGTGTGTTTCGTCATCACAGCCTATTACGCCGTGATCTTAGCTTGGGCTGCCCGATACATGATCTTCTCTGGCACCCTTGCCTGGGGCGAAGACTCCACCGGATTTTTCACGAAAAACTTCTTGCAGCTCACCGATCCAGGAGCTCCTGCGCAGATTGTTCCTGGGGTCTTCTGGCCGCTGGTCTTCATCTGGGCGGCTGTGGCGATCGTGATGATGCTCGGCGTCTCAAAAGGGATCGAAAAGGCCAATAAGTTTTTCATTCCGGTGCTGGTGCTGATTTTCTTAGCTCTCGTTATTCGGGCGCTCACCCTGCCTGGCTCCACTGATGGCCTCAATGCCCTCTTCACCCCGAACTGGAGTGCACTGGCAGATCCGCAAGTGTGGATAGCCGCGTATGCCCAGATCTTCTATTCGCTCTCCGTGGGCTTCGGCATCATGGTGACGTATTCAAGCTACCTCAAGCGCAAGAGCAATATCATCCCCACTGGTTTGGTGACGGGCTTTGCCAACTCTTCTTTTGAGCTCCTCGCTGGGCTTGGCGTCTTTGCTACCCTCGGATTCATGGCTCACGCCCAAAATATCGGCGTGGACCAGCTCCAAGGTCTCACTGGCGTGGGCTTGAGCTTTATGACGTTCCCACAGGTGATTGCCATGATGCCTGGCGGCGCGATCTTCGGCGTGATTTTCTTCGCGTCACTACTCATCGCTGGCTTCACGTCGTTGCTGTCGCTCACGCAGGTGATCAGCGCAGCCCTGCAAGAAAAGTTCAATATGAGCCGCAGAGTTGCCTCCATCAGCGTGGTGATTTTCGACGGCGCAGCTTCGATATTGATTTTCTCCACGTCAAATGGTTTGAACGCCCTCGATGTGGTGGATAAATATATCAACGAAATCGGCGTGGTGAGCTGCGCTGTGATCACCTGCATCGTGATTGCGTTCGTGCTCAAACGACTGCCGTTACTGCGCGCCCACCTCAATTACAACTCCCGCCTGCACGTGGGCAAATTGTGGTACGCCTGCATCGCCATTGTGATGCCAATAATTCTTGGGGTGATGCTGGTGATCACCGTGATCACCCTGCTGCGTGATGGCTATGAATCCTACTCCACCGGTTTCCTTTATCAGTATGGATGGATCATGTTGTTGCTGGTGGTGGCCGTGGCCTACTTCCTGACTGTCTCACCGTGGCGCACGCCGGTAGATGACTTTGATGCCCTCGCCTACCACGGTGCTGACGCCACCCCTGGCATGAGTGACTCGCCAAAGGATACTGGCAACACTGGTCCGTACACCCGCGAACTGATGGGCTTGACGGACAAACGTCAACCTGGCACGTACAACCCCATGAAGGAGATCTGATGACTGGATCAGCAATAGCGCTCATGTGCGGAGCAATGATCGTGATTTGGGGCGGACTAGGAGCTTCGATCACGTACCTCGTCACCCACCCTATGCGTGACGAAGACGACGCACCACAAGCGAATTAAAAGCGAACTAACAGGGTAATCATGTGGGGTCACATCTGCGCAGATGTGACCCCACATTTTATCCACTACTCTTTGCTAGCTACCTTGTTTTGCTGGCAAAGTATTTCTTTTACTGGCAGCTTATTCCTCAGGCTGTGGCTCTCTCACTCTCCCAGAGCGTGGGTCATTGGCTGTGAGCCGTCGTGGGCCAGCCACTTAACCAAGCTACCGAGCTGCCAAACTAGCGAGCTGTGGTATATGGGAGCTATTGGTCAGCTCGCCACCAGGTGTCTACCGGCGTCACGGGAGTGGTGCGCTTGTGCCGCGTACGCACAAAATACTGCTCGATTTTTTCAGCAACCACATCGGGCACTTCACGCCCCTCTAGATAGGCATCAATATCGGCATAGCGCAGGCCGAGTTCATCTTCGTCGGCGCGCCCAGGCTGCCCGTCGAGCAGATCAGCCGTCGGCACCTTGCCAGCGAGCGCATCAGAGCCTCCCAAATAGCTCACGATCTGGCGCACTTGCCGTTTATTCAAGCCAGAAAGCGGCGTGAGATCCGCGCCGCCGTCACCAAATTTAGTGTAAAAACCGGTGACGGCCTCGGCAGCGTGATCGGTACCCAACACCAGCATTGCCCGTTCTCCAGCCACGGCATACTGGGCGATCATGCGCATCCGCGCTTTCATATTGCCCTTGTTGAAATCGGAGATCGGAGCATTCGCAGCCAGGACAAAATCCTTTTCAAAAGCATCCACGGCAGCGCCGATATTAAACGTGAGCGCGATATCCGGCCGAATAAAATCCAGAGCACTCTGAGCGTCGGCTTCGTCTGCTTGCACGTGATATGGCAGGCGAACTGCCACAAACTGCGCATCTAGGCCGCGGGCACGGGCACGCTCGGCAGCCAGCTGGCCTAGCCTCCCTCCCAACGTGGAATCTACACCGCCGGAAATACCTAGGACGAATCCCTTGGCATGGGTAAATTCGAGATAGTCCACCAAAAACTGCACCCGCCGATCCACCTCATGAGCCGGATCAATCTGCGGCGTGACGCCGAGCTCGCTGATAATGTGTGCTTGAAGTTCTCGCATACCCCTAGCCTACACGTGAGAAAATCGGTCAGACCAATTTTCTCAACCAGGGCAGTGCCCTACCGATAAAATTGGTCTGACCGATGCTATCAGCTAACCCGAAGCTACTAACTCGTGGCTAACCCAATGCACTAACTCGTGCCTGAATACACTCTCACCTTGGACGTACTGCGGCAGAGCCATTCAGAGCACTAGCTGCACCGTTCACTAAGATGCGCCGTTTCAGTCGCGGCGCTGCTTATGTGCGGCGCTGGCTTTGGCGTGGCTCGCGGCGTTACCTTTAACGGCAAAACCAGCGATGAGCACTGCCACACCCAACACCATAAGAGCAATTCCAGCAATATTGGCGATCTTGCCGATGAGCCCCCAGCCGTAAGCACTGAGTAGCGTGCCCCGAATCATATTGCCTTGGAAGAATGTGTTGTTCTTCAAGTTGTTGAGCTGACTAATCTGTGCAGCCGTCGGATAAGCCGACTCTGGATTCTTCTCTTCAGCGCTCACCACGCTTTTAATATTGTCGTCAGACGTAGCTTCCTTAGCGGTGATCTGCAGCTTGCTCAAAGTTGCAGTCGAAATTTTCGTCGGATCCGCTTTAATCTCGTCCGTAAGCTGAGCCTCCAGCTCTTTCACGACGTCACCGATACCAGCGAATGTCGCTTTGTCTTCTGGCACGTTAGCACGCTTGGCGGCTGAGTTGAGGTGCACGGCAATGTAGTGATCGGCATAGGCGGCTGCCATCTCTCCACTGCTCATAAGCTGGCCAGCAAAAGGAGCGAGAGCATCCACATCTTCTTGGCTATACTGCCCACCCTTGTCTGTAGTTGTCAGCTCTTCCACAGCCGGCATAGTGATGCGCTGAGCCTTGAGCTGGCTGCCGACAAAAGAGCCGGCAAACTGCCCACCAGCAAAGGCACCGACACCAATCACCACCAACACAATGCCGAGAATTTTGGCAAGCGTCTTATAAATTTTTGCTTCCATAGAAGCACCCTTTCTTATAAAGTAAGCGCGTCGCCGTCACTTCTTCTTTCCAGTAATGCCCATATAGATTCCAATGAGCACAACCGCAACAATGACGGAGACGATCCAGTGAATCCACTGCACCCCGCCGTTTGAGTTTTCGTAGCCAAAGGCGCTCACGAGCCAGCCACCAATGCCAGCGCCAAGTGCGCCGAGGATGATCGTCCACAAAATACCGATTGGCTGCTCGTCTTTCTTCACAAGCCGCGCAAGCGCACCAATGATGGCGCCTACAACGATCATGCCAATAATCTGTCCCATAAGTTTTCCCTTCTGTAGCTGAAAGCCAACAGCGTTTCAGGCATTCATACAACCGAACGCAAGCTATAAGTAAAAATTTGTAAAAATTATTCCAGCAATCGCTATTTTTGTTGGCGTTCCTTTTCAACTTTTTTTGGCGTTTCTTTTTAACCGGTCTTTTTAGATGATTGAAGCATCTCGAATTTTAAAGTTTTGGTTTTGCCTATAAGGTCAATTGGTAATTAATTCGTCATGGTGCCGCAATGTAGGGAGACTGAGGGATAACGGCGAGAGGTATATATTAGTTGATCCTCTAGGCTTAGAAACTCATTGCATTCCTTATTCTGTCTAGTTCGGGGGTGTGATTATTGTCTAGTGAGGACTAGAATAGTATTATGAAGAGGTCAAAGGTGATTACAATTCTGAAGAAGGCGGCACGCGAAGCTGGGCTTGGTTTTGAGGAAACAGAACTCACCAGGCATAGCGCTTTCAAAGTCGGCACTTCGTCACACACCCTTGGCCGTCATAACGAGGTGGATGACATCACCGTCGTAAAGTTCTTCAAACAATACGAAGATGTGCTCGGTAAAGGATGGTGGAGGAAATGAAAACTTACAACGTGCTCGCTAGTCGATCTCCACATGGCTGGTGGGTACTTGAGGAGCCAACACTGGGCGCGATTTCGCAGGTGCGTTCGCTGGATAAGGCGGCCGAGGAAATGCTTGAGCCGGTGGCCTATCTGGCTGGAGTTCCTGAAAGTGAGATTGCTATTAATGTGGTGCCGCAGCTACCTGATAGTTTCACACGGGCTATGGATGCTGCACGTGAATCACGGAGGATTGCCGAGGAGGCTAATGCGCGTAGCGCGCAGGAATACCGCCGAGCAGCTGCTGCGCTTCGTAGTGAGGGCGTGACGTTGCGCGATATTGGCACTCTGATGGGTATCTCATATCAGCGCGTTGGTCAGCTCGTAGCCTGATATTTCCACCTCCCATGCGGTGAGGTCTTCGAGCAGGGTGCGGAGCCGGTTGGCTGTGTAGTCGCATTGGCTCATTTAGTACGGCTTTCCGCTTTGTGATTGAAGCATCTCGGGTTTTGTTCCGTTTCTGCGAAAAATTCTATGCAAAACTATCAATATGACTATCAATATGCGATTTTTTACGTTGAGTACATGGCGGCGGTTAGCTTGGCTGTTCTTTATATGCTTGTTGTCACTGCTGATCTGCATATACGTGGTGCGGCCCCTCATGCCACCTTATTCAAAGCCAGATTTTACGGTGATCCTGCTCATTATCCCCTTAGCCACAATCATTTTGGCCGCACGGGACGGCGTTAAAGAAGGATTTAGCGTACTGTGGGGAGTGTGCCCACTGCTTTTCTCTGCCATTCTTTTCTTGATTTTCTACAACGACTCCGCTCTGTTTTACTGCGTGTGCTACATGATGTTCGGTCTCATATCGAATAGCATCAGCAGTATTTTTTACTATCGCAAGCGTAGAAAGGCGCCAACCATAAGCGCAGATCCTACCATATAGCACTACACACATATCAGCAGTAGATGTCTTGCCACAATTGATGGCGCTGATCAGCCATTTTGTTGGGCTGATGCCGCTGGTCAGATAGTCGTTAGTGCGGGGTGCAGGGTGCTGCTATCGAGAGTTTGGTATTACCGGAGTTTGATATTACCGGTCAGACCAAACCAAGGTCTCTTGGACTATCTCAAAATGGTGAAAACAAAGCGATGAAAACGCCAGAGGCGCTCGCGGATTCCACAGGTAACCCGCGAGCGCAGTGGATGATTTCCACACCCAGACCTCCTGCTAGCAGGGTCTGCTAGGCGTCCTTTCTGCGCATGGCCGTGCCCCGTGTTGCTATGGCTCGTGTTGCTATGGCTCCGACACCGAGCAGCAACAATGCCACCAACGCAGTGACACCAGCTACAGAACCAGTATCCGGCATCCGCTGCACACCAACCACCGATGTGCCATTATCAGACTCCCGATCCTGACCAACACCACCAGAGACGCCAGCACCAGAACCGCCAACACCAGGCCGCTCGATACCTGATTGCCCAGCACCAG
>JAQYTG010000021.1 GCA_028724905.1 Actinomycetaceae bacterium | reverse complement strand
GATTGTATTGGAACAGGCATTGAAGGAATCGGGGACGCAGCTGCTGGAACCTTATCTCTCCTTCATCCTCTATGCGCCCCAGGAATACCTTTCCAGGGCTTATCATGATGCACCGAAATACTGTGCCACCATCGAAACGGCCCAGGTAAAAAAGGATGAAGTTGTCTTTACTGGCGAGATTCCCGCCCGCTGTATACAGGCATACCGTACTGATCTGGCCTTTTACACCAACGGGCGGAGCGTATGCCTTACAGAGCTGAAAGGATATCAGGCCGCTGTCGGTCAGCCGGTCATCCAGCCCCGCCGTCCAAACAGCCGCCTGGACAAGGTGCGCCATATGTTCAGTAAGATCACTTGATACGCCACAGCGAGGAAGGTTATTGCATTTCCCTGTCTTTCGTGGTAAAATATAGTTGTAAACCACCAGAGAAACCAATCTAATTTTACCGTTGATAGCCATTTCCTTGATAGCCAAATGATAGCAAAAGTTCGGCAAGCCCATAGGATAAGGATAATAGGTATCAGGAAAAATCAAATGGTATCAAATCCCCCAAACAAAAGCGTTTAGAATTAAGTTTCATTTTGCGAGTGGGAGTGACGTCGTTCGCATAAGTTGTGTGTGACGGCGGGTGCTCGTGCGTGACGGCGAGTGCGCTGAGTCTGGTGATTGGTCGTGGATACGTGTGCTACGTCTTGCAGAGTTTGCTCCTGTAGTTTGAGAGGTGACCGGCGGTGTTCTGGGCATTCGTTGTATTAACGCTGAACTTCGGTGTCGTGGGAGCGCTGCTGTGCGTGCTGGGGCTGCGTTCTCGTACGGGATTGGCGTTGAATGACTGGTGGGGTATGCGCACTGAGAAAACGATGGTTGATGCGGAGACGTTCGCTAAGGCCAATCGGGCTATCTGGTGTAGCTATGTGTTTCAGGGATGCGTTCTTCTCGCTGCTGGGCTTGCAACTCGCGTCGTCGGGATTGTAGACGACGATGCCTATGTGCTTCTGGGCGCTATTGCTCTTGGCAGTGTATTCGTCATTTTCCCATCGGTATTTTATGGCTATATCAAGGCTCATCGCAGCATTCGATGAGGGCAAGCCTTACAAATCCCACGCACCCACGAGCCGCAAGCCCATGCACCCACAGATGTGTCTATGCCTGGGATTGTGCATTCTACCAATGGTTTGCTCCGCTGTTCGCTCCGATGTCTGTTCCGATCAGCGGTCAGTGCTACCGGCAGTCTCTTTCTATTAAGGTTCGGTGCTACCGGCAGTCTCTTTCTATCACTGGTTTGTTCAGGTAGTGGAATGCATCTAGCTTAGTCTTGCACTATCGGTAAATATCCCAGTTGCTCCCCAGTTAAAAAGCTGATTAGCACGTTCTGCGCTATTGACAGTCCACACATTGACGCCATATCCCGCTTGACGAAATTCCTGAATGCGTGACGCCGTTAAACCAGTATCTTCCGGATGGATATACGTAGCTTCCAGGATTTCCAACACAGAGCGCCAATCGTCGTATAAAGCTACTGTCTCGTAGAGGCAGGCGCGTGGAAGTTTTGGTGCTCGATCACGAAACAGCTGCAAGATGAGCTGCGAAAATGACGAAATGATGACCTGGCACCCTGGGCGCAGATATTCGAGCTCAGCAATGACGTTGTCTACCAGCTGGAGCGTCATTGCCTTTCCGGCTTCGTTCTGTTTGATTTCGATGTTGGCGTTGAGTCCGGTTTCGTTCATGTAGCGCACTAATTCGCGTAGGGTTGGGATGTTTTCTCCAGCAAAGGCAGGAGAGAACCACGAACCGGCATCAATGGTGGCTAAATCTTGTGCGGATAGCTGGTAGTATGAACCACTTCTATTGCTAGTGCGATCCAACGTGGAATCGTGGATGATAATTGGTGTGCCATCTGCGATCACATCGACGTCCGTCTCAATCCACGTCACTCCCTTTTCCACACCGAGCCGGAAAGCGGACATAGTGTTTTCTGGAGCAATAGTGTTAAGCCCGCGATGTGCAAAAACTGTGCGTTCGAGCAAGTGATCCTCCTTTGGATGACGATTGAGGGAATCAACGTACCATAAGATTTTTTGGGCGCTGAAAAAGCGGAGACGGCTGCTTGCTGATATTCCGCAACAAAACAGCAAGGCAGAAACTGAGATCTATGGCTTTTGCAGCATATATTGGCGGAAGCATCGTCCAATGCAGATGCGGGCAGATAGCAACTTGTGGGGAAAGTGTGCACTCGTGGGAGTATTTTCTGCACGGATGTGCGCCGCGGGAGTGAGGTATTGGAGCGAGGTGCTGCGTTGGTTCACGTTGGTGAAAGCGTGGGCAATGGAGTAGATTCAGTGGATGTTTCGTGCGGATGGAGATGGGTGTGGATCACAGAGACTCGATGAATTCTCAAAATAACGTTGCTCGTGGCTGGATTCTGGGTGCAGGCAGCTACGTTTTATGGACGTTTTTCCCGCTCTACTTCAACCTCCTTTCAGGCACTGATTCGCTCGAAGTCATTACGCATCGTGCCCTGTGGGGTCTGCTCACGTGTGTGCTCTTCGTGGCTGTGCTGCGCCGTTTCCATGAGCTGCGCGCAGTTTTGTCCAATCGAGCGCTGCTGCTTCGGCTGATACTTGCAGGAGCGTTGATCGTGGCCAACTGGACGTTCTATGTGTATGCCGTCACGCATGGTCGTGTCATCGACGCAGCTTTTGGCTACTTCATTAACCCGTTGATCACGGTAGCGCTCGGGGTGATGGTGCTGCATGAAAAACTCACTCGGGCGCAGATGCTGGCTGTGAGTCTCGGAGCGGTGGGAGTGCTCTATCTTCTGGTCACGTTGCACATCGTCCCCTGGCTCAGTTTGGGAATGGCCGTGAGCTTCGCTCTGTATTCGCTGGTGAAAAAGGATGTGGCTAGTTCCGTGCCGCCGCTAGCTGGCATGGTGGTGGAGACGGGTGCTATGCTGCCATTTCTGCTGATATATGTGGCAGTGCTGACGGCGCAGGGCAATATGAGTATGCAACAACTCGCTGCGGCGGGTGAACCGTGGGGCTGGCAGCTGCTGCTGCTTATCGGTGGCGGGATTATCACAGCGATTCCATTGCTGCTTTTTGCCGCTGCTTCGCAGACGCTTCCGCTCGGCGTGCTTGGTCTGCTGCAATACGTGAACCCTGTAGGGCAACTCCTCATTGGCGTGTATATTCTCGGAGAACCTATGCAGATGGAGCGTTGGATAGCGACGGGTATTGTATGCCTGGCCTTAGTGGTACTGTCGAGTGACGTCGTGCGCGTCTTACGCCGAGGAGCCTGAGGGAGAAGCCGGTCTCAAGGCTATAATGCTGGCAATGCTGCTAAGGATGCTGAGGCTGCTAAGGCTGGAGAGCAAACGTCATCTTGGGCAACGTCATCTTGGGCAACGTCATGTCGGGCGGCATTATGCTGGCGGTGGCAGGTGCCGCGCACGTTGTGTGTGAGAGATATGTTAGATCTTGCGTGTAGTATGGAGCAGTTAGGTGGCCGGTAAGCTAGATGGCCGGTCAGAGGGTCAGTTCGTGATCGCATGGAGGTGGAGAATAATATGGCGAAGAAAAAGACGAAGACCGCGCAGCCGGCGAAGCTCACCCCTGCGCAAAAAGCCAAAGCAGCTTCCGATGCGCAGCATATGATCGCACGCAATAAGAAAGCGTTGCACGACTATTTTATCGACGAAAAATTTGAAGCGGGTCTGGTGCTTAGCGGTACTGAAGTGAAAGCGTTGCGAGCAGGGAGAGCATCTATCACCGAGGCGTGGGTGGATTTTGATCGCCGTGGTGAAGCCTGGATTGTGGGCATGAACATCCCCGTCTATGCGATGGGATCCTGGACGAATCACAAGCCCACCGCAAAGCGTAAGCTCTTGCTTCACAAAGATGAGCTGCGCGAACTGGCGTTTAAGGTGCAGGCGAAAGGTACGACGGTGGTGCCCCTGGAGCTGTATTTCATTCGTGGAAGAGCGAAGATACAGATTGGTTTAGCTCGCGGCAAACAAGACTGGGATAAACGCGAGACGCTGCGCCGGCGGCAAGATGATCGAGAAGCGCAGCGGGCACTGAGCGAAGCTCGCAAACGCATGCGCTGAAGTGTACCCGAGCGGGAGAGCTGGGGAGCGTGGATGAGGCTCCCTGAGCTAAGCCGCAAATGTATGTGCTGAGGTGTGCCGCGCTAGCTCTGCTGTGTTGTGAGGTTCGTGTGCTGGCTCTGGGCTAGCTGTGCGGCCATCTGCTCTGGCCGCACAGATGATGGCCGCTGGCTAGCAATATGCTGGAATATCATCCGCACTCGCAGCTAACAGCTAGTAGCAGAGCATGATGCCACTTGTGGATAGTGTTGGCTCTGGGTAGTCGCATGGCGGTAGTGTGCTCCGGCACAGAAGCGCTGGCCGCTGAGTTCGACGCTTAGTGGGTGGCCAGCGCCAACGTTAAGTGTTTGGCCAGCCAGCACAGACCCTGATGCGTCTTATGCGTGGTAGCGGCCGGCGAGGGTGGCATCAATGCTGGGCCCGTAGCTGCTGGCAAGGGCAGCTTTTGGCAGTGAAGCGAGTGGCTGCATTCCGTAGACGTAGCGAGTGGCCACCAGGCCGAGAATCTGTGAGAAGGCCAGCTCAAAGCGCACTCGTCGATTTTCTCCACTGCCGCGCATCCGCTGCATGAGCGGAGTGGCGAGATTGACGTCGATCCATGTGCGAAACATCTGCAACGCCGGTTCAGAATTGAGCAGTGAAGCTACAAACATCGAGAAGTTGTTGTGGGCAGCGGCGGTTTCCCACAGATCCATGACGGCGAGCAGCACCCGTTCGCCGGTGCCGGATCTGCCGTCACCAAACGCCTGTGAGATGATCTCCACGGGATTGTTGGGCAAGCTCATGGCTTCGCGGAAAAGACCAGCTTTCGATCCGAAATAGTAGGAGATGAGGCCAGGGTCGCAGCCTGCTTCGGCGGCGATGGAGCGCACTGTAACTGATGGAAAATCGCGTTCAGAAAACGCCTGATGTGCGACCGTTAAAATTCTCTCGCGCACGTGCCCTCGTGCCGCTGCTGGCCCGCGGGCAGCGTTTGTGTTACGTTGCGAGCGCGGCTCGTGTGTGCTCTCTGGCGCCTGATTGCCAGGAGAATCAGCATGGCTGTGTGGTGAATGTGCAAGCGGGGTGTTCATCATGTCTACTCAGCTGACGCGGAATCGTTGGTGGCTCTGGCGTAGCCAGTGAGATCGAGAGAGAGTTGGCATTGAAAGCTCACCAACGCGGCTGTTTCTTCGGGAGTGATGGCTAGTGGTGCCAGCGCCGCAACGGCGGAATCTGCAATTGTTTCAGCAGTTGTAGAACTATCTGGAGGGGGTACTAAAAGTGGACGCACATCAGAGGCTCCTGCAGCTAGCCCCGCATCCACTGTGTGCGCGAGCGTATCCATCGCTGCTGTGAGAGCAGGTTGCTGATCAGCGTCGAGATTTGCCTGCTTGAGTTCGAGTGCTTGGCGGGCGGATTCTAGCTGCCACAGGGCATAAGGGTGGGATATGAGGAGGGTGCTCATCTGCGTTGGGGTAAAACTCGGGCACGCAGCAGGAGCATTTCTTGCATGATCAACGGTGACGGCGTGCTTCGTGGCCGATAGCGCCAGGGCGAGCCCGAGCGTGGGAAGGGCTGTGGAATTACTATCGGAATCGGCACTAGCTGGCGGCTCTTGCTGCGTAGGCGTTTGTGCTCCAGTGGCGGCGGCGTCACCGGCACTAAATGCCTGGGCAGCTTCAGAAAATTCCCACAGGGCTGCACTCAAGTCGGCTAGTGATGAGATGCCTGTGAGATCCAGCTGCGGATTTGAGTAGCCGTCAGGGGCTCCTTGCGGCCAGGGGATCCAGACTCCACCGAGTTTCGTCACCCATTCTTCTGCGTCTGCGGCAAGCGTTGAGTTTAGCGGTGAATCTGATGCAGTGGATGCAGTGGCCGATGCTGCGGCCGATGTGGTAGCAGATGTGGTGGCAGCTCCGTTGGCAATTCGCTGTGCCAGGATGGCCAGATGCTGGCGCTCTTGCTCGGCGCTGCTGGGCTGGGCAGGGGTGAGATCAGGGTGCTCCAACCTAGCTCCTAGCCCCATTAATACTGCCCCCACGCAGGCCACAATGAGCAGCATACACAAGGAAAAAATAGTCCATGCTTTCAGCCGGTGGCGTCGTTGAGGGCGAGTGGGAGCAGACATATCTTTATTCTGGCACAATTGCTTCGCATCTGCCGCAGGCGAGTACCTTGACAGCATCGGCAGACCAATTTTATTCAGCAGTGGCGTACGATGAGGGTACGTTCGATCAACCGATGAGAGTATTCGATCTAGAGATGGGAAAGCTATGAATATGGAGCGTCCGTATCCGCCAAACCCTTACGATTATCTACCGAAAGTGGCCCGTTTTACGCTCACGAGCCAGGATTTTCACGATGGGCAACGCCTGAGTGCACGCCATGCTAGTGACGGCGAAGATCTCTCGCCGCAGCTGAGCTGGAGCGGTTTTCCGAACGAGACTAAGAGTTTCGTCGTCACCTGCTATGATCCTGACGCACCGACGCCAGCAGGCTACTGGCATTGGACAGTTGTGAATATCCCTGCTTCCGTAACTTCCCTTGCACAGGGAGCTGGCTGCTCGGATGAGACGCTTCCAGCTGGGGCGGCACACGCGGCCAACGACAATTCTTCGCGTGCCTACTCAGGGCCGCTACCGCCCGTAGGAGATCACGAACACCGGTACTTTTTCGTGGTGCACGCTCTTGACGTCGAGCATCTGGATGTAGATCCTCAGACGGCGAATGCTACGGTGACGTCGTTCATGACGGGGATGCACACTCTCGCCCGTGCGATACTTGTAGGCACATATCAGCGCTGAGAAGACAAGGCTCAGCGCTGTGCCGAATAGATGGCTGCGCCGAACATAAGGCGCTGCCCCTGCTCGTAGGTCTAGTACCTAGCGAGCAGGGGCAGCTGACGGGTGCGGCGTTGCAGTACGAGCAAGCGTCGCGGTGCAGAAACGCCTCAGCGTGAGAAAACCTCACGAAAGCTCACTCATCACTACGGCCGGTGGCCGATGGTGACACTTACTTTCTGCGAGTCAGCGAAGAAATCGTTGCCTTTATCGTCTACCACGATGAAGGCAGGGAAATCTTCCACCTCGATCTTCCACACCGCTTCCATGCCAAGCTCTGGATATTCGAGCACTTCCACGTGCTTGATGCAATCTTGAGCGAGCTGAGCGGCAGGGCCGCCGATGGAGCCGAGATAGAAGCCGCCATATTTACGGCAGGCATCGGTGACTTGCTGAGAGCGATTGCCCTTAGCAAGCATCACCATCGAGCCGCCGAGGCTCTGGAAGAGATCGACGTAAGGATCCATGCGGGCAGCCGTCGTCGGCCCGAATGAACCTGAGGGCATACCGTCGGGGGTCTTGGCAGGGCCAGCGTAATAGACCGGATGGTCTTTCATATACTGCGGCATTCCCTCGCCGCGGTCAATGCGCTCTTTGATTTTGGCGTGGGCGATATCGCGCGCCACGATGATCGTGCCCGTCAGAGATAGCCGAGTTTTGATCGGATATTGACTCAGCAGAGCGCGCACCTCATCCATCGGGCGGTTGAGATCCACGTGTACTACGTCGTTATCGGGCGTGTGTCCGATTTCGGCGTCAGTCGTTTCAGGTAGGAATTTGCCTGGGTCAAATTCGAGCTGCTCAATGAAGACGCCCTCGGGAGTGATCTTGGCCTTGGCTTGGCGGTCTGCGGAGCAACTCACGGCAATGGCCACCGGCAGCGATGCTCCGTGGCGGGGTAGACGCACGACGCGCACATCGTGGCAGAAGTATTTACCGCCAAACTGTGCGCCAATGCCGATTTTGCGCGTCAGCTCAAGCACCTCGTCTTCCATCTGGTGATCGCGGAAGCCGTAGCCCTCCTCTCCGCCGTGATCGGGCAGCGCGTCGAGGTAGTGTGCAGAGGCATATTTGGCCGTCTTGAGGGCGTATTCGGCACTCGTTCCGCCGATCACGATAGCCAGGTGATAGGGTGGGCAGGCGGCGGTGCCGAGTGAACGAATTTTCTCTTCCAGGAATGGCATCATCGCCTCTGGATTGAGTAGAGCTTTCGTCATCTGATAGAGATAGCTCTTGTTGGCGCTGCCGCCGCCTTTAGCCATGAAGAGGAAATGGTATTCGTGTTCGCAGCCAGGCTCGGTATCAGCGTAGAGCTCAATTTGGGCGGGCAGATTCGTGCCGGTGTTTTTCTCTTCGTACATGGAGAGCGGCGCATTTTGCGAGTAACGCAAATTCAATGTGGTGTAAGCATTTTTCACGCCTTGGCTGAGCGCTCGCTCATCTACGCCAGGGGTGAGGACTCTCTGGCCGCGTTCGCCTTTGATAATAGCCGTGCCGGTGTCTTGGCACATTGGGAGCACCCCAGCTGCCGAGATATTGGCGTTGCGCAGCAGCGTTTTAGCCACAAAACGATCATTGGGAGAAGCCTCGGGATCGTCGAGAATTTTTGCCACCTGCTGCAGGTGAGAAGTACGCAAATAGAAGCTGATATCGTGGAATGCCGTCTCGGCGAGAGTAGTGAGTGCTTCTTCGCTCACTTTCAAAAACTTTGCCCCGTCCGGCCCCTCCACAAGTTCTACGCCCTCTTGTGTGATGAGACGATACTCGGTGGTGTCTGGCCCGAGCGGGAGCATATCCTTGTATTGCACATCCATATAGTGTTCTCCTCTGTTTGTACAGATTGCTACGATCTAAGGGTATACGTCTTTGCTTGCGAGTGTGCCCCAGATGCCGGAATCGCTCACAGATTGAGCGCAAAGCGGATTGAGTATAGAACAGATTGAGCAAGAGAAGCGGGGCTAAAGACACACACGTATGAACAGTATGAACAAGCTGAATCTGGGCGGCAGTTCCACGAGCATCAATTCAGCAGACGGCTAGCGTCGCAGCCGGCTATTTATAGAGAGACGTTCTGCAAACGCATAGAGTGCATTGAGAGTGCATTGGTAGGTACTTCTCGCCAAGCTCTCGATGCTGTCAGCGCACAAGAGTAGACGCATAGCGTGTATTAGGCGATGACTTCGGAGCTGCATTGGATGAGAACCTCTGGCCTTTTACGCGCGGTTCGTTTGGCGGCCTATTCGGCGTGGCGCATCAAGTGGGTGCACTCCCCGCCTTTTACGTGCTGCACCTTTGATGGCCTCTTCTGCGGCGCACGTTCTCTCATCCGCCTAGCTTACGTTTCCTGGTATTCGCCTAGTTCGCGTATTTCTCATATTCGCTCAATTAGTACATTTTGCATCGACTTAGCTTGCGTTTTCTCACATCGCCTAGTTCGCACATTCTCGCATTTGCTCAGTTTGCGCTTCCGCACATCCGTTCAGTTTTTGAAGCGGTAGACGTTCGTCTCTCGCGCATCGAATCCGGCGCGTTGGTAGAGCCTATTGGCGGCCTCGCGAGAGGGGCGAGAGGTGAGATCGACGGATTTCACACCCTTTTCTTGTGCGATGCGAACGGCAGTATCAACGAGCGCTTTTCCAGCTCCTTGCCCGCGAGCAGCGCTATCGACCACGACGTCTTCAATCCATGCTCGCCATCCAGTGGGGATTTGGAACGTGATCAGCGAGAGCATCCCGAGAATTGGCCGTTCTCCGGCGGCATTGGGAACGTCGGGGCGAAAAGCTAGGAGTGTGAGAGAGTCTTGGGCAAGCAACTCTTGTAACTGCTCAAGATCCATCGGGGTGGACGACGTGGAAAGTTGTGGGACGAGGAGGGCGAATGCTTGTTCAAGCTCAGCAGTTGCCTCGCTGATGATGTCAATACTCATAGGGCAAGTGTAGGGGAAAGAGAGTGCAGTGTGCGTGACGTCAGCCCGTTGCTTAGCGCTAACTTGCTGCGTGACGCCAGATCCTTGTGTGACGTCAGTTCGTTGTGTGACGCCAGGTCTGTTGCCTGGCGTTCGGCTGTGTCCGGCGTGCTCACGGGTGTGTGATGGACAGACCGCACCGTGATCGCAAGGTCGTGAGTGTCGTCGATGTGTGTCTGGCGTGCTCACGGGTGCGTGATGGACAGACGAGAATGACATAGCCAGCACCATGACGCTGCGTCCGATGTGCTCCACGGTTCCTGACTCCCAGGACATGAAAAGAATTGAGGCAAAGAAGCTGGAGTGATCAGGGGAGAAGAAGTTGGAGTTAAAGAAACCCGAGGTGAAGAAGTTGGTGGTGGCAGATCTCGTTCTTCTGCCACCACCAACGCCGCATCAACGCCGATGCACACCGGTTTGGAGACGCTGACGCAGCCGCGACGCGGAAACCCAATCAGCTATAGCAGAACGAGTATCGGCGTCGACGTCTGTGGCTACGCAGAGCAAGCACGATCAAGGGTACGGTCAAGGAGTTGGCAGGGAAGCCAATACGCTGCCAGTGCCCATTGCTGTAGCAGTAGCTATTTCGCTCCTTAGCCGTTTTGCTTAGCTATGTTCAGTATACGCTCAGTATATTCCAATAGTAGATAAATGGCCCGGATACCCCAGGAGTGGATGCCTTAGGTGGGGATACCTCAGGAGTGGATACCCCAGCGGTCTCTCAACGGTATGTCATCAGCGTTTGACTGGGGTGCCTGGTATTCAGCGGGATCTCGGCGGTATATCACTAGACGGTTTCCAGCCAGTGAGGCGCTAACGTGAGCTGCATCGCGCACTTTTCGCGTGAGGGGTCGTCGTAAAAGCCGCGTCACTGCGAGAGTGCAGGGGCGCCACATAAGAGCACCACTATGGGGCACTGCCATAGGACCTGCCGGTATAGGGGCATGGGGACCGCCAATGCAGGGGCGTGGGTGCATCAATGCGGGAGTGTGAGTTCTCCGTCCGCGCGCGGTACCCGTCCAATTGCGGGGCATAGGAGCATCAATGCGGGAGTGTGACTCCTCCCCTCGCTCCTCGTCTCTTGCCCCTCACCCTCACCCCTAGCCTTAGCAGAGAGAGTCGCCGGAGTGAAATGGTCTGGGTTTTCTTTCTAGGTGTTTGCCTTGTTTTCTGTTGTTGTTGATAGTGGGTGTTGCTGCTAATACTTGGTCTCGATGTTGTCTGGTGTGTGGTAATCGAGGGCTTGGTGCAGGCGCGTGGTGTTCCACCGGTCACCCACCCTCACGTGGCAATCTCGACCTCGAGAACATCAGCCACTTACGGGTGTGAATGATCTCGTTCTTGTGTATGAGCCATTCACACCCTCCTGCTAACGCGTTGTCATAGCTATCACCAACACTGCCTGTTGATTCAATAATCCCAGCATCGACAAGATGCTGATGATAGGCACAGACACGTATGGGGAACCATGGTCACTGTGATGAATCAGGCCGCTCGTTGAGCGGGCATTCCAGATCGCTTGATTCAATGCTCGCAACACCAACGCCTCAGTGGTCTCGAATCCGACAACGCCCAGCCAGTAATACGGCGAGAGAACACGTCAGTGACAAACACCGCATACACGAAGCCTGTCACTGTTCTCACATAAGTGACGAGCGACCCACAACCAGTTCGGAGCACGAGCTGTGAACTCGCGTTGAACCAGATCCGGGCGAGTATTGATGTCCTTACTCTTACGCGTGGTGACGGGATTCTTTCCTTGACGCTCACCCTATTACCCTAGCAAGAGCCATGATCCGTCTGGTCTGCTCTCGGCCAATGTTCACTCCTTGACGTCTCAGGGCGTGCCACATTTTCCCCACCCCGTAGACCCCGTAGTTTTCGGCGTGGATCTGGCGAACGAGCTCGACCACCTCACCATCCCTGATCGCGCGTTTCGA
>JAQYTG010000020.1 GCA_028724905.1 Actinomycetaceae bacterium | reverse complement strand
TTTCGAAACGCACGGGTAAGGTCTGGCACAATGGGCGTAGGCGTGTAACTGGACGTAACGAGAAACCGAGTGTGGATTGGTACCGTTGTGATATGGATAAGCCCCAGCCGATTTCTTCTCGTTATCTTTCACAAGATGAACACATAACGATTGCCGATATGCTTCATCGCGGGCATAGTGGAGTAGTCTAGTTATTAGGACCGTTTGACTTAAGCGTCAATAGCTAACTTCTGACTAGCCGCAGCTACGCCAGACTGCGATCGGCCTGACTCCATGATATTGATCCAGGTGTTGGCTAACCAGGTGCGCTGGTCGGCGTAATAATCGGCGGCGGCGCGATCTCGATCCTCGTGATAGGCGGCAAAGCTACCAATCACGTAGTAGACGTCACTGCCCTCCCAGCCTTGTGGCTCCAACAGCGAGCGGCGCAAATCCTAGAAGAACGGCCAGAGTACAGCCCAAGCGAGCACCGGCAGCTAGTATGACCAATTAGCGCAGGTGGCTAGTGCTGGTAGCGAGCACCCATAATTAACACTGGCAGCTAGCGGCCGAAGCGAGCCAGCACCGCACTGGCCTCTTGCCGAGCTGTGGCGCTGCCATCTCCCACGCCGCGCAGATTCTCAGGGATAGGGAGATTTTTTGCAGCCATAGCTCGCGCCCATAGCGTGCCCCCGTGATAGGAGCTGCGAACGAGCGGCCCAGCCATCACGGCGGCGAAGCCCATGCGCATTCCCGCATCGCGTAGCTCCACGAATTCGCTGGGCTTCACCCAACGGCTGATAGGGTGATGCAGGGCAGATGGGCGCAGATACTGCGTGATCGTGAGGATATCGCAGCCCGCTTCGCGCAGATCGCGCATACTGCTCAGCACCTCCTCGTACGTCTCTCCCATGCCGAGAATAAAGTTTGATTTCGTGATGAGCTGGGCGTGATGGGCAGCGCGGATCACCTCCAAGGAGCGCTCATAGCGGAACGCTGGCCGGATGTGTTTGAAAATGCGCGGCACAGTTTCAACGTTGTGGGCAAGCACCTCTGGACGGGAAGCAAAAACTGTAGCCAGTGCCTCCTCATTTGCGTGCATATCGTCGATGAGTAATTCCACGCCGGTGTGTGGAGCGAGCTGATGGATGAGCCGGCAGGTTTCGGCGTACAACCAAGAGGCGCCGTCAGCAAGATCATCGCGGGTGACGCCAGTGACGGTGGCGTACGTGAGCCCCAACGCGGCAATGCGCTCAGCCAGGCGGCGCGGTTCGTCGGTGTCATAGCTAGTGGGGCGGCCAGTTTTGACGAAACAAAAATCGCAGCGCCGAGTGCAGATATCACCTCCGAGCAAGAAGCTCGCTTCGCGTGCATCCCAACATTCGTAGATATTGGGGCAGTTGCCCTCTTCGCAGATCGTGTGCAGCGAAGCTCCACGGTTGCGCGCGCGCATATCTTCATATTCTGCCCCGACGATAGCACGGGTCTTCAGCCATTCTGGGCGCTGTTTTTCCAGCGGAATTTGGCTATTGCGCTGCTCCAGGCGCAGCAGCTTACGGCTCTGGGGATCTACTCGGCCTGCGCTCGCCATCGCTCTCCTTTCGCCGCTTGCTGTATCTGTAGCTGTGCCTCTAGGCACCTAGTGGTTATGCTTCCGTGCATAGCCGGATGGCTGTACATAGCCGTTGGACCGTGCGTAGCCGCGTGGCTACGCGGGTGTCCGTGCATTTATGCACGGCTGCCTTGTGCATCCGTTAGCTGTGCATCTTGTGGACCTACTCAGCTGTGCATCTGTAGATTTACTCAGCCGTTCATCTGCGCATAACCGGATAGCCGCGCGCAGTCGATACTGCGGCGATTCGTCTACAGGCGGTGACTGCCCACGGTGCTTGGCCAGCACGGCTAGCTCTTCGGTGTCCATGCTACGCCAGTGACGTTCGGCAATTCTTGTTGAGCACGCAGCTCAGGAGCCGCAGCCAGCCAGGCATTGGCGTCAAGCCTGGGAAGTTGGGCGAAGTGAGAGATATTCGGCGCAGCATCTTCTGGGTGCAATATACCCCATACTCCTCTGGTGTGGGCGTGCTCGTCGGGGCGAAGGAGGAAACGCTGGTAGCGGGCGGCCAGCTCGGGGATGAGTGCATCTGCCACAGCTGGTAGCGTCGCAGAAATGCCAAGAGCTTTCAGAGACGTGACGTCAGCGTCAGCTATCCCACAGGGGATCACTCGATGGAATTTCTCTACATCGGTGGTGACGTTCAACGCGAGGCCGTGCATCGTCGTCTCACGAGCGAATTTGATCCCGATGGCACACAGCTTGCGATCCATCTGATTCGGCTCCACGATCCACACGCCAGAACGCCCTGAAACTTGCGTGGTAGCCAGATTAAAGACGCGCCGCATCGCAGCTATGACAGCGAGTTCAGTGGTGCGCACAAAAGCCACGACGTCTTTGGGAGGACGCACTTTCACGATGGGGTATATCACTAGCTGCCCTGGCCCGTGATAGGTGACGGATCCTCCGCGATCCATGCGAATAACGGGCACTGACGTATCGGGAATATCTGCTGTTTGGGTGCGGCGGCCAGCGGTGTAGATACTCTGAGATTCCCACAGGATGAGGGTATCGGGAGCTTCAAGAGCAGCCACGCGGCGATGGAGTTCGCGTTGGATGGCATCGACGTCGAGATAATCAATCGGGCCGAAAGGGAGGAGATCTAAAACGTGCACGCCCTCATTCTAGTGATGTCGAGAGGGTTCTAGTTATGTAGCGGGATTTGGGGCTAGCGGACAAAAGTTATTGATTTTGGGCTAGTAGTCGTTGTGGTACAGGGTGTTGGTGTGCGGATCGTGCGTCAGCGGACGCCAAAAGTCTTCAGCGTCAAGAATCTGTGGATTGCGCGTCAGTACTGTGTTGAGTCTGTTATTGTGCGTCAGCGTCTAAAAGAAGTCTGCGCTGTAAAAAGTCTGTGGCGTATTGAGTCAGCGGCCTAAAAAAGTCTTCGGCGTAAACAGTCCGTGGTGTCAGTGCCAAAAGAAGTCTGCGGCGTCAATGCTGTCAAGAGTATGTGGCGTCGGGCTGGGATTAAGAAGTTGGGCTCGGATTAAGAAGATGTGCAGCCAAGAATATATGCGCGAGAAGATAGACGGCTACAAATGCATAGCTTACGAATACATGGCTAAAGAGCTTGCGAAGTATACGGCCAGTATGAGGGCGGCAGCTAGAGCGGCCAGGCTCGCCGCATTAGGGCGTAGCGTGCTTGGAGATGGGTCGTGGTGGTGCCCGTGCTTTCCCTTGATGGGTGGAGCTAGTCGGGTGCGGCTAGCTGTGAGGGCGAGGTAGGCCTGTGGGATATTCATCACGTAGTGATATTTGCCAGGGGAGGCATCCCAATCGAGGTGAATCTTTTTGTCCTCATCGGATGCGCGCCCCGCGTATCCAACGCTGATAGCGCGAGAGGGCACAGCCCACACTGGAATTTTGCGCTCAAGCCGTGAGCTATGCAGGTAGAGCCCGTAGCGGTTTTCCACTTCTTTCAACTCAGGCCACGGTATCCATGCGGTACGTACGATGTTGCGCACCGTCACTCCCTCTGGGGTGAGCATCAGTCGAGGTTGCCAAAAGCAGGCGAAAGCAACCAGGGCAATAGCAAGGCTGAAAGGCAAGATCCACAGTGCCTCCCGCCAGCCGCCATTCCAGGCGGAGATCACCACCATCAGTGCGGCGAACGCCCACAGCAGGGAGGCGTTCATAGCCATGTGACGCCCGCGAATAAGGTAAACCATGCCGCTATTCTCTCACACAGTGCGAAAGGAGGGTGTGGCGTGGGGCTTCTACAACCAAAGCGAAGAAAACGAAGCGAAGAAAACTAAGGCTTATAGGCCAAATCGTGTTGCTGGGGGCTAGTAGGTTTCGTGCCATGTTCCGCCGTGGTGGAAGTCGGTCCAGTTCACGCCGGTGCCCCAGAGAAGCCTTAGTCAACTCGAAAAAGGGGATGCACCTCGACGACTTCACCAAAGATTGATAAGAGTCTTGACGTAGAATGTGCACGCAATTTAATTGTATTACATTGTAATACGTATGCGGGGGTGGGGGTCGGGCCCAATCCTCTCAAAAACAGGTAGGAACAAAACCCTAGGATAACCTAGGACAATCTAGGGCAACCCAGAGTAATCCAGGACGCCTTACGCTGTGCGTTGCCGGCTAACGTTAGTGCTTTGTGCGTGAAGAGCAGATGGAGATTAAGCTGGAGTGTTGTAGGCACGGCGCTCTGCGCTACGTCGGTGTATGACGTCACGCCGGCAGATAGCGGCAGATAGTTAGGTTGGGTAAGTGTATGGCAAAACGCACAGATCTTCGCAATGTGGCCATTGTGGCTCACGTCGATCACGGCAAAACCACCTTGGTGGACGCGATGCTGTGGCAAGGCGGCGCTTTTTCTGATCGTGCCACGGTAGAATCCACGGGCACCCAGATTTTGGATTCTGGAGATCTGGAGCGAGAAAAAGGCATCACAATCCTGGCTAAAAACACCGCCATTAAATACGATGGCCCGAGCGCGGCAGAGTTTGGTGCTGACGACGGTGTGGTGATCAACGTGGTGGATACTCCTGGCCACGCGGATTTTTCGGGGGAGGTAGAGCGCGGCCTCTCTATGGTAGACGGGGTGGTGCTGCTGGTGGATTCTAGCGAGGGGCCATTGCCACAGACCCGATTTGTGCTGCGTAAAGCCTTGGAGGCCAATCTGCCGGTGATCCCCGTGATCAACAAAGTGGATCGCCCAGATGCGCGAATTGCTGAAGTGGTGGAGGAGACCCAAGATCTCTTGCTCTCTTTAGCTTCGGACATCGAAGATGCCGAGGGGCTCGATTTAGATCGCATTCTGGATATCCCCGTGATCTATGCGAGTGCTAAAGCTGGGCGGGCGGATACTGAGCGCCCTGCGGATGGCGAGTTGCCTGCCGCTACCACTCTCGAACCGCTCTTTCACGCTATCTTGCAGTATGTGCCTGCCCCTGAATACGATCCGCAGGCTCCGCTCGTGGCGCAAGTGACCAACCTGGATTCCAGCCCCTTCCTAGGACGCTTGGCGCTGGTGCGTATCTACAGCGGACAGCTGCAGAAAAATGCTTGGGTGGGGCTGATGAACGGCCAAGAGGGAGATCTCTCACGAGTGCATATCACTGAGCTGCTGCGCACAAAAGGTCTGCAACGAGAGCCTGCACAGAGCGCGGGTGCTGGCGATATCGTGGCTATCGCGGGAATTGCCAATATCACGATTGGTGAGACGCTCGTAGATATAGACGATCCGCGCCCGCTCCCGCCGATTCACGTGGACGATCCGGCTATCTCGATGACCATCGGGATCAATACCTCTCCTTTAGCGGGGAAAGTGAAAGGCCACAAACTCACTGCACGTATGGTGCGTGATCGCCTCGCCCAGGAGCTCGTTGGCAACGTCTCTATTCGGGTGCTTCCCACTAGCAGGCCAGATGCCTGGGAGGTGCAAGATCGCGGAGAACTGGCGCTCGCAGTGCTGGTGGAGACGATGCGCCGTGAGGGCTTTGAGCTCACTGTGGGAAAGCCCCAAGTGGTGAAAAAAGTGATAGACGGCAAAGTGTATGAGCCGTGGGAACGAGCCACAATCGACGTGCCCGAGGAGTATCTGGGTGCCGTCACGCAGCTTATGGCTGCACGTAAAGGGACGATGGAGACGATGGCCAACCACGGTACTGGCTGGGTGCGCATGGAGTTTGTGGTACCCAGCCGCGGCATGATTGGGTTTCGCACGCAGTTTTTGACTCAGACGCATGGCACGGGTATCAGTGCTTCCATTAGTGATGGGTACAGGCCGTGGGCTGGAGATATTGAATCACGTACGACGGGTTCGCTGGTGGCAGATAGGGCGGGTGCTGTGACGGCATTCTCATTGCAGCGCCTGGAAGATCGCGGTACGTTCTTCGTCAAGCCCGGTGACGACGTGTACGAGGGCATGGTGGTGGGGGAGAATCCCCGCAACGAAGATATGGACGTGAACGTGGTGAAAGCCAAGGAAATGACGAATATGCGCTCGTCCACGGCAGACGTATTTGAGACGCTGCAGGCTGCGCGCACGCTCACGCTCGAAGAGTCAATCGAATTTGCTGCCGAGGATGAATGTATTGAGGTGACGCCGGAGATCGTGCGCATCCGCAAGGTCACGTTGGATTCGGTGGAGCGCTATCGTGAGGCTGGACGCCGCCGACGTGCAAATAACCAAAAAGCGAACAGCTAGCATGATTCGTTCAGTTGGAAAACTAATTGGCTGCCTGGCGCTGGGAGCGGCGCTCGCAGTGGTTGGCGTGCTCGTGAACGCGGGGCCAGTGTCGCGGCCGTGGCTCGGGTTTGTGCTGGCAGTAGTGATAGTGATGGTGGGATCGGTCTTGTGCAGACAATGGCACGGCGGTTCTGGCGTGGGGGTGTATGTGCTCTCGGTTGCGGTGCTCACGCTGTGGCTCACGGGATTTTGGCATACAGACGACGTGCTCGTTTTGCCGCTGGCTTGGCAGTACCGGCTCTGGCCGCTCACCGCTATTGTGGCAGCTACCGTGGGGGCCTGGATAGGCCAGCCTGGATCTGGCAGCGACTAGACGGATCCGCCATTGAGGAGATTCTGGCGTTCTACGTGTTGGCTGGCGTCATGCGTGTCCATGCCAAAGCTGTGCGTGCCGGAGCCAGAGCTAATTGCGTGCGCAGATCATGCCGTAATTAAGAGAGTGTGAGCTGGTGGGTTTAAGCCAAAAGCGCGATACTGAGGGTACTTCTCAGTGAGAGACTAGATAAGAAGGAGCTTGGCATGGCGTATGTGATTGCTCTTCCATGCGTGGATGAGAAAGACCGCGCTTGTGTGGATGAATGCCCTGTGGATTGCATTTATGAGGGTGAGCGCACGCTCTATATTCATCCGGATGAGTGCGTGGATTGCGGAGCTTGCGAGCCGGTGTGTCCGGTAGAGGCAATCTACTATGAAGACGATCTCCCCACAGAGTTTGCCGATTACCTGAAGATCAACCAAGAGTTTTTCGATGAGATCGGTTCGCCAGGGGGTGCGAGCAAGCTCGGCGCCATCGGCAAGGATCATCCTGCAGTGGCGGCATTGCCCGCTCAAAAGTGAACGCTAGGGGCTGCTAGCGCCTCGTAGGTGACGCCACGCGGTGCTGAGCCTGGCGGCGTCACTTACGATGATGAAAGGCGGAGGTGCATGGCACTCTACGGCAGCGCATTGCCAGATTTTCCCTGGGATTCCCTGCAGCCAGCGCGTGATCTGGCAGCGCGCTACCCTGCGGGCGAGGTGGATTTAACGATTGGTTCGCCGGTGGATCCGGTGCCCGAGGTGGCGCTGGCAGCTCTGGCTGAAGCGGCGGATGCTCACGCCTATCCCGCCAATATCGGTTCGCGGGAGTTGCGCATGGCAATTCGCTCGTGGGTTCGTACGCACCGTTCCTGCACGGCAGATATTGACCTTTTGCCTGCATTGGGCGAAAAAGAATTAGTGGCGATGCTTCCGGCACTGCTGGGGCTCGGCGCGGGAGACGTTGTGGCGTTCCCACAGATTGCCTATCCCACTTACGATGTGGGGGCACGGTTGGCAGGGGCGGAGCCGTTGCCTCTCGATGTGGATTCTGATCCGTCGGCGTGGCCGGCGGGTATCAGGCTGCTGTGGCTCAATTCTCCCAGCAATCCCACCGGTCATGTGCTGAGTGTGCAACAGCTGCGCCGGATTGTGGCTTGGGCACGGCGCAGCGGGGCAATTGTGGCATCAGACGAATGCTACGCGGCGCTCACGTGGGGGCAGGAGCTGGCTCCAAGTCTGCTGGATGATGCCGTCACTGATGGTGATGCCACTGGCCTGCTGATGCTCTATTCGCTTTCTAAACAATCCAATCTGGCTGGATATCGCGCCGCTTTTATCGCCGGAGATGCCGGCCTGTTGGAGCCAATCCGTGAGATCCGCAAGCACACTGGAATGATGATGCCTGCGCCGGTGCAGCACGTGATGGCAAAAGTTTTGGCCGATGATGCGCACGTCGAGCAACAAAAAGAGATATACGCGCGGCGGAGGCAACTGCTCCTCGAAGCGCTCCCAGCGGCGGGTCTGGCTAATGATCCTGGCGATGTAGCTGGCCTGTATCTGTGGGTACACGCTCAAGATGCGCCGAGCAGCGGCGACGCATGGGGGCTAGTTCAGGCGTTTGCTGAGGTTGGCATCGTCGTGGCTCCAGGCACGTTTTACGGCGTGAATGAGCAAGCGCGGCACAGTGTACGGCTTTCGCTGACGGCGAGTGATATAGATATTCGTGACGCCGCACAGCGCTTGCGTAGTGAATTTCGTCTGCCGTAATTGGTGGGTATCTTTCTGTTTCCGGCGTGATGGTGGGGGCACGCTGCTTTCGGCTTTCTACTTCTGGTGCCTTGCTTCTGGCGCGCTGGTGCAGGCTCTCTGCTTCCGGTGCGCTAAAACGCAGGTATTAATGCTGGTGCAAACACTGGTATTAATGCCGGCATCAATGCGGTGGTAAATGCAGGAAATAATCCAAGCGGCAGCAGCTGGGCAGATCCAAATAAATGCAGGTATAAATGCGAGTGGCCAATACAGGCGGCAAACGAGTGCGGCAAAGCGTAAGCATAAACGCTGGCGTGGCGGCGGCGTGGCTTTGAGGTGGCGCAGGACTGACACGGGACTGAGGTGGCGTGGGAGCCACGATAAACCAGCACAGGAGTGGCGATAAGCTGGTGCAGGAATAGCTATGTGTCTGCAAGAGTGTGATAAGCCCACACAGACAGCGCAGAAAGCTGAGGTGTAAATAGAAAAGAGAGCAACGCACAAGCGCGGATGAAAGAGCGCCGCTGGCGAGGCTTATCTCAATATCGAGAGAAAATATGGCGGCGCCGCGATATACTGAAGCGTGATGTGTACGTTCGACGACGAACACGAGTGAAGGGATGTTCCCAATGGCAAAGAATGCAACGATAACGATTGACGATGCTAGCTATGAGTTGCCACGTGTAAAGGCCGTAAACGGATACGACGGTTTCGATATTGGCAAACTGCTTGCAACTTCTGGTGCAATTACGCTGGACAACGGATTCGCCAATACTGGCAGCTGTACTTCTCGGATTACGTTCATTGATGGCGACAACGGCGTGCTTCGCTACCGCGGCTACCCGATCGAAGAACTGGCAGAAAACTGCACATTCCTCGAAGTCGCTTTCCTCTTAATCTACGGGGAGCTTCCAGATGCGAATTCACTGAGTCAGTTTATTCAGCGAATTAAGAAGCACACGCTGCTCCACGAAGATTTTAAGCACTTCTTTACATCGTTCCCGTCCAACGGCCATCCGATGAGTATGCTGCAATCTGCAGTGGCAGGCCTAGGCACATACTATCCGGATGCGCTCGATCCGCTCGATCCGCGCCAACTCGATCTGGCTTCAGTGCTGCTGCTTGCGAAAGTGCCGACGATGGTAGCCTATGCCTCAAAGCGCGCTACCGGTTTGCCGTTACTCTACCCAGATGCCTCAAAGAGCTACACCGAAGATTTCCTGCGGATGACGTTCGGGCTGCCCTACCAAACCAATGACGTAGATCCTACAATCGTGAACGCGCTCGATAAGATCTTTATTTTGCACGCTGACCATGAGCAGAACTGCTCGACGTCCACGGCGCGCTTGGTGGGATCTTCACACGCTTCACTCTTTGCATCCATCTCGTCAGCTATCGGAGCTCTCTCAGGGCCACTGCACGGTGGAGCAAATGAGGCCGTGCTGGAGATGCTCGGCAAAATTCGTGAAGAGGGGATCTCGATTCCAGAGTTTGTGAGCCAGGTGAAAGACAAGAAGAACGGTGTGAAACTCATGGGCTTTGGCCATCGGGTCTACAAGAATTACGATCCGCGCGCCAAAGTTGTCAAAGCTCTCGCTGATGATATTCTCGATAAATTGCAGGCCGATTCTGAGATCTTTGATATGGCTCGTGAACTCGAGTACGTGGCGCTCAACGACGATTACTTCGTGGAACGTAAGCTCTATCCGAATGTGGACTTCTATACGGGCGTGCTCTATAAGGCGATGGGATTCCCCACCCAGATGTTTACTCCGCTCTTCGTGGTCGGGCGCCTGCCAGGGTGGATTGCACAGTTCCGTGAGATGATCAACGATCCGAGTACCAAGATTGGCCGCCCGCGGCAGGTGTACATCGGCGAAGATAAGCGCGATGTGCCCCCGATGAAAGACCGTGTGGCGCAAGGATTTACCTACGAGCCAGCTTTTGAAGAGCGCGTCTGATGCAGCTAATACTGGCCTCAGCGTCGCCTGCTCGGCGGGCGACGCTGAGTAGCGCCCAGATCCGGCACGAGGTGCGAGTGAGCTCCGTAGACGAGGAGGCACTCGTGGCGGCGGAGCAGCGGCGTGTTGGTGCCCTGACGGCACAACAACACGTCCAGTTGCTAGCTGCAGCGAAAGCCCGCGCAGTGGCACAGCAGGTGATTGCTGAGGGGAATCCCACGGCGGCGGCTGCGGTGGTGGGATGCGACTCGATGTTTTCGCTCGGCGGTGCCGTGGTGGGCAAACCGCATACTGCACAGGTGGCACGTGAACGGCTGCGGAAAATGAGCGGGCACGCAGGCACGCTTTTCACAGGGCACTGCGTGATAGATCTGCGCGATGCGCCCCACGATCAGTGCGGTGACAGCCTGAACGGTGGCAATCTGCGAGATAGTGGGCTGCGTGACGGCAGCTTGCGCGAAGCGAATGGCATATCCCAGGCTACAGTTTTTATTGGCGAGCTGAGTGAAGCTGAGATTGAGGCTTATATTGCCAGCGGGGAACCGCTAGAAGTGGCGGGATCGTTTACCGTGGACGGGCGTGGCGGGCCGTTCGTGGAGCGGATCGAGGGTGACTATCACGGCGTGGTTGGTATCTCTCTGCCACTGCTGCGGGAGCTCCTAGGAGAGCTGGGGTTTGCCGTCACCGATTTTTGGCAATGAGAGTTGAAAATGAGCTGCGTGCGGGGCGGTTGCGCCAACGTATCCCTGTGACCCAGCCGTGTAGCCGCGCGATTGGACTGCGCAATTGAGTTATGTCATTCAGCAACGCAGCGCAGCTACGCAGTTGCATAAATTCAACTCTGTGGCTCAGCCAGGTGATTGAGTCACGCACCCTAGTCCGCGCACAGCTAAGCCGTGCAACTGAATCGCGCAGCTCAGCTGCACGATCGAGCCGCGCAACGCGGCTGTGCTGCTTAGCCCACAGCGCAGCTACGCGATTGCTAACGTCGGTCTGACTAACGGTATCAGCCGAGGGTATCAACCAACAGTGCTGGCAGATGGTATCAGACAGTGTGCGTGGGGGCGTCACCTGGGAGAATGTTTAAAATACCTCCTAAAGATCACATTTCGGGTGCAAGTGGGGGTGAACCCTGTTAAAGTAGCGCTTGTGATTCCAGCCACAGAAGACTATCGGTATGGCGAAGAGCCTGATGAGAGCAATCAACGCGTGATTCGCAACGGAGAAATGCAGCTTAGTGAGCTTCAACGAGAGACTCCGCCCACAGTGCGCCAGCACGTGAGGCGGCTCATTGGTGGCGCCGAAAAATACACAGTGGCAGACGTTGTGCAGCAAACAGGCCTCACCGAAGGCAATGTGCGCCATTTTTGGCAGGCTATGGGCTTCCCGTTGATTTTAGATGAGAATCGTCCTACTTTCACTGATTACGACGTCGATATGCTGCGAGCACAAGCAGCCATGATGGATCACGGGCTCACCGATCCTGATACCCTCAACTCACTCATTCGGGCGCAGAGCCACCTGGCAGATCGCATGGTGCTCTGGCAGTACGAGGCGCTCGTGGAAGAGTTCGAAGGCCGCTTTGATCTCGATGAGGTGAGTGCCCGTCACGCCGTGCTAGAGCACATTGACGAGTATGAAGAATTCTTGATGTACCAGATGAAGTACGCCTGGCGCAGACACATGGCGGCACTTATGCGTCGCTCTGAAACTGAACTGGAAAATCTTGAAAAGCAAAAAAATCCAGCCGCAAACGAGACGCTGGAGCTTCAGCGTGCTATGGGGTTTGTGGATCTGGTGAGCTTCACGCACACATCAGGGCAGCTTTCTCCGCACGCACTGGTGGATTTCGTCCAGACGTTTGAATTCACCTGCCGCGACGTGATCTCCATGTATGGTGCGCGCGTAGTGAAAATGGTGGGGGATGCAGTGCTCTATGTGGCAGATGATCTCGATACCGGCGTGCAGGTAGTTGATCATGTGGTGAAAGCATTGCAGGAAACGCCGAATATGCCAGATGTTCGCGCCTCACTCGTGTGGGGTGGAATCGTGAGCCGGTTTGGTGATATCTTCGGCCCGAGTGTGAATTTGGCATCGCGTCTATGTTCGGTGGCGCCGGTGAATGGAATTTTAGTAGACCACAGCACAGCTGAGGCTCTCTATCAGCTCGACTCTTCAGGCTTTTCTATCCAGCCTTACGATATCCCAGAGCTTGAGGGCATTGGTACGATCAACGCCGCACAAGTGACGGTACTCAACGAGCGTGACTATCGCCGAGAGCAGCGGCGGTGACGGCAGCCCGAACTTTTTAGCGGCGCTTTTGCTGTGCGCCCACCTAGGCTTGTGATTGTGTGAGCACAGCCCCTGCTACAGCTTCCTCTTGTGCTACTGCCCTGGCTGTTTGAAGTCAGCAGCCGTCAGCGTTCCCTCTCGCATTTTCTTCCAAAATTCGTCAATCCGATCAGGATCCAGCTGTACGGCTGATTGGCCATCTACCCAATAATCTAAGCTGGAAATCGGCGGTGTGCCGAGTAAGCCGTCAGCGCCCATAGTTGTGCGCAGCGCCAGCCCTGCGGTGCCAATATCAGCGATGGAATCCTTAGAGTCCACCGTGAGCACGCTGGCTGTGGATCCTACGAGGTCTTTTTGCCTGAATGGGTTCATAACCAAGCTAGGAGAGAGGGCTTTGCGCAAGATGGCGCCAACCACCTGGCGCTGACGTTTCGTGCGGCCGATATCACCTTGGGGGTCGGCTTTACGCATACGTGAAAAGGCGAGGGCGGTCTTTCCATCGACATCTTTGCAACCAGACTTTTCCCATACGAGATTGGATTCCGGATCGGAGAGCGGGAATGAGAGATTCTTATCCGTGAGGCACAGATGTATCCCGCCAACGGCATCGGTGAGATCCTCTACGCCGGCCATCCCGATCTGTACATAGTGATCAATGGTGAGGCCAGTGAGTTGCTCAACGGTTTGCACCAACAGTTTTTGCCCGCCCCAGGCAAAGGCAGCATTGATTTTGGCCTCCCCGTTGCCAGGGATATCCACCCATGCATCCCGCGGAATAGAAATGAGTGACGGCGCTCCGCTAGCGGGTTTGTGAAGCAGCATAATTGTGTCGGAGCGCATTCCCCCAGTGGGATCTGCTGAACCGGCAGAGCGTTGGTCAGAACCGACGATAAGGTAGGTGGTGCCAGGGGTATTGGGTGCTCCGGAGAGAGCATCCACATGGTTGAGGCGGGCATTTCCATAAGAATAGAGATATCCAACCCATACCAGCGTGATAGCCAGCCAGAGAGCCAGTGCAATGAGGATGCCTCGGCGGATTTTGCGCAGCACTCCAGATCGGGGCGCACGCACAGGAGCACCGCCGAACTGCTGCTGGCTGTAAGGCGGAGTAGCAGAAACACCAGGAGCTGGCCTGGAGTATGGAGACGCTGCACCCGTTTGAGGTGCGCGGACTCTAGCAGGAGCAAATTGCGGGGGCTGCGCTGTCGGTGAGGTGCGCGGCGGATATGCCTTGGGAGGGTATGTGGGAACGGCCTGCTCAGGGGGGTAAGTATGAAGAGCCTGGTCAGGGGCATGGGGATCGCCGGAGGTGACGTGGGAGCGTCCAGAAGCTACTGAGTACGGCTGGGTAGCGTCGTCACGCCCTACGGGCTTTGCCCCCTGTATTGAGGGGCGTCTGCGAGGGGAACGCGGAGCGAAACTAGGCGGAGTGGAATTGTACGAATTAGGCATCATTCTGAGTCTCCATCAAAGTTTGAGGCAGTATCAGAATCGTCTGTGAAAGAATCGGAATCGCCGTTTTTCGGTTGGCGATTTTGCACCACCACTTCTGTCTGTTCAGGTGGCGGATTGAGTGCAGAGGCTGGGATAGGGCGATCGTAGCGGATTGCGTCCCACACGTCACCGGCAGATTCAGTCGCACGCACGCGATTTGGGTCGTTCATATCCGGCATCACCGGCAGTGTGAGTAGATTCAGTCCATTTCCGGCATTGAGTCCGCGCAGGGAATAGGCAAGGCCGGCGAGCACCCGCAAATCTCCAAGCCCTGCAGAGGTGCTGAGATTCTGGGTGACGTCAGAGGCCACCTGGTAGAAAGTTTGGGTATCGGTAAAGATATTTTTCGATAAGAGTTTGTCGGCAATGCTGAAAACCAGCTCTTGCTGGCGGCCGATACGCGAAATATCTGATCCATCGCCTAAGCTGTGACGGGCACGGGCAATGCCGAGTGCCTGATTCCCAGTGAGATTGTGGCATCCAGCAGAGATATCCAGGGCTGCATCGGGATCGGAGATATCCTCTCGGAAGCACATCTCGACGCCGCCAATAGAATCCACAACTGCCTGGAAGGATTGGAAATCCACCACGGCAAAACCGTCGATAAAGATATCGCCCATCTGTTCCACTGTGGCCAAGGTGCACGAAGCAGCAGCGCCCACGTTTCCAGTAGAGCCGCCAATAGAAAAGGCGGAATTGAACATGGCGTCACTCTCGGGGGTGCTCTCTGAGCCGTCCGGCATACGGCAGGCGGGGATGTCTACGAGGGTATCGCGCGGGATGGAGATGATATCCACCCGTGAGCGATCAGCTGATATATGCATCAGCATCACGGTATCTGAACGCATCCCCACAGTTTCAGATCCGGTTGGGCGGGCATCGGAGCCGAGAAGCAGGATATTGAGCGGCTGGCCAGCCTTTTGATCCAGAGGTACAACGCTGGCAGGAGCGCTGCCGCCAGCACGCAGGATGGAAAACTGGTCGATATTAGATTGCAGCCGCATATAGAGTGTGGTCACGGCGGCTGTGCCCATGAGGGCAAGAGAGAGCAAGATCAGGCCGATCGTGCGCCACACCGCTGTAGCGCGCTTAGCAGGCAAGGCGTGCCGTGGGCCTATCGTCAGGGCGCTTTTGTCGCTACTTTCTAGACGAGCTTCAGCGCGCGGCCGCTGCGCGTGCGATGCTGAAGGCGCACTGCGCAGCTTCGTCGCTGTGGAAGCTGTTGTGTCTGTGGCGGTATGTTTGCCCATGCCGAATATCTTAGTGGGCGCAGAGACAAAAACTAAGTGCCCCGTGCTGAGGAATGTCGCACAGTAGGGTGGTGACGCCAATCGTACTGTCTCAGTGAGAGGAGGCGGGAGGCTAAGGCTCGGTGAGGCTAGCTTTGCCTAGTGGGGCTAGCCCTGCCGTCGTGGTGCGTCTCCACATCGTATATATGGAGGAGGCTAGCCTTAATGAGGGTAGCCCTACTTAATGAGGCTAGCCCTGCCGCGGATGTCTGCACTGAGATCCGCGGTGGTGCCGGCATCAGGGTTGCAGCGTTGGCTGTACATCCGCGCTAGGGGTGTGCGGTATTGCACTCGGAGTGTTAGTCGGAGTGCCCATCCCATCGGAGTATCTGCCCTCAGAGCGTTAGTCGGAGTGCTCGTCTGAGGGATTGTCTGGAGTGTTCGTTGGGGTATTTGCCCTCGGAGTGCTCAGCGGAGCGTTTGTCGATGTGCGCGGAGGGTTCGGAGTCTGAGGGGCGCTGCCAGAAGCATCTGCTATACGCGGCGCAGACTGATCATGTACGGGGCACTCTTTCCTGGTGAGGTTTTGCGGATGCGAGCGAGCAATCGTCAGTTCGCGGGCTAAATCCGTGATTTTCCACTCCAGGATATTCATGCGCCGATAGCTCACCACGGCGTAGGAGAGGAAAGCAATAATCAGCAGGTATAGCAGCAGGTCTGCGCCGCGCCCCACGCCGACGAGATTGGCTGCTGCACTGGTGACCTGTGGGAAAACAATCGAAATAATGGCCAGGAGTACAAACGCCACCAGCAAGAGCCGGCGTAGTGCTACGTTTTTGACATTGGCCGTGGAACGCACGAGAAAATACGCAATCACCAGCACGGCCGCAATGAGGATGATTTTGATAAGCATGGCTGAGTGTGTCCAATCTCTAGGCGACAGTGCCACTGCCGGAACAAAGCCTGCGGCTTGCCGTCAGTCTCCCGCTGCTTGAGTCCCTGATCATTAATTTTCGGTTACTTGAGTCTTTCGCTGCTTGATTTCCCGCTACTCATTCTCTTTCTACGTTCTATGGATTCTATTGCTATAGATTTAGCTAGCGCCACGTCTAGGTTAATGCTGTTTGGGCACAAAGAGCATCTCTGTGAGGATATTGACTCCGTTGAGCAAACTTTGCCCTTTTGAACGTGAATACTCGGTGTAGTTGATGGTGACGGCTTCTTCAGCCCACGGCAATCGAGTGGCTGCCAGCTGGCTGATGATTTGCGAGGCGTGCGCCATCCGGCTTTGCGTGAGGTTCAGGGCACTCGCAGCATCTCGCCGTAGTACGCGCAGGCCGTTGTGCGAATCGGTGAGCTCCATTCCCGTGCGCCAGCTCGCCACCTTAGCTGCCGTGACGAGCACCAGGTGCTTTAGCCAGCCAGCCTGATGATCTGTGCCGAGAAAACGAGAGCCGAGCACGTAGCCGAGGTTCTCACTCTGTGCACGCTCCACCATGCGCAGCGCGTCACTTGCTCGATGCTGCCCATCGGCGTCAAACGTCACGATGTAGTGAGCGTCGGTGTAGGTCAGCACCCACGAAATGCCCGTCTGTAGAGCAGCCCCCTGCCCCAGGTTAATAGGGTGGCTGATGACGACAGCGCCGGCATCTCGCGCGCGGGTGGCAGAATCGTCGTTGGAACCATCATCCACACACACGATATTCGGGAAGGTGTGCAAGGCATCTCGGATGACGTCTGCTACCACAGTCTGTTCGTTGTACAGCGGTATGACGAGCCACGTGGCGTGCACCAGCTGATCGACGGAGAAACTCGGCATACAGGCATTGTGCCACAGGCGGTGGCACACCGCGAGATACATGGAATTACCCTCGCGGTGCAGTGTGCGGCGGTGCAGTGCGTGGTAGTGCGGTCTGTTCGCGCGATACACGAGATCGGGGATGCCGAAGATCAGCCTAAGCAGCCCCAGAAACGTCGCAGCGGCAAATGAGCGGAGGCGCCTTCGCTGTGCAATGCGCTCAAGGTTGATCGGGTTCTGTGTGCGGCGGCGAATGCCCGTTCATGTATCATGCAGGTCAAGTAGAATTACAGTTCACACAGGGCGCAATTTTTGCCACAATGGCGAGTATATAGGCCATTATTCTGCCCGTCGTGGATTAGGCTGTGTTCAGGCACGGTTTATGTGTCGCAGGTGGTGTGCAACGTACACGCAGTATGTCCGAAGGAGATAGGATGGGCAACCCGCCGCGGATTATTGATAGCGCTGATGTCTCAGACGAAGCGGTGATTGGCGATGGCTCCAGCGTGTGGCATCTGGCTCAGGTGCGTGAGCACGCGGTGCTCGGCGAGAACTGTATCGTGGGGCGAGGTGCCTATATCGGCGAGGGCGTGCACATGGGCAAGAATTGCAAAGTGCAAAACTACGCCCTGGTGTATGAGCCGGCCACGATTGCGGATGGCGTTTTTATCGGCCCAGCCGTGGTGCTCACGAACGATCACTTTCCGCGTGCAGTGAACGCTGATGGCTCGCTGAAATCCGCGCAAGATTGGGAGCAGGTGGGCGTGACGATCGACGAGGGAGCTGCCATCGGAGCGCGCAGTGTGTGCGTGGCTCCGGTGCGGATCGGAGCGTGGGCACTGGTGGCTGCAGGCTCAGTGGTGGTCAAAGATGTGCCGCCATTTGCGCTGGTGGCGGGCGTGCCAGCTCGGCAAATCGGCTGGGTTGGCCATGCGGGGGTCAAGCTAGTACCCGCCAGCGAAGATGCCGCTGAAAGCGTTGGTGAGAGTGCAGGGGAAGACGCTGGCAAAAATGCGAGTGAAAGCGCTGCTGAAATTGCCGGCGCAAAACTGGCCGACGCACAACCGGCGGGTGCAAAACTGGCTGGCACACAAACGGCCGGCGTAAAACTGTGGCGTTGCCCGAAGTCAGGGGACGTCTATGAAGAGGTAGGCAATACGATTCGAAAGGTTGAAGCCTGATGAGTGATGAATTTATTCCGGCAGCTAAGCCACTGATTGGCGCTGAGGAGCGCGCTGCTGTGGATGCCGTGCTGGCTTCGGGCATGGTAGCTCAAGGGCCACAGGTGGCGGCCTTTGAGGAAGAGTTTTCGGCGCAGATGGTGCAAGGATCGCACTGCGTAGCTGTCAATTCAGGGACGTCCGCGCTGCACGTCGGCCTGCTGGCAGCAGGTATTGGTGCTGGAGATGAGGTGATCGTGCCCTCGTTCACCTTTGCAGCCACCGGAAATTCAGTGGCCATTGCGGGAGCCACGCCAGTCTTTGCCGATATTGAAGCCGAGCATTTCTGCTTAGATCCGCGCGATGTAGAAGCAAAAATCACCGATAAGACCAAAGCGATCATGCCGGTGCACCTCTACGGGCATCCGGCCAATATGGACGAGCTCATGGATATCGCCCGCCGGCATCAGCTGCTGGTTTTTGAAGACTGCGCCCAGGCGCACGGAGCTTCGCTGCACGGTGAGAAAGTTGGCACATTCGGCCTCTTCGGAGCTTTTAGCTTCTATCCCACCAAGAATATGACCTCTGGTGAGGGTGGTATGATTAGCACGGCTGATCCTGATCTGGCTCGCCGTGCCCAGATGATTCGCAATCAAGGCATGGAACAGCGTTATGCCAATGAGCTCGTCGGCCTCAACAATCGGATGACCGATATCAACGCGGCAATTGGCCGTGAGCAGCTCAAGAAAGTGCAAGCCTGGACGGTCACTCGCCAAGCGAACGCGGAATTTCTCACGGCGAATATCACGGCTGCTGGGGTGATCACTCCTCAGGTGGCGCAGGGCGCCGTTCATGTGTACCACCAGTACACCATTCGAGTGCAGGAGGATCGTGACGGTTTCCAGAAAGCTCTGAAAGACGAATTCAACATCGGCTCTGGCGTCTACTATCCGATTCCGAATCACCGCTTGCCGTCACTCGCTCCTTATGCTCCTGGTGTAGAGTTGCCAACCACGGAGATGGTCGCTCAGCAGTGTCTCTCGCTGCCAGTACATCCATCGCTCAGCCGCGAGGATCTGGAGCGGATTGTGAACGCCGTCAATACTCTGGCGAAAGCAGGTGCGTAATGACGGAGAAAGTACTGCGCTATGGGATGCTCGGGATTGGCTCGATGGGACGCCACCACGTGCGCAATATCCGTGCTCTTGACGGCGTGGAATTGGTGGCCATCGCCGATCCTTATGGGGATAAATTCGGTGTAGCTGGCGGGCTTGAGGTGCTTCCTAATGTGGATGCGCTCATCGACGCTGGCATTGATGCTGCAGTAGTGGCCGTGCCCACCGCCCAACACTTTGAAACCGTGATGAAACTGGCGCAAGCCGGAGTGCACACGCTCGTGGAAAAGCCGCTGGCTTTTTCGATTGAGCAGGGTGAAGCTATGGTGGCAGCTTTTGAAGAGCGCTCGTTGGTGGGCGCCGTGGGCTATGTGGAGCGCTGCAATCCGGCGCTCATAGAGATGCGCAAGCGCGTTGAGAGTGGCCAGCTGGGCAAGGTGTACCAGGTGTCTACTCGCCGTCAGAGCCCATTTCCAGCTCGCATCTCCGACGTGGGCGTGGTGAAAGACTTAGCTACCCACGATGTGGATATTCAGATGTGGATTGCCGGCGGCTCTTTCACGTCGATTTCCGCGCAGACAGCCAGACAGGCTGGGCGTGAACACGAAGATTTAGTGACGGCAAGCGGCGTGCTAGCTGGCGGGATCCTCTCGAATATGCTGGTGAACTGGCTCACTCCTTTTAAAGAGCGGGTGACGGCAGTGCTCGGCGAGAAAGGGATGCTCGTGGCGGAAACGGTGATGGGGGATCTCACCTACTATGCGAACGGCACGGAGGAACTCGGCTGGGAGCAAATCCGGAATTTCCGAGGAGTTTCCGAGGGTGAAATCGTGCGCTATGCACTCAAAAAGCGTGAGCCGCTCGCAGTGGAGCATGAGCACTTCCGCGATGCCATTGTGGGCGTGAGCAACGATCATGTGAGTATGCGCGAAGCCCTCACCACTATGAAAGTCATTCAAGGGATCCTGGATTCTGCGGCTACTGGCGAAGTAGTGACGTTCTGAGCCTGTTTGTTTTGAGTCCCGCTTATTCTGAGCCCGCTTGGAGATGCTATGAAAGTTATGTCGGTCGTGGGGGCGCGCCCACAGTTTGTGAAACTCGCTCCGATTGATCGCGCACTGCACGCCAGCGGTGTGCACCACGAAATTTTGCACACCGGCCAGCACTACGATCCGTTGCTATCGAGAGCATTTTTTGAAGATCTGGGCATTTCTGAGCCGGCGTATCATCTCGCCATTGGCTCGGGGCGTCACGGCGAACAGACTGGCTCGATGCTCATAGAGATCGAGAAAATTTTGCTGCAGGATCGCCCAGATTGGCTGCTCGTCTACGGAGACACCAATTCCACCCTCGCCGCAGCCCTGGCAGCGGTGAAGCTGCACGTCCCGATTGCCCACTTGGAGGCAGGGTTGCGTTCGTTTAACCGCTCAATGCCTGAAGAACACAATCGGGTGCTGACTGATCACGCTGCCGATCTCTTGCTCGCTCCTACTCAGGAAGCCGTGACACAGCTGGCACGCGAGGGCTTGGCAGAGCGGACGGTGCTCGTGGGCGACGTGATGGCCGATGTGCTGTTTGCGCAGCGTGACGCCGTGGCGGAGGACTCGATACCGGTGCCGAGTGCTGAGGGAGAGTATGCGATTGCCACGATCCACCGGCCACAAAACACCGATAGCACAGAACGTCTGGCGGCGATTCTCGATGCTTTCTCTCGCTGGCCGCAACCAGTGTATCTGCTGGCTCATCCGCGCCTGCGCAACATCATGGAAGAGCATGGCGGGCTCGTTGATCGTGGCAATCTGCACTGGTACGATCCGCTGCCGTATCCGCAGCTAGTGCGGGCGGCGATGAGCGCTGCAGCCGTCGTCACGGATTCTGGTGGTCTGCAAAAAGAGGCTTTTTTGCTGCGCACGCCATGTATCACGGTGCGTACAGAAACGGAGTGGGTGGAGACGGTGAAGCTCGGGTGGAACACTCTGGTAGAGCCAGGAGAACCAATGTTGCAGGCGATGCGAGCTGCACGCCCTGCCCAAACGGATGCCATGCCATACGGTGATGGGCACGCAGCGCAGAGAGTGGCTGCCACGCTACTGGAAGAGAAAATATGAGCGCTACACATGGTCTGAGTGGAGCAAGCATCGTCTCACTGGTGCTCACTGCCGTCACGCACGATACCCGCGTGCTGACTGCATCTGCGCGGAAGGCGACGGCATTGAAAACAGCGGCACTAAAAACGGGGCGTTCTCTCGCTGCTGGGCTGGCACAAGCACGTGGGGGCGCAATGGATTCTCCACGTTTGCGGGCGCACCTTGCCGATACGGCACGTGAACTCACCTGGCAGCGTGAGGCTGAGAAAGTGGTGGAGCTCTACCGGAAAGTGCTCAAGCGATGAAACAGTCTTTGGAGAAACTACAGGCGATTGTGCCCTACCTGCCCTCGGGGGCACGCAGATACATGATCATTTACGTCGCTGTTTCACTGCTGTTGGTCGTCCTCGACGTCGCCGCCTTAATGTTGCTGGCATTTTCGATGACGGCTATTTTAGCGGGAGATCCCATCGTGATTCCCTACGTTGGAACGTTTGGGGCGGATAAATATATTTGGGTGGTACTGGCGATCTCCCTCATTATCCTGGCGAAATCGGCTGCGTCTGTGATCCAGCAGTGGTTTGCCACCCGAAAATTTGCCGCTTTTGAAATGGAGGTGGGAAAGAGTCTGTTTACGGCGTACCTCGAAGCGCCTTGGATAGAGCGGCTCTCTCGATCTACGAGTCAGCTAGTGCGCATGGCAGATGTCGGAATTGCAGCCGTCAATGCGGGGCTTATTCTTCCGCTGCTCACGGTGCCCTCGCTCATTATGACGGCAATTTTGATCGTCGTCGTACTCGTGGTGGCCCAGCCGCTCACAGCCGTGATGACGTTGGTCTATCTCGGGCTGATATCGGTGCTGTTGTATGTGGTGCTCTCGCGCCGCACTGTGGAAGCGGGCAAAGTCAATCGGAATTACTCGTTCAAAGTCGCGGGGTTGATGACGGACATGGTGGGGGCGCTCAAAGAGATTACGCTGCGAGATAAAGTCCGCGAAGTAGCGGACGTCGTGCAGATGAATCGCTTCCATGCCACTCGCGCGCGGGCGAATATCCAGTTTTTAGCAACGGTGCCGAAATTTGTAATGGATACGGCGCTTATTGGTGGCTTCTTGGTGGTGGGGCTGGCACAGTATGCCATTTCCACTGATTTTACTGATGTGATTAATGCGGTGGTGCTCTTCGCCGTCTCAGGTATGCGCATTATTCCGTCGATCACTGGTTTTCAGGCGACGATGAACACCCTCAATGCCAATGATGCGCAGGTGCTCGCCGTCTTGCAAGATATTGAGGCGGCGCAGGGCTATGTGCGCGCCCGTGAGGTGCTCGGGAAAGACGAGATCGTTGGTGATCCGCAAGAGTTGGTACTGCGCGATGTGGTCTTTCAGTATCCGAACAGTGAAAAACCGGCTATTGACGGCGTGAGCCTCAGCATCAGAATTGGCTCGTCCGTTGGGCTTGTGGGCGAATCAGGCTCAGGTAAGAGCACACTCGTCGATATTATTCTCGGGCTTCTGGAAGCTCGAAGTGGAGAGATCTTACTCGGCGACCAGCGCCTGAAAGACGTGATGGCGCAATGGCGCTCCCGAGTGGGATACGTGCCTCAAGAGGTGTCGCTCTTCGACGGGACGATTGAACAAAACGTAGCCCTTACCTGGAAAGGCGAGATTGACCACGGCAAAGTGATCGAATGTCTGAAAAAGGCACAGATGTGGGAGACGGTGCAGCAACGTCCAGGCGGGTTGCAGGCAAAAGTGGGCGAGCGCGGCATTGCTCTGTCCGGTGGGCAGCGTCAGCGCTTGGGTATTGCCCGCGCACTGTATTCAGATCCGATGGTGCTCATTCTCGATGAGGCGACGAGCGCTCTAGATACCGAGACGGAAGCGGACGTTGCTAGCGCTATTCGAGAGCTGCGCGGGGAGCTTACTCTCATCTCTATCGCCCATCGGCTCTCCACTGTGAAAGATGCCGATGTGTTATTCTTTATGGAGGACGGCAAAGTGGTAGCGCAGGGTACGTTTGCTGAAGTGGTGGCAGCGGCTCCAGCTTTCGCCCACCAGGCTGAACTCTCTGGTCTGATCCAGAGAAAGGATACCGCCCATGAGTGAGCACACTTTCCTGAACGCGCAGCAACAGTCGCTCAGCAACAGTCGTGTGGCAAGCGCAGCAGCAAACGGGGCGGCGAGATGAGTGGCAAGAAGCGGCTGCTGATCATATCCTTTTCTCCGATTGATCGAGATGCGCGAGTGCTCAAACAGGTGAGACTTTTCGCTGCCAGCTACGAGCTGTATACGTGCGGATATGGTGCGGCTCCTGACGGTGTAGCAGGGCATTTCCAGATTCCCGATACTGCTATCCACTGGCGTTACGACAATGCGAGTGTCGTCACGCATCAATATGAGCGTGCATACTGGCGCAATGCTGCCGTGCACGAGAGCAAGTGCCTGCTGGCAGGGCAGAGATTTGATGCTATTCTCGCCAACGATTTCGACACCGTTCCGCTGGCGCTGAGTTTACAACCACGCTGCCCAGTACACGCCGATTTGCATGAATACGCTCCGCTGGAAAAAGAACAGCTGCGCCGCTGGAAGTGGTTCATTTCGCCATTTCGCTCCTGGATATGTAGACGCTACGTGACGAAAGCGCAATCGTGGAGCACTGTGGCTGAGGGGATTGCGCAAAAATATCTGCAAGAGTTTGGCTTTCGTCCGGAAGTGGTGACGAATGCGAGCCCCTATGTGGAGCTACATCCTACCGCCGTCCACTCGCCGATTCGGTTTGTGCATCACGGAGTGGCGCATCCAGATCGGCAACTCGATGTCTTGGCACGCGCCGTGCAGGAGTCGGCACTTGATTGCACAGTTGATTTCTATTTGGTGCCCACCGATCAGAAGCTCGTGCAAGCGATCGAGGGCATAAGCAAACAAGATGAACGTGTGCGCGTGCACGATCCTCTTCCCACATCGGAAATAGTGCGTACCTTGAATGAATATGACTGTGGGATTTATTCTCTTCCACCTACGAGTTTCAATAATCGCTATGCGCTGCCAAATAAATTCTTTGATTTTGTGCAGGCACGCCTTGGGGTTCTCATCGGTCCCTCTCCCGAGATGGCTGCCTACGTGCGCCGCTATGGCCTAGGAGCTGTAGCGGACGATTTTAGCCAGGCTGCTTTGACGCGGCTGATAGATTCGGTGACGCCCGATTGTGTACGTAGCTGGAAACAGGCAGCCCATGAGGCTGCTTACGAGCTCAGCGCGGATGATCAAATCCAAAAGTGGGAGCGTGCGGTTGCTGCTCTTTGTGGGGAGGGACGATGAACGCTGATGTGCAGATTGTGGTGGCGACGCATCAGGCTGAACGGCCTGTGGAACGTGCCGTTGCCCAGGTGCTGGCCTGCCCGCAGGCGGCAGCGATCGTTGTTGCTCACAATCTCGATCAGGAAGTGGTGAAACATCGACTCCGCGGGCTCGATACCAGCCGTATAACGCTTATCTCGTGTCTTCGTGGAGCAGAGCATCCGGGAGTACCTTTTAACGTAGGAATCGCTGCAGCCAGCGCTCCCTGGGTAGGGGTGATGGGATCAGATGACTGGTTTGATGAGGGTGCGCTCGCGGCGTATGTGAGCCGTGCTCGCCACGATAAAGCTGACGGCGTGATTGCTCCATTGCGACACCCTGCCACGGGCAAGGGGCGGCTACCTTTCACTGCTCGGACAAACAACTTGCACCCCGTTCGCGACCGGCTCTTCTACCGCACTGCTCCGCTTGGGATTTTTCGCACAGACATCATGCAAGATCCAGATATGGCCTTTGCAGAAGATGTGGAAACTGGCGAAGATCAGAGAGTGTCTTTGCGACTGTGGACGTCGCATTTGCAGATATCGTACAGTTTTGCAGATCCGGCTTATGTGGTGGGTGCAGACGCAGAAAAACGAGTGACGCTCACTCCGCGTCCGGCAGCACAATTAGCTGAGCTGTGGGAGCGTATGTGGGATGACCCCGTCACGAGGCAGCTACCGCAGGATGTGCGGTTTGCACTAGCTGTGAAACAGGCTCGAATTGAGCTGCTCTCGGCTGTGCGCGCTCGCTTGGGGGGCGGGCCTGATGATGCTCGTGATACCCACCAGGAGGCCGACTATGTGGCATTGTGTTCGGTTGCGCAGCGGTTAGCGGCTGAGGCTCCGGGATTTTCAGGGGTGTTCCAACCAGGCACAGCGCGGATTCTGCAGGCGCTTATCGAGGGAGACAAGCTGGCGATAGATCAGGCGTTGAGCAGAGAATTCGCACTGCCACCCGTGCGCCGCGCGCTTCCCAGCCGATTGCGTTATATGTGCAATGTAGAATCTCCATTGCGCTATTGGGCAACGGGCCGGCATATTGCCCGTTCAGAGGGCAAGGAAAGGGTCTAAAACAGTGGTTGATCAGCGGCAACAACTTCTGATCGTATCGTTTTCCGATATCAATTCTGATGCGCGGGTGTTGAAACAAGTGCGGCTCTTTGCAGATACGTATGACGTGACGACAGCTAGTTTTGGGCAGGCTCCTGAGGGAGTGAGCCGGCATATTCAACTGCCCGTGATGAATACGTTGCGCGCCGTCAATGGACGCTATATTCTGCTGGGCCAGTATCGGATGGCTTACTGGCAGATTCCCGCTATCAAGCAGGCATGGCAGCTCTTGAAAGACCGCCGTTTTGATCTGGCCATCGCCAACGATCTCGATACTGTCCCCATCGTTGCCCGTATGCCGATTCGTTACGGTTTTCATGCAGATCTGCACGAATTCTATCCAGCTCTGCACGAAGACGATCCGTCTTGGGCGCGATACCGCAAGCCGTGGATCTCGTGGCTGTGCAAACATTATCTGCCACGAGCCGCCTCGTGTACCACGGTGAGTGGCGGTCTGCAAAAGGCCTACAGTGAACAATATGGTTTAGATGTCGATGTTGTGCCTAATGCGACGCCCTATGCTGCATTAACCCCTGGAGCCGTCAGTGAGCCAATCAAGTTGGTGCATTCCGGTGCCTGCTTGCGCAATAGGCATCTCGACGTCACGCTGCAAGCCGTTCAAGAATCTGACGCTCCGGTGACGATGGATCTGTATTTGACACCCAACGATCCGCCTTTTTTGCAGTATCTGAAAGACACATACGCATCGGAACGCATCGTTTTTCACGAGCCGGTGCCATATACGCAGCTGGTGAGCACGTTGAACCGTTATGATGTAGGTGTTCATCTGATGATCCCCTCGAATTTCAACAATACCTGGGCTTTGCCCAACAAAGTGTTTGATTATGTGCAGGCACGTTTGGGGATTCTTATCGGTCCCTCGCCGGAGATGGTGAAGCTAGTGAACAACGCCCAGAATGGGATCGTCACCCAAGGTTTTGAGGCGCAAGATCTCGCTGCCAGTTTGCAGCTATTGACGGCGGAGCGAGTACGAGAGCTGAAAGCCGCTTCAGATGGCGTCGCTCAGCAGCTCAGCGCGGAAAATCAGATAGGTGCGTGGGTATCTGCACTGGATAGCATGGTGAGTAGGGGCTCGTGAAGATGGTGTCGATAGCAGGGAAATTGCCGCTGGTGCTGAATTTAGTGCGCAGTATGCCCAAGGATGGAGTATTTCCGTTTCTCTATATGCTGGGCGTCAAAGCTCCGCTCTCGATGAGAACTAAGACGAATCATTTTATGCGCGCTATAGAAGATGGCAGCGGCTCGCATCTACCCCCCAGCATTCAGGCGCTGCTGCGGCGGCTGCGCGTCTACTGGAACGATCCCTCGGCAATAAACGGTCTGGAGCCTACGCTCAAACGCCTATTACAGCGAGCTGATCGCTATTGGGATGCTGGGAAGGCCGATAAGGCGGCGGTGCTCATTGCGGATATTCTCGATTGTCTCTTCTATAAAGATTACGCGCTCGCAGATTCTTCACCTTTTGTGGTCAGTAGTGCGCCCACTGAGTTCTTGCGGGCATCTCGTGCATACAATGCCATGACGGCGGCTCGCAGCCGGATGAAACCGCACTATCCGAGTCGGCCAGGTACGCTACTACTCGCCCACCAAGGAACGAATCACTTTTTTGCCGATCAGCGGGCTTATCTGGAGCGGCAGGGGTGGAAAGTCTTGGATTTTGACGTGGCTGGCCGCTCGGACGTGCTTACTGAACTGAAATCTCGGGAATTGGCTCGGCGGGCGGCGGTGGTAGCTCGGGGCGGTAGCGTTGGTTTGACGCCGCAGTTGCAGGCGGTGGTGGATCAGGCCGATGTGGTGTGGATCGAATGGGGTACTGCTCTGGCCGCATACATCACTCAGGCGCGTCTAGATAAACCGGTGATGATTCGGGTGCATCGGTATGAAGCGCAAACGCAGTGGCCGCAGTTTGTGGAGGCGTCGGGGTGTGACGGGTTGGTGTTTGTGTCTGAGTGGGTGCGTCGTGTGCTGTTGATGCATCGGCCTGGGCTGTCTGGGGTGATGCAGACTGTGATTCCTCTTGGCTTAGATGCTCGGCGTTTTGACTTAGATAAGGATTCTGAGGCCGCTCATACCTTGGGATTGATTGGGTGGTCGTTATGGCTGAAAGATCCTGATTTCGCTTTGGATGTATTGGATGCGTTGCGTGAACGTGACGAACGGTGGCGATTGCTGTTGGTAGGGTCTCCTCCGGTGGGTCCGGATGCCTGGGTACAGGCGTTGATGGATCGGGTGGCAGAGTATGGGGATGCTGTAGAGACGCTCGGCCAGCGTGGCGATGTGCCGCAGGTATTGCGTCGGGTTGGGTATATTTTATCGACGTCACGGTTGGAGAGTTTTCATCAGGCGGTGGTGGAGGGTATAGCCTCTGGCGCAGTGCCGGTGGTGCGGGATTGGCCGGAGGTGAAAGGTCTTGGCGGGGCTGCTTCGATTTATCCTAGTGAGTGGCTAGTGGATACTCCGGTGGAAGCTGCTGAACGGGTGTTGGCTACGCCGTTGCCGTTTGAACAGGGGCGTGAGTATCTGGAGAGCACTCTCTCACTCGAACGCATCAACGCTCAGGTAGCGCGACTCCTTCTCGGGAAAGGCTCTGGTGACGACGGCGATAGCGAGAGCAAAGAGGATTCATGCCTGGCATAGTTGATGTGATCATCGCTTGCCATACGCCGAGCCGTCCGATTGGGCGGGCGGTGCGCTCTGTGTTGGTGGGCAATGGAGAGTGCGCGCGAGCTATCGTGGTGTGCCACAATATCGAGGCGGATCGTATCCGCGCAGTGATTCCCAGCGATCTGCGTGATCGCGTGCAGTATCTGGAATATAGCGATGGGATCCATTCTCCAGCAGGGCCTTTTAACTATGGGCTGCGCTGTGCCACAGCACCGTGGGTAGCCGTTATGGGCTCTGACGACGAGTTGCAGCCAGGGGCAGTGCGCGCGTGGTTGAAGCTCGCTCCAGGGGCTGATGCCGTCATCGCGCGTACTGAACTAAACGGGAGGACTGTGCCGACTCCGCCGGTGCGCGTCTTGCCGTACCGCTTTCGCTCTCCTGTGCGAGATCGCCTCTTCTACCGCAGCGCCCCGTTGGGAATTATGCGCCGCAGTTTTCTGCGTGACCGCGCTATCTCCTTTACTCCCGAGCTCACCACCGGCGAAGATATAGAGTTTTCCTACCAGCTCTGGACGGCGGGCAGGGTTCGGGTGCAGCGCCGAGGGCCTGCCTACCAGATTAATTCTGATGCCAATGATCGCGTGACGATGCGCCTTGCCCCCGCCTGCGAGGAACTCAAACACTGCGAAGTTTTGTGGGCGCAGGCGCGATCGGCGTCACCGCCTATCAGGGAGGCGTTAGCTCTCAAGTATTTGCGCATTCACTTTTTTGGTTTCGCGTGGATGCGAGCGGATGCTGCGCTGCGCACGCACCGCGATATGTGGACGGATGACGACCGTAGCTACATCGCCCATTGGGTGCAGATCATTCTGGCTGCGGCTCCGCAGTGCCTAGAAATACTCTCGCAGGCTGATGTGCGCTTGGTGGATGCGTTGCTCGATCCTGCTATTCCGGTTGCGCAGCTGAACGATGCGGCTTTGGCGCGGCGGCGTTTTGGTACGCCGGCCACGCTGATGCCGCGCTCCTGGCGCATGGCGCTGCACCGTGAGGCACCGCTGCGTTTTATGGCGAGTTCTGCGCTCGCGCGGATATTAAAGTAATGGGGATATTGAGATAACAAAGATGTTGAAGTAGCGGAGGAGAGGTGCGGCTATGAAGATCGCATATATCACGGCGTGGTATCCCACTGCCCAATCTGCGCATACGGCTCCTTTCGTCGAACGAGATGTGCAAGCTCTCAGTGAGATGTATCAGGTGCGGGTGATGCATCTTGACCGCAGCTTTTCCGGTAGGGAAAAACTTGTGCGCGGCGGAGTGCTGATCGAGAGAGTGGGGGCGCGCACCATCGCAGATATGCTCCGACTTCCCGCCCGTATTCGCGCGTTCTCGAAGCGTGCAGATATCGTGCACTCGGCGGGTGCTTTTGCATTGCTAGCATTGGCCGTCAGCGGTGTGCCGCGCCCGTGGGTGCACACCGAGCATTGGTCGCAGTATCTGCACCGCAGCACACTCACCGCCGTCCTGGCTCAGTTTGAGCGCTGCCCTGATCGGGTGCTGGCGGTGTCGTCAGTTTTGGCGCAGGCGCTGGAGCATTACGGGGTGAAGAATGTGGCAGTCGTGCCAAATATCGTGGTTT
>JAQYTG010000019.1 GCA_028724905.1 Actinomycetaceae bacterium | reverse complement strand
TGATTCAAAAGCTCCACATAATGATCCCGCCGAGCAGCACACATCAATGAACGCGAGGCATACTCCACGCCACGACACTCCCACAACACCCGACAACACTTCCTTCCACACCAGGTGTTGCTTCGATCCCTAGATTCCAAGCTGCAAACGAGTAGCAGCATCGGCACCCTCAAGCTGGAAAGCTCCTTTGAGAGTATAGAGCGTGCCATTTTGCAAGAGCACCGGCTGCTCGCCCACCGCCGAGAACTGCGCATCTTTAGCCGGCGTCACCTCAAATGTGCCCACCTGCTCCGTGCTTGGTTGCTCGGCGCCCAGCTCCACCCGCGTCACGGTTCCCGTAGCATCCAATACAAAACCATGATCGTCGGGCGTCACCGCCAAAGCCGCCGGCGCCTCTTTGTCCAGCAACGCCTTGGAGCCGTCACTAAAAGAACCCAAGTTGGCATAATCCATAGCCCAGACTTTTTTCTTGTCAGCATCGGCCAGCAGCACCAAATTGGCACCATGCGCCACCCGCATACCGCCAGCCACCGGATCGGACAGCTTAATGGTAGCGGTGTCGATAGCTTTGAAACTCGCGGCTTTCTGGTCGGCGAGCAACACCTGATTGCCTTCTTGGGAAAGATCAAATTGGGTGGTGACGGGATTGAGGCCGCCGTCAAGGGTGCGCGAAGAATAATTGAGATGCGCCACCAGCGATTCGCGGGCATTGCTCACCCACACGCCGCCGTCATGCAAATCCACATCAGTATTTGGGTGACCATCGTAAAGCACTGCAAAGACCCCGATCACCGCCACCAGCACGGCCACGATGCCGACTTGGATTTTAGAGTGGAAGCGTGCAGCCATTATTGCCTTCCCCAATTGTGCGTGGATACATCTGGTGCAAATTGTAACACTAGGTTATAGCTTGACGTGCAAATGCCCATATCGAATGCTTGGCCGATACAATAGCTATATGCTCATGTTGATCGTGGTAACGTGCCTGCTGGTCTTGACAGTGGCCTGCGTCGTGGTAGGTGATCGCCTCAAACTCCCCTATCCGATTTTGATGCTGCTCGTGGCTATCGTCATCGCTTTCGCTCCAGGATTTTCTACGGTCCACATCGACCCCGACGTCATTTTGCCGCTTTTCTTACCCCCTCTGCTCTTTGCCACCGCGCAGCGAACCTCATGGGCAGTGTTTCGGGCGCGCTGGAAAGAGCTCCTGTTGCTCGCTTTTGGTCTCACGGCGGTGACGGCTTTCGTCACGGCTGGAATGATCTGGGCGCTGGTACCTGGGATGGTCTTCCCCGTTGCCCTGATGCTCGGAGCAATGGTGGCTCCGCCCGATCCGGTAGCTGTGGAAGCCGTCTCCGAGCCCGCTCATTTGCCTCGCCGATTACTCACGGTGCTTTCCACCGAAGGGCTCTTTAACGACGCCGTTGCCATCGTTTTATTTCAAGCGGCGCTGGCAGCCAGCCTCAACAATCAGCGTTTGAGCCCGTTCATTGTGCTCAACTTCGTGCTGGCAGCCACGTTGGCCGTGGCCATCGGATTTTTCATCGGCTGGCTCTATCGAATGGCTGGCAGAGCTATTACCAGCGTCGAGGCTGGCGCCGCTATCTCAGTAGTCGCTCCTTTTGCCGCCTATATTCTCGCTGAAGAGTTTCACGCTTCGGGCGTGATCGCCGTGGTGGTCACGGCTCTTGAGACGAACCGCAACCAGCTAACCGAGGATGGAGAAACTCGCCTCACTCGCCTGACGTTCTGGAAAGTGGCCAACCTGATGGTCACAGGCACTGCTTTTGGCCTGATGGGGCTAGAGATCAAAGGGCTGCTCGCATACGAGGGATGGGGGGTGCTCAAATACGTTGGCCCAGCGGCAATCACCTGCGTCGTCGTGATTTCTGTGCGCTTTGCAGCGATGCTTGTACTTACGTTTTTTGTGTCTCCAAGCAAACCTAAGAAAAGAGTGCGCGAGGCAGTACTGCTCACCTGGTGCGGGATGCGCGGCGTCGCCACTCTCGCCCTGGCGCTCAGTTTGCCCAGCTTGACGGCAACGGGGTTACCTTTCCCCATGCGCTCAGAAGTGATCTCCATTGCGGCTGCGGTGCTGATCGTGACGCTCGTGCCCACTGGACTCACGCTGCCGAGCGTGGCAAAAATACTCGATATTCGTCAAGATCCTGGCGAAATTAAGGCGGAATTTGCTGCCATCATTGAGCGTATGCAGCTCGCTGCTTGGGAGGCTGTCCGCATGGCTTACCCTGGGATGCACCTCACTCCAGAGTTGCGCGAGGTGATGCGCGCCCGCTTCATTACGATTCGTCACGAACTCGGAGTGCCGATCAGCGAAGAATTACAAAACTCCGACAACCTCGGTTTTCCCACGTCAAAAGGCAAAACTTTAGGCGTCTATGACCCGAGCAAATCTCCCGATCCGGAGGCAGCAACCCCATCTGCCGCCGTGGCGGAAGTGGATATGCACCATCAGGAAGAAGAGCGCGGGCAGCGCCCAACGCATAGCGCCCTCACCCATATGCTGATGGTTCTCGGCGATGCCGCCCGCTCAGAAGTACTCATCGCCCGCGAGGATAGCTCAGTAGATCCAGCCGTGGCCGACGTCGTGCTACGCAAGCTCGATTTGCGCATGATGGCAACCCCCGCCCATGTGCACAGCCACGGCGCTCCTACGCGCAGCGATGCCACGCCTGCTCGGAGTAGAAAAGGAAAAAGAATAAAATTGCATCGTGGTAGAAGCAAACGTCATAAAGGTAGTCGGAGCCGCCATTAGTGACGCCGATGGGAGAATTTTGTGTGCCCAACGCGGCTCTGGGCGCTCACTGAGCGGCTATTGGGAGTTCCCTGGGGGTAAAATTGAGCTCGGCGAGAGTCCACAAATGGCTTTGCAACGCGAAATTCGGGAAGAGCTGCACTGCGAAATTTCCGTTGGCAGTGAAGTGTGCACCACTCAGCACTCGTACGACTTCGCCACTGTGGTGCTCACCGTGTTTCGAGCCACGCTAATAAGCGGCACCCCTGAACGCACGGAGCACGCGCAGTTACGCTGGGTAGAACCGCAGCTGATGCCCGATCTGCTGTGGGCACCAGCGGACACAGAGCCGGTGGCGCTGCTATCGCAGAGTTCGAGCTAGCCCAGAATAGCTACCGATAGGATGTGACTTTGCCGGCTGTTGTGGGGTTTGAGCTAGTGGACGATTGTTATTGATGCTTTTCCTGTTTTTCGTTGGTGTGGTGGGGAAAAGTCGATGAAAAGTCGTTTCGACTCGAGTTTTTGGTTGGCCAATAGTTATTGATAGGAGCGCGGGTTTTGCTTGTGATAGCAGGCAAAAGTCGTGGTGAAAACTAGTTCCATACTTGTGGGTATGGGATTGAATAAGAAGCGTTATCCCGTGTGTGGGGCTGGCATGGTGAGAAATGGGAAAGATAAGTGCGGCCATCAACGCTGAGGCACAGAATTAGACTGGAACAAACTCCACACCAACACCCTCTACCACAACGACTACTAACCCAAAATCAATAACTTTTGTCCGCTAGCCCTGGGGTTTTCTCGTTGAATAACCGTTATGGTCGCCGTGTTGAATAATCATTACGGGTCGCCGGCCTGATCAGAGCAGCAGGTTGATCGAGCCGGCGAGTTGATCAGACCCGCGAGTTGATGGCAGTGGTCAGGCCGGCGAGCTGGTTAGGCCGGCGAGCTGATCGAGCCGGCGAGTTGATGGCAGTGGTTAGGCCGGCGAGCTGGTTAGGCCGGCGAGTTGATCAGGCCGGCGAGTTGATGGCAGTGGTCAGGTTTCACTGTCGAGTAGGTTGATGGCGATGGCCAGGTTTTGCTCTCGGATGTGCCGATAATATCCGCCAGACCGATATTATCAACCCACCGGCACTACCTCACCAGAGTCACGCCACCAACTCCACCGTAAAAAAGAAATGTACACGCCAGGTACAATGTACACTCCAGAATAGCTGCCTCTGAGTTTGCCACTGCAGTTCCTCAGGAAGCCATCAGAGCCTCGCCTCGGAAGTCACGCCGTCTCAGCGTTCAGCGCGTCCACTTGCTCACTCGGCGTTCAGCGCGTCCACCATACTTCGCACATACCGCCGAATAGGCTCAAGCGCCCCCGAGCCGTGCTCAGCAATAATTTTTACAATCGCAGAACCGACGATCACTCCATCGGCAAGAGTGCCGTAGTGAGCAGCCTGTTCAGGAGTGTTGATACCGAAACCAATAGCTGCCGGAATATCCGTGACGGCGCGCACCTGCGCCATGATCGCTTCAATGTCGGTACTGATAGCCGAGCGCATTCCCGTCACCCCCATAGACGAGACGATGTAGAGGTAGCCGCTACTTTCGCGGGCAATTTTTTGGATCCGGTCTGCACTGGTGGGGGCGATCAGCGATATCACATCGACGCCGTGAGCTGCGGCTATCGGCGCTAATTCAGGGCGCTCTTCAAAAGGCATATCAGGAATAATGAGCCCCGAGATTCCCACCTCGGCGCAGCGGGCACAGAAAGCATCATATCCGTATTTGAAGACCGGATTGAGATAGGTGAGAAATACCAGCGGCACATCCACCCGCTGCGATACCCGCTGCACCATCTGGAAAATTTTCTCCAGGCTAGCCCCACCAGGAGCTGAGAGAGCGCGCACATTCGCCGCTTGAATCACAGGCCCTTCTGCAATCGGATCTGAAAAGGGAATCCCAATCTCAATGAGCGCCGCCCCCTCGTGAGCCATCGCCACGATGAACTCCTCGGTGTCTCGCAGCGAAGGATCACCCGCCGTCACGAACGGAATAAAAGCCTTTTTATCTCCAAACGCTGAAGCAATCTCACTCATGGATATCCTTTCCCCGATAGCGAGCAATAGCTGCCACATCTTTATCTCCACGCCCCGATAAGCAGCAGATCATCACCTGATCGCGGCGCATCTGCGGAGCCATTTTCATCACTTGAGCTATCGCGTGGGCACTCTCAATCGCAGCCACGATCCCCTCGGTGCACGCTATATACTCGAATGCTTCTACGGCTTCTTCATCGGTGATCGCCACGTACTGCGCCCGCCCAATATCGTGCAGCCATGCGTGTTCCGGCCCGATCCCAGGGTAATCCAAGCCGGCAGAAATCGAGTACACCGGAGCGATCTGCCCCTCGTCGTTTTGGCAGAAGTACGATTTCATGCCATGAAAAATACCCTCTGTGCCAGTGGCGATGGTGGCGGCCGTCTTGCCGGTATGTATTCCCCGCCCTGCCGCTTCACAGCCAATCAGCTGCACAGATTCGTCGGGAATAAACTCGTAAAACATCCCCATAGCATTTGAACCGCCTCCCACACAGGCAAGCACCGCATCTGGGAGTTTTCCCTCGGCCTCCAAAATCTGCTCCCGTGCTTCCCGAGAGATCACGCGCTGGAAATCTCGAACCATCATCGGGAATGGATGCGGCCCCATCACGGAGCCCAGCACATAAGCGGTGTCGTCCACGCGGCGCGTCCACTCCCGCATACACTCATTAACCGCGTCTTTAAGTGTGGCCGTGCCCGAATCAACGGGGTGCACGCTAGCTCCTAGCAGCTCCATCCGATACACGTTGAGTGCTTGCCTCACGGTATCTTCACGTCCCATAAAGATCTCGCATTGAAGCCCGAGGAGCGCCGCCGCCGTCGCCGCAGCCACACCGTGCTGGCCAGCTCCCGTCTCAGCAATAATACGGGTTTTGCCCATCTTTTTAGCCAGCAGCACCTGCCCGAGCACGTTGTTGATCTTGTGGCTGCCAGTGTGGTTGAGATCTTCACGCTTGAGATAGATGCGGGCGCCGCCTAAATCCTCGCTCATAGCTCGCGCATAATAGAGCAGCGACGGTCTGCCAGCATAATTGCGCAGCAAATCCCCAAGCTCGGCCTGGAACTGCGGATCCTCGCGCATCTGCAGATAGCTCTTCTCTAAAGCCGTCACTTCATTCATCAAGGTCTCTGGAATGTATTGCCCGCCGTGGCCACCGTATCGCCCAGGCTTGTCTTCATATTCCGTGACGCCATACTCTGCGGTAGCGTTGTGCTCAGCACTGCCGCGCTCCAGGAGAGCCTCATTCGTGACGCCGTTCCCAGCCTTATCAGCATAGGAAAACCCCGCATCACCACCTTTTTGCACACTCTCGCCAGGTGCTTTCATCTCTCGCTCAGCCATCACGCCGCCGTCCTTTCCTCTCGTTTCTGGTTGTGAGCTCGTTTTTGATTATGAGCCCTCAGGATCGCCCTCTTGCTAGACGCCCCCAGGGGGCTACGCATCGCCGCATTGCTCGCGTCCAGCAGATTTTGCGATTCGCCGCGTTGCTGCGAATCCACGGCACGCACTGTCTGCACAAATTCTTGTATTAGATCTGCATCTTTTACGCCACCCCGCTCAAGAGAACTCGACGCATCCAGAGCATACGGATGGAGTGTCGATATTGCCTGCGCTGCCGTCACGGCGCTTATTCCCCCTGCTAGGAAAAAATCCCGCCCAAGATCTCCTACAGCAGACCAGTCAAAACTCCGCCCTGATCCTCCATAGGCGCGCTCGTCATATCTATCTAGCATCACCATATCGGCGTGCGAATCGCGCGCCCGCACCAGCGCGTCCTGGGTATCACTGCCCCCGACGCGAAAAACCTGCATGATTTTTCCTCGGCGCAGCCCTCCGCGCAGCTGCTCAATATAGGCATCTTCTTCGTCTCCATGCAGCTGAGCCACGTCGATCACACCATCATTGACGAGCGCGCTCACGGCTGCCACTGACTCATTCGCAAACACCCCTACCGGCGTGATACCAGGCGCAAGAAGTGCCCGCAACTGCGCGGCCTGCTCCGCCGTGACGCGCCTCGGACTGGGAGCGAACACGAAACCAACAAAATCTGGCCGAGCTATATTCACAGCAGCAATATCCTCAGCACGGCTCATTCCGCAGGTCTTGACGAGCGTCATAGCCGTTCCCCTCGCAACTCGCGCAATGCCGTCACGCGATGCTGCGCCCGCATCAGCGTTTCTCCAATTAAAATCCCATGCACCCCCAGCAATTCTAGCTGCTGCACATCGGAGCGGGTATGCACGCCAGATTCAGCGACGAACGCAATCTGGGGCGGCACGAGTTCTCGCAGACGCGCCGTCGTGGAAAAATCCACGGCAAATGTGCGCAAATCTCTGTTGTTCACACCCACGATCCGTGCGCCCGCATCGAGAGACCGCTGCACGTCGGCAGCAGTGTGGGCTTCCACTAAGGCCGCCATATCTAGCGTATGCGTGAGCTGAATATACTGGGCAAGCTGTTCATCGCTGAGCAGCGACGAAATGAGTAACACCGCAGCCGCTCCCAGCACCCGTGCCTCATAGATCTGATAACTGTCGATAATGAAATCTTTACGCAACACCGGAATTGGCACGTTCTGCGCCACATCGCGTAGATAATCATCCGAACCGAGAAAATAGTGCGGCTCCGTGAGCACAGAAATGGCGGCTGCCCCTCCCTCGCAGTAATCACGAGCTATATCCAGATAGGGAAAATCTGCGGCAATCAGCCCCTTGGAGGGGGATGCTTTCTTGATTTCGCAGATGAACGAGACGCCATCTGCTTGCAATGCCTGCTCGAAAGACGGCGGGCGTGGGCGCGTCTCCTGGCGCGCAAGAGTTTCCATCTGGTCTCGGGGAATCTCGCGGATACGGCTCTTGAGCGTCTCGCGGCGCCGAGCGGCGATCTCGTCGATAATAGTAGTGGCCATCATTGCCTGAGTTCCTTTCAGTTTTGCGTTATCAGCCCTTGCTGTGGTGGATGCGTTACCTCGGCTCTGCTGCGTGGGATGCGCGGCATTAGCTATGCGGGCGCTGGCTGCAATGCGTTGGCTGTGCCGCGCCAGATGCGCCGCCTTAGCTCTACCGCACCAGATTCGCTACGCTGGCCTCAGCGCCGGTTATGCACCGTTCGGCATACCGCATTGGCTGCAGCGCGTCGGCCTGGGGCACACCTGGGTTTTCGTCAATCTTGCTGGGTAGCGCGCACGAACGCCTCTAGTTGAGCCAGCGCCCGCCCGTCAGCAATCGCCTCACGCGCCATCTGTACGCCGTCACGAATCGAAAATTCTGGACGAGCAATATGAATGCCCGCACCGGCATTAAAGATTACGGCGTCGCGCTTCGGGCCAGGATGGTTGCTCAGCACATCCATAGCGATGCGTACATTTTCTTCGGGCGTACCGCCGAGAAGATCTGATTTCTGGCAGCGCTCAAAGCCAAACTCTTCTGGGGTGATCTCGTAGCGACGGAAGTTCCCATCGACGGCTTCACACACAATGGTAGGGGCACTGAGCGAAATTTCATCCATTTTGTCTTCCCCATACACCACCATTGCATTTTTCACACCGAGGTTCACGAGCACGTGCGCATACAGCTCCACCATATTTTCGGCATAGACGCCTGAGAGTTGCATCTGGGCGCCAGCAGGATTGGCGAGCGGCCCCAAGATATTGAAGAGCGTGCGAATCCCGATCTCTTTGCGCACGCTCCCTACAAACCGCATCGAGGGATGATAGCGCTGGGCAAACATGAAACAGAAATTCAGCTCTTTCAGAATTTGCGCGCTGCGCCCTGGGGCAAGCTCGATATTAGCACCGAAAGCCTCCAGCAAATCCGCCGCTCCCGATTGGCTAGAAGCGGCGCGATTGCCGTGTTTTGCCACGGGTATCCCCACCGTTGATACGACGATTGCGGCAATGGTGGAGATATTAAACGTATTCGAGCGATCCCCGCCAGTCCCTACAATTTCCAGCACCGGCATATCGTTGAGGAAACGCGAGGCGTGCTGACGCATCACCCGAGCCGCCGCAGTGATCTCTTCAACGGTTTCGCCTTTCATACTCAACGCCGTCAGCAATGCGGCAGACTGCGCATCGGTGGCGTCACCCTCCATAATTTCATCCATGACCGCCGTCATCGTCTTCTCGTCAAGATCTGCGCCTTGCACGACCATCTCAATTGCTTCACGAATCATTTTTCTCTCCAATACACGAATCTGCGTTGTACATCTACGCTTCGAAAATAAAAACCTAAGGTGACTAGCAGCTTGGACGCTACTACCCAATTGCGGCGAATCGCCGCCTTTTTCTGTGCTCTGCCGTCACGACGATACGAGGCGGCTGCACTATGCGCACTGCATTGCCGCTCAGGCTCACCAATGGCATCCCGCAGCCGTGTGCACGCTCTCAGCAAAGCGGAAAGCTATTTTCGTGACGACATGACTACGGTAACTCTGGGAACTTAGAGAGGTACGCCAGTTTGCACTACCTACTCAGAGCGTGGCCACGGCACGCCATCGACCACTAAAAATTTGCTCTCTGATCGCCTGTAGATGGTACGCCTGCAGATGATAAACGGATACCCGCGAATCATTCGCGTGTATACATGAATGAGATAGTGAATGAGATAGGTACAAATACCTCAACATATACGTAGTTCTTTCTATGGATGCGTTTTCGTGAAGAGTTCGCCCGCCGCGCCTTTGTGCAGCACCTTTATGCTGCAAGCAGCGCACGCCTCATCAACCACTGGTAGCGCTATATCAGCTACGCCATCGCCCATAGAAAAATTGCATTGCCTCTCCTCCAGATCAGCAGCCGTTGTTAGGGATATTAGCAAACGAAAAATAAGAGCAGAAAAGCATCTCACATAGTGTCACGCCAGTAGCATCGCAGCATGATGCCGCAGCAGCATACAGGCACTTCACAAACGCCTCAGCCCCGTTTTGTCCACCAAAATAGACAGCTGTGGTTTTCTCGGCCAACCCAATTCCCTAGGACGACACCCTGTTGATACCACCGGCCAGCCCAATTTTTCACTCGGGAATGATATTTTCCGCTGGCTCAGTTTTAGATACCAGCCGTTGCTAATTTTCGGCCAGTCAAGTTTTATTTCTCAGGTTGATAATATCGGTCAGATCAATACCATCAACTATCATTCGACCTGCTGAGCCACCAAGCTGCCCCGACATAAATTAACGTAAACACGCAAAACACAGGTATTCCATTAGCGATGAACGAATCGGCAGCGACGTACAAAGCATCGACTATTGCCACATGGTGCATCACCGAACGAATAAAAGCCGAGATGAAGTACCCAATCGGCCAAGAAAGAGACATCAAAAGCCAAAGTTTTGTCAGTTTCTTGAGGTCAAAGCGTCTCATCAACAAGCCCGACCATAGATATCCATAGCATCTTCAGCACCAGCCCATGCCAGTCCACACACGCCACCACCAACCACAGTTACAACTCCAGTTGCCCCACATACGAGAGTGCCAGCCACACGCCACGTCCACTTGGCAGCAGTTCCCCTCCAGCACTTTCCCCCGTAGAAAGTAAAGCTGTGAGCACTATCGGGATATATTACGAGGGAATTATTCTCATAAAAGAATTCGCCAGGAATCTCCTCGCTATCGACAACTAGAGTAGGATTCTCAAAATGACCAATTAATTCACCAGTTAAAGTAACAATCTTCGCTTCTTTTCTATCATCAGAGATAATCACTCTATCAGTGGGCATTAGATGCAAAGAATTACTTAATCCTACGCCACCGCCTTCTCCGTTGTCCTTATTCTCAACGGTTCGAGCATAGCCATCTTGCCCCACACCTAAAATGAGCAAAGAATGCTTATTCTTTTGAGTCAAGCCGAGTATATTCTTGTTGCCAAAAGAATTCTGCGGTGCGTCTTTGTAATTTTGCGTAGATTGAGATTCGAGTGGATCAGGAACAGCCATAGCAACGGATGGAACACCACCCGATAACCCTAGTGCCACAACATCACCACACGAATCCGTAAACCACACTTCCGCGGGAACGTTAAGCTCCTCAGCAAATGCCGGAGCCGCAAACCCAGCACTTGCCAGCAACGCTGCCGATGCTACCGCTAAAATCTTTGGTAGTTTCATAGAATCCCCTCCTGAGAGTGCTGATATATCAACTCACTTGGAGGCTACCCCCCGTACCCCTGTCAAGAGGGGGGCAACACAACCACCACCCCTCCAGCCAATAACTAGAAACCGCCCGCTAGCAGAGGCGTATGAGCCTGTAAAGACTCTCCGCCAGACGAGAAGTTATTGCGGGCGTCACAAAAAACGGCGATTATGGACGTATGAAACCAGACTCCACGCCGTCACCATCGCAACCATCCCAGCCGCAAGAAGCGCCACAACCGCAAGAATCACTGCAGGTGCAGCAATCTCCCAATGCGGCACAAGCGCGTGAATCCTCGCAACTGCAGGAAACGTCACAGCCCCAGACGCAGCAGTTGCCACAGCCAAAGGAACCGTGGCCGGCAAAGCCAGTACCGCCGCAGTCGCCATACCCTCAAGAACCCTGGCAGGCACAGCAGCCGCAACAATCTCAACCATTCGGGTATCCCGCTCTTGCCGTGCAACACTCCCAGCCGCCGCAGCAGCAGGGCTCCGCTCAAACCCCGCAATCCTATGAGCCAGCCCAGCCGCACTATCAGCTACAGACTGGCGTCCAGCCACAGTATCCGCCAGTACAGCCGCCAGCGCCTGCCCAGCCGCAATACTCGCCAGAGCAGCCACCGGCTCCCGCTTCGTCGCTGCCCTATCAGCAACCACAAGCACCCATGCAGATGTATGAAACGCCCCAGGATCTAGCGGCGTCACGCCATCAAACTCAGCAGTGGCAGCCACAGCCACAGAACTTGCCACCACAAATACCTATGCCGCAGGATCAGGCATCAGCGCAGCAAGCACCGGCGCCGCAGGATCTGGCGGGGCGGTATCCAGCCCAGCAGTATCAGACACAGCACCCGCCGATGCAGCAATATCCAGCTCCGCCCGTGGCCGCGATACCTCCAGCTGCCGCAGCTCCTCCGGCTGAATCTCCTAAACCACGACGGCACACCAGCTTGATCATCGGGATTATTGCTGCCGTCATCCTACTCGCTGCTGTGGTGCTCGTCGTGGTTGTGTGGCATCCGTGGAGCAAGCAGCCGTCTGTGAGGAACGGCCTTACTGAAAAACTCACCCCTACCTTGGTGCTCACGTTCAACGAAGCCGACACCACGGATACAAGCGACGGTACCCCGCCACCGGCATTACAGCCCTCCTATCCGGTGATCCTATCTGAGGACTACGTGGCCGTCATAGCTCCTGGTGCGAAGGCTGACCATTACGCCCTCGTACGCCGTGACGACGGTAGTGCCGTCACGGAAAAAGACGCGGGTATACAACTACCGAACGGCGCCCACACCAACAAAGAAACCTTGCCTAAATGCGGCGCAGGCGAGCAGTACGCATACCATGAGGGTGCACTCCAATGTATGCCGATTCCTGAACCAGCCGCGATGGATGGTGCACAGATGCGTGGGGATCTGATCTATGACGACGAGAACGTACGCCTGGTGGCCACACCTACACGAGACACAGCACAGGCCGTGGTAGCGTTCAGCCCTGAGGGTGCACCCATCTGGAGCCAACAACTCACCGAGACTGGAGCTGTGACGGCAGACTCCCACGGACTACAGGTAGCCTCACGCACTGATACAGGCATCAACCTCACCAGCTACAGCGTGGCAGACAAACCGCTGCCCAAAGAACAAGCCCTTCCAGCCGTAGCAAAAGACGCTATCAAAGACTTCGATTTCGGCGAAGCAGTGTGGTACCTGCCACAACCTGGCTACTGGCCGAATGACAAAGAGCCATCTGAAACTGATAGCTCAGGTATTGCAAACTTGCGTGAGTACCCATATCGGCTCAGCGCAGGGGCGTATTACTTAACCGAGGCTGAATTCACCTCTGGTGTAGACGCATCAGGCTACCCACCTTCCGTCACGAGTGATTTTAAGAAATATCCCTGGCTAGAAATATCCCGCGATTCGGACAGACCCACCAGAATCGAATATGGAGATGCGGATGGCGATGGCTACACAGACGCTGTGGTGGAGATAAGAAACAACATCGGAATTTTAGGGTATAACGACGTACGCAATATCTTTGCACTGTGGCGCATGAACCCCATCACGGGGCTGCCAGAGCAAGCACAACCAATAGTTTTTAGTGAAAGTCGCTGCACGGCAAGCTACGACTACTCCGATTTTGGAAAGCCAAATGCGAACGATATCAAAGTGAATTATCTGGACTTCGACCCCGACAATTTCTGCTGCGGATGCGAGCGAACCGTGCCCAAACAGTTCATGCTGCACTTCGACCCGCAGCAGGGGGTGCTCACACAAAGGTAGGCATACTCACACAGAAATAGGAGAGGTTGATAAGACGGCAGCTAATTTTGGCTACCGGCAATTGTTTAGCTACCGGCAGTTGCCGATATGGCACTCTCGATAAACAAAATTAGCTGACCGACGCTCTATCAATAGGGGGCTCCGCTGCCTGCCGTCACCGCGCAAACCTCCCAACAAACCCAATCAACTGGGCAGCTGTCTCCAGCTACCCTGATTCTCCTCGCCCTGAGCCCGTGCAGCGAGAGCGCGCCCATCCTCAAAGAAATCTCGCTCATGGATTTGTGCCCTGAGCCCGTGCAGCGAGAGCGCGCCCGCCTATGCCAGCTTCGCCCCACGCGGCTACACTTGTAGCTATGGCGTATCCAGATTTCTTGCCGCCGCTCACCACTATGGCCGACGGCACCGTGAAGCAAATCAATCCTTTCTCTGGCACTGAGGTGTGGACGGTACCAGGGCGAGCAAACCGCCCGCTGGAAATCACCATTGCCGATCCCAAGCCCGTACTCCCTGACGAGTTGGGATATCACTGCGCTTTTTGTACTCAGCGAATCCTGGAAACCCCACCTGAAAAAGCACGTCTCATACGCAAAGGTGACGACGCCGTCATCCTCCACGGTACGAGCGCCGATATGCTCTCCCGAGAGTGGGAATTTCGGCGTATACCTAATCTCTTTGAGATCGTTCCCTTTGAATACTGGGAGAAAAACTACGGATATCGCCTCACCCGCGACGCCCAGCAGTGCATGGACGCCTATCTGGCCGATCCGGCTGGCAAAGCACACGTGATCAACGTGCTGCGGGCAAAGATGAAAACTCAGATGAGCGCCGAGGATTTCGAGGCGCTGCCAGAATCCGAAAAAATGGCGGCAGCTCGCGGATTTTTTGGGGGTGGACACGATCTGATCGTGGCTCGGCGGCATTTCGTGGACGGAGCGACCGACGATACTCAGCTCGCTTCGTCTGGCACCCTGAGCCCGAAAGAACACGAGTGGTATATCCGGCTCACTGTGGATGCTATGCACAATCTCTACACTCAAAATCGCTATGCTCGCTACGTGCAAGTATTCCAGAATTGGCTCAAACCAGCAGGCGCCAGCTTCGATCACCTACACAAGCAACTCGTGGCCATTGATCAGCGCTCCGTCAATGGGGAGCTTGAAGTAGATAAACTGCGCCGCAATCCCAATCTCTACAACGAAGCAGCGGTGGATTACGCGGGATATCACAATCTCGTGATCGCCGAGAACGATCACGCCGTCGCTATCGCCGGATTCGGCCACCGCTACCCCACTCTCGAAGTGTATAGCCGCTCGAAATTCGGCCAACCCTGGGAGCTGAGCAACGAAGAGCTACGCGCGATGAGCGATCTCATCCAAGCCATGCACGCCGCCACCGGCCCGCTCATTCCCTGCAATGAAGAATGGCATTGCAAACCGATTGATTCCGACGTGAATATGCCCTGGCGGGTGCTCATTAAGTGGCGCGTCTCCACGCTCGCCGGATTTGAGGGAGGCACGAAGATCTACGTAAACACTATCGACCCGTGGCATCTGCGTGATCGCGTAGTACCCCAACTCCTGCAATTGCGCGCCGAGGGTAAAATCGCCTCGAATATCTCGATTGCCACTGAGTGTTCGTGCGAAGTAAACTCTCTCAAATACAATAAGGCACTCCAATAAACGCCGAGCTCTTAGGTATGCTGGAGGAGTGATGGCAGATTTTGATGGCGCATCAGCATTCAAAGCGCCAAAGGTATTAGGCCGCAGTACGTGGCTGAGCTTTCGGCTGCCGCCTTTTACCCGCAATGAGCCCACCGAACGAGTGATTGGGCACCGCGGCTCTGCTGGCACGATGCCAGAGAATACTCTTTCGTCTTTCCGTGAAGCCTGGGACCACGGCTGCCGCGTGCTTGAAACGGATGCACAAGCTACGGCGGACGGAGTGGCGGTGTGTTTCCATGACGACGATCTCAAACGAGTGACTGGCCTACCTGGCACAGTGGCCGACTACTCCTACTCAGACTTACTCAGCAAGGCGCGCGTACACGGCCCACATGGCCGCTCAGACACCATCTTGCGTATCGAAGAGCTCATTGAGGAGTTCCCACACGCGCAGCTGGTGATAGACATAAAAGATGCGCGCGTGATCGACCCGCTCGTACACGTAATTAACACTACCCGTGCGGCAGCGCGAATTTGCGTGACTCACGCTTGGGACGCATGGCTCGAAGAGATCCGAGATCGCACATCCCCACTGTTGCAGCGCAATCTCGGCTGGGAAACGATGGCGGCGCTGGTGCGTGCAGCCCGCACTGGGCAGCGCCCTGATCCGGCGATCCACGTGGCCAATTGGGCGCATATTGCCTACCGCGATAGCGGCAAAGAGCTGATGAGTGATCCAGATTTTTCACAGCGTTTTATATGGGCGGCACACAGCTTGGGGATTGGCGTGCGCGTGTGGACAGTGAACGATTTTTCAGAAGCTATCCGCCTGTGGAGCGAGGGAGTGGATGCCGTTTTTACCGATGTGCCAAAGCAAATGGTACGGCTGTCACAGGATCTACAACGCCGCGAGCACGCAGCTAAAATTTTAGGTTTGTGACGCCACGCCAAGTCTGCCTCGCTGCGGCGTCTGTAGCGCTGAGTTCTGGCGTCGATACCACCTCCGCTGGCGCCATGCAGCCATTGGCGCTATACAAAACCGCTGTCGCGCTGCGCTAGCCTTGCAACGACTGCTCCACTGACTCTTGCTATACATTTTTGATCTATACCCCAGATTTTTGATCTATAGCCCAGATTTTCAGGGGAACAATCCGTTATCTTATCCATGATTATCTTATCCACGATCCTTTAGCACTCAGGGCGGGAGTGTGTCGAGCAATCAGGGCGGGAGTGTGCCGAGTGCTCAGTGCACGATTGCGCCGGCCTCTATCGTGATGCTGCTGTCTGACACTCTCTCCGCTTCCGCATGATCGTGGGTGACGTAAACAGCAGCCGTGCCAGTGCTTTTGAGAATCTCGCGTAACTGCGCAGAAAGGCTCTCGCGCAAATCGGCGTCAAGCGCAGAGAGCGGCTCATCTAAGAGCAATAGCTGCGGCTCGGGAGCCAGCGAGCGGGCTAAAGCCACCCGCTGGGCTTGCCCGCCAGAGAGCGTACCAATTTTTCGATCTTGATATCCGATTAGCTCCACCAGTCCTAGAAGTTTCGACACCTGCACACTGCGCTCAGCCCGAGGCATTCCGCTCATTTTCAGCCCGTATGCGATATTCTGCCCAACGTCCAGATGCGCAAATAACTGCCCATCTTGGAAGACCATACCCACGCCGCGCTTGTGAGTGGGCACTCCCGCCATATCTTTGCCTGCGATGAGGATCTTCCCTGAAGAAATCGGCTCTAGGCCAGCCACGGCTCGCAAAATCGTCGATTTTCCAGAGCCCGACGCTCCCACTAACGCCACAATCTCCCCTTGACGTACTGAGAGAGTGACGCTATGCAGAGCCTCGAATCCATTCGGGTATCGTAAGCTGACGTCGATCATCGAGAGTGCTGGAGCTGCCATCACTGTTCACCGTTCCTCATGCCGTCACCACTATCCGTTATCTTCGCACGCCGTGCGCTGATCTCGTAAAGAAACAGTTTGCACAATAAGAAAGTACTCCGCGCAGCTCGCTTCATACGCCGCCACCGCGAGGGCTTCGTAGAATCAGAGCGCAGCAGCGTCTCTGCCGTCATCATCACACTGCCGGTAATCACTGCGAGGATCACGGCGCCAGCAAGCGCCATACCGTAGTTGTGCGCTCCTGGGCGGCTGAGCAACTTCACAATCAGCACCGGCAAGGTCTGATACTGCGGGTTAGCCACGAAGCTCGTCGCCCCGAATTCCCCCATAGATACTGCAAAAGCAAAGCCAAATGCCAAAATAATTCCGCGCGCCGCTAATGGTACGTCGATAGTCAAAAGCACTCTCAGCGGACTGGCTCCAAGCGTGCTGGCCGCCTCTCGGGTGCGCGGATCAATCGCCCGCACACTTGGCACAATAGCGCGCACCACCAATGGCAGGGCTACGATTGATTGTGTGATCGGCACCAGCCATGCAGAGGAAGCCATCGGCCCCAAGCCGAGCGTGACGAGCAGGCCGAAACCCACCGTCACCGTAGAAATACCGATAGGCAACAGCACGAAAGCGTCGATAACGCTCTGGGCTTTCGCCCAGCCGCCATGCATCTGACGAGAGAGCACGTAGGCGAGAGGCATCCCTACAGCGAGCGCAATCAAGGTGGCATCCGTGGCAATTGCCAGCGAGTGATTCAGCGTTTCGATCACCGTCGTACCGCCAGCCATGCCCACTCCAGAGGAATCAGAGAGCAGCTGATAGTTGAGCAGACTCCACTGCCCCTGCACTCGAAAAGAACGGATCACGAGCGTTGCCATCGGAGCCACAATCAAGGCGAGCATCAAACCGGTTGCGATAAAAGCTGGAACGTCAGCGATAGACGGCCTGCGGGGCGAATGAGTGTTCGCTCGCAGCGTCGTTTCAGTACGGCGAGTGAGCCGAGAGCTCGCCACCAAAGCAAGCGCCACGATGGCGAATTGCAGTAAACTCAGCAGCGATGCTTTGTTGAGATCTAAATAGGTGACGGTCTGTAAGTATATTTCCGTCTCAATCGTGCCGTAGGCTGGCCGCCCGAGTGTCGTCACTAATCCATAGGCCGTGCAGCAGTAGAGAAACACCAGGCTGGCTCCGGCAGCTATAGCTGGGGCAAGCTGCACCAGCGTCACCGTGCGAAAGGCTTTCCACGCAGAGGCTCCCAGCGTGCGAGCAGCTTCAGCTTGCCGTGAATCTAAGCCCATCCACATAGAGCCGACGGTGCGGGCGATCAGCGAAAAGTTGAAAAACACCATCGCCAGCACCACCGCCGTCGTACTCTGGCCGATGCCGAGAAACGCTGCAGGCCCATCTCCATCGAACAACGCCCGAAAGGCGATGCCGACCACCACAGTAGGCAAGACAAAAGGAATAGTGATGAGCCCGCGCCACAGGGCAGCCGCCGGAAGCCGCAAACGATAGAGCACATACGCTCCTGGCACGCCAAAGAGCACCGACAAAGCCGTGCCGGCGCACGCCATCCACACCGTTTGCCACACGATTTTCCAGGTGCGTGCAGCGCCAAACACCTCAGCAAATGTGGCGGCAGGAGAGGGCGCGGGCCCGCCAGAAAAATTTGTGCTTCCGCCGATGACTCCGGCAGTGAGCCCTCTGAGTAGGATCGACCCGACAGGCCAGAGGAAAAATACGGTAAGAAAAGCCAGGGGAATCGCTGCTGCTATCCCCCAGCTCAACTTGCCGAGTTTACCCACAGTGCCTCACTTAGATACCTCACTTCTGCGAACTTTGCATGGCTAGATGGCGAGATGACGCGCCATCCTTTACCGCGCCATCCCTTACCACCCGTCATCCTCTACTACGCAGCAGCCTTTGCTGTGCCAGCCTTTAGCGCGCCGGCTCACTTCCCGCAGTCTCATTTTTGCGCGAACTCACTTCCCGCAGTCTCGTTTGTGCGCGGGCACAGCTTTCACGTACGCGCACATCAACGCCCTCATCTCACTTGTGCGCACAAACCCTCATTTCACTTTTGCGCGGCTTCAAAGAGGGCAGTCCACTCTTTAATCCAGGTATCACGGTTTGCCTGCGCACTATCTGCGTCCACTTTGATAGGGGCATCGGCGAGTTTGGCGTACTTCTCAAACTTTTCAGGAAGCGTCACCCCTGTGCGCTCAGGGTACATATACATATTGTCTGCGATGGCGCTTTGCACCTCGCTGGAGAGCATAAAGTTCACAAATGCCTGGGCACCTTCAGGGTTTTTGGCTCCTGCGAGCACACCAGCGTATTCAATTTGCCGCACGCACGTAGCATCGAGTGAACTGGTGGCTCCCGCTGCATCCGCCGGCGAGGATCCATAGCTGAGCATGATCGGATAGCTTCCTTTGCCTTCACCAGCTGAGTAATCCACGCTGTAGGCGTCGCTCCAACCATCGACTACTTTGACCCCATTGGCGAAGAGCTTGTTCCAATAGTCTTTCCACCCATCCGCGTAGAGAGTTTGGGTACCCACGAGCATGGCAAAACCAGGGCTCGATTTCGCCGGATTTTCCACCACTGTGAGGTCTTTGTACTCAGGCTTAATGATGTCGTCAAACGTAGCTGGCGGATTCTTCCCCTTGGCCTTAAACCAGTTGTTGTCCACATTCAGGCACACATCTCCACGATCAATCGGCACTGCCGCAGCATCCCCAAACGCGATGGGCTCATCTGCTAGCTGAGCAATCTCGCCACCGTCCCATGCCTGGTCAGCCGTCGTGGGAGCGAGTGCTCCAGCGGCACCCAACTTTTGATATGAGAAATTGTCGAGCCCGTAGTAGGCATCTGCTTTCCCTTTGCCGTTGCTCAGCAACAGCTGATTGAGCAGCACACCCGCATCCCCTGGAGCCGTGGTCACCAGCTTGTAGCCACTGACTTTCTCAAATTTTTCAATAAGCTCTTTTGGCAGATTAAAAGAATCGTGCGTGACCACCGTCACCGTTGTGGGTTGATCTGTGCCAGTTGCCGCTCCCCCAGCACCGCCAGATGTGGATTGGCCAGCTATTGAGCACGCACCTAAGGCTGCCATGCTCGTCAGTGCCGCGATACCCGCCACTATTTTCTTCAATGATCTCATTGCTTTCCTCCATATCCTGGAGGGCACAGCCACAACGGCTGCGGAGAGAATCTCGACTTCCTTCGCCGGCATTACCCAGATCAGGTTCGAGGGTCTGCTTTGTGCGAAGCCATCAGGCCACCGCTTGCACTCTCAGCGCTGTTTGCGCTCCCCTGTCGTTTCTCCCAGTATAGCTCCGCCCAAAGCCCACGGCGTTTCGCAGCGGATATCTGTTTCCTGCTCCACAGTTTTCAGTAGGAGCCTTATCTCGTGCTAGCTTGCACGTGGGCACTTACCAGCGAAACCCCTAGGCTAGCGTTGATCTGGCCTAGGGGTTCCACTGTATGTTTGCACTGTTTTTAAGACGACGTTGTTTTAGGGTGTGACGGCAGACGCAGAGTTCGTGATAGCGGATGTGGGAGTGTTGTGATGGTGCAATGGTTGTGGACGGGTTATGTGGCTGGTTTGGGACTGGCTGGCCACAGCCATCACTAGCGCCACCACCACAGCCAGCCCACACCGCTTACGAAGTACCATGACCACTAACCAACACCTAGAACGTCACCACAGCCAACTGAGACATCTTTTTCATCTCTTTCTCCTTACGTGCCGCCAGACATCTGCTGGCCTTGTATCACGGTGCAATTCATGCACGACGCACACCTTTGTGTAGCGTTGAGTGTATTAATCCTGTATACCGTCATATATCGGTCAATGCATACCGACACAGCCTTGACGGGACACCTTGCAGGGTATTGGCGCTACCGAGTAGGAAATTACCGAATCATCTGCGGCATCATCGACACATCATCGACGAACAGGTACTCATCTTCGCCGTCGATACTGGATCGTCGTCCATAGTGGGCAGCGAAAAGAAATCTGCAGCTAGCCCTCTGCTAGCCGCATGACGAAGCTACATGGCGGTCCATGCTATATAGCAGCGTTGTAAGTACGCGCCAAGCCACGGCCACAGTACGCGCACAGCTACCATCAGGTTTAGCGCTAGGCCAGCATCAGGCTTAGTGCACGGGCGGCACTATCAGGCTTGTTGCCGCTGCCAACTTTTCAGCTTTCTTAACTTCGTGGCGCCCGTAGGCCTTCGCTGAGGAACGCTTCACCGCCTCCGCTGCCAGCGACGTGACAACTGCCGTCACCGTAGTAAAAACAACGATCTGCGCAAAGGGCTGATCGAGGTCTTCTTCTCCGCCCGTGGGTTTGCGATTCCCAAGCACTTTTTCCCACACCACATCGACGGCAGTCTTAGCAGCCAACCCAGCTGCAGCGCCCACACCCAGAGTGATTACTTTCCAACCGAGATTCATTGTGCCTCCTGAGCTGCCTATCACTATCTCCGCGCGTATCTCGTGACGACGCACACGCACCTGCAAATTGAGGGCACGCATACACTTCTTTGTTCACGTGAACGTACATACAATAAAGCCAGTTTAGCGGCATCACCGCCACCTGTGCAGCGTCCAGAGCGCAAATGCAGAGCATACAACTATGCGTACAGACCACGCAGAGCGCGAATATACTGGATCACCAAGCAAAAACGTGGGGCAATGATCGTCGAACCAGATAAAATAGTGAACTATCAGTGAACCGTCACTCTGACGTTTGCTACATCGAGGCACATCCGCTACATCGGGGTGCATCAGCCGTATCAGTCACATCAGCCGCGTCGGTTGCATCGTTTTACTGCGGCTACCTTGATCCACATGGGTATACACATCGGAATAGGAGTATCATGGACACCCACACCACACCGCAGATGAATATCGAGATCATTCCTAGTGGACCAATCATTGTGCGTGGCGGAGTGCCGCTGCACGAGGGGCGCATTCGCCCTGCAGGCAAGGGGTACGTCTTGGAAGAGGGGCGCGAACTCCCACAAGCACAAAAATATGCACTCTGCCGCTGCGGCCACAGTCAGGACAAGCCGTTCTGCGACGGCTCACACGCCACAACCACTTTTGACGGACTCGACGTTGCTAAACACAATACCTATGACGAACGTGCTGATGTGCAAGAGGGGCCAGCTCTCACTCTCGGAGATGACCACCGCTGCTCCTTTGTACGTTTTTGCCACAATGAGGGCGGAGATGCCTGGAATCAAGCTAAAAAAGCCCAGACCTCCGAAGAGATAGCCAGCGCCACCCAGACGATTGACGAATGCCTCGCAGGTCGGCTCACCCGCAGAGCGGAAGACGGCACCTGGGAAGAGCCGGAATTGGCACCTCGTGTGACTATCGTCCAAGACCCTCAGCAAAATGCGAGCTCAGGTATTGCCGTCCAGGGAGGCATCCCGCTCAAAGGCACGGCTGCCCCCTATGAAACCCGCCAGCGCTATATGCTCTGCCGCTGTGGGCGTTCTCGCACAATGCCATTTTGCGATGCCTCCCACATTTCGATTAGCTTCAATGATGGGCACATTGATGAGTGATGTGCGCAGCTAAGGGGGTTAGGTGAGCCTGTGGCACGCACCTTATGCAGGTGAATCAGCAGATGGGGAACAATCTACCGGCGCTAGCAGTGACGGCGTTCGGGCGGGTGCCCACACCGATACGTCTGCCTCGGGCGGCACAAACGCTCCCGAGAGTATGTCCGTCCTTGGCAGCGCTCCCACTGGTGCATCCACTCCCGATAGTGCTTCTATTCTCGGCGGTGCGCCCACTAAGGCTATGGCTGCTGAAGCTGCGCATACTGGACTCACTCCTGGCCTCACCTCTGGATTTACTTCTGAAACTACCCACACCACCTTTCGCCGCGTGGATGCCACCGTAGAGTTGCCAGGCTCAAAATCGCTCACCAACCGTTATCTCGTCCTCGCGGCGCTGAGCGATTCACCGGTGACGATTACGGCGCCGCTGGTGGCGCGAGATACCGTGCTCATGGCGCAGGCTCTCGAACATCTCGGCATGCGTATTGATCGCTCCGATGACCACGCCTGGCGCGTTTTCCCTGCCACCGCACTGCATGGGGGGCATATTGACTGTGGCTTAGCGGGCACCGTGATGCGTTTTGTTCCACCCCTAGCTGCCCTCGCTTCCGGCGTGAGCACAATTGACGGCGATGAGGGAGCGCGCAAACGCCCCATTGATGCTATGGTTGCCGCCCTAGAACAACTAGGCGTGCAGGTACAGGCCAGCCAACTTAGTGACGCCAAGCTGCTCAGTGACGGCGGGCCACTTAGTGACGGTGAACAGCTTAGTGACGACAGCGCGGCACACCTGCCGTTGAGGATCACGGGCACCGGCTCTCTCGCTGGTGGAATAGTCTCAATCAACGCCTCTGCCAGCTCTCAATTTGTAAGCGGATTGCTCTTAGCGGCGCCGCGATTCGCCCATGGCCTCGATCTTCGCCACTGCGGCGGAGAGCTTCCCTCACTGCCGCATATTCGCATGACGCTTGCGCTGCTGCGGCAAGCCGGTGTGCGGGTGCACGAATACGATGCTGCTGGCAGTGAGATACTGGCACCTGCCCTGAGCGCGCAGCTGCGCGAATCCACCACGCGCCTACCCGAATCGTCACGATCAACAGATGCTTCCGCCCAGCCGGCAGACCCCACTGCCGTCACGCCAGCCGCGCAAACACCGCCCGCTCAGATGCCACCGTCCACCCAGGCTCAACCCACCCAAACGCCAACGCCCGCTGCACCAGGAGCACCAGTGCGCTGGGTGGTGGAACCTGGGCCGGTGCACCTAGAGGACGTGACGGTGGAACCAGACCTCTCGAACGCTGGCCCGTTTCTCGCAGCGGCAATGGTGACGGGCGGGCGTATACGCATCCCAAACTGGCCACTCTCCACGACGCAACCAGGAGCCGAGCTCCCCCGAATTTTTGAGGCAATGGGCGGGCGAACTCGCATTATCACCACTGAGCAAGCAGATTTTTGCACTGCGAGCGCAGCCTCCACTGCCGCAGATTCTGCCTCAACGCGCCCAGCTCCAGCACGCCCAGTTCCAGCACATTCAGCCCCTGCGCATTCCGACGTTTCCGCACGCTCTGCCGTTCCTACACGCTCGGATACCCCTGCACCCTCTGACGCTGCCGCACGCCCCGATACCCATACGCGCTCTGAAGCTCCCACCGCTGTACATCACGACGCACCACCTGCCGTCACTCCTGATCCCACACACGGCACCCTCGAACTGGTCGGCCCTCCGCCAGGAGCCATCCAAGCAATCGACATGAATCTGCACGCCGTGGGAGAACTCGTCCCCACTATTGCCGCGGTAGCAGCTTTCGCTCAAGGGGAAAGCCACTTGCGAGATATTGGCCAACTGCGCGGACACGAGACAAACCGGCTTGCTGCGCTGCGGATAGAACTGGCAAAAATCGGCGTCAGCGCATACGAAAGTGGCGATGACCTCACGATTATTCCCGCAGCCGCGCACGGTGCACTAGCTATGCCTTCGGCCATCTCGCCAGCTATTGTGGCATCCACTGCTCCAGCTGGCACCTCTGCTGGAGCGTCCGCGCAGGGCTCTGCTGGGGCGTCCGCTCAGACCTCTGCTGGCACCTCTGCTGGGGTGTCCGCTCAGGGCTCTGCTGGAGCGTCCGCGCAGGGCTCCACTAAGACATCGACTGGAACGTGCGATGTATCGCATGAGGAGCGCGACGCCAACATTTATCTAGACTCGTACGCCGATCATCGCATGGCGACCTTTGGAGCTATTCTCGGATTGCGCGTGCCGCATGTGTTTGTGGACGATATTGAGACGACAAGCAAAACGCTCCCGCAATTTCCGCAGCTGTGGGCAGCCATGCTAGAGCAGAGCGCGGCATCCCAGGGGCGAGCATCCCACGGACAGGAATCCCAAAGGCGAGCGTCCCAGAGGCGAGCATCGGCTCCGAATGCATCGGCTCCGAGTACCTCTACTCCAATCACAGCCACCTCGACTGCATCTGCTCCCAAGCCAACACAATCTGCTGCCTCTACTCCTCCTACCGCCGGCCGGAGCACCCCCGCTCCAGCTACATCCGTTCTCCCTACCTCCGCTCCAAACTCTCCTGCTCTAACGGCCGCCTCGACTGCATCCGTTTCACCTACCCGTGATTCACGCACCCCTGCTCCGAGCCGCGCAATGCCCAGCGCGCCAGCTTTCGCTGCGACGGCGGCACCGAATCCAACGACGGTGGAGAAGAACGCATGAGCCGCAGAGACATCGGCACCGACGACCCCCGCGTACACGTGCGGCCAGGACGTGGCTCCCGCCCGCGCACAAAAATTCGCCCCGACTATTCTGCCGCTCGCCGTGGACGAGTGACGGCCATAGATCGCGGCCGATACGGCGTCACGATGCTCGACGATTCCACCGAACTTGTAGCCGTCAAAGCCCGTGAACTACCTCGGGGATCGGTAGCCGTGGGGGATGTGTGCGCCATCGTGGGCGATCTTTCCGGCGCAAAAGACACTCTCGCCAGAATCGTGGCAATAGACGAGCGCCGCACAGCACTGCGCCGCACAGCAGAAGACGGAGATGAAGCAGGGCATGAACGGGTGATCGTTGCCAATGCCGATCAGATGGTCATCGTCTCCGCGCTAACTCAGCCCGCCCCCAAAACTGGCTTCATTGACCGCTGCCTGGTAGCAGCATACGACGCTGGCCTAGAGCCTATTGTGGTGTTTACCAAAGCAGACATAACCTCGCAGCGTGAGATCGTAGCCGACTACTCTCCGCTTGACCTGCAGATTTTCGTGACGGCACTGCCCGATAGCGTGACGGAAACATCCCCTAACGCGGCAGTGCTAGACGTTGGCACAGCGGCGCTATCCACTGATATGACGGAGCTACCTGCGGGCGCGGCGGAGTTGCCCACTGCTACGGCAGAGCTATCGGCCAATGTGACAGCCGTCCCCACGAGCGCGGGCATAGGCACGGACACCAGCACACCGACATTACCCGTTGGCACGGCGACACTACCTGCCAACATGGCGGAGCTATCACCTAACGCACCGACGCTACCTGCTGATATGGCGGTGCCACTTGCGAGCGCGGCGGCCCCATCCGCTGCCACACGCGGCGTTTTGCCAGCTGAGGCCCCGTCCGATACAGGCGTTGCCACAGCCAAATCGGACGGAATCGAAGCAGTAAAAGCAGCGCTTGCCGGACACGTGAGCGTCCTTATCGGGCAGTCGGGCGTAGGCAAAAGCACCCTGATCAATGCCCTCGTTCCCCACGCAGCGCGCGCCACCGGCGCGGTGAACGCCGTCACCGGAAAAGGCCGCCACACATCCACCTCCGCAGTTGCCCTAACGCTCCCGCAAGAAACCACACCCACAACCGCACACGCACACAATATTTCCCGAGGGGGCGCTCTAGAAACTACGCCGAATGCCTCCACCGTGGTGATCGACACCCCTGGGGTGCGCGGTTTTGGTTTAGCGCACGTCAGCGCCGATTCACTACTGCGCGGTTTTCCAGATCTCCTCACACTCACGGACGATTGCCCACGCGGATGTACTCACCATGCCGGATCGCCCGAATGTGCCCTTGCCGCTGTAGATTCGCCATCTTTGCAAGCGCGCGTAGCTAGCTATCATCGGCTCTTGGAAGCGCTCGACAAACCAGACTGGGCTTAAAGCTACATCCTAGTAAACCGGCGTTGGAGTGAACCAGCTCCGGAGCACATCCTAGATGCTAACCTTGGGCACACATCCAGGATGTACTTTTTAGCCTATTTTTTGGGATTACTTTTTTGGATGCGAGCCCTGCCCGTAACTCCTGGAGATAACTCCTACAGATAATGCCGGAGCTTCAAACGTACACCGGCGCCTGACGTCACGCGCCTATCATGCCTCTGGCTTTACACTGGACACATGGATAATAGAAACCGTCTCTCCGACGATTTGCACGTGTTGAGTGGGATTATTGACCGCGTAGACGAATTCACTCTCCAGCGTTTCCACGCCGACGACCTCAGCGTAGAGACCAAACCGGATATGACGCCGGTGACGGATGCCGACAAAGGAGCTGAACAGCTCATTCGAGATCTGCTCGGCCAATTCCGTGCCCGTGACGCCGTTTTCGGAGAAGAGCAAGGAAGCCAGAGCGGATACAGCAACCGGCGTTGGATCATTGATCCTATTGACGGCACAAAAAACTTTGTGCGCGGAGTGCCCGTATGGGCCACACTCGTTGGCCTCGAAGAAGATGGCGAGATCGTGCTAGGAATGGTCAGCGCGCCAGCACTAAAACGCCGCTGGTGGGCAGCGAAAGGAATGGGGGCATTCACTGGAAAGAGCTGGACTAGCGCGAAACGGATCCACGTCTCACGAGTGGGCAGGTTAGCCGATGCTTCGTTCTCGTATTCGAGCTTTGGCGGATGGCAGGAACGAGGGCAGCTACGAGCCTTTATGCGTCTGGCTCAGAGTGTATGGCGCACCCGAGCTTACGGAGATTTCTGGAGCTATATGCTGGTGGCCGAGGGAGCCGTCGATATCGCTGCCGAGCCAGAGCTGCAGCTTTACGATATGGCCGCCCTGGTGCCAATTGTGCAAGAAGCAGGCGGAGTATTTACCAGTCTTGACGGCACGGCAGGCCCCTGGGGAAACAATGCTCTCGCCAGCAACGGCCTGCTGCATGACGCCGCACGCGCCGTTCTCGATTCCATCCGTGACGACGACTAGCAGTGGTAGCCCTAGATTACTCATCCCCTAGAGTTCAAACGCGATGGTGTGGATGCTGGGGATGCGTGACGCCACACGGGAAACTCTGGTAGGTAATCTCTGGTAGGCAATCCCTGGTAGATAATCTCTAAGTTGTAAATGCGATAGCCGTGGGGATGTGTGGCGAGCAAGTGCGTCGCAGATGAATGCGTGGTGGCAAATATATCGTCAATAACGTATCGCGGGTGAATACATGGCGGATAATAAATGTGTCGTGGGTAGTGCGTTGGGAGCGAATGTATGGCGAGCGAATACGGCATGAGTGAGCGTGCGGCAGACAAATACATCGGGAGTGAACGTGTCGGGAGCGAAGCCGCTCGCACGCTGCCATAACCAGCGCTTCGCCGCAACCGCCTACGAGTTTCCACCGAGCTAAGCAGACAAAACTGCGCACACAAAACTGCACATTAAAGCCACACGCATAAAACCGCACGCTGCCGCGCATTAAAATCGCGCACTAAAGCCGCACACTCAAAATTGTCGCAAAATTTCCCCTAGGCATTTCCTAAGCTAGAGATATGAAAATTTTTCACACCTCCGACTGGCATCTGGGACGCACGCTTCACGGAGCTGATCTCACCCCTGCTTTTGAGCAGTGGGCGGATTTTCTGGTGGATACCGTACGCTCCGAGCAGATTGATGCCGTGCTCATCTGCGGCGATATTTACGACCGCGGGGTGCCGCCAGTCACGATGGTGCAACTTCTCTCTGAGACGCTGGCACGGCTCACCGAGAGCACTCACGTGATTTTGACATCTGGGAATCACGATTCTGCCAGCCGCCTAGGCTTCGGGCGCGCCCTGATGCGCCCTGAACTCTCAATTCGCACAGATTCACTAGAAAGTGGCATTCCTATCCCTGTGCCCAATGCCGAGGGAGATCTCGGAGCACTGGTGTATGCTCTCCCCTATCTGGATCCAGACATAGAGCGCCGGAGACTAGCTCCGCCAATTGCTGCCAGCAGCATCTACAATTCAGATTCCGCCAACCCTGATGAGGCTCTCGCCGCTGACGATTCAGACAGCTTTACTCTCGCCGCTGACGCACTAATGAGCAGCGATACCGCCACCCCCGTTCCAGAAAAATCACCGCTGCTCGCCCGCTCGCACGCAGCCGTCATGGCAGCGGCATTGAGTAAAGTTCACGCAGATATCACCGATGGAGTAGGGGCAGAGCTGCTCAGCCGCAGAGAGATGGTGCCGCGCATCGTCATGGCACACGCATTCGTGATGGGCGGCGAGAGCAGCGATTCCGAGCAGGACATTCGCATCGGCGGTGTAGACAGCGTACCGACGAGCTTATTCGATATGCGCACGGCACACGGAGACGCTCTTCTTGACTACATAGCTCTCGGACATTTGCACGGCCCACAGCGCGTCAATCGCGCAGATGAACCACTGATGCGCTATTCAGGCTCCCCTATCGCCTTTTCTTTTTCTGAAGAGAATCAGCATAAATCAGGGGTACTGCTCACGTTTTCTGATAATTCTCGCACTCCGCATATAGAACTCATAGCAGCTCCCGTCTACCGACATCTGTGCTCGATTCGTGGATCCCTTGAAGAACTCCTCAGCTCTCAATTTGACGAGCATCGAGATGATTTTGTGCGCGCATACGTCACCGATCCGAGCCGTCCACCCAACCTCTTTGCGCAGTTAAAAGCCCGTTTCCCCCACATCCTCGATGTACGCCATGATCGCCCTGCTGTGCAGGTTCGCGGTGCCAGCGAACGCTCGGGGCGTCTTGACCCACTGGATATGCTGCGCGACTTTTTTGCCACGAACGGAGGGCGACATCTCACCACGGCGGAAGATCAGCTGCTCAGCTCACTGTGGGACACGCACCAGCACGCACGTCAAGGAGCTGAATAAACCATGCTGATTCGTCATCTAGAATTTTGCGGAATTGGCCCTTTTGCTGGCCGTCACGCCATAGATTTTGACACTCTCACCGCTTCGGGAGTCTTCCTCATTGAGGGGGTGACGGGCAGCGGAAAGAGCACCATTATTGACGCCATTGTGTTCGCTTTGTATGGAGACGTAGCCGGCACCCAGAGCAGCGACAAACGAATGCGCTCCTCCCATGCTGATCGCACCAGCGAATCCTGGGTTGATCTAGTTTTCACCGTCGCTAACGGGAGCTACCGAGTGCGGCGCTATCCCGCACAAGAGCGAGCCAAGAAACGTGGAGCAGGCACAGTGTCGATTGCTTCATCAGCAAAGCTGTGGAAACTCTCTGAATCGGCTATTGATCAGCGCGACTGGGAAGCAGGGGAACCTCTCGCCAGCCAAGCCCGCGAGACTAGTGCCATGATCACCGACATCGTCGGCATGAACAAACGTCAGTTCGTGCAGACCGTGGTACTGCCACAGGGTCAATTTGCAGATTTCCTGCGTTTAAACTCCAAGGAGCGCGCCACTCTGCTGGAGAAGATCTTTCACACCGACGATATGCGCATCTTCACGGAGGAGTTGCGCTCACAGGCCGCAGCTGCCGATGCCCGCATCGCGGATGCTTTTTCACGCTACAGCTCAGCTCTGGATGCCTGGCTGCTCAACTCTGGTTTATCTGAACAGACGCATTCCGCCGTGGAGGAGTTGCGCACTGAGCGTCTGCACTCCGGCATTCCCGAATCTGACGATAACGACGCCCCGCTACTCCAGCTTCTCAAAGACGAAAACGCCGCCCTACTCCGTACAGCTAAACGTACTCAAGCCCACCTCATTCAGGCACAAGAGCGAGAATCTGCGGCGCGTAGTGCCCTAGAGGCAGGAAAAAATCTGGCCACCGCGCTACAACGGCGAACCGAACTGCACGCTCAGCTCGCGCATTTGTGCGAACAAGAGCCAGATATTGAGCGTGAACAGAAAGCTTTGGCACTGCATGAAGCTGCACAAATCCCGCTGATGCGGCTGAACGATGCCCGAGCCTCGTTCACGCAGGTCGGTGATATCTGGCACGAATGCGATACGGCACGCGCTCAGACACACCAGATTCCGCACAGTCTTCTCACGCCACAGAGTACATCTCTATCTACACAGCTGGCAGATTTTTCTTTGCACGAACTTCTGCACAGCTTCTCAGATGCGGCCACCCCTGATATTTGTGATGATCCCATGAAGGCCGCTGCCGGTATTGCGAACTCTCTTACAGAAGCACTCTCCACGCTCGGCGAAACTCTCGGCGCTGTACGCAGTGCAGCAGAAACGGAGACCGAGTTGCATAGCCAGCTCGATCAAGTAACGAGCTATCGCGAGCGGCTGGTCGAACTCGTCGATGAGCTGGAATCCATCCGCGCCGAGCAAAAAAGTATACCGGAGCAGCGGAAAGCTCAGATGATGGCTTTTGAACAAGCCAACGCTACGGCACAGCAGCTAGCGACGCTGGAAAATGATCGGCTGCGCGTCACCACTTTGCAAGAGCTTTCATCTCAGCTGACGAACACTCAAGCCGCTCGCCGCGAAGCAGAGTCCGCACTGCGTGAAGCCATCTCATTTCACAAGCGCGAGAAGCATTCTTTCGATGAGATCACACGCCGTTGGATCGCCTCTACTGCAGCCAATCTCGCAGCTAATCTCATCCCAGACGATCCTTGCCCCGTCTGCGGCTCCACGAGCCACCCCCATCTGGCCACGCCCACCGAAGAGTACGCCACACGCGAGGAAGTCGATCAGGCTCAAGAAAAACTAGCTGAAGCGGCCACTGCCGTCAGCGATGCCCATGCCGCCCTTTCCACAACTAACATTCAAGAGGCCGAGCTGCGCAGCCAACTTGGCGAACACACCGCAGCTTCGCTGGAAGAAGAAGCCACAGCGATAGCTGCCCGTATTGACTCCGCCCAGAAAGCCCAGAGTGCAGTCGAAACGAGCACGGCTGAGCTGGAGAAAATTGATGAGCGCGCGTGGCAGCTCTCGGCGCGCGAAAGTGAGCTGCGAGAACAGCGATCCAGCATAGAAGCGAGCATAGATACTGCCTCTCATACAATAGCTGCTGCAAAGCAAAAAATATCCGCTGCTCGTGGCGAGTACCAGAGCGTCGCTGCGCGAGTGTCGGCACTCGAACAAGACCGAGATGCCCTGCTGGAGCTACGCGAGCACTTTACCGCCCTGCGAAACGCACTGAACGCGACGCAAAATTCCCTTGAGGAAGCCCATCAGGCACTCCATGATTCTCCCTTTTCCTCATTTGCCGAAGTCCAAGCTGCAAATTTAGCTCCCGAGAGACGCAGCGATGCCCTCCAGCGCGTGAACGAGTACCACAGCGCTCTCGACGGAGTGCAAGCCCGTCTCGCTGCGCCGGAGATAGCAGAACTCACCGGAGATGAAAGCGTGGATCTGAGCGAACTTGAAACCGAATATTCCACCGCGCACCAAGAGCGAGAGACGGCTTACAGCGCCGCCGCCCAAGCGGAATTTGTGGCACAGGAGGCAGCCACACTTTTTACACACGTACAGGATGCCAGTAAAAAATGGCACGCCACGGCCACAGCTGCTGGCCCGATCACCCGTCTGGCAAATATCGCCAGTGCCGGAAGTTCCTCCCTCACCGGCATTCCGCTCAATATCTGGGTGCTACTCACCCGTTTCGACGTAGTCGTGGAACGAGCTAACGAGCATCTGGAAGAAATTTCGGCAGGCCGCTATGAACTCGTGCGAGTGGACGAGAGCTCCGGAAATAAAAAAGCTGGCTTGGATTTACACGTGATCGACAGGCAAGGTTCAGTCGCTGGAGATGAAGAACGAGACACCACGTCGCTCTCAGGCGGAGAGACTTTCTACACGTCTCTCGCTCTAGCGCTGGCTCTAGCGGAAGTAGTACAGGCGGAACAAGGGGGGATTCAGATTGATACGCTTCTCATAGATGAAGGTTTTGGCACCCTTTCAGAGGATGTGCGGGAAGCCGTGATGAATACTCTCACCTCTCTCACACACAGCGGACGTGTGGTAGGCATCGTCTCCCATGTGGAAGAACTCAAACAGCTGGTACCCAACCGGATTGCTTTAAAGCAGCTACCTGATGGGAGTTCTACGCTATCAGTTGTGGCCTAGAGGCTAGGATATGCGCCTAAGAGACGGTGAGCTTAAGATATGTGAGCTTGAGACATGGACGCACGGTATAGCAATGGGACACGGTACGGCGCAGGAACCTCGCTCCTGCTTTTCTGCCCTTCTGCTTCTATTCTGCGTTTTCCCCCGTTTCTCTTCCCACGCCGTGCCGCCGTGTACGTGGGTGCCGTGCGCCGCCTGGCTGCGTTTTCTCCTTCGTTTCCACTCCGTGCACCGCGACTATCCCGCGGCTCGTCTTCGGACCCTTACCCATTTTCGAGCTCTAGCCATATTTGAGTTTCCGCCTAATATCCGAGCCCTAGCGGGAGAATCACCACCCGCATCCACGCGCAAAAGAATCGGACGCTAACGAGCCTTACCCGTGCATGACGTGCGATGTCATCGACGTGTGGCGGGCAGGAAATATCAATGCTAGCGAGCCTCACCCGTGGGGTGCAGTAGCTCTTGTGCGAGTGCTTCACGTTCGGTGACGTCGTACCACAGCAATTCGATATCGCCAGTGGCGTCAAACGCTACAGCATCCCCATTCACAGCTCGCTGTACTAGCGCTTCGCTGCCAGGTTCATCCACATGGATTGATTCAATTTTGCTCCACGGCACTGCACGAAGCAGCTCCATGCACGTAGGCGGCTGTGCATCATCAGCTGACGCCGACGCTATCCGCACCCAGGTATCGGGCACCTCCCCCACTGCCACGATACGCCGCAATGAAACGCTCTGAGCAGAATCTCCCCCTCTCTGGGCGGCAGCCATCTCTTTCTGGGCGGCACCCGCCTCCCGCATCGCTAAAAGTGCATCGTCGGCCGCATAGAGAGTAGCCAGCATTTCCAGCTCCTCTCGATCACTCTCAGGGAAAGCCGCCTGAGCTGCTGGCGTCACGCCATGCACTCGGCCTGGAGAAATCTCTACCGCAAGCATCTGGGCTGCGCTGACCGGAATATAGATTCGCACGCTCTCAGTGTATGCGAAAAACGCCCCAATGCCGCCCTAGATACGCAAATAAGCTGGCCGAACACTCAATTCCCACATCAATCAAAGCCCCACGTCGGCAGTGTGGAGATCACGGGGCTGACGAACAGAAGTATTGATTGTGGAGTTGGTAGTCATCCTGAGGTAAGTAGCCGTTGTAGCTGAGTGACCACTGTGCGGTAGCGGCAGAGGTATCACCGCCTGGCCTTGTTGGGTATCGAGAGGGAGCAAACTTTCAGCTAGCTATCTTTGCTATCAGGGTTGATGCCGTCGGATAGCCGTCACGGCACACGCCTAAACTACGGAACGCCTGAGCTACAAAATCAGCGTGCTCCCGAGCATCGCGAAATTTCGCTCACCCAAATAGCATATATGTAATTTATTGCTATATGCAGGAGCATCTGCCAGCGACCTAAAAAGTGGGGTATACACCGTAGAATCGGGTAAGGCGCAGAGAAAAACTCGCTGTGCACACCGCCTTCTCTTGAGGAGGCTCCGATGAAAACATCACTAGCAGAACCGCTCATGCGCCAAAGTCCCCCGCGCCGAGTCGCAGTGGAGAATGCCGCGCACGTATCTGAGCGCCAGCGGATATCCGCGGGTAAACATCAGTCCACACACCAAAATCTGCATCAGGCGATGAGAAAACGCCAGCTTTTGCCCTATGAAGTATCCGCTGAGACCAGACCATTGACTAGTGCCGCCATCTCGAGCCCTCCACGCAGCCATGACGTCAGCACCACAGAGGAGGAAAAAGCTGGTGACATTCACCATCCACGGCTCGCACTCACTCCTACTTTCCGCAGCACCGACATCAACTCTCTAGCTACCCAACGCGACATTCATGACGGCTTCACCACGCTCGATTCTCCACTACCTGAGGATTTCCCGCGGCCGGAAACATTCGCTCTCGGCATTGCCCGCCAAGGAGTAGAAGCTCTTCTCGGGCTGCGCCCAGCACGTCAGCTACAAAGTTGGTTTACGACACCCCTCTACCAGGCTTTTACTCGCAAGGTGTTTCTCACGCTCGAAACACTCAAAGCTAGCAATGCTGCGTCGCCCACACGCCCTGTGAAAGTGGTGCGGATTCGATGCACTCGCCCGCGCATTCGAGTAGCCGAGGCAGCCGTCATCATACACGATGGAGCATCCATTCGCGCCGTAGCTATCAGACTCGAAGTACGCCACGGACGTTGGCAAGTGTGCGCTTTTGAAGTGGCATAATGCGCTGGCAGCTCCCGCTGCACACTAGCAGCTCACACCCTGCGCCATCTCCACCAGTGAGACTGCTTATGTTGTGCCCACACCGTTGCGGTCACATCATTGAAGCTCACACCGGTTTTGTCACCTCGGCAGATGCCGCCGCGCAGCAGTGACCACCGCCAATAGTCTTCACACCCTAGCCGCTTACTGCCAAGGCTCAGCTGTTCACACCTGCCGAGGAGCCTCATATCCCCAAAAACTCGGGGCTTTCACGGCGCATATACCGATGCCGATCAGCACGAGCACTGCACCAGTCATACTGGCTCCAGGCGCTCCTAAAAATTCTCCAGCTCCCCCATGCACAACATCTGCGATCCGTGGCCCGCCCACGACGACGACGAAAAAAATAGATTGCAATCTCCCTCGCAGGGCGTCGTCAGTCTCCGTGAGCAAAATAGCGTTGCGCAGCGCCGATGAACACATATCTGCAGCGCCTGCCATCGCCAGAGATACCACTGCTACCACCAACCAGATGTTTGCCTGGCCACCAGCCACACTGGCGCATAGACCAAATCCCAGCACCCCAATGCCCCAAAACCAAATAGCGATCATCACCACTTGACCCTGCCGCCGCACCCGCGACAGCCAACCCGAGAAAAGTCCACCGAGTGCCGCCCCCGCCGGAATCGCAGCATAAAGCAAACCAAAGGCGAGACCCCCGCCGAGATCCCCGCCGAAAGATTCATGAGAAATCTGGGCAAAGAGTGCCCGTGGATTGCCGCAGATCATGGCGATGAGATCCACCACGAAACTCATAACCAGAATCGTGCGCCCACGCAGATAACGCAGGCCATCAACTATTGCGCCAATCCCAGGGACGGGGGAGTCGGCATGGGAATCAGCGGGATTCTCGGCGAGATTCTCGGCATGGGAATCGGAGAGAGAATCGGCAGGGGGCGCGGCGGGAGTTTTTTTACTGTCAGCGGAGGCAGACACAGAGGAGGCAGTGGAAGCAGAGGTAGAAGCGCTGGCGGAGACGGAAGCGCCAGCAGAGACGGAAGCGCTAGCGGGAGTGGAAGTATCAGTGGAGGAATGAATGGGAGTTGCAACCCCGCCCTCAGCACCGCAGCCAGACGGATCCCCACCGCCAGCAGAATTGGAAGTCTCATCCTCACAGCCAATATGGGCAGCGGCCTCACCATCAGCAGTCGCGGTATCTGCGGATACTCTGCCGACGGCCGGAGCACGCGGCTTGAGCGGCGGCAGGGAGATCACCGCCGCAAGAGTGGGCAAGAGGAAGAAGACGTCGGCAAGATATAGCCATTTAATCCCCACAAGCGGGATCAGCATCCCGCCGATAAGCGGCCCAGCAATACCCCCAATACTCATCACGGTGATATTCAGAGCATTGGCCGAGGGAAGAATGGCAGCAGGAACAAGCTGCGGAAGAATAGCCGTACGCACAGGCGAATTGACAGCGAAAAATCCCTGCTGCATAGCAAAGACCACAAGCAGCACCCACACGTTCGTGGAACCCAATGCCGTCACCACGAAAAAGGCAGCAGAGGTGACGATAATCCCCACCGTCGTCACGATCAAAAGCCTCCGGCGATCAAAATGATCGGCCAGCGCCCCACCCCACAACCCGAAGACGATCAGCGGCACTAGGGCAAACACACCTGTGAGCCCCACGTATCCTGAGGATTTTGTGTCTGCATATATCTGGGCAGGCACCGCCACCACCGTGAATTGCGCACCGATCACCGTGACGATATACGCCAGCCACATCCGCCGAAAAGGGGCGCTGCGAAGTGGACGAGTGTCCGCCACAAGAGATCGAAGTGATGCCACAGAGGCGATTGTACGCCGCCGCACACATTCTCATGGACGCAGTACAACGTTCAGACGGCACAAGATAAGGCAGCGCAAAAATCAGGTGACGGCATCGGTCAGACCAATTTTATCAATCCTGCTTGTCTGCACATCAGGCAGCAGAGCCACACAACGAGCACTGCACGGCCAGTACCACACAGCCAGTACCACACAGCCAGCGTCGCACAGCTAAAGCTGCGCATCCAGACACACCGCATAGCCGACACCGCACGCTACACGCCACAGAGCAGATAACGCAGCACAACGGACACCATACAATGCGGGGCACACGGCGTACACACGCGGCGCGAAACCTAGAGAGAGGTGTAGAACTTTAGGGGATTGGACGTTTTGGCGAAATGAATGAATAGGATTTTGCGAATGCACGAAGTCTTGAACACGCAAAGTTTTGGATGAGTGGAGATTTTGAGCGGGATGCGCATGAGATCTGGGCGGAAGATACCTCCCCGATGAGCAATTTTCACTTACCACAGGCTGCAATTGCCTATCACCGCCCTAGCACAGGTACACTAAGTACGGGAATACCGACAAAACGTGAGGCAACTGCAGTGAAAATTCTTGACAAAATTTTGCGCGCCGGCGAAGGCAAGACGCTGAAAAAACTTCAGCGCATAACGACGGCAGTGAATGCACTAGAACCATCCATGCAGGAGCTGAGCGACACTGAGCTGCGCGACCTCACCGACGAGTTTCGCAAACGCTACGCAGATGGAGAGACTCTTGACGATCTGCTCCCCGAGGCATTTGCCGCTGTACGCGAAGCCTCGAAGCGCACCCTCGGCCAGCGTCATTTCGATGTACAAATCATGGGCGGAGCCGCTCTGCACATGGGCAATATTGCCGAAATGAAAACCGGCGAGGGCAAGACCCTCGTAGCCACACTCGCTGCCTATCTCAACGCCATCCCAGGCAAAGGTGTGCACGTGGTGACGGTCAACGATTACCTCGCCTCCTATCAGAGTGAACTCATGGGGCGCGTGTACCGTTTCCTCGGCATGAGTACTGGCTGCATCGTCACCAGCCTCTCTCCCGCGCAGCGCCGGAAAGAATACGCTGCAGATATCACCTACGGCACCAACAACGAGTTCGGCTTTGACTACCTGCGCGACAACATGGCGCGTGACGTCGATCAGCTCGTACAGCGTGAGCATTACTACGCTATCGTAGACGAGGTAGACTCCATCTTAATCGACGAAGCCCGCACCCCATTGATCATTTCTGGACCTGCCGAGGGAGACGCGAATAAGTGGTATACCCTGTTTGCCGATGCCGTGCTCTCGATGCATCCCGATATCGACTACGAAGTAGATGAGAAAAAACGCACTGTGGGGATTCTCGAATCCGGCATCGACAAAGTTGAAGATCTGCTTGGCATTGACAACCTCTATGAATCGGTGAACACCCCGCTCATTGGCTATCTCAACAATGCAATCAAAGCGAAAGAACTCTTTGCCCGCGATAAAGACTATATCGTCGATAATGGCGAAGTTCTGATCGTCGATGAGCACACCGGACGTGTGCTGCCTGGACGGCGCTTTAACGAAGGACTGCACCAGGCTCTCGAAGCAAAAGAACACGTGCAAATTCAGGCTGAGAATCAGACGCTTGCCACAATCACGCTGCAAAACTATTTCCGTCTCTACGACAAACTCTCTGGCATGACGGGCACAGCCGAGACCGAAGCAGAGGAATTTGCGAATACCTACAATATCGGCGTGGTGCCTATCCCCACCAACAAGCCGATGATCCGCATCGACCAGACCGATCTCGTCTTCCCCACGACCGCCGGAAAATTAAACGCCATCGTAGAAGACATCAAAGAGCGCTTTGAGAAAGGCCAACCGGTGCTCGTGGGCTCGGCGAGTGTGGAACACTCAGAAGTACTTTCCTCACTGCTGAAAAAAGCTCGCATCCCGCATAACGTGCTCAATGCGAAACAGCATGAGCGCGAAGCCGCTGTCGTCGCTATGGCTGGCCGTAAGCACGCCATCACGGTGGCCACTAATATGGCTGGCCGCGGTACCGATATTATGCTCGGCGGAAACGCCGAATTTATCGCCGTGGAGATGATGCAAAAACGCGGCCTTGATCCAGAAGAAAACAGCGAAGAATACGAAGCAGCCTGGCCGGAGGTGCTCGCCGCAGCCAAAGAACAGGTGGCTGCAGAACACGATGAAGTGGTGGCACTCGGCGGGCTCTACGTGCTCGGCTCAGAGCGCCACGAATCACGCCGCATCGACAATCAGCTTCGCGGCCGTAGCGGACGCCAAGGAGACCCAGGGGAATCCCGCTTCTACCTCTCTCTTGACGACGACCTCATGCGCCTTTTCGCCAACAACCGCATGATTGAGCCATTCCGTAATGGCCCTGAGAATGAACCACTCGAATTCAAACTATTGGCTAAAACGATTCGAGGGGCACAGGGTGCGATTGAATCACGCAACGCCGAGATGCGTAAAAACGTGCTGAAATATGACGACGTGATGAGCGAACAACGCAGTACGGTCTACGCCGAACGCTCCCGCATTCTGCACGGCGAAGATCTTGAAGATCAGATCGTGCACTTCCGCGAGTTTGTGGTAGATGACGTCGTGACGGCAGGCACCCTCGGGGAGACAGACGATTGGGATCTAGAGGCTCTGTGGAAAGATATGCATAGCTACTACAATCCCTCTTTCACGGCTACTGAAGTAGCTCAAGCGCACGGCGGCCTGCGCCAGCTCACCCGCGAGGAGCTGATTGAAGAGTTTAATGACGACATGACGGCCATTTATGAGGAACGCGAAGAGGAACTTGGCGGCGAGGCAATGCGCCAGATAGAACGCCAGGTGCTGCTGAACGTGCTCGACCGTAAATGGCGTGAGCATCTGTATGAGATGGATTACCTCAAAGAGGGAATCGGCTTGCGTTCCATGGCCAACCGCGATCCGCTTGTCGAATACAAACAAGAGGGCTTCCAGATGTTTCACACTATGGAAGACGCCATCCGTTCTGAAACAATTCAGTTCCTCTACCACTTCGAGTTGCCGAGCGAACGCGAAGCGCGCTTGGCAGCCGAGGCTGCTCAGGGAGCGGCGAATCCACTCGCAGCTGAAAACCTCAGCCCCACCGGCCAATCTCTCGTAGGCGGAATTCAGGCTGCACAAGTTCCGGTGGCTTCGCGCACGGCACAGGCCATTGCTAAGAGCGTGCTCGGCGTCAAAGAGGAAAATTCTGAACAAAACATGGTGTTTTCCTCCGCCGCTAAAGATGGCTCAGGCGCCGTACAGGCACGTGGAACACAAGGGCGGCGCTCAGGGCGTGCACCAGCACATAGCGCTCAGCCTGCCCAACCTGGGATGAACCGCGCTCAGCGCCGCGCAGCAGCAAAGAAAAAGAAACGCTAGCTCTTGGAGGACAGCTCTGGAGAGAAGCGTTAGCCCTGGAGAGTGGAGGGCGAGTGGTAAATCGCCAGAGCTGGCAAGTCACCCAAACGAACAAAGTATCCTAGCTGGCAGATCACCAAAGCCAGCAAAGCTCACTAGCCGGCAAGCATCTCAGCTAACACAGCATCGCAGCTCAGCCTGCTGAGATCCGCGTGCTAGCGTCAGAGCGCCAGGAAATTGTCGAGAATCTGCATCCCCTCCGGCGTGAGAATTGATTCTGGGTGGAATTGCACCCCGAAAATGGGAAGCTCTCGATGCTCGATGGCCATAACGTCGCCGTCATCGGCCACCCCCGTCACCCGCAAAACGGCGGGTATCGTGGCCGGATCAGCTGCCAACGAGTGATAGCGCGCCACTTGAATGCGCTCAGGCATCCCCGCGAAAAGCCGTGAACGCCTCTGGAGCGGCGATCCGAAAGACTGCGAGTGACGGGGGTACGATGCGAATTGACGCGGTGCAGATTGGTGCAGTACAGATTGACGCGCTGCAGATAACGAAGCCGAATCTGCAGCATCTACCTGTGAAAGAGCATCATCGCCAACAGGTACAAGCTCCATTATCGAGGCTTTGCCGTGCATCACGCGCTTAGCATAGGTAATGTTGGCGCCAAACGCTTCACAGATAGCTTGGTGCCCGAGGCACACTCCCAGCACTGGAATCTGGCTGGCCTTATCTTTCGCTACGGCGCCAATCAGCTCTTCACAGATACCGGCATCTGCTGGCCTGCCTGGCCCTGGAGAGATCACAATCCGATCTGGATGCAACTGCTGCACCTGCTCGACGCTGAGTTCGTCGTTACGCACTACTCGAATATCCGGTTCGCGCACCCCAATGAGCTGGTAGAGGTTGTAGGAAAACGAATCGTAATTATCAATGAGCAGAATCATCACGCCACCTCTTGACCTTTGCGAATCGCCATCACCACAGCTTGCGCCTTGTTGATACACTCCCGATATTCGTTCGCCGGCACCGAATCGAGCACAATTCCCGCTCCTGAACGCACAAAGACCTTGCCGTTTTTCTTGTAGGCAAGCCGGATACCAATGGCAGTATCGAGATTTCCAGCGAAGTCTATATAGCCAACTGCCCCACCATAAATACCGCGCTTGTTGTTTTCCAGCTCGTTAATAATCTGCATAGCTCGCAATTTCGGCGCTCCTGAGAGCGTGCCCGCAGGCAGCACGGCTTCGACGGCATCCATCGCCGTGGCCTGCCCGCCTGGATCTTCTGCACGTCGGATATCTCCTCTCACGGTGGATCCCAAATGCACCACGTGCGAGAAGCGTTGCAACTGCATATACTCTTCCACCCGCACTGACCCGAAGCGTGAAATTTTCCCCAAATCATTGCGGCCTAAATCCACGAGCATATTATGCTCAGCCAGTTCTTTCTCGTCGGCAAGAAGTTCACGTTCGAGCTGCTCGTTGCGCGCATCATCCCCCTCAACGCGAGCTCGGGTACCGGCCAGCGGAAATGTATGTAGCACACCATCGTGGAGCTTCACCAGAGTTTCCGGCGATGCTCCAGCCACTTCCATATCATCAGAACTGAAATAAAACATATAGGGCGAGGGGTTGATCGTGCGCAGATAGCGATAAGCGTTGAGCAGCGAACCGGAGAAATCCGCATCGAGACGATTGCTCAGCACCACCTGAAAAATATCGCCCTCGCGGATGTATTCCTGGGCTTTCTCCACCATCGCACAGAAACGCTCTTCGTCGAATAGTGCTCGGAATTCAGAGGTGACGACGCTAGGCACGATATCTGCGCGGCGATCAGAACGAATCAGATCGACGATGTGCTCAATCTCCGCAGTGGCGGCAGCATAGTTGGCCTCAAGGGCACGCGCATCATCACTATTTTCAGGGATACGCACGTGGGCAATCACAATGATCTCTTGGCGATAGTGATCGAAGCAGATCACCGTATCGAAAAGCATCAGATCAAGATCGTTAAATCCCTCTTCGTCAGCAGCGTCCAGCACCAACTGCGGCTCTGCATAGGTCACGTAGTCGTAGCCGAAATAACCGACGAGCCCGCCAGTAAACGGAGGTAAATCCGCGCGGGCAGGGGCACGAAAACGCGCTAGGATCTCCTCAACTATCTCCCGTGGAGGCGTATGCTGATAGGTGGTAGTCTTCACCGCCACCTCTGCATCGTCAAAAATTCTGTGGCGCACACTACCACGCTTTGCCGTCACCTCTTCACGCGGTTTATAGCCCAGAAATGTGTAGCGCCCCCACGTATGCTGCTGCTCTGCAGATTCAAGCACATAGCAGTGGGAAGATTCGCTCTGCAAAGCTCGGAGCACGTTGATAGGCGTCGTAGAATCGGCCAGGATGCGAGCCGCAATCGGCACTACCGTGTAGGAGGTATACGCGCGAACATCGGCTATCGCAAGATCAACTGTAACTGCCATGAAGAGATTTTAGCGCAGCTGTGACGACGAACGCCCTGGAGGCATACCTGCTGGACAGACGATGCGTTGCTACTTAACCACTGCTTGCTGAGCGCTGATGGCACCCTCTCGCGGTGACGATCATGTGGCACACAAGAGGGAGTAGCACCAGCGGCAGATCATCGGCCAACCAGGGAATAGCTCTGATTGGCACGATACATGGTTGGCACAGCACATCAGCCAACCAGGGAATAGCTCAGGTTGATAGAGCGGTCGTCCCTCCATCAGTCGGAGCGCAACCGATAGAGTCCGAGCGGCAAAACCTGCCCCACAGCCCTACAGCATCAAGCCTGACGAATTCTCACAGCCAAAAAGGCACCGAGGGTCGTCAAGATGAGTGCTAATCCCGCCAAAGTATCGACAGTGGCACCCGTCTTGGGAAGCTCAGGAGATGCCGCTGGAGGTTCCCCTGGAGTAGGCGGCCCCTGCGGTGTAGGGGGCTCCTCGGGAGTAGGCGGCTCTTCCGGTACAGGTGGCTCTTCCGGTGGAGGCGGCACACGTGTATTCGTAATCGTCACGCTCAGCTGCCCATCCTCATTGGCCACATCTCCGACGGCCGACGTAAAACCTGCCACGGGAATTTCGTGAATTGTATAGCTCAGCGGCTGGCCATCTTCATCAGCCGCCGGCAAATTCGAGAAGAGATGTGACCAGTTATCGTCAGCTCCGATCTGAACGGTCTCTACTGTGGCCGTTGTGCCATCTGCTCTAGATTGCAGCAGTTCCACTTCAATAGATGCCGGAAGCCCGTCGGTGAGCACAGCGCCAGCTTCGTCCAGCCAACGTTTAGTGACGAGCAAAGACACAGGATCACGCCGATTTTCTAAAGAGATCGAATACGTGACGAAACCATGCTCATCGACGTCACGACTCATCGCCGTCACAGCTGAGAATCCTTGCACGCCAATCTCGGAGATATCATAAGCGATCACGCCATTGGCATCCTCAAGAGGAAGATCCGCAAACTGCTGATGCCACTTCGTCTCAGCACTCATCACGACCGGCTCTCCCACGCGAGTCTGCGTGCCATCTTGGCTGCGAGCGATGAGCTGGACTGAAATGCCATCCGGTGCTACCTGCTCGATCTCAGCGGCGTTCATAGCACTGCCATCAGTATCAACCCAGGCTTTCTGTACATCGAGTTTGGCATCTTTATAGCCAAAGGCCACTCCGCCGTTGGATCCAATTCCACCGCCACGGCGCGACGAGTTATGAGTAATAGTGAGCCGTGCTAAATCTTTAGCACGCTGTTTTGCATCATCAGTTGCAACTGCTTTGAGGCCGTCTTCATAGAGCCTTGGGGGATCAAAGTAGACTTTCCCCTCCAGCTGCAGTTCCTTAGGAACGATCTGGTAGACCTGCTCAGGCCCTGGATTCGTAGGATCAAATCGCACATCATTGCCCTGCTCGCCATCTAAATAGTAGCCGACAGTGCCTAAACCGAGCATTCTCCTAGCAAAATACGATTCATACGCTCCGGCAGAGCCATAATTATCGTGCGCGATATCATCACCGTAGGTATCAGCCTGGTTATCGAATATGGCACCGCCATTACGCACATGGATTTCCATTGATCCAGTTGGGCAGAGCCACATTCCCCCACCGATATAGCTAGCAGTATTGTTAAACACTGCGGCATCTTCCAGCTGCATCGCGTACGACTTCGTGGCCACATATACTCCGCCACCCTGCTCACCTGCGGTATTGCCGTCAATCAAGCCACCACGCAGCAGTACTGCATTTGACACCACATTCACGCCGCCGCCTGTTCGTACAGCCACATTCTCGCTGATTGTTCCGCCATTCATCACGAAGCGACCAGGAGAAACTTCCGTCCATTGTTCGGGCGTCATCCCCGATTCTCTGCCGTCACCATCTACCTCTCTCCACGTCCGATCCGAACCCCAGACGTAAAGATCCATAGCATTCACGCCCCCGCCGTTAGGAGCGGTGTTGCGCGTGATAGTTCCTCCGTTCATGGTGGCTTGCGCATTGCCAAAAAGGCTCAGCCCGCCGCCACCAAAAGCAGCTTTATTGTTGGCGATGGTGCCATCATTAATGACGACGGAGGCACGCTGCGCCTGGGCACGCTCTGGGTGAGAGGCGAGATACCAGTCCCACGAGTAAGCACCGATACCGCCACCAAATCCTTCGTTGCCGGTGATACTGCCCCCATTGACCTCCAGTGAGGCACCCGAATATACGCCGATACCGCCGATTTCACCGTATGCCGCTTCGGAGAGAAATGCCGAGCCATTTTTGATTTCGCCGCTATTCATCACCATAGATGCACCATCGGAGAGCCCTACGTTGGCGGCGCCATTTTGCACGCTACCTGCTGAGTTTTTCTTGCGCTGATTATCCTCAACGCTTCCACCGTTCAACTCGAAATACGAGCCCTCGCCTGCAACTTTCACGGCTCCGCCATAGGTACCCGTCATATCTCGGGCACCGAACACTGTGGTAGCATCGTTCATCACGAACGTGCCATTGACGAGCACCGTAGGAGACGCTGACGGCACCTGCCTGCCGCGGCTGTTGATTCCCATCGTCCCGCCGTCAGGATTCTGGGAAAGCGTGAGCGATGCCCCCTTTTCAATTTTTACCATCGTGCCAGCGAACCCATCCTCACGCATGAGCTCCGAATCCGAGACACCCCAGACGTCGAGAGGATAGTTGATAAGTTCGATATCTGCCCCAGTTGGAATCACAAGCGTAGACGTGATCGGAGTCTGCCCTTCTCCCATCACGATGCGCGTAGGAGTACTTCCTGCTTGGGCAATCAGAGCCCGAAGATCCGCCTCCTCACAGATGATACTTCGATCCGGATCATAGCAACGCAATTCTTGGCGTTCAGAGGCGAGCGCCGTATCTGCAGGCATCATCGGCGCGACCAGCAAAAATAGCGCACTGATGAAAGCCACTAATAACGATTTGGGATGTTTCGCTACCATAACCTAAAACTCCCCGTTTCACACTATCGACCACAATGAGATCAGACGACACTTACACACGTGCGACACTTTCACACGTGAGCGCTGCGGTGTTGCCGTCGATCCCACGCTATATACACAGACACCATTTTCAGTTTTGCCGCCGTGTTGCCCGCGTAACTCATTGCCCGCATACCTACGGCTCAACGGCGACACAAAATGTGATATAGTAAACACACCTATGCTACACAGGGCTAGCTGAGAAAGCAATAATCTCCTAGCTGAAATGACTGATTTCTGACAGCAGTAGCAATGCCTGCTGGAGCAAACATCCCGCATCGACAACTAACTACCAGCAGCAGCAACCGTAGCCATGCGCCTTAACTGTGCTCCCAACTGTGCGTTTTGATTAGCCGGCAGCACCAATTAATTGACGGGCGCACGAACACGAACAGCCCGAACGAGACAGACCTAGCGCGAAAACACAAACCTGGTAGGAAGCACGACTGGCAGGTAGCATGAAGCGCTACGTGAGGGCAGCAACATGGCCACTGCTATCTGCCGCGCAGCCACGCTACAGTGCAGCCACGCTACACATTAAAACGGAACTCGACCACGTCGCCGTCTTGCATCACGTAGTCTTTGCCCTCCATCCGGATCTTTCCGGCAGCACGTGCCTCGTGCATCCCTCCGAGCTCCATGAGATCCTCAAAGCTCACTACTTCCGCCTTAATAAAGCCCCGCTCAAAATCCGTGTGGATCACCCCTGCCGCCTGCGGCGCAGTCCAGCCTTTGCGGATCGTCCACGCGCGGCTCTCTTTTTCCCCTGCCGTCAAGAAAGTCTGCAACCCCAACGTGTTAAAGCCCACTCGGGCGAGCTTATCCAAGCCTGATTCTTCTTGCCCCGATTCGAGTAGCATCTCTCGCGCCTCATCTGGCTCTAGCTCCACCAGATCTGCCTCAAATTTCGCATCCAGGAAGATCGCCTCCGCCGGAGCCACCAGCTGGCGCAATTCTTCCTGCCGAGCCGCGTCCGCCAAGCCCACATCGTCTGTATTAAAGACGTAAATAAACGGTTTTGCCGTCATCAGCTGGAACGTCTTTATCACATCCGGATCGAAACCGCTCTTCGGTTGGCGCATGGCGGCGTAGAGAGTGGTGCCCTGCTCCAGCGTCGCCATTGCTTTCTCGGCCTGATCCAGCACGGCTTTGTCGATTCTCTTTCCGGTGAGTTCCTTTTGCAGGCGCGGAATCTGCCTCTCCAGCGTCTGAATATCAGCCAACACCAGCTCGGTGGTGATCGTCTCAATATCGGAAGCCGGATCTACTTTGCCGTCCACGTGCGTGACGTCAGGGTCAGCGAAAGCACGAGTCACCTGGCAGATGGCATCCGCCTCGCGGATATTGGCGAGGAACTGATTGCCCAACCCTTCTCCCTGCGATGCCCCTTTTACGATGCCAGCAATATCGACGAAACTCACAGTGGCAGGCACGATCTTTGCGGAATGAAACATCTGTGCAAGCCGAGTGAGCCGTTCATCTGGCAGCGGCACAATCCCCACATTGGGCTCGATCGTAGCAAACGGATAGTTTGCCGCCAGCACGGTTTGGCGCGTCAGCGCATTAAACAAAGTCGATTTGCCCACATTTGGCAAACCCGCAATACCAATCGTCAAAGCCACACGCATATTCTACACACTTGCGTCAGAGTCGCTGTGAGCCTGAGAGCCCGCTCACGCACTATAAATCGTGACGCCATGCATCGAATCGTGACGTCATACACCGAGCCTCGCACCGGCGTCACGCATGGGCACGAAAAACGGCAACGACACTCCCCCGCCGGCCGATCAGATCAGCCCGCCCCGCTCGTCGAGTCCGCCAGTCAGATCAGCCCGCCCCACAGACCAGCAATTGGCCGTATGCTTCGCTGGCGATCACACGGCATAATAACTATATGAAAAAAGCAATTATCACCGTGACGGGTGCCGATCATCCTGGCATCATCGCTGCGGTTGCCCAAGCGCTGGCACGTCTGAACGTCAATATCGTGAACGTCTCACAGACCTTGATGGATCAGTATTTCACCATGATTATGCAGCTCGAATTTGACGATTCTCAGCGCAGCATCAGCGAGATACAAGCGGCGATGGATGCCGTGAGCGTCGCCCAAGCGCTGCTCATTCACGTGCAAGCCGAAGAGCTCTTCACCGCGATGAACAAACTCTGATCTGCCCCGACTCTGATTCCCTCCGCGTTCGCCGCGCTCCCCAACGCACTCCCCATGACGAGTACAGCCCGAGAACCGCTCAGAGTACCGCTCAATGTACCGCTCCTACCAGACATTAGTTGCACATACCAGCTTTCGCCGGTTTAAGGGCGCCAGCTCTCACAGTTGTGCGACCACTAGTTCCGCCCTACTTATGCACCGTTTATGAAAGAAGTCCTCATGGCTATGGATACAGCATCACAAATTCTTGACACGATCCAGATGATTTCAGAAGACAATCTCGACGTTCGCACCGTCACCCTGGGAATATCGCTGCTAGATTGTGCAGATTCCGACGTGCACCGAGCGTGTGCCCGCATTGAGGAAAAAATCGTCACGAAAGCTAAAGATCTCGTCTCTGTGGCTGATGCGGTGGCTGGAGAATACGGGGTGCCGGTGATCAATAAGCGCATTACGGTGACGCCAATAGCACTAGTAGCAGCGGCAAGCGGAGCGACGAATGCCGCAGACGTCTTGCCCTACGCCGAAGCCCTCGACCGCGCCGGCAAAGCAGTGGGCGTAGACTTCGTGGGCGGCTACAGCGCTCTCGTGGAAAAAGGGCGTACTCACGCCGATCAAGCACTGATGGAATCCATCCCTGAAGCTCTTGCCACCACCGACATCGTGTGTGCGAGCGTCAATCTTGCCTCCACCCGCACCGGCATCAATATGGCTGCCGCCGCCCAGATGGGACGGCACATTAAACGAGCTGCCGAACTCACTGCCGATGCCGACGGAATAGGAGCAGCAAAACTCGTGGTGTTCAACAATGCCGTGGGAGACAATCCTTTCATGGCTGGTGGCTTTCACGGCGTGGGCGAGGCCGAGACGGTGATCAATGTGGGAGTCTCCGGCCCAGGCGTTGTAGAGCGTGCCCTGCGCACCGTTCGTGGCCGCCCATTTGAACAGGTGGCTGAAGCGATCAAAACGGCGGCTTTCAAAATCACGCGGATGGGGCAACTCGTGGGCACCACTGTGGCTGAACGTCTGGGCGTGCGCTTCGGAATTGTGGATCTCTCACTCGCTCCCACCTCGGCAGTTGGCGATTCAGTGGCGGCCATTCTAGAGGAAATGGGCATCGAACAGGTGGGCGCGCCTGGCACAACGGCGGCGCTCGCCCTGCTCAATGACGCCGTGAAAAAGGGCGGCTTGATGGCGTGCGGCAGCGTGGGCGGACTTTCAGGTTCGTTTATTCCGGTCTCGGAAGACATCAACATGATCAACGCTGCCGCCTGCGGAGCTATCAACATTGCCAAACTCGAAGCAATGACGGCGATTTGCTCCGTTGGGCTCGACATGATCGCTATTCCTGGCGAGACGAGCGCCGCCGCCATCACCGGCCTGATTGCCGATGAATGCGCGATTGGCATAGCGAGCCAAAAGACCACGGCCGTGCGCGTCATCCCCGTGCCAGGCAAAGGCGTGGGCGAACGAGCCGAGTTTGGCGGCCTGCTGGGATGGGCTCCTATTATGGCTCTGCCTACCGCCTCAAGCGAGCTTTTCGCCGCTCGCGGAGGTAGAATTCCCGCCCCGATTCACGCTTTCAAGAATTAAAGTAGTAATTCGCGCCGCACCCACGCCATACTCGATGCCACACCCGATGTACACTCCCTCCGCACTCAAGAATTATTCACGCCACACTTGGGAGCGAGCAGCGCCAAAAGCACACGCTGAGCAGCGTTAAGATGCTACCCTCGAAGCCGTGAGTATGTGTGATGAACCAAATGCGTCCGTGAAGCCAGGCATGACCTCCGCCGCCGACGCTGCCGAATATCCGCTCGATTCCACGCACGCAAGCAAAAAAACGATCACATTCGTGATTCCGTGCTACAACTCCGCTGAATATATGGATCACTGCATCCAGTCAATCCTAGGGGTGGATAAAGACATCGAAATTATTATCGTCGATGACGGTTCCTCCGATGCCACTGCACAAAAAGCCGACGCCTGGGCAAAGCGTTCGCCACACATTATTCGCGTGATTCACCAAGAAAACTCTGGGCATGGCGGCGCCGTGATGGCGGGTTTGCGCGCGGCGCGCGGGGAGTACTTCAAAGTGGTGGATTCAGACGATTGGCTCGACCGCACCTCTCGTGGAGTGCTGCTCGCTCGCTTACGTCACTTTATCTCTTCTGGCGCCGATGTGGATCTGGTGGTGTGCAATTACGTGTACGAGCACGTGCTCACTGGCTCGCGCAAAGTGATTCGCTACCGCGGCGCCTTGCCAGCCAACAAAATTATCTCTTGGGACGATATCGGCACTTTCGGGATTGGGCAGTACATTATGATGCACGCCGCCATCTACCGCACTCAGGTACTGCGAGACAGCGGCCTCGATATGCCGAAACACACATTCTATGTAGACAACGTGCTCGTCTATCAACCGCTTCCTTACGTGAATAAGCTCTACTATCTGCCGGTGAATCTCTACCGCTACTTCATCGGCCGCGAAGATCAATCCGTCAATGAGCGCGTGATGCTCGGGCGACTCGATCAACAGATGCGCGTGACGAAAATCCTGGCCGATTCGTACACTCTGCCAGATGATATTTCTTCCCCTCGCCTCGCCCGCTATATGTTCAACTATTTAATGATTATCGTGACGGCGAGCTCGATTTTCGCCACTATTCGCGGTGACGCCGAGGCGCTCAAGATGCGTAAGGATATGTGGAAAAATATCGAGGCTAAGAGCCCTGCCATGGCTAAGAAACTCCGCCATCACCCGCTGGTGTGGGGCGCAAACAGGCAAAGCTCACTAGGCACAGCTGCGGCGAAGAAACTCTATCGTCTCGCCCAGCATCTCTACCACTTCAACTAATCCCACCAGCTCGCTCAGCAGCGGATTTGCTCATCGCGCTATTCGTTCAGCTTGCTATTCGATCAGCCGCGTCGACCGCTTTCCGATGCGGCTGATCGACGGGTACTCCTGCCGCTTTCAAATCGGCACGCAAATTTTTCGGCAGTGAAAAACGCACCTCTTCTTGTGCCGTCACCACGTTTTCCACCTCAGTAAATCCAGCTGCCTTGAGCCGTGCCACCACATCACGCACCAAAATTTCAGGCACTGAAGCGCCCGCCGTCACGCCAATAGCTTTCGCCCCAGCAAGCCACTGAAGATCTAACTCACTGGCTTTGTCTACGCGATAAGCAGCTCCCGCTCCCGCCTCACGCGCCACCTCCACAAGTCGCACCGAGTTGCTGGAATTAGCTGAGCCCACAACGATCACCACATCTGCCAGCGGAGCCATCGCTTTGACCGCTCCCTGACGGTTTTGAGTGGCATAGCAAATATCGCTCGATGGGGGATCAATCAGCTTCGGGAAACGCTCACGCAGCGCACGTACCGTCTCGTGTGTTTCATCCACGGAGAGCGTCGTCTGCGAAATCCACACCACGCGCTCAGGATCGCGCACCTGCACGCTCGCTACGTCATTTAGAGAATTGACCACGTGGATATGACTAGGAGCTACCCCCTGCGTGCCCTCCACTTCTTCATGGCCAGCGTGGCCGATGAGCAAGATATCGTAGTCTTCACTGGCAAAACGCGCAGCTTGCTTGTGCACTTTCGTCACCAAAGGGCAAGTGGCATCAATCGAAAACAGCCCCCGCTGCTGGGCAGCCTCATAGACAGCTGGCCCCACCCCATGAGCCGAAAACACCACTTTCGCCCCTGGAGGCACGTCGTCCACACTGTGCACAAAGATAGCACCGCAAGCGCTGAGCGCCTCCACCACAAATTTGTTGTGCACAATCTCTTTGCGCACATACACCGGCGCCCCGTAGAGTTTCAGCGCCTTTTCTACAGCATCCACAGCCCGATCTACTCCCGCACAGTATCCGCGCGGAGAGGCCAGCAGAATTTTTTTGCCATCTGGCGACGGCTCCGAGGGCACAGGGGCGGGGAACGCGCAGGCGCCAGCGAGGGAGATTTCACTCATGTGCCTTATTATATCTGCGCACGGCGTAGGCTTTCGCGTCAGCCTCCAGCATCTTTCTCATAAGCCTTCGGGTCACCCGCAGCATCATTTCTCGCAGGCTTTCGCGTCTACGTCGTTTGCGCACGACGTGGGCTGTAGCGTCACTTCATTTCTCGTGGGCTTCGCGCTAGCGTCGTTTTGCGCCGCACCACGCCTGAACAGTTAGGATAGCCTCATGCAGCAAAACATCCCTCTCGCCGTAGCTATCCAAACCGTCGGCTCGTTTTGTTTTGCTATGGCGGCTCATCTCCAAGATAAAGCCGTCGTAGGCGAAGTACATGAGAACAGCGAGAAATCCCGCTTAAAGGCGAGAGATCTGCTCGCCAGCATGAAAAATCCTCGCTGGCTATTGGGTTTAATACTCATGGGGGCGTCGCTCGCCTGCCAGATTACCGCTCTCTTTTTCGCACCAGTTTCCGTCGTGCAGCCAGTAGGATTGCTGGCACTGCCGTGGTCGATGATCATTCAAGCGCGCGCCGAGCGGCACAAAATCCCCAAGCGCATGATCACCGCCATGTGCGTGACGGTGCTGGCCACCTTTGGTTTTACTGCAATCGTCTCCGCCAACGCCGGCCACGAAGCCGATCTTGCCACCTGGGCCGTATTCCTCGGAGCGCTGGTGGTATATGTGGTAGCCGGCACCTTTGGACGTCTCGGCGTGGTGGGGCCAAAACGCTGGCGTTCGCTCTTCTGGGCCTCTGGCGGAGCGATGTTTTACGGGCTGGAAGCGGCGCTGGTGCGCGCGCTCATCCAGTACGCCGATCAACACGATTGGGCGAGGGATCCGATTTTCTGGCTGATTGTTTTGTGCCTCATCGCCGGCAGTATGGCAGCCGGCTGGATGGTGCAGCAAGGGTACGCCACCGGAGCGGCAGAACTCGTCGTCGCTTCTATGACGATCACCTCTCCAGTTGTGGCTGTGCTCTTCGGTATTTTGGTCTTGGGAGAGGGATCTCGGCACACATCTGTGGTGACGGCACTTATTATGCTGCTAGCCATGGTCGCCATCGGAGGCGTGATTATGATCAGTTGGCTCCACTACGTGCTCATTGAGCACAGCTCCCATTACTTCAAAGAGAGCTACAAAAACTGCACAACTCTGGAGCGCTCGCCCAGCGAATCTTCAGACCCCTCTCCCGCGCAGCACAGTGACGCCGATGAAGCAGCAATGACTGCCGCCGCCCTGCACGCAGCGGCACATCGACACGCCGACTACTTACGCAAAACCCAAGGCTCCTGATGGCACAGCCCCCGATACACACTCTCAGCCCCGTTCCCATACCTGAAGACTTGCCGCAGACAGCTGGCGCCACGACCGCAGAATCTCCCTGGCCGCTGCGTTTACTCTCTGCAAAAATTGATGAATACATCAGCAAAATGAGCCGTATGTGGGTGGAGGGCGAAGTCACCTCTATCAAACGCCGCCCGAATGCCAAAGTGCAGTACTTTCAGCTGGCGGATTTACAGGCGCAGCCGCAAATCACCATAACGGTGAAAATCTGGAGCCACAATCTGCCTTCGCACATTAGCGAGGGAATGCACGTGGTGGTGCTGGCGAAGCCAGATTTCTGGCAAGGAAACGGCTCTTTTACCCTCTTTGCCGACGAAATCCGCGAGCGCGGCTTGGGCGATATTCTCGCCCGACTGGCGGCGCTCAAGGCCAAGCTCGCCGCTGAGGGTCTTTTCTCTGCCAGCCGAAAGCGGCCGCTGCCATTCTTGCCGCGCCGCATCGGGTTGATCTGCGGGCGGGGGACTGAAGCTGAAAAAGACGTCGTGGTCAATTCCAAACTGCGCTGGCCCGACGTCACCTTTGAAATTCGGCAAGTGCTGGTACAAGGCCCCAGCTCCGTATCGGCCGTGATCGGGGCTCTCGCAGAGCTGGATGCCGATCCCTGCGTAGACGTGATCGTGCTCGCACGCGGCGGCGGCTCCCCGGAGGATCTGCTTCCTTTCTCCGACGAAGCGCTCGTGCGAGCGGTGGCAGCAGCCCACACCCCTATCGTCTCGGCCATCGGGCATGAAGCAGACAACCCGCTGGTGGATTTCGTCGCCGATGTACGAGCCTCCACCCCTACAGATGCCGCTCGCAAGATTGTGCCAGACGTCTCCGAAGAGCGTCGGCTCATCGCCGCTGATCTTCAGCGTGGCCGCCAAGCGATGTTTCATCGTCTCGCTTTCGCTAGCGCAGATATCGCACAGCTTCGCCAGCATCCGGCGCTGGCAAAACCTGAGCAGGGCATTGACGCCCGCGGAGAAGAGTTATCACAGCTCCTCGCCTGGGGGCGCACACATATTACGGCTACGCTGGAGACGCAAAAGCGCGCTCTTGCAAGCGAACTTACACAGTTGCGGACCTTATCCCCACTTTCTACGCTGAAACGCGGATACAGTATTTTACGTAATGCAGACGGCGATATCATAAACTCGGTGCATGAGACGAGCAACGGCGCACGGCTCCAGGCGCTGATGCGTGACGGGCAGCTGTCGCTAAAGGTGGAAGAGACAAGCGAAGGCGAGATTGCGTGATGGCAGACGAAACAGAAGAGGCTCGGCAGCTCTCTTCGGCGCGCGCGCTCGACGCAGAAGTGGCGCAGCTCAGCTATGAAGAGGCACGCGCCCAGCTTGTCGCTATCGTCACCCAGTTAGAGCAGGGGAATATCCCACTTGAAGAGAGCCTTGATCTGTGGGAAAGAGGAGAATCGCTGGCGCGCAGATGCGAATCCTGGCTCGCGGGAGCAAGAGAGAGATTAGCGGCAGCTCAAACAGCTACTGAAGCCGCTCTGGGGCGTGCAGAGCAAGCAGAAACCGAGGCAGATCTATGAATATGTTGGTGATTGGCGAAGCACTCATAGACGTCATATACGATGCACAAGGTACGCTCATCGGCCGCTACCCAGGTGGCTCTCCGCTCAATGTAGCAGTTGGTTTAAGCCGGCTCGGGCGGGAAACGGCGCTGCTCACGCGCATTGGTGACGACGCCCCTGGAGACGTCCTCGTCGATCATTTAGGCTCCTCCAACGTCAGCCTTGTGAAAGGATCGGTGAGCACAGAACCAACCTCGATGGCCTATGCTCACGTGGATGAACGCGGCCACGCCAACTACGATTTTGATATTCGCTCTTCTTTCCCCGCTCCACCCACTGATCCGGTGGAACGTGAGCAGCTCTTGGCAGATGCTCCGCGTCACGTGCATATCGGATCAATCGGTGCACACCTCATGCCTGGGGCTGAGACTGTGCGCGAATGGCTCACGTTCTATCACGGCACATCCACAATTTCCTATGATCCGAATGTGCGTATTGGCCTCGCTGGCACTGCCGACGAGTATCGGCAACAAATCGAGCAGTACGCCACTATGGTGGACGTGCTGAAAGCGAGCATTGAAGATCTTGAGCTGTGCTATGGCCAGATGGATGAGAAAGCACTGCGCGATCTCGCTCATCATTATCTCAATTCTGGCGTCTCATTAGTCGTCCTCACTGAGGGATCTCGCGGACTGAATCTCTTTACGGCAGACCACACGATTCATGCGGATTCCATCCCCGTCGATGTGGTCGATACCGTTGGCGCGGGCGATTCACTCACCTCCGCCCTTATCGACGGGCTAGCACGGCTATCGGTACTGGGGCGCACGGACGTCGAGCGTATCCGCCAGCAGTCGGCGTCACTGCTCACCTCGCTTGGCACCTACTGCGCGACAGCGGCGGGAATCACCGTCACCCGCGCCGGAGCAAATCCACCCACTCGCCGCGAAATTTCCGCCCACTCTTACAGTTACGCCGTAGAGGGCTCCATCTTTTAGCGTGGCTACTTTTAACGTACCTACTTTTAGCGTGGCTACGAGAACTCACAGGCAATCCAGATCAGCGCTCCACAATGGAGAGCACATCACGAGCCATCTTTTGACGTCCCCGCGAGAGCTCACGGGCAACGGATAGTGACGCCGTGGAACTTTTCGGCCCTGACGCCTCCCCCGTCTTTCGGCTCTGAGAGCTTTTCGCTTGAACTATTTTCCTCGGCGGCGCTCGCGCTGGGAGTAACTGCGCAGAGCACGCAAAAAATCAGTGCGACGGAAATCTGGCCAATACGTTTCAGCGAAGTAAAACTCTGTGTGTACGGCCTGCCAGATCATAAAGCCACTCATGCGCTGCTCACCGCTGGTACGGATAATCAAATCCGGATCAGGCTGCCCTTTGGTGTACATGTGGCTGGTAATGCTGTCGATCGTCACTTCATCGGCCACTTGGGCAAGTGTACAGCCCTGATCTGCTTTTTCGCACAGATATTCACGCACTGCTTGTGTAATCTCTTGCCGCCCACCGTAGCCGACAGCGATATTGACGATCAGCCCCTCCACCCCCTGCGTAGATTGCACAGCTTGAGCAATGCGCTCAGCAGCAGAGCGCGGCAGAAGGCTGAGATCTCCCATGATGCCCAGCCGCCAGCGTCCGCTAGCCGCGAGAGTCTCTACCAGGCTCACAATAATGTCGATGAGTTCCTCAAGTTCACCCTGGGCGCGTTTGAGATTGTCGGTGGAGAGCAGCCAGAGAGTGACGATCTCAATCCCCACGTCTTCACACCATCCGAGCACCTCAACCACATGGTTGGCGCCCTTACGATGACCACTCACGGGCGGGATACCCAGCTGCTTCGCCCAGCGACGATTGCCATCCAGGATAATGCCGATATGGCGTGGCACTGCCGAACGATCAATCTGTTTCGCCAGATTGCGCTCATAAATCGTATAGAGAAACTCAGGCCGCCACATACCCATCAGTCTAGCGCACTGGGCAGGAGAGGAAGCATTAGGGATATAATACATAGCGGACGAAGGAGGCAGATGAGTATGCGTGAGCAAGATCAGATCACCGCATCACAGGCAGCACCATTAAGCACCCAGGGCACGACTGCGGTTCGCACCACATCTTCCACGATTACTCTCGTCAAGACGAAACTGCGCGGATGGATCCACGCGTGTACCACTCCGCTTGCCTTGGCAAACGCCATTGTGTTGATCTGCCTCGCCCCTACGCCAACGTTGAAATGGGCGTGTGCCGTGTTTGGTCTGTGCAGCCTGATTCTCTTCGGCATCTCCGCCACATATCATCTGGGCACCTGGAAACCATTTGTGCTGCGCACACTCAAACGAATGGATCATTCCAATATCTTCTTACTGATCGCTGGCACTTATACCCCCCTCTCTTTTGCAGGGCTCACTGGATTCGATCTGAAGCTGTGCTTAGGTGTGGTGTGGGGAGGAGCTATTGCGGGAATCCTGATGGAGATTTTCTGGATCACCGCTCCGCGCGTTTTACGAGTGGTGGTATATGTGCTCTTGGGCTGGGTTGCGCTCTGGTTTTTGCCGCAGTTTTGGGCTGGCGAAGGCCCTGCCGTGGTCTGGCTGATACTCGCTGGGGGCTTGTGCTACACCGTGGGAGCCGTGTTTTACGCTATCAAAAAGCCTAATCCTTGGCCGCGTTATTTTGGATTCCACGAGTTTTTCCACACCGGTACAGTATTAGGCTACTCCTGCCATGCAGTTGCTATCTGGCTCGCCGTCATGGCCTACAGCGCAGCCTAAGATACGCAGCGGCCAAAGAAGCGTTCAGCACTCAGAAGTACCACAGGCAGGCGAGTTCGCAACTGGCTAAAATCGTTCCTTTTGCTTACTAACACCTTGGAAATAAACAGAAAGAATGGTAGTCTCATGCGCTAGATAGCACATACCACTGTGGTGTGTGTGCTTTTTTCATTGACGCCGAAACCGTTTGCTCTGTGCACAAGGCACAGGTGCACGTATGGATCGGCGTCACCACAAGGAGGTTTGCAATGGCAGATACGGGACATACGTGGCTTTCGCGGGAGAGCTATGAACGCCTCTCCGCCGAGCTGGAAACAATGAAGACGAAGACCCGCGCAGAAATCGTGGAGCGCATTGAAGCGGCACGTTCCGAGGGAGATCTCTCCGAGAACGGCGGGTATCACGCTGCCCGAGAAGAACAGGCCAAACTCGAAGGGCGCATCCAAGAACTCACATATCTGCTAGAACACGCGGAAGTGGGAGAAAATCCCACCAGCGTAGAGACTGTTGCCCCTGGCCTAGTGATCACTGCTGAAGTAAACGGTAAAGAGAAGCACTTCCTGTTAGGCTCTCGTGAAGCTGCCACCGATATGGATATCGACGTCTTCCCTGAGACTGCTCCGCTAGGGGCCGCTATTTTGGGGCTAAAAGCTGGCGATGAGACATCATACGTGGCTCCAAACGGCAAAGAGTTCCAGGTGAAAGTACTCAAGATTGAAACTCTTTGATCCTCGCCACGTAGGTAGCTGGCACGAATCCACGCCGCAGATGGTGAGCCCTGAGCAAGCTCTGCCAGGGCGAGATACGTCCGTGCTCGCTGGCCAGCGCGTTCATGCTGTACTGGGCGGCGATATGATGCGCGCGCCCGTTGGTGATGAGCAAGTACTCTATGTTGCTGGCGGTTGCTATTGGGGCGTTGAAGAGATCATGTGGCAGCTACCTGGCGTCCGAGAGACAGCCGTAGGGTTCATGGGCGGATTCACTCCCAACCCAACCTATGAGGAAGTCTGCACTGGGCTCACGGGGCACACCGAGACAGTGCGAGTGCTCTTTGACCCTCACGAGATTGCAGTGGATAGCGTACTCAAGACGTTTTGGGAGAGCCACGATCCTACTACCATCAATCGGCAGGGAAACGACATCGGCACTCAATACCGTTCTGCTATCTTTTTCACCAACCCACAGCACGGCATCATCGCCACTCAAATGCGAGCTGCCTACGCTGATGTACTAACAGCGCATGGAAAAGGCGACATCGTCACAGAGATTATGGCCGCCGCTCAGGCAGGCGCTTTCTACCCTGCCGAAGAATACCACCAGCAGTACCTACATAAGAATCCTCATGGATATCGCTGCCATGCAGCGACGGGGATGAGCTGCCCTATTCCAGGAGCGAGTCCGCTAGCAAACCTCAGGATATCTGAGCCCAGAATTAAGTAAGACCTGATCCCAGAATTAGCCGTGATGCCGTACGTCATACATGAGCCCACGAGAGACATATAGAGAAAGGAAAATCAATGGCAGAAGAAACAGTTCTCCCTGCGGTGCAAGGGGATTTCGGGCAGACCCCCGAGCTCACGTTCCCAGAAAACACCGAAGCTCCCCGAGGGCTCAAAGTTGCCGTGCTACATGAGGGCAATGGCTCCGCTGTGGTGGCTGGGCAAGAAGTGGAAGTGAACTACCACGGCCAGATTTGGAATGGTCAGATTTTCGATTCCTCTTATTATCGAGGGCAGCCAGCTCGCTTCCCCATCGGTGTAGGCATGGTTATTCAAGGATGGGATCAGGCTCTCGTAGGTAAAACTGTGGGCAGCCGGATCTTGATGAGCGTCCCCCCGATGAAAGGCTACGGCCCCAACGGAAACCCTCGCGCAGGTATCTCTGGCACCGACACCCTGGTGTTCGTCGTGGATATTCTCGCCGCGAAGTAACGCCATTGACGATATCAATACGGCAGGCCGTTTTATCAATCTAGGCTGATGCGCCCAGTTGGTAAAACGGCCTGCCGATTTTATCCGTTCATTCTCAGCGATCACTTGCGAGAATAGCTGCGATTCTCAATACCTCTACATAAATCCACAGAATCGTCATCACGATGCCGATAGCAGCCGTCCACGCAAATTCCCTCGGCGCACCATTGGCAACGGCATACTGGACTGATTCAAAGTCGTTAATCAGCATATAGGCCGCCACCAGGATCATCACCACTCCCACGAGAATCCCCAACGTAGGGTTCGAGAAGTAGAGATTATTGCCGGTGAACGCCATAATCAGCATATTGACGATCCCGAAAATAATTCCGGCCAGCGCAATAATCAGCACATACTTCATGCCTTTAGCCGTTGTGCGCACCTTACCGGAATAGTGCAAAGCAAGAGTGACGCCCACAACCACTACCGTACCGAGGATGGCCTCCATCGCCACACCAGGGTAGATAAAGTTGATAGCGCCCGTAAGCCCGCCGAGTGCCACTCCCTCCAGAACGGCGTATGCAATGGCCAATCCCGAGGGCACCATCCGTTTGAACGCGATCACCATACCCACGATGAAAGCCGCAATCGTACTCACCATAGCGAGGCTAATCATCGCCCCTGGGGCAGAGCCGAGTAGCATCACCGTGAGCAGCCCCGTCACGACCGTCACCCCCAGCAGAATTCCCGTTTTATTCATGGCATCGCTGTAGCTCATCGTCTCCACGCCAGAGCGCGCCGACGTGAAAGCACCGCCAGCCTGTGCAGCCTGAGCTTGGAATGCTGCCTCTTGAGCATCAAACTGGTTGCCATAGCGCTGCTGATACGAGGGAGCACCATACTGCTGCGCATAGTCAGTCTGATACTGCGTGCCATACTGGTTTGGAGTTGGCTGCGAATACTGGTTTGGCCGAACGCCGGTATTTTGGAAATACGGGTTTTTCGTCATCACTGGATTGCTCATGGTGTACTCCTTATCCATCACGAACACAGAGGAAGCAAACTTTCTGTCTTTTCTGCGTGTGCACGATCTGTGCACGTGTCGCTCTTACTGCACCCTATTACTGGCTCCATTCTAACGAAAAGCTAGGACGGTATCACTATCAGATCTCCCGCAAGCGAACAACTCTCAGGGATTTCTCAGCCAAACGTCGTCACGGCAGTAAAGCAGACACGGCATTGAGGAGCCGCAGAGCATAATACGCAGCTCAGACCAGGCAGCCCATCATGTAATCATGTGACGAACAAGCTATCCCCAGGGCAGGCTCACTAAATCTACTGCTGAGTAGCTTTAGCTCTGATTGCCCGAGCACGCAGCATATTGGAAGCCGCGAGCGCCAGCACTCCGAGCACAATCACGGCGCCAACCAGGTGCGCCACAAACGACTGCGCAATCAGCAGTAGGCACATCGCCACCAAAATTGGTAGCAGATGCTCAAAGGAACGCACAATGTACCCGCCGAAACTCGGCATATTGACGCCACGCGAATCCGCTACAGATTTCACCATAAAGTTCGGTCCGTTGCCGATATAGGTGAGTGCACCGCAGAAAACTGCTCCCACAGAAATCGAAATCAAGTATGGTTCAGGCACTCCTGCCACTGCAGCAACTCCAGGCATATCGAGCGTTCGCGCCATCTCAAAGAACGTCAGGTATGTAGGAGCGTTGTCGAGCACCGACGAGAGCGATCCCGTGAAAGCAAAAAACGTGATCCGATTCAGCGGCAAACTCGGCGCTACCTGAGCCAAGAATTTCAAAGCTGGCATCATCGTCAAGAAAATTCCAATAAAGAGCGTGGCCACCTCCGCGATGGGCCCCCACTCGAATTCGTTATCGCCGAAACGCACAGACTTTTTCGTCAAGAAGAATGACGCCGCTGCCGCACCTAGCATCAGCAGCTCACGCAGTGGAAGCAGCTGCATGATGCCAGCCGTGCCCTCCTCAATCGCGTGTAGATCAATCGAGGGGACGGCAGCTACCGCACATATAATCACCGCAAGCCAAAGGAAGTTCAATGCCCCGCGCACCGCCAACGGTTCTCGCTCAGTCTCGTCCAGGCGAATAGCCTGCTCTGGTTCGCTGGCGTAGAGCCGAGAATCGAGAGCGTAGTAAGAGATGAGCAGCAAACCGTTTACAAACAGCCATTCCACCCACAGCTGTAGCGTCCAGGTGAAAGGTACACCCGCGAGAAAGCCGAGGAAGAGAGGCGGGTCTCCGAGTGGCGTCAGCAAACCACCACAGTTTGCCACGGCAAAGATCAAAAACAGTACCGTATGCGCTTTGTGAGTGCGCTCTTTATTAGTGTTGAGCACCGGACGGATGAAAAGCATCGCCGCGCCCGTGGTCCCAATGAAAGAAGCCAAGAGCGTCCCCGCCCCGATAAAAAGCGTGTTATTGCGAGGAGTAGCACGAATATCGCCAGCGAGGAAAATGCCACCGGAGACGACGAACAGTGAAAATAATAGCGTGATGAACTGCAGATACTCCCACAGCTTATCCACCACAAAAGCCTGCTCGCCCCCAATCACCAGCCAGATGGCTACCGGCAGGCCGAGAACAAGCGAAAAAGCGAGCTGAAAACCGCGCTTTTCCCAATGCTTAGCCATCGCTGGCCACAGCGGAAAAACGGCAATGCCGAGTAGCATAATGACGAATGGAATAATGGACCATGCTTGAAACGTCACGATTACTCTTCCCCTTTAGATAGCCCTTTTATATAGCCTTTCGAGATAGCGCACGACATAGCGAACCGCGCCATACCACAGAGCCCCATCAGGTGTGAACAGGAGCTCTTCGGCTCAAAATAGCTAACCCTAAAAGTACTCCCAGTGGGATTCGAACCCACACTGTGCAGATTTTAAGTCTGCTGCCTCTACCGGTTGGGCTATGGGAGCATACGTCCTCAGTGTACTAGAGCTATCGCACCAGAGAAAAACACAGCAGCTTCTGAGACGACTAGTATCGGTCAGCTGCGAAGTGACCGTGGCAGCCAGCCGTGAGGTGAGGCCAGCAGTGAGCCTGGGAGCAATAGCAGTGGTAGCCGAGGAGCACGTCAGAGCTTGTCGTCTAACATCACCCCGTATGCGCAATCAAGCAATCGAGCGTATCAGTGCGCGGCTGGCCTCATGCCCTGTACATCGCGCGTCATGCCCTGTACATCGCGCGCAGCCCACAGGGCTAAACCATCGAGAATATCGTGCTCACTCACCACCACCGACCGCAGCTCATGGCCAGCTTCTCTCGTGCGCTCAACTACCCGATGCACCACCTCTTGCCAGACGAGCGCTCCTGCGCCGATCACGTCGGCACGGCCAGGAGCCATGAAACCCAGTTCGGCGTGCTGCGCCACGGTACTTCCCATAAACCACTCGCACACCTGGTCGATGCGGGGGATACTCAGCTCCATACCGTGAATCCGTTGCGGCTCATAGCTCGCCAACCCTAGCGCCTGGGCCGTGATCGTCGTCACCGTACCCGCCAGGCCAATGACGGCACGAGCCTGCGAAAGATCGACGCTCTCGTGCGCGCGATCTAAATACTCCCGCACTGCCTGGCGAGCTGCTTGCTTTTCGGCATCACTAGGCGGATCTGAGTGCAGATACCGCTCGCGCATACGCACACTGCCCACATTCATGGAGTAGCTAGCATAAATCTTCCCGCTTTGTGCATCGCCCAGCACCAACTCCGTGCTGCCGCCACCTAAATCGACAGCCAACACTGGAGAGGGCAGCTCTTTCAATCCGCCAGCATTCAGAGCCGATGTGGCTCCAAGAAAACTCGTGGCGGCTTCTTGCTCCCCACTGAGCACTTGCGGGCGCACACCTAACTCACGCACAACGGCATCGACGAAAACCTGCCGATTCTCGGCATCCCTGGTGGCACTCGTAGCTGCAAAACGCAGTGACTCCACCCGATACTCCCTGCACAGCTCGCCATACTCGTGCACTTTAGCCAATGTGCGCTCCAGAGCATCCTCGGCAAATTTTCCGGTGCGATCCACCCCTTGACCGAGACGCACGACAGCCATTGTGCGTACGCAGTCTTGTAGCGCTGCTCCATCATCTGCTGGTACATCCGCAATCAGCAGCCGAATTGTATTCGTGCCACAGTCGATACCTGCCACTCTCATAAGTGCAATTTTGCCACTGCTTATCGGAGAAATTCGAGTCAGATAACTGTGGCATACAGCTATCCAGGATAGCCGAGGCCAACGTTGCGCACGGGTCAATGCGCACGTGGTTCAACGCAGGCAATGAACGTTGCAGGCCCATACGTGCCAAGGGGTTAATGAACGTTGCAGGCTCGTGAGCGCCGCGACTCGTGGCGTGCCACGCTGTCCATGATCACTGCAGGCTCATACGTGCCAAAGGACTCAACGGAGTTCATGCGTGCCACGAGCTCGTGAGCACTGCAGGCTCATGCGATCAGTTAAGTGAGGGCACGGTACGGGTCGATGCAGCCACGCAGTTAGAGACGATTTGGGCAATGCGATCGGCCAGCGAGGGCAGACGCACCCCACGGTTTCAGGCACTGCCACACCGGCATACGGCCTGATCCCAATGGGCTAGAGCCAGCGCCTCATCTCCCACGCGACACGCCCCTGGCCCCACCGCGAGCGCATATCCGGCCAGGGCGTGCAAACATTTCACGCGGTCGGGCATCCCACCAGCAGAGCGCTGGGCAATCTCTGGCACTTGTGCAAGTAGTGCTCTGCGCTCCACATAGCTGCGATGTGCCGCCCGATGATTCTCAGCCAATTCTGGGCTATACGCTTCGCTTCCTTCGCGCAGCCGTTCATTGAACGGTTCCATTCCTCCGCTACTTTCGATCCGTGAAATTTCGCGCACGAGCCACGGCAAACTCAGATAGAAGAGGGTAGGGAACGGCGAGCCATCTCCTAAGCGCGGATACGTGATCGTGACGGCAGGCTGCCCACAGGCGCAGCGCGCCCCGATTCCCACCAGCCCTCGCGGATAGCGGTCGAGCTGGCGCGTAATATCGGCCACGTCGTCTGAGCCAATCAGCGATGCGTTCGCCGCCACGCGACGGAGCACCTCAAGACTAAAACTCGGCACTGGAGCGGTATCGTATTTTTTCACGTTCTCTATCTTCACTTCTACTCGTCGTATGTGCTGTGCTGCAGCGCAGAGCCTCAGTTTTGTGCGGGATCTGCAGGAGGTTTCTCTGCGGGCGGTGGCTGCGCTCCAGCTTCATCTTCGGTATGTACAGCGGGCATATCTGCAGGAATGACGGGCACTCCTTGTGGGTTCTGCGCAGAGCCAACTTGCCCTGCCACCGCGATAGAATCCCACATCGTCATATAGAATGGCGTGGCCGCTCGGCGCTCTCGATTCGCCTGTGCAATGCGCTGCTCTCCACTCACAGCGCTCTGCGCCTGCTTGCCCGTCACGTAATAGAGCGTCTGCCCTGGCATGACGTACCCCAAGCGCTGCCGAGCTTGCGACTGCACATATTCAGGATCATTCCATAGCGCGATGGAATCTTGCAACTGTTCAATATGCGCCTTGCGGGCTGCCAATTCGTCGTTGAGCGCACGCAGCTGTTCCTGCTGACCAATGAAAGCCCGCATCGGGGTACTGACGATAAGCACCGCAATAGCGGCAAAAGCCAAAATAGCTAGCATCCGCAGCGACATCTGGTGACTTTTCTTCTCCCCCTCCCAGACGATCCGCCAATCTGCGCGGCCATGCGAGCCAGCGCGCTTCGCGTGGGTATCTGGCGCATCTGCATCTGAAACCCTCGTGTCTGGAGTACGTGTACCCGCAGCACCCATATCTGCAGCACCTATATCTGCAGCGCGTGTATCTGTAGCGCGCGCCTGCATATTGTCAGCAGACTCCGCTGCTGGCTGTGAGCCATGAGATGATGAAACACGACCTGCCCCTCGCGCAGTTACACGCTCAGCAGTGGGCGCCGCGCTGCGCAATCGGCTCCGCGAAGCACCGGCTTCATAAGTCTTATCTGCCTGCCGCTTCTGTCTCCCAGTTCCGCCCCCCAAGCCGAGCCAACCTCTGTGCCCCTCACGAGCCGTGGCGTCACCGGTGCGGGCGCCGCTCTTGTGTATATTCGCGTGATTCTGAGCCCTACCACGATCCCGCGCGTCACTCTTACCGTACATACCACTGTCGGATACGTCGCCATAGGCACCACTACTGTAAGAAATACTGCTCTGGGCGCTGCCCTTGCGTTCATCGCGCGAGTCGGGCGCAAGACTGCGCCCCCGAGCTCGTCTCGCCGCGCGTTCAGCGCGCCCACGATCAGCACGGGCAGAGTCTGCAGCAGCAGCATCAGGCGTATACACGTCGCTGCGGTGAACGTGCGGCTGGGGCGGACGGCGAAAACTCATACACACAGTCTAAAACAAAATGGGAGCCACCCCCGAGAGGGCAGCTCCCATTCCACATTCACTCACGGCTCAGGACTTCCAGCAAGACCGCGCACCATCCGATGCGCCATCCGTTAGCGAGTTCTGCGGATATCCTCTGAGTTCCTCAGCCGGAGGTTATCTCACTTCTTGAAACGCGGGAACGCATTCCGGCCAGCGTAGACGGCCGCATCTTCGAGCTCTTCTTCAATGCGCATCAGCTGGTTGTACTTATTCACACGCTCGCCACGAGCTGGAGCGCCAGTCTTGATTTGGCCAGAGTTGGTAGCCACAGCAAGATCTGCAATCGTCGTGTCTTCAGTCTCACCGGAGCGATGCGAGGTCATCGAGTGGTAGCCAGCACGGTGAGCTGCTTCAACGGCTTCAAGGGTCTCGGTGAGCGAACCAATCTGGTTCACTTTCACGAGCAGCGCATTGGCCACGCCCATCTCAATGCCTTTGGCCAGACGCTCAGGGTTGGTGACGAAAAGATCGTCGCCCACGAGCTGCACCCGATCGCCGATGTGCTTGGTGAGAGCCTGCCAGGCATCCCACTCATCCTCGGAGAGCGGATCTTCGATGGAAACGATTGGATACTTCTCCACGAGTTCATCGTAGTATTTCACCATGAAATCGGTGTCGCGCGGCTCGCCTTCAAACATATATTTGCCGTCGTTGAAGAACTCCGTCGAGGCTACATCCAGCGCCAACGCCACATCTTCACCTGGCTTGTAGCCAGCTTTTTCGATGGCTTCCACAATCAGATCGAGAGCTTCGGCGTTGGAATCGAGATTAGGAGCAAAACCGCCCTCATCGCCAAGGCCGGTGGAGAGACCGCGCTCTTTGAGTACTGACTTCAGGGAGTGATAGACCTCAGCACCCCAGCGCACTGCTTCGCGGAACGTCGGCGCACCAACTGGAGCAATCATAAACTCCTGAATATCCACATTGGAATCGGCGTGTGAGCCACCGTTCAAAATGTTCATCATCGGCACTGGCAGCACGTGCGCATTGGGGCCACCGAGATACTGATAGAGTGGGAGGCCAGCGCTTTCGGCGGCGGCTTTGGCCACAGCCAGGGAGACGCCGAGAATGGCGTTTGCACCCAAGCGCCCTTTGTTCTTCGTACCATCAAGGTCAATCAAGGTCTGATCGAGAGTGCGCTGCTCAAAAGCATCACGCCCCACGATGGCATCTTCAATTTCATCCAGCACTGCATCTGCGGCATCCTGGGTGCCTTTGCCGCCATAGCGAGCTTTGTCGCCATCACGCCGCTCCACAGCCTCAAACGCACCTGTGGAAGCGCCTGATGGCACCGCCGCACGGGCGTATGTGCCGTCATCCAAAACTACTTCCACCTCAACAGTGGGATTGCCACGAGAATCGAGAATTTCACGCGAATTCAGCGCTTCAATAATTGCCACAAGAACTCCTTGCTTTTCGGCGGTTATGACGTACTCATTTTAACGCGAATCCCACCCCAAAAAGTCCGGCCTTTAGGCACGGTTCGCTAAATCACATCCTGGGAAACTCACTCAGGCCAATTTTCTCAATGTCGTCAATGTCTGCGTGCCTTTCCGCACCTTTCGCGCAGGATCTCGCTCACGACACTACGCCACACGCGCACCACCGGCGTCACTCTACACGCCCAGGCACTGGCGTCACTCCACACATGAGTACGCCCCGTGCATCGGCATCACACGATAGATATCAGCACAACTCCGCCGTCACGCCACAAAAGCGCGCCACGAGGCCAGCACTGTAGTGCGCACATCTGGCCGCTACGACGCAATCAGAATTGCGTGGATGAACTGCTCAACAAAATCCATCGCAGCATCATTGCTCACCGGCTTACTGCTCCCGCCGCCCAGCTTAATACCAGTGGCATTCTCTTCTTCCGGCAGCGGCACCAGAATCGCACGAATAGCCGCTTTCGTCACGGAACGCGGATAGAGCCGCCGCAGGCGAACTTGCCGCGAATCGGCCAACTCTACCGGAGCAAAACGCACGTTGCGCCCCTGCAACGTAACTTCCGATATTCCAACACTCGCCACTTGTTCGCGCAACGCCGCCAGCCGGAAGAGTCGGTTTACTTCAGGCGGAATGGCCCCATAACGATCCACCAACTCAGCACGCACATCATCGCGTTCAGCAGCAGAGCGCGTGGCCGCAATTTTGGTGTACACCTCCAGCCGCAGCCGCTCGCTCGCCACCCAACTTTGCGGAATGTACGCATCAATCGGTAATTCGATGCGTACTTCGCCTACGTCCACCGGCTCATGGGCTGCCAAATTGTGAGCTGCTACAGCTGCTGTCGTGACGCCAGCGCCCATACCATCAGCACTATCAGCACCCGCGAGTGCCTGAGTCCGTTTGCGCTTATCTTGGCCGGTGAGCTGCGCAACTGCTTCCCCAACCATCCGAATATAGAGATCAAATCCCACACCGGCGATATGCCCACTCTGCTCGCCACCGAGCAAATTTCCAGCTCCGCGGATCTCCAAATCTTTTAGCGCTACCTGAATACCCGCACCCAGCTCGGTGTGCGACGCGATTGTGCGCAAGCGCTCGATGGCAGTCTCCGTCATGGATTGACCAGCTGGATAGAGGAAATATGCGTAGGCACGCTCACGCCCACGCCCCACTCGTCCGCGCAGCTGATGCAGCTGCGACAGCCCAAATTTGTGCGCATCTTCCACGATCAGGGTATTTGCGTTGGCAATGTCTAAACCCGTCTCCACAATAGTGGTACATACCAGCACGTCGATCTCTTTATGCCAGAACTGCTCGATCACGCTGGCGAGCTGCATCTCGCTCATTTTGCCGTGAGCCACGCCAATGCGCGCCTCGGGCACCAACTCGGCAAGCTCAGTAGCTCGTTTGTAGATGCTCTGCGTGCGGTTGTACACATAAAATACTTGCCCCTCACGCAGCAGTTCGCGTTTGATAGCGGCACTCACTTGCTTAGTCTCCCAAGCTCCCACATAGGTGAGAATCGGGTGGCGCTCTTCGGGGGGAGTGGCGAGCGTACTCATCTGGCGAATGCCCGTCACGGCCATTTCCAGGGTGCGCGGGATAGGGGTGGCGCTCATGGCCAGCACATCCACTGCAGGATAGAGCTGCTTAAGGGTCTCTTTGTGCTCCACGCCGAAGCGCTGTTCTTCGTCGATGACGACAAGCCCTAGGTCTTTGAAACGGACGTCTCCCGTGAGCAGCTTATGAGTGCCGATCACCACGTCAATCGTCCCGTCTTTGAGGCCTTTGACGACGGCGGCCGTCTCTTTCTCGCTCTGAAAGCGCGAGAGGCTCTCCACTTTCACAGGGAAACCTGCATACCGATCCCTGAACGTCTCCAAATGCTGCTGCACAAGCAAGGTCGTGGGAGCCAGCACGGCCACTTGCTTGTGATCCATCACAGCCTTGAAAGCTGCCCGCACGGCAATTTCCGTCTTCCCATAGCCCACATCCCCGCTGATCAGGCGATCCATCGGCTCGGGGGATTCCATATCGCGTTTAACTTCTTCAATGGTGGAAAATTGATCGGGGGTTTCCACAAATTCAAAAGCATCTTCGAGCTCGCGCTGCCACGGGGTGTCTGGAGAAAACGCGTGCCCTTTCGTGGCGCGGCGCTGAGCGTACAGTCGAATCAGTTCTTTGGCGATCTGGCGCACGGCCGCGCGAGCTTTCGACTTCGTGCGCGCCCAGTCGGCTCCGCCCATTTTGTTGAGCCCTGGAGCTTCTCCGCCTGCATATTTGCTCACCTGGTCGAGCTGATCGGTGGGCACCCACAGCTGATCGCGCGGCCCGCCACGTTTGCTTGGGGCATACTCAATGACTACGTATTCGCGTTGCGTGCCCTCAGCACCGCCGAGCGAGCGCTTGGCGAGTTTCACGAATTGCCCTACGCCATGGCGCTCATGCACCACATAATCCCCAGGGTGAAGTTGGAGCGGATCGACGCCTTTCTTGCGTCGTTTGGGCATGGCCGATACTCCGGAGACAGCCCTGCGAGCATCGCTGCGCCGACGAGAGACGATATCTTCGGCCACCCACACTGCCAGTTGCGGCGTATCGGCGATAAAACCGGCAGCGGCTGGCGCTGCCGTCACGTATACCACACCGGCGGTGAGCTCGTGCGGAAGATCTGCGCCGTATCGAGATGGGATATCGGCATCAGCCAGCTGCGCGGCAAAGCGTTTGGCCAATCCTGCACCGCTGGCTAGCACCACCTGGTGCCACTGTGCGCGGGCAAGCTCGCCCAGCCGTGCCAGCGCGCTATCCACATCACCTGCGAAGCTGGGCGGCTCGCGCAGCTCTCCCACGAGTACATCGGCCGAATCTTCAGGAAAATCGGCGCCTAAAGGAAAATCGGCGCCGGCCAGGTTGCCGGCAGCACCCTCGAAAGAATGAGCTGCGGCGGCGGTGGCATCCGCGGCAAACCCGCCGAGCGTCCACCAAGCAATCCCCGCTGCACGTGCGGCTGCTTCAGTCTGCTCCACAGTGGCAAAAGAGGCCGCATTCACCGTGAGCGGCACCTGCCCTCCAGCAGCCGCCGCACTCCAGGCGGCCGCCAAAAACTCATCAGAGGTAGCCAAGAGCGATTCTGCACGGGCGTGGATCCGTTCGGGCTGAGTGCATATAATCCGCGAGCCATGAGGTAAATCCTGCACTAGCGAGTGCATCGACTCCACCAAAATCGGAGCGAGCGATTCCATGCCCTCCACGGCAATTCCCTGAGCCAACTTGGTGAGCATATCGGCAGCTCCAGGAAAATCTGATATGGCTGCATCAGCTCGCTCGCGCACGGCATCCGTGAGCAGAATTTCACGGCACGGCGGAGCATACAGATCGCGGCGCTCCTCCATGGAACGCTGGTCTGCCACGGCGAACGTGCGAATACTCTCCACTTCATCGCCGAAAAATTCCAGGCGCAGCGGATGAGCTTCCGTGGGCGGAAAGACGTCGATAATTCCTCCACGCACGGCGAATTCTCCGCGCGATTCCACCATGTCTACCCGCGAATATGCGGCGGCAATCAGCTGTTCTTGCAGCTGTTCAAAATCGAGCAGTTCCCCTACCTGCGCCCGCACCGGCTGCATCTGCCCTAGGCCGGCTACCACCGGCTGCAGCAGTGCCCGCACTGGCATCACCAGCACTCTCAGCGGGGAAAACTCTTCGGGGTGCGCCAGTCGGCGAAGCACCTTTAGCCTGCGTGCTACAGTGTCTGAACGCGGGGAGAGCCGCTCGTGCGGCAGCGTCTCCCACGAGGGGAAAACGTCGATCGCGTCTGAAGGCAGATAAGCCGTCAGACTCGCAGACAGATCGTCGGCCTCGCGCCCGCTCGGCGTCACCACCACTTGTACGTGTCCACCGGAATAGTCCTGCTCCGAGAGCAGCGCCACAAGCGGAGGAATAGCCCCCAGCGGGGTGGGAATATCGGCGTCTTTATCTTTGGCTATCTCGGCGAGCTTCACACTTTGGGTGAGCAGCGGCAACAATGCACGCAGATTCATGGCAGAAGCTCACTTCCCACCGCGAGCGGAGCTGCCTCCAGCACGGCGGGAGCCACTCTCAACGTCAGCCCGATTGGCGGTGTGCAGCCGCATCGTCGCAGCTTCCAAGCCTCGTTCTAAGACGTCGCGCACGGCCTCAGCTGCCTGAACGATAATAAACGGCAGCTCTTTACGTTCAGAAGCCGAAAAAGCGCTGAGCACGAAATCTGCAGGGTCTTGTTTCTGCGGTGGGCGTCCAATCCCAATCCGCATACGAATGTAGTTTTTGGTACCTAGTGACGACGAAAGTGAGCGCAGACCGTTGTGCCCTCCCTCTCCGCCGCCACGTTTGAGACGCAGAGTACCAAAAGGCAAGTCGAGATCGTCGTGAATCACGATGAGGTTCTCGGGGCTACCATGAAAGTATTTCATCAGCGAACTTACGGGTGTGCCGCTAGTATTCATAAACGACTGTGAAATAGCAAAAATGACCTGCCCTCCGCTCACCCCAGGGCTAGCCGTGAGACGGGCGGAGGCGGCCAAGGTATGTGACTGCTTGTGCAGCGAGAGTTTTGTGCCCAAGCTAGAGACCAGCTCGTCGATCACCATGTGTCCGACGTTGTGCCGAGTGCGGGCGTAGCGCTCCCCTGGATTGCCTAGCCCCACAACGAACATCACTGCACTCTGTGCCACAAAACTCCTCGTATTTCGCGTCTCTTAGCGCGTCAAGACGCACTATTGAGCCGACTCTTCGTTATTCAGCAGCCTCGTCAGCGGCAGCTTCTTCACCAGCAGCCTCAGTTTCTTCTTCAGCTTCAGGCTCTTTTGGCACGGCCACCGTTACCGCTACCTCTTCGCCGTCCACTGCCGCCTCCACATCAGCTGGCAGCTCAAGATCGGATACGTGCAGCACGGTACCGTCTTCCAGACCCTCTACATTGACGACGATCTGCTCTGGAATATCAGTAGCCGGAGCCTGCACCAACAGATGCAGAATCTCAAGCGTGGCGATAGCTTGGCCAAATGGAACGCCCGTGAGCTCTAGTGGCACTTCCACGTCCACTTTCTGATCGGCTTTCACGCGCAGCAAATCCACGTGCTCAATCTCGCGCGAAAGCGGATTGATCTGCACATCCTTCACCAAGGCAAGCTGCTTTTCCCCGCCCAGCTCCAAGGTGAGCACGGCGTTCGCATTGGAGCGAACTTCCATGAAAATCTCGTGTGCGTCAAAACTGATGTGCGTCGGCTCTCCGCCCAAGCCGTACACCACTGCCGGCGTGCGCCCTGCGGCGCGCAGTTTGCGAGCGACGCCTTTCCCGAAGCCGTCGCGCTTCTCTACCTTAATGACATCAACCATGATGGCCTCCTCTTCATCTATTTATCTCAGCCTCTGTGCGGAGGCCGAGCCTGAAAAGACTTGCCATCGAATGATCGCGTCAAACGACGTCACGGCGCACAGCGCCACTCTCATGCTCGCCGCCGCGTCGATCACGGAACACGTGTGCTCTCTTTCAAGCACCTCGCTTGCAGCCCGATGCGGTTTCCCGTATCTGCGCTATTCCCTCGCCGAGGCAACGGCACCACTGTATCTCCTTAGCCACAGCTGCCCCAAGTGCGGGCGAGAAATGTGGGCAACGCCGCCGATACCCGCCGATAGCCGCGAATAAGAAAACGCTCCATCCGTCAAGCAATGCCGCCAGTAGCGTGTTCCTCCTTATTTGTGGTGACGCCGTTTGGTAAGCCAGCTCCTGCGGCAGTTTTAACGGCGAATGCGTGACGCCAGCGACCGACGCCAGCGACTGACGCCAACCAGAGTGACGCCGGCACCGGAGCGACGCCGGTATACACTACCGACACAACACCCAGCGACACAATATATGACGATGCCGACGCCCAGCACCAGATACCCATCTGGAACCGAACGTCAGCACGCCGTCACACAGTATTAATCTCTCAGTATGCCCCGCTGAAAAGCGACGTCACTGAGCCATCATTGAAGACTTCCTCGATAGCGCGAGCGATCACTGGCGCGATAGAAAGTACCGTGAGCTGCGGGAAATGTTTCTCTGAGCAAATGGGCAGGGTGTCGGTCACCACCACTTCACGTACCCCAGATTCAGCGAGCAGCCGTGGGGCAGGGCCAGAAAAGACCCCATGAGTGGCCGCGATCATCACGTCTTTAGCACCCGCTTCCAGCACCACGCGCACTGCACCGGCAATCGTGCCGCCAGTATCAATCAGATCGTCCACGATCACAGCCGTGCGGCCAGCCACATCGCCCACCACACGGTTGGCCGTCGCCTGATTCGGCCGTGTGATGTCGCGCGTCTTATGCACGAATGCCAGCGGGATTCCACCCAAACGCATCGCCCACTGCTCGGCCACCTTGATACGGCCAGCATCGGGAGAGACCAGCACCGCTTCAAGCGGATTGATCCGCTCGCGCACATACTCCACCAGGGTAGGCATCGCCCACAAGTGATCTACAGGGCCATCGAAAAATCCCTGCGTCTGCGAGGCATGCAAATCCACGCTCATAATGCGATCCGCCCCCGCCGTATAAAACAAATCCGCCATCAGACGGGCGGAAATAGGCTCGCGGCCTTTGTGTTTTTTGTCTTGACGTGCGTAGGGGTACATTGGCAGCACGGCCGTAATCCGCTTAGCGGAGGCACGCTTGGCAGCATCCACCATAATGAGCGCTTCCATCACCCATTTGTTTACAGGTTCCGTCATCGACTGAATCACAAATACGTCCGATCCACGGATCGATTCTTCATACCGTACGTAGATCTCGGAGTTCGCAAAATCGTACGCCGTCACCGGCACTAGCTCAGTATCAAGCTCCTGAGCCACCGCCTGAGCCAAAGCCGGATGTGCACGACCCGAGGCGATCACGAGATGTTTAGCGCCGTTCGCGTGAATTCCCGTCATTGTGATGTCCTATCCTTCGTGGTTGATTGTGGATGAATGACGTCTCCGTATGTCCCGCTGCATTGGTACAACGGGCGCACTTTCATATCTTCTATTATCTATCTTCTATTATCCGCACTCTTTCAGGGCACGTGAGCTAAACGGGGAGATAGACGCATTGCGCGGAATATCCCCACCATCAATGACGGCATACGGAACTGTAGCGCCCTCTCCCACCTGCACGTTCGTCAGCGTTGTGCACGGACCGATATGGGCATAAGCACCCACATGAGTGTGGCCACGCACAATAGTATTCGGCTCGATGACGGCATTCGGTTCGAGGGTGGCGTTCACGTCGATATACACCGTAGCCGGATCCGTCATCTTCACCCCTGAACGCATCCAGGCATCGTTGATACTGCGGCGCTTTTCTGCACTGAGTGAAGCGAGCTGAGAGAGGTCGTTCACGCCCTCAGCCTCAACTGAATTACTCAGAGTGTATGAACCCACCCCTGCGCCGCTATTTGCAGCTAGCGCGACGAGATCCGTGAGATACATTTCGCCTTGAGCATTGTCGGTGCTCAAACCTGTGAGTGATCGGCGCAAGAAAGCCGCATCAAAGACGTATACCGAGGTGTTGATTTCATGGATTTTGCGCTGCTCACTGCTGGCGTCTTTTTCCTCTACGACAGCAGTAATAGCACCTGCAGGCCGCTGCTCACCATTCGCACCGACTGCGCCCTGCTCCCGCACCACGCGACCGTAGCCATGTGGATCTGGGACGAATGCCGTGAGCATCGTGACGGGGTAATCTCCGAGCGTCTGAGCCAGCGCAGCAAATGTATCTGACGTGAGCAGCGGCACATCGCCTGCCGTCACCAGCACTGGCCCTTCAAGATCCGCTGGCAGAGCTTGCATCGCACACCAAGCTGCACGGCCAGTGCCTTTGATCTCGTCTTGATCGGCGATGAGAGCGTGCGGAGCGATACTGGCAATGTGTTCAGCTATCTTCTCCCGTTCATGCCGCACCACAAACACCGTGTACTCAGGATGCAGCTCGCTAATAGCAGCATTGACGTGCCCCACCAAGGTGCGCCCACACATATCGAGAAGCATTTTCGGGGTATCGGCTTTAACGCGGGTGCCTTTGCCAGCAGCGAGAACAATAGCGGCAGATAGCTGAGACATCGAGATACGCCCCTCTTCTCGTAGCGACTCACTGGCATAGCGCCGTCACTGCTGATCGCACGGACACTCCGTGCTGTGCAGTAGTTCCGCCACCAGGATTCGAACCTAGACTAAAGGCTTCAAAGGCCTCTGTGCTGCCGTTACACCATGGCGGAATACCTAGATCATTCTGCCAGTATGAGGCACGTTATTTCCAATTGACTCTCATCGCCTGAGCGTGTTTCTTGCCACGCCAATCATTGACAATGACATCTCTGCCTCTGCCACAGGCCAAGGAGAGAGGCAAGCTCAGCAAGCCCACCCAGCCAGCCAGATCACCAGCCGGCTAGCCACCTCAGCCACCCAATCAATCATCAGCCCGCTAGGTGGGCGGTGGCTGATAGCATCAACTTTCTTCGGGTAGCCGCGCCAACCGAGAATCCATCATCAGCACGATAAGGTACAGGGTAAAGGCCGGAATGAAGACGATGTAGAAGAATACCAGGCCGGCGCCGATGGTTGGATAGAGCACACCCAGCACTACCGGCGTCACCCACAGTGCGACTGCCGCCAAGCTGATCGGCGTATATCGCAGCGCCGCAAACACCGCCAAGCGTACACAGACCCGAAAAGTGTATGTATGCTCCTGCAGAGCAGATTCCCTAGTCGACTGCATAGCCGCCTGCCCTACGATGGGGAAAAACCAGCTGGCAATCATTCCCAGCACGATTAGTGCACTGAGAATACCCACTCGCCAGAATGAGGCAGCTCCGGCCTCTCCACTCACGATGCCGAGCGACTGAGCATTGTTGAGCAGCCACAGCTCATAGCAGCTGAGCCCCACCAGTACCAGCCAGATGATCCAGCCAACCGTGGCGCGAGAAAAACTTCTGCGGAAAAGCCGCCAGAACGTCTGCCACGGGCGCGATCCCTCATCGCGCACAAGCTGGCGAAGCACAGCATCTCCAGCGGCCAAGCCCGCTCCAAGCGGCACCACAGTGAGCGCCGTGAGCGTGATGCACATACTGACGATGGCCACATCAGCTATCAGCGCTAATGCCCGCCCAAAGGGGGAATCTATGGAGAGAATCCGCACGAGCGCCCCCATCCCTCACTGCTTTGTCTCAATTTTCTGCCGATTGCAATCTACCATCGCAGAGCGGTTACTTGCCCAGCTGCGGCGTTTACCTTGAGCACTTGCGGTATTTACCTCGGGTACTGTTTCGGGCACGCACCCCAAACGTATGCCAGATGCGCCTAACCGAGGTGTCCAAGCTGGCCGTCTACCCGCATCTGTGCCAGCCACGCTCACCACTCACACCCAGGCCGCAGCCGTACTCTCTCCGATGCGCAGCACCAGACATCCTCACACTGGCCAACCCGCGCCAGCCCAACCCACACTACTCACACCGTTCTCATTCGCGCTGCTCACATCCACACCTAATCCGTCGTCTGCCACGTTCGCACCGACCGCATCCGCTCATCACACCTACCGCTCCACCGCTCACACGCTGGCTGCAGCCGTACTTTCTCCGATGCGCAGCACCGGCGCAACCACCTCATGCCGCGGCTCACCCGTCCCACCAATCAGCCCAAAGAGAATCTCGCACGTCTGCGCCACAATCTCCTCCACCGGCTGTACCACCGTGGTAATAGAGGGAGAGGTGTAGCGCGAGAGATCAATCCCATCAAAGCCAGTCACGCTCACCTCCTCGGGCACCGAAATTCCGCTTTCGATCAGCGCCCGCTGCGCGCCAATGGCGATCACGTCGCTCACATTCACCAGCGCCGTAAAGCATTTCCCTCGTGCCACTAGCCGTTTGGCCAGCTCATAGCCATAGCCGAGAGAGTACGGGCTGAGCGCCACTTCTCCATTAAGTACTAAATCCGGATCAATGTGCACCCCGCGCCGTTCACACGCCTCAAATAACGCCGTCAAACGCTGTGCTCCCACAGACCTATCTGCCAGATCCGGCCCGAGCACCGCAAATTCTCGATGCCCCAGCCCAATAAGATGATCGGCAATAAGCTCCATCCCCGCTTCCTCATCAATGCGTACCGAAGAGTAAGAGTCTTTGTCGGTATCATCTAAGGATGAGATCGTCGTCATCACGAATGGCACCGGAATGTCTTCCAACAGACGCCGGTCGTGGCGATACCAGCCACCAAGGAAAATCACCCCCTCCGGCTTGCTCACTGCACAGGTACGCAATGCAAGCTGCACCTCATCCTCGCTGTGTGGCACCCGCACAATCGTCATCGTCAAGCCATGCTGACGAATCGCCAATTCGAGAGGCCCGAGAAATTCTAGAAAAAACGGATTGTCTGGGCCTTTCATCAAGACAACGACGGTGCTCGACGTCACCGTACGCAGCCCTTTCGCATAGGGATTAGGCGAATAGTTGAGCGCCGCTGCCGCAGCTAAAACTCGCTTGCGCGTAGCTTTCGAGACCCCCTCAGAATTGTTTAATGCTCGCGAAACAGTGGCTAGCCCCACCCCGCAAGCTCTGGCAATATCACGAATGGTGACGGCGGCTGAACGGCTCTCTTTCGCACTGTTTTCAGCTCCCTTATTGCCGCTCGGGCAATGCCCTGACGTGCCGGCACGAGCCTCGGATCCGTCGGCACAGGCTGCCTCACGAGGAGTTTTCTCCCAACGATTCGCCATATCCGTATCACCTTTTCCCTGTTCACCTATTTGATATTGCGTGACGCGAACCAACCAGTTGCCTGAGGGCAAACCGACTGGTTCGTGACGACGAGCCAACCGATTGCATGACCCGAACGCAACCGGTTGTGTGAGGGCAAACCGACTGGTTGCGTGACGACGAGCCAACCGATTGCATGACCCGAACGCAACCAGCCCAGGCACAGTTTCCTATCGCGGCGGCTCACCGCCGGCTTGCTTCGGCTGTCTAACAGCAGCTGATTGCGGCCGCGAACCGGCACAGGCGCTGCAAATACGAGCGCAGCAGCACCTGCCACAGCGCCTCCACACGAGTTCGCCTCAGCCCTAGCGTGACGGAACGCTCCTATGCCAAAGAAAGAATCAGCCTCTGATGCCCAGCTTTTGCCTCCTCAGCCCTTGACCGCGCCAGCAGCCACACCTTTGATGATGTACTTTTGCATCGCCACATAGAAAATCACGATGGGCACAATGGCGAGTACCAGCATGGCCATCATGGCACCCATATCGCGGTTACCATTCGAGCCGACCAGCATCTGAATCACCACCGGAATCGTCTTGTAATCCGTAGACAGCCCGATTGTGAGATAGGGAAGCAGATAGTCGTTCCACACCCACATAGCGTTCAAGATCGCCACAGTGATGGCCGTGGGCTTGAGCATGGGGAATACCACCAAAAAATAATTCTTGAGCGGGCCCGCGCCGTCAATCATGGCTGCTTCTTCGATTTCAATCGGGATTGATTTCACGAAGCCAGCAAACATAAAGACGCTCAAACCGGCGCCAAAGCCGAGATAGAGCACCACGATCCCCCAGGGGTTGTTGAGGTGCAGCATATCCGAAATTTTCACGGTGGGAAACATCACCATCTGGAAAGGAATCACCATCGAGAAGACGAAGAGATAGTAGAGCGCACTCGTCCACCAGGCCTTAATGCGGGTGATGTAGTATGCCGTCATCGCACAGAAAAATACGATGGCCAGCACCGAGAGAATCGTGATCACGAAGCTCCACACAATAGCCACGAAAAAGCCGGAGAGAGCTAAGCCGGTCACGTAGTTTTCCACTCCCGCCCACATATCTGCCAGCGGGAGAGCAAAAGGATGCTCCGAGATAGAGAACTTCGTCTTAAACGAGTTCATCAAGATGAAGAGAATCGGCCCCACAAATACGCAGGTGAGAAATATCAGCACCGCGTAAAGGCAAATTTTACCTACCAGAGATTTAGGTGTGTTCACGCCTCCACCTCCTTGCTTCGCGTAGCCCGCAATTGTGCCATCGCAATCACCACCACGACCACCACGAAAATCACTGCTTTAGCCTGGCCGACGCCCTCTTCGCCCACTCGTGAAAACATCGTATTCACAATGTTGAGCGCCACCATCTCCGTCTTTGACTGCGGGGCGCCATTCGTGAGTGCGAGGTTTTGATCGAAAAGTTTGAAAGTGCTGGAGAGCGTGAGGAAGAGACAGATCGTAATCGAGGGCATCACCATCGGAATCGTCACGTGCCGCAGCACCGTCCAGCGGCCAGCGCCATCTATCTCAGCAGCCTCAATGAGCTCTGGGGGCACATTTTGCAAGCCGGCGATATAGATGATCATCATGTAGCCCACTTGCTGCCAGTTAATCAGCATGATGAGGCCCAGGTAGCCGTATTTCCAGTCGGCAACGATCGTCGTCTGATATTGCGCCAGCACCGCATTAATCATCACTTGCCAGGTGTACCCAAGCACGATGCCGCCGATGAGGTTGGGCATGAAAAAGACTGTGCGGAAAAAGTTCGTGCCGCGCAGTTTTTGGGTGAGCGCCCAAGCAATTGCAAAAGCGAATACATTCACCGTGATAATCGAAACGATCACCACTAGTGCCGTGAAACCAAAGCTATTGACGAAACCAGACCGGCGCGAAAAAGCAGCTTTGTAGTTGTCTAAGCCCACCCATGTGGCATCCGTGATCGACGTGAAATCGCAAAAAGAGAGCACCAAACCAATCACGAACGGCACGAGAAACGCTATGAGAAAAGCAAGCAGCGTGGGAATCACGAAAATCGGGAAAAATTTTTTCAATGATCTTTGCATAGTAACCATCCATTACCTGCTCAGGCTTCGTTGCGCTGAGCAGATAGCTGCGTGACGCCGATGGCAAGTAACCCCTGGCCACCGGCGTCACCACAATCATCTGGCAGCTATCTCCTGCACCGCAGCGAGGCGCTAAGCGCCGAAACGGCGTGAAAGCGTGGAGAACGTGCCGAGATGAGGGGATTAGGCGCCCTTTTCAGCCACCCACTCGTCTTTCCAGATCTTTACGACCTCATCCCAGGTCTGCTTGCCAGAAGCGTACTGGGCGAGAGCCTGGCCGAGGTTTTCCTTGAATTTCTGGGATGGGAAAGTGGTAAACACCCATGTGACGGTGTATTTATCGGAATCCGCCATGTAGCGTGCCACCTCTTTGGCCAGCGGATCGGTTGGGATGTCGGCATCGGTGTAGTTGTTGAACGGAGCGATAAAGCCAAGATCATTCACCACGTGCTTCTTGCCAGCATCGGAGAGGTAAAGCCAGTTGATGAAGTCGATCGTCGCTTTCTGATCAGCCTTGGACGCCTTGGCGTTCACAGCCATGAAAGCCTCTGTGCCAATGTTTAAACCCTGCTGCTCTTCGCCATTAACGCCAGTGTAGATCGGGAGGTACTTGATCTGATCTTCTTTCACCGTGTTGCCCTGCACATCTTTGATCTGACCCCACGCCCAGTTGCCGTTTTGCACCATAGCAGCCTTACCGAGGGCAAATTCAGCCATCGAATCTGTAACAGTCTTTGACGGAGCGAGAGTTGGAGCCACGGTGGAATCATTGAGATACAGATCAAAAATGTTCTTGAAGTTATTGGCGTACTTCAATGTGAGTTCCTGAGCATCGGTGATGCTGGCGTCACGATATTCATAAAACACTGGCAGATCTGCCAAGTGGGTTTGCCAGCGCCAATCTTCGCCCGTGGTGAGCGACGTGGAGGCAAATACGCCGTCGATACCCAGCTCAGCTTTTTTGGCTTGCATATCGTCGGCAACGTCCTTGAGCTTGGCGAAATTGTTGATCTCGTCCATCGACTTCGCTTTAGCTCCCGCCATTGCGAAATACTTATCGAAAATAGCTTGATTGTAGATGATGCCATAGCCCTCTACCGCCGCTGGAACACCGTAGACTTTGCCATCTTCGCCCTTGAGCGCAAGATTCGGATCTTTGAGTGCCTTGGCAAACTCAGTATCCGACAGATCTGCCGCATACTTCTGCCAGCTCTTCAAGCCAACAGGGCCATTGATCTGGAAGAGAGTAGGCGCCTTACTCTTAGAAATTTCGCTCTTGAGGGTCTGCTCATACGTGCCGGACGCCGCCGTCACTACTTTCACTTCCACGCCTGTCTCTTTCGAGTACTCAGCGGCGATGTCTTTATACTGCTGTTCCTGCTCTGGCTTCCAGTTGAGGAAGTACACGGAACCCTTGCCGTCAGCTTCCTCTGAATCATTCGAGCAGGCCGCAAGACCAGCGAGTGCGAACGTTGCCGCCACTGCTCCTGCCAGGAATTTCTTCATTTTCATTATTGCGTCCTCCTTTGGACAGCGCTGACGCCGATGCCAACGCTTTTTAGAAACGCTCGCCAAGCTCTTGCCTGCCCACGTCTTTTCACGCGAGCTAACCCAGATTTTGGCGGGTACCCGATTTTGGAATCGTTTCCGAAATACTCTGCAATGGTAACGCCAGCCGGAGCCGACGACTACCGATTTTACGAAAACGTTTCCAAAATGTTGTAAAGCTAACAGCACGCTAGGGCAACGAGAGGGGCGATACTGCAGGCGGATACTGCTGCTCCTGAGCCAATATTGCTGAGTGGTTTTGTCGTTCGCGGCGGTTGATGCCATCCGCCAGTGACCGCCAGTTTCGCCGCGCTCGGCTGATGACATCGGCCAGGTACCGAGGCTTAGCGAGGCGAGGCTGATCATATCGGCGCTCGTTACCGCCACGTAGCTAGCAGGCAACACCAGCCCGAGCCACAAAACCTGACTCACAAAACCCGAGCCGCAAAACCCGAGCCGCAAAACCCGATCAACCACCCGCCCCAAGCCAAGCACCAACACTAGATGCCTGATGAGCATCTCGAAGCAACACAACCGGCACAGATACTATCGACTACATCACCGGCCACTGGCGGCGACGACTACCCAATAAGCCTGCAATACACCAGTGGGGCTCCGCGACGTTTCCGTTGCGGAGCCCCACTGTGCCATGTATGACGGTCTACTTGACGGCCTACCGGTTATGCCTCATACTTGCGGCGCAAGGCGAAAGCCCCGAGGCCGATCAGTGCTATCGACAGCATCGCCGTCACCGCTAGGCTAGAACCAGTCGCTGGCAAATCGTCGTCCACGAGCGGCAGATTATCCAAGGATGGCTCTTGCGCTTTCGGCGGCATCTGCGTTCCAGTAGTACCACCAGGGGTGCCAGGGGTATCAGCACCAGAGCCTCCAGGGATTGGCGTCGCTGGAACTAGCGGCGTCCACGGAATACTCCCAGAGGCGTCGCAGTCAGCTGGGCGTTCGCCTGCCTCAAATGTCCAGACGGACTGCACACCCTCAGCGAGCGCATACCCTGCGGCTGCTTTCGCCGTCACCGTCATAGATCCACCCCACTCATAGGTGAAGACGCCAGCGCTCACAGCTTCGTCGCCAATGTAATACACCACACCCTCCGTTGCCGGAATGGTGACAAACGGCTTCACGTCGCATTGAGCGGGATCGCTAGCTTGAGGCGCGACGACTGCATCCACTATTTGGCCTGTCGCAGAGAGCACCTTGCCGCCGATGCGAATCTCAGCTGCGCCACCCCACGCTTTGCCATCGCCGAGTGGGCTGGTCTCTACGAGCTTCACATACGCGGCATTCACAGCATCGAATGGAATGAACTGCGGTGTGGGAGCCGCGGAGAAATTGCCTTCGGCTACTGGATCGCCCCAGTTCTCGCCATCTTGCGACACATAGATCCGATAGCCTTTGACGCGCCCATTCTCCGCGCCTTGACGCTGAGTGTACTCCAACCCATTCAGCTCACATTCAGCACCGTCACACGGTTTGACCTTAATAACGATCTCATGCGGATAAGGTGGGTTTCCTGTGGACCATGCGGTATGCCAGTAGGTAGCGGCGTTATCGTCGATGGCAGCAGCGGCATAGCCATTCGGCTCTGGTTCACCGCCAGCTTCCTCAGAGTCTACGCTCACTACTTCGAGATCCTCATGCCCTTTGAAGAGGTCATGCTGCGGGAAGCTAGCCGGATTGACTGTGAGCGTATCAGTGTCTTCCCCTGGCTCACCGGCGGCGTTAGTCCAGGTTGCGGTAAACGTGACGTCAGCAGCAGCAGCTCCTGCAGGCATGGTCAGCTTCCAGGTGGCGACGGAATCGACGTTGCCAGCTTTTGAGCCACTCACGATATCGCCAGCTTTGGTCACCGGCTCAAGCGTCCAGCCCTCCGGCACAGTCAGCGAATGCTTCACGTCGGTCGCAGTACCCTCTGGCAGAGTCACAGTCGTGGTGAGCATCATCGTGGCAGTGTCAGAGCCGGCAAGCACCTGAGGCGTCCCCTCCAGCGAAACAACTGGCTGAACTCCGAGATCGACTACTCGGAAGTTGTCGATCACCAGATCTCCCTGCGACTGTCCGCCACTCTTGACGACGCCAATGAATGCCGGAGCCTCTGTCGTCACGGCGAAGAACTTCTCGAAGACAGCCGTGCCGGTGCCTCTCTCGTCACCATTCACCCAACCAGTGCCGCGAGCGGCTTCCACCGGCCAGGTCTTATCGGTCTTTTCACTCCAACCATTGGCTGTGGCTTCATCGTGACCAAGGGTGATCGCATAATCTCCGTCATAGGCCGCCTGATAGTCGAAGCTCAGCTTGTATGTGTGACCGTATTTGAGCGGCACAGTGCCCTCCGTGGTGCGCAAGATGGTGCCACCGTTTTCTTGATGCGCCAGCAGCGACCAGTTCCCATCAAGCACGTTATCCAGGTACTTCTGCCCCTCGATGCCATTTGCAGAGTCGTTCACAATGCCGTACCAGCCAGACTGCGAGAACGGTGCGTGCAGCTTGGCCAGCTGGGTGCGGGCATCGCCGCCGGCATTCGAGCGACCCGTGACGAACGGATAGTAGCCGGTATCGACATTCTCAAAATCCTCAAAGGAAATCGTGTCGGCTACGTCGCCTTCATTCGCCGGAGTTGGGCGCTCAATGATCCGCAGATCGTCAATACCAACTACAGCATCGCCATCAGCAGCAGCGACTTTGAATGTGACTGCTGTGCCGGTAGTAGTGAAATGCACCGGCACGCGCTGATAGTACGTCCTGATCTTCTCATCCGAAGCCGTCGCATTGAGCGCAGAAGATGCGTGGATCGTCGTCACGGCTTCGCCAGCTTCGCCTGCCTGCGCAGGTGCTGGGGTGAGGCCGTCACCACTCACAGATACATTCACTGTGCGAGTTTTCCCAGGCTGAATCTCCACCCAGGCCCACGCTGAATAGCTGCCAGGCTTGACGGTGATCGTCTGTTCCAGGGAAGCGGCACCAGCGCCAAGCTGAGCAAATGCATTGTTGCGATCCGAATTCTCAATCGTCACGGTACCCGTCGTCTTGTAGAAATCTAGACTCTCGGAGAAGAACCCTGGATCGGCAATGCCCGAGGCCTGCCCCCACTGCGGATCCTTTGCCGTGGGCAGCTCATTGTTCGGATACAGCACATAAGCCGTCCTAGCGTCAGTCGCCGGAAGCGAGACGGCGCCATCATTCACCGCAATATCTGCCACTTTTTCGCGGCCAGTATCGGTGAGCTTGTACATCGTCAAGCTGCCTGCTTGCTTAAACCGATCCGTCAGCTCCCAGTCTTGCGCGCCGTTGCCTGGATTCCAGTAGTAGAGACGATCCGTGCCGCCGTCTTTCCACGGCAACAGATAGGAGCCACCATTCTTGAAAACGGTCGCCCCATCGTAGGTGATCGTGCGATTCACTGGAGCGACGTTGCCTGCAATCGAAGTTTGTGCCGACGTCACGGCCGTGCCGTTTTCAAAGGTGATTTCGCCATCTTCCCAGGTACGAATGTGCGACTGCTGGAGGAATTTCACCGGGAGGTTGCGCTCCCAGACGTTCCTAATGAAGTCGTTGTAGTTCACATGGCCGGTCCAGCCCTCGAAGTCCACAATGTTGGCATTGCCGAGCATCGGATCCGGATTGAAAGTATCGCGGTAGGAGTTTTCAACGTAACGGATCAGCTTTGAATTGAGGCCTTTATTGCTGCTGCCGCCGTAGTTTTCGTCAGTTGCCCAGTGAGACCACGTAGACACCTGCGGCATCGAATAAGCCCACTCGGAGCCTAGACGCCAACCCTGCTTTTGCATTTCAGATGAAAAACGCTGCGCCTGCCAACCACTCTTGTAGTAGACGTCCCAATAGAGCCAGTTCATGTTTGAATCAACGGGGAAATCTGCGCGGAGCTGTTCAAGGCGCTTGAGCACGTTGCCTGTAGCTAGGTCTTTCTCTGCATTCATGTAGTAAGCCTGGTTCATCCAACCCCACGCTTTACCAGGTGGAAGAGGGATTTCGCAGGGAGCGGCAACGCCGGAGACCTCCATGTTGTTCGCATCCGCGAAACAGTTTGCTTCCGAGTAGCTCTCCGTGGCATTCACGTGGATGCCGAACGTGGCATTCCAGTTCTTACCTTCAGAGACCAGAGTGCGCATATCTTTCAGACCACCGGCACGCTCATTGTAGTTCCCGCCGTAGTCGCCCTGCGCAGAATCGTGACCCTCAGCCTGGTAGCCTTTGAGCAGTACTTCCTGGCCGAGATTGTCGGTAGCTAGTGAAATGCGCTTGGTATCGTCAAGCGTGCGCAAGAATGGGTGCGTGACCTGAGAGACGATATTGAACGGAATCCTCATCACTACGTAGTTTTTCACGCCGTCACGGCCATTAGCGGGCGTGAGCACGCTGCGGGTAGCAGTGGCGCCATCTTGCCAGTCCACCTTGGAATCCCCGTTGGCATCCGCCACGATTTTGACTTTCACCATCGGATCAGGATCGACGCCGATACCCGAGCCATCATCGTACTGCGCCACCGAGGGGGAGCGGTACACCCACCATGCGGGGGAGACGGTGCCGACGTTTTGCCCCTCTACCGCTGATACGTTGTAGGTAAAGCGAGCATCCTCAGAGGTTAGCCCGCGAGCATCCGCAATAGCGTTCGTCTCAAAACCAGCGGCCAGATCCGAATTTGATGCCGTGATCATAAATGCGTTGCCAGAGCCGGCGCGAGCAGTGCGGACGTTGATCGCCGTATCACCAGATGCAGCACGGTTTGTAGAAATTCGCGCTGCATAAATGCTGGCTGCAGCATCTTTACCATTCACCGAGACGAGATCGAGCCCTGGGATTGCAATAGTGCGGATCACCGCATCAGGATCAGTGATCTGCGTAAGCGTGTAGGTGAGAATCCCATCTTTCACCGACATCACAGCATTCATCGTGACGCCAGGAAGATCGGTGACGGCGAGCGAGTAGCTCACGCTAGTGGCATCCCCAGAGACTTGCCCTGCCCCAACAGTGACGTTGCGGGCAGTGCCATTGATCGTGATCTGGCTGAGAGCGTCACCGTACTTACCAGCGAGCTGTTTACCACCGAAACGATAATCTACAACCTGCGGAAAATTAGGATGGGTGCGCACTGTGAGCAGCCCATCAGTGATTTCATGGGCGCCATCTGGCACTGTGATAGACGGACCATCAGCCACCGGCGGATCTGGCACTTCCGTGACGACCACCGTAGCAGCATTAAATTCTGCCAGCGAGCCGACGGTCTCAGCGGAGGAATCGCCGCCCCAGGCGCTCTTATAAGTTACTTTGATGCAACGAGCCGGTGTGGGATCAAACTCGATATCCGTATCGGCAAGATTGGCTGCATCATACGCGGCGCCAGCGGGAATGGTGCCAGTCGCCACGTCGGTATATTCGACGGTGTTTGCAGTATCGGCAACTGCGCACGCAGCGTCACGCGAGACGGCGATTGCATATTCACCCACGCGGCCAGAACCATTTGAAGATTGACGTGGGGTGAGAGTCACTCGGCCAACGTCTGTTTTTTCTTCACCAAGGTCAATAACGAACCAGTGAGGCAAAGGATCGACAGACCCGCTCCACTTCGTATGCCAATAGCTTGTTCTATCACCGTCGAGTACTTTCGCAATAGGGCCGTTCGCTCCTTCACCAGTAGTCTCAACGGAGTCAGCTGTCACCGCCGTCATACTCGCCTGCGGAATGGGCGTGTATTCCTTGTTGATGGCGGCGTGCGCCACAGGCGTTATACCTGCAAGCGAGATGAGTGTACAAGCAGCAACTGCTCCACTCCATCTTCCTGGACGCATCCTTGCTCCTTACTGTGATTGCAATTATGGATCATGCACAAAGGTTTCGGAGCAGGCGGCGCACAGCACTCACGTGCACGCAAACTCAAACAGAGTACAACCGCTCCGCTTTCCTGTAGCTTCCTCGTCGAAACAGGGAAACGGCGAGCTAGTCCCCTCACTATGCTCAAACCTTTGCCATCAGTACCGCAATGGCACTACGCCTAGTTTACCTCAAGGGAACGGCCACTCGGAAACATTACGAGATCTGACGCACAGTCAAAAAGGCGGGAAAATCGCAATTTATATTGCCCAGAGAGGCTCTAGTTATTGACGAGACAGGTTCCATCAAAGCACTAACGATCTCTTGCCATGCGCGTTAGCCGGTAGTATCTGTCAGTCAAGTGAGCGAACGATATCATCAGCAAGCCAGCCATACCCAGGCATTTGCCCCCCCTGGACTGGGGTATAATGAAAAAGCCGGTATAGAGCGCAAAAACAACGGGCGACGCCTGTGGGGATGAGACGAGGATGAGAATATGAGTATTGACGTGGTGAACCTACAGAAACGATTTGGCTCCACCCAAGCTCTCGACGGCATGAATTTCACCGTACACTCTGGCAAACTCTTTGGATTCGTCGGCTCGAATGGCGCTGGAAAAACCACCACCATGCGCATTATCCTCGGCGTTTTAGAGGCAGATTCTGGCGAAGTCCTGCGCGATGGCACTCCACTTACTTTCGCAGACCGGCAACATTTTGGCTATATGCCAGAAGAGCGCGGCCTCTATCCCAAGATGAAAGTGGGCGAGCAGCTCATTTACTTGGCTCGTCTGCATGGCCTGAGCAAAGAGGACGCCACCGCAAAGATGGAATTCTGGACGGAACGACTCGGAGTGGCTGGGCGGCGAGATGATCCCGTGCAGACGCTCTCACTTGGCAATCAGCAGCGTGTACAGCTGGCCGCCGCACTCATTCACGAACCGCGTGTGATGATTCTTGATGAGCCTTTCTCGGGGCTTGATCCGCTCGCCGTAGATGATATGAGCACCGTTTTAAAGGAACAAGTCGCCCAGGGAGCCATCGTGCTGTTCTCGTCTCATCAGCTCGATTTAGTGGAACGGCTGTGCGATGAAGTGGGGATTTGCTCGCGTGGAAAGATCGTAGCAAAAGGTACGATTGATGAACTGCGCACCACAGCAGATATTTATTATGACGTGACGACGGGCGAAGACTCACGGCTGCTAGCAGGCTATCTTTCAGGAACTGCCTTGAGGGCAGATGACGCCACCGCCGGCGCCGAGCCACTGCCCCATTTGGAGACCCAGATCCTCAGCCCACACTCACTGCGAGTGAAACTCTCCGCCGGCGTCAGCGATCAAGACGTCTTGCGGGCAGCACTGAGCGTGGGCACCGTACATGGCTTTGAACGTTTCCGCCCACACCTGAACGAACTCTTTGCAAACGTCGTCAGCACTGCGCCGCTCCCTCAGCCCGACGTCACGAAAAAACCGAAACGGCGATTCCTGAAGGGGAAGCACGCCACCACTCCATCGCTCTCAACCAGCCAGGAGGCATAGACATGGTTGCCCTTATTGCCAAACGTGAATTCTCAGTGCTGTTCAATTCAAAGGCACACCGCATTGTCGTCATCGGGCTTGCAGCTCTGATCCTGGTGGCGGGAATCGTGCTGCGCATTGTGAACCCAGCGGAAAGTGTGGATTCCCCATCCACTCCACCTCGCGTGGCAGTAGCTGTAGAAGAGCAGATGGGCGAATACTCCTCTGCTTTTGCTGATGTTACTGCCGTCACGGCGATACCTCAGGGTGAGAGTGAGCAGTGGATTAAAGAGCAAGTGGCCGCGCAGAAAAATAAGGAAAGCGAGGATGCTGACGACACAATTTTTCTAGCTCTCGCAGGGGCACCTGGTACGCCGCTGATCTACACCTCCCTGAGCACGATGGAATCCGCCCTTGCAGGAGCAGGGAGCAATTTTATCTCGCAGGGGATTGTAAAAACTGACGTTGAAAAAATGCTAGGCGCCACACTCACCAGCGCTCAGCAAGCGCAGCTAGATCAAGCTCTCAACGCCACCATTGTGCCAGTGCAAACAGGGAAGACTAGCGCAATCGAAGCCAACCCCATTGGCTACCTCGTGGGGACATTCGCGCTAATGATGCTGTTTTTTGCCGTGGTGATCGGCACTAGTGCCATCTCGCAAGGCGTGGTGGAGGAAAAGTCTTCGCGCGTGGTGGAAATTTTGGTAAGCACTGTGCGCCCGCGCAAACTGCTGCTAGGAAAGATTCTCGGTATCGGCACATTCGTAATATCCGAGCTCCTCATCTGGCTACTGTGCGCACTAGCAGCAGTATTGATCAGCGGTATGCCGGTGCCAAAAGTAGAAGTTGGCACGCTCTTCGTGTGGGCATTCGTGTGGATGATCGTCGGCTTTTTCATCTTTGCCACGCTCATAGGCGGAATGGCTGCTATGGTATCTCGGCAGGAGGATCTGGGGGCGGTACAAAGTCCGGTGGTCTTCGGAATGCTCATACCGTTCTATCTTGCGATCTTCTTAGTGCCCGCCCAGCCAGACTCGATCTACACTGCGGTTCTTTCGTTGATTCCAGGGTTTTCCAGCTTTATGATGCCAATGCGGCAAGGTATCGGTGGGGTGCCTGCTTGGCAACTCGCTCTAGCTCTCGTGCTGGCAGTAGCTGCGATCCCTGCATTCGCTGCTTTAGCTGGCCGCATTTATCAGAACTCGATTTTGCGCATGGGCAAACGAGTCTCGTTCAAACAAGCATTGGGCAGGGTAAAAGCCAAAGATTAATCCATATCAAAATTTTAGAAATGGCGGATTTTCGCGCTGCACTGCCGTACTGCACCGCTGCACTGCAGATTGCGCGCGAGATCCGCCATTTTTCCGCCATTCTATTGGGATAACCCATTCTATTGAGATAGCCAAGTCCGCGATGCCACCGGATAGCCAACGGGGAAACGCCCTTTGGGCTCAGCAGTTGCCAGCTTAGCACCATTCCATGCATCCCTAGCTATATGTGTAGTCGCTATATGTAGCTCTCCCACAGGCAATGGTGCTCAATGCCGTCACTCAATGGCACGTGTAGTCGCTATATGTAGCTCCCACAACGAATGGTGAGTATCACTGTATTTGCTGCTGTGCATCCAGATCAGCCAGCATCGAACGTAAAAATGCCGTGACGATAGCAATATCCTGCGGCTCATAGGGGGCAAGTAGCTCCCGCTGTTTCTCCAGCAACGCTTCCATTGCTCTATCAGCAATCGAGATTCCCTTTTCTGTGGCTTGTACGATGACGACGCGCCCATCATTCGGATCTCGAACGCGCTGCACTAGCCCTTGATGCTCAAGCCGGTCAATGCGATTAGTGATCGTGCCTGAGGATACGAGCGTCTTTTGCATCAGCTGGCCAGCAGTGAGCTGGTAATCTTCTTTCCGCCGCAGCTCCGTCAGCATCTCAAACTGCCAACTCTCCAGACCATAATGTGCGAACACTGTACGGCGCAGGTGGTCAAGATGCCGCCCTAGTCGCAAGAGACGCGAAAAGACCGCTAGTGGGCGAGCATCGAAATCTGGGCGCTGCACCTCCCACTCAGTCACGATCGTATCTACGTCGTCACCTGCAGTAATTGCCCTGACTGTACTGTGAAGATCGCGCTTCATTGGCTCCGTTGCCAGCCAGTCTCCGTCTGAATGTTGTCGTCTCACGCTCTTATGCTACTTGATATCAAGATACTCCAGGAAAAATCGGCATATTCGAGATATTTGCTACGAAAAGCGTCTATCTTACTATGGCCAGAGTGCTTACTATGGCCAGAGTGCCTATCTTATTCTGGCCAGCCAGCGACGGCTGGGGAGCTAGTTGGGCACTCGGGCGGGGAGATGGCTGGCACCTGGGCTGGCAGGCGGCACCTACCAATGCACCAGCACGCTGTGGCTGGGCACTCAGCTGGGTACTCGCTGGGCACTCAGCTGGGGAGCTGGCTAGGAGCAGACTGGGCAGCCTCTAAGGGATCAGCTAGGTAAACGATGAAGGTAGCCGACTTAGCCATAGCATGGGTGACGACGAGCATCGGCACAGCTGCGAAACGCCGCACAATCCTACACATCCGTACATCTGCATCAGCACCTGCGCATCAGCATTCACCATTTACCCGTGGCTACTCACCGCTTACTCGTCACTTTCACTCGCCTCTAGCTTTCACGCACCTCTACCACCCGAGCCCCGCTGGCTGGCCCATGAGCAGCCACGGGCATGAGCTCTGGGAAACGCTCGGATAATTCTGCTGCTAGAGCGGCGGCATCCACAGGAGCACACAGCACCGCTACTGTGGGCCCCGAACCGGAGAGGATGACGCCAAACATCGGCGCCCCCAACTCACCCTGAGTTTTCGCCGTATTCCAACCAGTTTGGCGCTCTGCCTGGCACTCGGCGTAGCACCCTGGGTGGTGTTCTGTGTGGAATTCTGTTTGGCGCCCCGCACTAGGAGATATATCTGCAGCGGCGTCTCGGGCTGCGCCTTCGGCGTCACGCCTGCGCCTGCCTCTCACCCTCACTATATTCCGCAGCTGGCCAACTATCTGCTCCAAATCTGGACGCAGCGCAAAAGCGGGAGCTTCTAGATCGTTCACCATTAGAGCGCCAATGGCGCTGAGATGACCATCAGGATCTGCGCTGTTGTGGCTACCGAGATCTAAGCTGCGGTTGCCGTTAAAATTCCCACTCCGATCAGCACCGGAATCACTGCCAGGATCTGCACTGAAATCCGCACCGACATCTGCGCCACGCGCGGACTTGCGGGTTTCGCCAGCATCCATATCGACACCAGCAAGTGCCTCTCGCAACTCCTGCGTACTGGCAGGCTCACCGGCACGAGCGCACCTATCTCCCTCTACATTAATGACGTCAAACTGGCGAAAGACGGCGGGAGTAGAGAGCCCTTGCGGGTTGGCGAGCATCACAAATCCATGCTCTCCTTGCGTGGGCACAGAGCGGAGCTGTTCACCACGTCCAGTGCCATGAGCCACTCCTCCTAGCAGCGCAAATGGCACATCCGATCCCAAACGCGCACCAATTGTGGACAGTTCAGACTCACTCAACCCCGTTTGCCATAGCTCATTTAAACCAACTAGGGCAGCCGCCGCATCAGCAGATCCCCCAGCCATCCCTCCCGCAATCGGGATGCGCTTCCTGATATGCAGCTTAGCACCGGCACCGATACCGCAGTGCCGACGTAATTCAAGAGCTGCACGAACGGCTAAATTGCGCTCATCGACGGGCAAGTGCTCCCCCAACCCTGGGGCAAAGGTGAGCGTGATATCTCCGCTGGGATCATCCCACACCTCAAGCTGTTCACAAATATCCAAGGCTTCAAAAACTGTATCGAGCGGGTGAAACCCATCGCTTCGCGCAGCGCCCACCCGCAGCGCTAGATTCACTTTCGCCGGAGCTAGTGCCCTCACATATCGCATATAGCTAGTCTAATTGCCGCAGACGTACTTATCCGCAAGCCGCTCTGCTCAGTTCGAGCATTCTGCTTATCCTCAAAGTACTCTGCTTAGTTCAACCCGTTCTATTTATCTTCAAAGCGCTCAGCTCCGGCAGGAAATTCACAGCTTGTTAGGCGTGACGCCAACCCACTCCTAGGTGCACCAGAGCTGACCTACAGCGCCCGAGCTATTGCAATGAAATCAGCTAGCACCAAGTTTTCTCCGCGCAGACGCGGATCAATGCCTGCCTGCCGCAGCACTTGCTCCGCCCGTGCAGGCGAACCGGCCCAACCGGCCAATGCACTACGTAGCGTCTTTCGCCGCTGCGCAAAAGCGGCATCAATCAGAGCAAAGACGCGCTCTCGTTCCGCTTCTCTATACCGTTCTGCTTCCGTGTTGCTACCTGGGCTATGTCTACCTGGATCGCAGGTACTGCTGTTCATCGCGTCAGCGCCGGCAACCTCTGCAGCAGCGCCTCCACGGCCGATCACATCCACGTGCACCAAGGCAGAATCCACATTGGGCACCGGCCAGAATACCGTGCGGGAAATTTTCACCCCGCGCCGCGCCCTGCCATACCAGGAGAGCTTTACACTCGGAATGCCATAAACTTTCGATCCTGGCTGAGCCGCCAAGCGATCAGCCACTTCAGCTTGCACCATCACCGTCACTCGCCGCACCGACGGCAGTGCCGCCAGCAGCGTAAACAAAATCGGCACCGCCACGTTGTAGGGAAGATTTGCCACCACGTGCGTGGGCTCAAAGATCGTATCGACCGATGCGGACGTACGAGCGGAGGGATTCGCCCGCGTATGCGCGGAGGTATGTGAATCCTCAGCCGAGGCCGCCACCGCAGCCACGGTATTAGCCGAGTCAGCCGAGCTAACTGAGTCAGCTGAGCGGGCTGAGCCAACCGAACCAATCAAGCCAACCGAACTAATCGGGTCACCCGAAGTAGCTGAGTCGGCTGAGCCAGCAGCCCAAGCTGGCGGCACAGCCAGCTGCTGCGGCTCCTTGAGATCTAAAGCGTCCGCCCTCAGCACTGCCAAGCGCGACGCAGCATCGCTTTGGTGAGCCATCACCGTCTGCGGCAAAGCTGCGGCAAGCACTGGATCAATTTCCACGGCGGAGACGAAAGCTCCCACTTCCAGAAGTGCGAGCGTGAGCGAGCCTAAGCCTGGACCTATCTCCAACACCCGATCGCCAGCTCTCACGCCGCTCTCTGCCACGATTTTGCGCACAGTAGAGGCATCGTGCACAAAATTCTGCCCCAGTTTCTTCGTGGGATTTACCCCCAGGGCGCGCGCTATCGCTCGAATATCAGTCGGCCCGAGTAACGATGCAGGAGGGCGAGTGTCGGCGCCTATACCAGTGCCCAGGCCCACATCAGCATCAGCACCTGCATCCATATCTCTCACATCGCCGAGGCTTATAGAATCGCTGCGCTTCATGGCGTCACACACACAAAACGTCCCGCATAAAACGGCTCAAGCCCGATGGAATGAATCTCAGTGGGACTCAGTGGGATCAGTACCAATGGTTAGCCGTCCAGAAAGCATATGCTCCGGCATACCCGCCGTAGCGCGAATTCACGTAGTTGTATTGCCACTTCAACGCCACCACTGGATCGTCCCAGTTCGGGCCAAGTTTGGAGCACGGCAAGGCTTGAGCCAGGCCACAGGCGCCTGACGATCCGTTGTAAGCACTTGGATTCCAGCCAGCTTCGCGGCTCACGATGTAGTCCACATAGCCCCAATCGGATTCTGGAATACCAGCGGCGGCCATCCAATCCGTCTTTGTGCCTGAGACTGTGCCACTGGGAGCTGCGGGAGGAGCTACCTCTGCGCGCGTGCCAACTTGAATCACCTTGTCTTGTGGGGCTTGCGTGATCGTCTCTAGCTGCACGTCGCGCTTAAACTCTTTGCCGTCGCGGTAGTACACGATGGAGGTTCGCATTCCTGCACCATCGACGCCCTCTTGCACCGTCTTGGTAGTGCCTTTCTCAAGGTCGCTGGTCTCTTCTTTGCGAGTGGCATACGCAGCCTTGAATGGTTCCGTGATCGTCTTGGTAGTGACGCGAGCGATCTTTACGTCCATTCCCGCGCTCACCGGCGTAGAAAGCGAGAGGGAGACTTCGTCGTCCGCCCCGAGATAGATCTCCGCATCGCTCAGAGCCTCCCCTAAGGTCTCGCCCTCTTTCGCCGTCACAACTTTTGTAGCACCATCCACCGCGACGTTGAAGGTGACGGCGTTCGCCACAGCGAGTTGCCCAGCGGCAGCTTCACCCGTCTCAGTTCCATCCGTATCAGCCTGCACGGCAGCCGTTTTCGTGGCCGGTACCGGCTCACCTGTAGCTGCCATAGCCCCACCGGAAAAGCCCAGCATCGCCACCACAAGAGCAGCCGTAGCCACACGGGAGCGGGAGAAAAGGCCAGTGAAACGCCTCGGCGTCTCAATCGTCACTTCTTCCATCCGCTCAGGAGCAAAACAGGCATTCATATATTCGGCATAGCTCGTGGCCACACCATAGATAGAAGCAGAGGGCGTGACGACGGGAGGAACGATCGGCGTGCGCACCTGCTCACTTGCCACAGGCTGAGACGTCTCAGACGTCTCGTTCTTGCAGGAAGCATTCTCTTCACGCTGCATTGGCTGGGCGATAATCTGCTCAGCAGCTTCTCGTCGGCGCGCCTCACGTAGCGAGCGACGAACGCCGCAATAGGAGGAACTCGCCGAGGGGCTCACCTCTGTGTGAATAACGTTCTCGCGGGTGTTGGCTAGCTTGGCTGCTTCGTTCGTTGCTTCCTGACTCGCACCAGCTGCACGCACACTGTGTTTTCCCACGTATTCTCCCAAAATCTTCGCGCTGCGCCTGCGCACGTGAGGCGTAGCCGGAGTGCTACGGAAGCGAACTATCCACTTCCACAGCGCGACCGTATCTAATCCGATATTGATTGTAACCAAAATGTTACAAAGCGCCAAGTGCTGTGCACTCTCGTGTCTACTTTCACACGCTACTACCGCCGCACGTGTATATCTTCATACGCTGCACGACCGCCGTCACCGATTGAGCAACTACTTTCACAACTGGCATCCTCCACGGCACGCACCATTCATAGCCCACACTATTCGCAGCTAGCAGCACTCACAGCTCACACGCCGAGCATGGCATTGAGCAGCATTTGCGCACCCTGGTGCCGCGCTTAGATCCCGTAGACGGCCTCCGTATTGGCATTGAGCTGCCCACACCACCGCTCCACTAGATCTTCGTCTACGCTGCCAGCAGCAGCCTGAACCTGCGTAGCCGTGCCATCTGCCAGTACGTCTGCTGCGTGCGCATCCAGGCGGAGCCAGGCCATAAACCGCGCAGTATAGACCGCTCCCCACGGAGTATTTGGATGCCCTCTGAAAGGCATCGGCGTGAGGTAAGGGGCATCCGTCTCTACCAAAATTAGTTCTGACGGCATCGCCATAAAAGCCTCACGCAACGAGCGGTTCGCATGGTACGTGAGCGGCCCAGCAAAGCTGGCATACCATCCGTGCTGAGCGCAGATTGCCGCCAGCTCGGCGTCACCAGAAAAACAGTGAAAGACGGTACGCTCGGGCGCCCCCTCTTTCAGCAGCACCTCTACCACGTCTGCGTGCGCATCTCGATCGTGAATTTGCATGGGTTTATCTAGTTCTTTCGCAAGCGCGATATGTGCACGAAACGCCTCTTTCTGTGCTTCTTTTCCCGCATCCGCAGTGCGGAAATAGTCCAAGCCCGTCTCTCCTACGGCGAGCACTGCATCATCACGGGCGAGATCCACCACCTGCGCTATAGCCTCGGCAAGCGACACCTCTTCATGCCATAGCTGAGGCTGCGGTTCTAGCCCATCGGGCCCCACCTCGCGCACCCCTGCGTGCAAAACGGCTTCGTTGGGATGAATCGCCAGCGCAGCAAAAATTGTGCCTGCCCGCCGATGCGCGAGCACCAGTGCAGGCTCTAATTCCGGAATTTCACAGCCACTGGTGACGGCAGCGCGCACGCCCGAGTGCGCCATCGCCCACACCAAGTTGCTTTCCAGCACCGGAAAACGCCACTTCCCATCCTCCGTGAGCAATTGGCGAACGGACTCGCCAGCACTATCCGATTTCGGGTCGGGATAGATATGCGTGTGGTTATCGACGATCGGCACTCTCAAACGCGGCGGAATATCTGGCACATTGAGCTTTTTCTTTTTCCCCATGATTCTTCCCTGTAATTTTCCACGGTGCCACAGACGCTCCAACCTGCCGTGGACGCCCGTCGGAGTGACGCCACTCTTTCACTCTGGCGCTGCCCCATCCAGTCTGACGCTACCGCCATCTGATCTGACACCACTAGCCAAACCGACACCACCCTTAGGCTGCCACCACTCGCCGCCAAGATGGGCGTGACGTCACCACACTGCGCGGCATCCGCCAGAGCAATGCCACCCTTTCAGTCTGACGCTACCGCCATCTGATCTGACGCGCCTGGTCAAACCGACGTCACCCCTCCTAGTCTGACAAGACTGACGAAACTCACGAGAGCACGCACACGGACTCACGAGAGCACGCACCGAGAATCACGAGAGTGACGCACGCACCTCGGCGGCACAACGCTCAAGCCAAAGCCACTGAAGCCGACGCTGCTCATACAGGCTAGGTCACTCCCCCAGGCCGAGACGCTCCAGCTCTTCGGCCACCACCGATTCGTCGAGTTTCTGAAACACCGGTTTGGGCTTGGCAATGGCCGTGCCCGCTACAACCTCACGCGATTCCCACGCCCGCACCTGCGAGTAATCACCAGTGATAATCGGATAGGGATGGCCACTATCAAGATCTTGCGCCTCAACGAGCTGCGGCATAGGGGCGATGTCCCCTGCACCGCCGAGCACCTTGTCGATCGCATTTGACGAGTGCGGCAAGAAGACGCTCATCATCGTGTTCAGATCAGAAACGGCCTGTGCCAGCACATTGAGTACTGTGCCCAACCGCTCTCGCAACGCCGGATCTTTCATTTTGAAAGGCTCGGTGCGGCTCACGTATGTGTTGGCTTCGCCTACGAGGCGCATAATCTCTGTAAGAGCAGCGCGCTGCTGATGGGCAGCGATCAACTCGCCTACCTTGCTAAATCCAGCTGTGACGGCACTCAGCAGCTCCGCATCAATATCCTCTAGCTTCCCTCGGGGCGGAATTTCACCGAAATTCTTTGCAATCATAGCCGCTGTGCGATTGACGAGATTACCCCAGCCAGCCACCAGCTCTGAATTGTTGCGGCGGACGAACTCTTCCCAGGTGAAATCTGAATCGCTAGTCTCAGGCCCTGCAATCGAGATGAAATAGCGCAGGGCATCCGGCTGATAGCGTGAGAGCACATCGCGCACGTAGATCACCACGTTTTTCGACGAGCTAAATTTCTTGCCCTCCATCGTCAGAAATTCACTCGCCACCACCTGTGTAGGCAGATTGAGCTTTCCAAATTCCCCTGGTTCACCGCCACGTGCGCCCTCACCGTTGTAGGCCAGCAACTCCGCCGGCCAGATCTGGGAGTGAAACACGATATTGTCTTTACCCATGAAATAGTAGGTGAGCGCCTCCGGATCATTCCACCAGTCACGCCAATCTTCTGGCGAGGGAGTCACCGCAGCTCCTGGCTCGGGCGCTGTGCCGTTCTCACCCTGTGCTCGTGACGTCGAACCCGCCGTCACGCCTGCACCTGCCGCACGGCGCCGTGCCCACTCGATAGACGCGCTCAAATAGCCAATCACGGCGTCAAACCACACGTAGAGGCGCTTATTCGGCTGGTCTTCCCACCCTGGCACCGGAATCCCCCACGAAATATCACGGCTCATCGCGCGCGGGCGCACGTCTTCTAGCAGATGCTTGGAAAAAGCAATCACGTTTGGCCGCCACTGGCCAGCTTCTTCCACGGTGTCGAGCCATTCCCCAAGGCGTTCTGCAAGCGCTGGAAGATCGAGAAAATAGTGCTCCGTGGTGGTAAATGTGGGCGTCTGCCCAGAAATTTTAGAGATCGGATTGATGAGATCTTGCGGATCAAGCTGATTCCCACAGTTGTCGCACTGATCTCCGCGCGCTCCCGCAGCGCCACAAATCGGGCAAGTCCCCTCGATATACCGATCAGGAAGTGTATTGCCCGTCTTCGGATCAATAGCCACTGGCGTCTCTTGCACCAACATATAGCCGTTGTCTCGGCACCCCACAAAGAGCTGCTGCACCACGTGCTCATGATTCGCCGTCGTCGTACGCGTAAAAAGATCGTAGGAGAGGCCAAGTTTTACCAGATCCTCCACAATAATGCGATTGTTTTTGTCCGCTTCTTCCTGCGGGGATATCCCATCTGCATCTGCGGCCACCATGATGGGGGTGCCGTGCTCATCTGTGCCCGATACCATCAGCACATCATGCCCCGCCATGCGCATATAGCGGGAAAACACATCAGAGGGGACGCCAAAACCGGCCACATGGCCGATGTGGCGCGGGCCATTCGCATACGGCCACGCAACTGCAGAGAGAACTTTTGCCATGTAGGTATCTTATCGCTAGCATCCCTCCAGACGAGAATGCGCAGGCTATCGGGTAAGACGTTGTGCAAGCTGGCTTTCGATACCATCTTCGCTGAGGAGCAGCATCGGTATGTGGAATCACTCAGCTCCTACGCCAGCCGCTACAGCACAAACCCTATGCAGGCCATAGCTCAGGCCGTGACGACACCCAGCACCCATCGTCACGCCCAACATCTACATAGCTACATCCAACGCCGTGACCCAACCAGCGCACCTCTACCTGCATCTGATGGATGCGCTTGCATCCACACGTCACGCTTACACCTGCTAGCCAGGCCTTACATCCGCACGCCGCGCACCTGTTAGCCAACCTTGCATCCGCACGCCGCGCACCAGCATCTGTACCCTCATATACGCTCAGCACAAACAACATCTCTACGCTCAGCACAAACAGCATCTATTCACTCAGCACAAACGCACCGAGAAACTGACGATACTGCGCTGCGCACATCAGTGTTCGCGGTTAAGATTGTGGGTATGAACGAAGAGAATCGCGCACTGGTGATCGTGGATGTACAGCCTACTTTTTGTGAGGGCGGAGCGCTAGGAGTAGAGGGCGGCAATGCCGTGGCTGAAAAAATTGCCGATTTCGTCACGGATAATGCCAGCGAATACGCTTTCATCGTCACCACTCAGGATTGGCATATTAAGCCTGGCAAACATTTTTCAGACCATCCCGATTTCGTCGATACCTGGCCACCGCACGGTGTGGCAGGAACGCCAGAAGCTGAACTCCATGAGGCGATCGCTTCCTTGCCGATTGATGCCTCCGTGAAAAAAGGCCAGTACGCTGCAGCCTATTCGGGTTTTGAAGGCACTGATGAAGACGGCGAAACGCTCGAACAGCTGCTGCGTGAGCAGGAGATTGACGCCCTCGACGTCGTGGGGATCGCCGAGAGCCACTGCGTCAAAGAGACGGCGATGGACGGCGTGAAGCTCGGCTGGCCGGTGCGCGTTTTCTCTGATCTCACAGTGCCCGTGAGCGAAGATCTAGGGGTGGAAGCTCGCCGAGATATGGATGAGGCTGGCGTGGATCAGCTCTCCAGCGCCGAGGCTTTCGGCTTCTACGACGAACCCGACGATCAGCCAATCCCTGGCGAAGATGATTTCGACGGCTCCGATGCTGAGGATTCCTTTTTTGATGCCGATTATGCAGATGATGCCGCTGACGACAGCGTCGAAAGTTTCGAGGACGCCGCAGGCTTTGAGGATTTCGAGGATTCCGAAGATTTTCGAGCGGCAGATGATGACGACTTTTCTGGCAGCGGTGATCTCGCTGATGGTGCCGACCTCGCCGGTAGGGGTGCCACGTTTGACGTGACCGGAACTGGCTGGAACGACGATGCCGACTTTAATATCGACGACTTTGATATGGACGGCTTTGATATGGACGGCGCTTTGGCCGAAGCCGACGGCATTGATTTTTCCGATGAAGTAGACGAGGCCGATTTCGACTTTTCAGATATTGATCTAGATAATGAGCTTAAATGAGCATTTTGATGTAGCGACACGTGTATGAAAATGCCGTTCAGCGTCATTAGGCTCAGCATCATTAGCATCATTAACGCAAGAATTTGAGGGGGTTGTACAGCGCTGCACCTACGCACCTGCAGCGAGGAACGGCCACTCACACAGGGGAAATTATGGAACCAACTGGCGCTCAACACGACGTAGGTGTGGATGAACTCTTCTTCTCCACCACGGATTCCAAAGGCGTGATCGAACGCTCAAACAGCGTTTTCACCCGTCTCTCTCGCTATTCGCGCGAGCAGCTGGTGGGATCGCCACACAACATTATCCGCCATCCGCTGATGCCTGGCGGAGCTTTTTACGCGATGTGGGCCACCTTAGAGGCTGGTAAACCGTTTGCTGCCTACGTGCACAACCTCGCCGCAGACGGTTCACGCTACGACGTGTTCGCCACTATCACTCCGATGCGTGACGGCGGATATCTTTCCGTGCGCACTCGTCCGATGGTGCAGGGGCTTTTTGACGCCGCCGACGCTATCTATGCTCAGGCTTTCGATGCTGAATTGCTCGCCCGCAACGACGGTATGAATCGGCACGATGCCGCGGTGGTGGGAGCAAACACAATCCTGGAACTGCTGGCCGGAGCGGGATACGCCAGCTACGACGACTTCATGTATGAAGCGCTGCCTGAAGAGGTGGCTGCGAGGGAAGCCGCCAGCGCCGGAATTGCTCGGCGAGACGACGCCTGGGGCGACGAAGCGAATATGCTGCGCACAGTGCATTTCATCTTCGATGAGCTCAACTCCTGGATGGTGCGCATGGATGAGCTTGCCAAGCTCTCTGGGCAGCTCCAGGCCGCCAGCGATTCTCTGCAACAGCAGGCTGCCAGCGATGCCATACCCGCTGATTTAGCTATTATGCTCACCCGACCAGAGCTCGCCACAGTAAAACAGACGGTAGATGTGTGGCAGCAAATGCAGATGATGATCAACTCTTATCTAGCGGAGCTGGCTCACTCGCTGCGGGAGTTGCGCTTCACTGTGGCGCAGAACCGCTTCCAGATTGCGCTCAGCCGACTTCACACCACGATGCTCGCCCAGTTCTTAGCGGAGGTGATTGACGGCGGTGAGGCCGCTCATGCTCTCAACCACGACGAGATCAGCCTCTTGCGAGAAGCCTTAGAAGACGGCGTGACGGCACTGGCGCGTTCACAAAGCAACCTGCAGAATCTCCTCTCTCAGGCAGCTGCCTCAATCGAAGCCGCTATGCGCATGATCGTCATTCCAAAGCAGATGACGCCGATCATTCAGGCTCAAGCCCCCACCATGCCTCTCGATGCCAGACCGCTCATTCCTATGATCGTCGATGCTATCGAACAGTGGGGCGGCGCAATGGATCAGATGAGTTCCGTGGCGGAAGCCTGCAAGCAGTACACCAGCCACGACGTCACTCATCTGCTAGAGCTCATCGGCTATCTGAGCAGCAACTGACCACTGAGACGGACTAGCGAGGTGGGGTGTCTGCTCGCTGCGTAATCTACGGCGTCTGCTCGCTGTGTGATCCGCTATGCCGTTATTTACTGTGGTTGAGCCGTCTGCGATAGCCGTCTAGGTTTCTCACCTGCTTTATTCGCCTGGGTTTGCAGCTAGGTTTTACCACGCCACCGAGAAATACTGCGTCTCCTGAAATTCGCGGATTCCCTCTCGGGCGCCCTCACGCCCAATACCAGACTGTTTGTAGCCGCCGAATGGCGCCGCCGGATCGGATACTAGACCACGATTGACGCCGAGCATCCCCACCTCGATCTTCTCTCCTAGTTTCAAACACCACTGCAACTCGCCGAAAATGTAGCCCGCAAGACCAGCTTCTGTGCGATTCACCTTGGCGAGCAGCTCGGCGTCATCCGCCCAAGAGATCACTGGAGCCACCGGCCCAAAAATCTCGTTGGTGAAAAGCGGCGAATCACTGCTCGGCACCTGCACGATCTGCGGCGCTACGAAGAAACCACTATCTCCCTCAGGAAGCTCAGCCTGGGCGTATACCTGAGCACCCGCAGCGAGCGCCTCCTCGATCAAAGCATTAATCTTCGTGCGAGCCTTGGCGTTTACTACCGGCCCGATCTGTGCTCCTTCGACGAAAGCAGAGCCCACTTTCAGGGCTTTCACCCGCTGGGCAAATTTGCGCAAAAACTCGTCGATCAACGATTCATGCACGTAGAAACGGTTTGCCGCGGTGCACGCCTGCCCGCCATTGCGGAACTTTGCCACCATCGCACCGTCTATAGCGGCGTCGATATCAGCAGTGGGTCCCACAATAAACGGGGCATTGCCGCCGAGCTCCATTCCGGTATTCACGACCCGCTTAGCTGCCTGCTCCAAGAGTGAAATTCCCACACCCGTAGAGCCGGTGAAGCTCATCATGCGCACGCGATCATCACTCAACCATGCAGAGGAGATATCGGCAGAATGGCGTGAAGGCACCACGTTTACCACGCCATCTGGCACGCCCGCCTCAGCGAGAATCGCCATCACGGCCAGGGCACTGAGCGGAGTCTCTGAAGCCGGTTTGAGCACCACTGTACATCCCGCAGCCAGAGCCGGCCCGATTTTGCGGGTGGCCATCGCCTCAGGGAAATTCCACGGCGTCACCAATGCCGCCACTCCCACCGGATGATGGGTGACGAGAGTGCGGGTTCCACCCGCCGGTGGAATGGCGTAATCCCCCTCAGAGCGCACTGCCTCTTCAGAAAACCACCGGAAAAACTCGGCAGCGTAGCTCACCTCGGCGAGCGAATCGCTGATAGATTTACCATTCTCCCAGCTCATCAAAGCCGCCAACTCGTCCTGGCGCTCTATCATAAGGCGCCACGCCGCGCGCAAAATTTCTCCGCGCACCCGAGGTGCCGTATCTCGCCAGCTCTCAAAGGCAGCCGCAGCCGCATCCACCGCGGCTGTGGCATCTTCGACAGAGGCGCTGGAAACCTGAGTAATTTCTTCTTCAGTGGCTGGGTCGAAGACGGCGAATGTCTCACCATTGCTCGCTGCCCGCTGCTCGCCGTTAATCCACAGTCCGTGTGTAGGATCTAAGCGCTCCAATACATCACGCGCCGCTGATGGAATGTTGATCGCCATCATGCCCTCATCTCTCTCATATCCGCCATATTGTTTACGCCGTGGTATTCTCCAGGAAACTCGCGGATCCCTTGCATTTATCTGAGCTGCTTCTTTGCATTATCACAAGGAGTGCTAGCTACCGATCATATCAGCCGTTTGCGGCAGCCGCCGCCGATAGTATCAATCCTGCTTGGGGAGGTTAATACTATCGGGTGGCCAATTTTGCCGGTCTGGTTGATACCGACGGGCGGCTAACTTTGCTAGCAAGCAGCTAGTTTTGCTAGGCAGCCAGAAGCTCCTGCGCATCCATGTAGCCGCCGTCAGCCTCAAACTCTTCGCGCACAGCCTGCCTGAGCTCGGCGTCACACAAGAAATCGAGAGCTACAGCAGCCAGCCCAAAGGCACCGTCAATAGCGGCTATATCTCCTTGAGTGGAGCCTGCCGCCTGCGCCATAGCGCGCGTATGCAGAGCCACATCCTCAGCGCTCACTTTGACGAGCGGCTGGATCCCTGGCACCCGATAGGAGACGTTGCCAAAATCAGTGGATGCCGCGAGCGTCTCCGACACAATTCCGTGCGGCAACGGATCGCGCCCGCGCCGCCGCTGCGCTTTCACCCACCGCGATTCCAGCTCGTGGTTTGAGCGCACTGGCAGAGTCGCCGGACTCTCATCCCACAGCACCTCCACGCCACAGCCCGTCATCAAGGCCGCGCCTTTCATCACGTTTTCCACCCTGAGGGAAAGATCCCGCAAAGTGTCTGGGAATTTCGAACGTATATAGAACTTCATCGTGGAATGCTCGGTGATAATCGACTGGCGCGTACCACCTTCGGTAATGATTTCGTGGATGCGATCCTCTGGCGGCATTTGTTGGCGCAACGCGGCGAGGCCTTGATATGCCAAAACGGCGGCATCGAGAGCATTGCGCCCCATCCACGGCTGCGACGATGCGTGCGCCGCCACTCCATGAAAATGCACAGTGAGGGTACGCCGCCCGAGCCATGTCTGATTTGCCAAATCGTACCCATAGGAGTGAAACATAATGGCCGCATCCATATCCTCGGGGCCGAAAGCACCTCCCTGTATCATCACGGCCTTGCCAGATTTCCCCTCTTCTGCCGGAGTACCAATAAACTTCACCGTGCCCTGAAAAGCCTGAGGATTCTTTTCGAGCAGCTGAGCCAAAGCGAGGAAAGCTCCCATGCCCGCAGATCCCATCACGCAATGCCCACACGCATGGCCAATTTCCGGCAGAGCATCATATTCGGAGAGAATGGCGATAGCAGGGCCAGTGCCGTCACCCACCTGGGCTTCAAATGCTGTAGTGACGCCGTAGACGCCGGTCTTCACCGCGATGCCATGCTCTTGAAGATGGGCTTGAAACTGCTCCAGTGCCTTGTATTCTTCAAAGCCGAGTTCCGGATTCTCATGGAGGAAATGCGACATCTCGGTGATCTCCGAGCTTAGAGCATCCACGCATTCTTCCAGTTCAGCCACCAGTTCCTCAGGCGCGCCCTGGCGCTCGATCATCTCAAACCTACTCGTTTGCCGCAGCTCATCGGTGCGCTTTGCCAAGTGCTGAGAATACCCCGAAAACGGGGGAACTGGCTGAGATGAAATATCAATATCGGTACTCATTGTGAGCTCCTTTGATCGTCATTATCTAAATTGCAATCGTTATATGCTCGTTTTGACCGCTCTGCGATCGCCACATTCAACGTTTTGTGCTTATTTACATAGGCGCCTGTAGCTGCTTCAACTGCTAGTGCCGGTTTCGCTAGCGCACCGTTGGCGTGCTTCCATACCTGAAGTCACGCACAGTTGCCAGTGACCCTCCCTAGTGCGTGATGCTGCCAGTCTGCTTCGGATATGTTCAGAATCTTTTTTGTGACGCCACCGGTGGATACCCATTCGCTTCAGTCTGCTTTTGTGCTGTCACTGGGTTAGTTACCCACCCGCTACCAACGCGGCGGTTCAGAGGCCATCCGCAAACAGCGGTTCAGAAACCATCCAAACACCAAGTCAAAATCCCATCCAAACGCCGTCACCGCTAGTTGATGCTCGCACATCTAGCCAACCCAGGCCGAGATGCCAAAACCAGCCGTAACGGCAGCGACAACAGCCACCAGCCCTGGCACCATGAACGAATGGTTCAGCACGAGTTTTCCGATCTTCGTCGTTCCGGTGCGGTCGAAGTTGAGCGCAGCCACGATTGTGCCGTAGGTGGGCAGGAAGAACGCGCCATTGACCGCAGGCCACATAGCAGTGAGGGCCGGCGCCCCGAGGCCGAGAGTCACGCCCAGCGGGAAGAGCGTGCGGGTGGTGGATGCTTGCGAGAAAAGCAAAATGGAGCAGGCAAAAACGGCAATGGCGAACGTCCAGGGATACACCGTTACCATTTCTTTCAAGCCCGCCACAATCGTCTCTTCATTCGCTTCAATCACGGTGAGCCCTAGCCAGGCCAAACCAAAAATTCCCACCAATGCCACAAGGCCAGTCTTGGCGATGGCGCTATCCACAATTGCTTTGACTTTTACTTTGGTCAGCACGCACATGAGCGCCGCTGCTGAGAGCATAATGAACTGGATAGTGATGGCCACTGAAATTGGTTTCCCGTCAGCATCGAGGGGCCGCCACGAGGGCACTGCCGCCAAAACCACAACGAGCACCACCGAGAACAGGAAAATAAAAGTCGTCATTTTTCCTGAACCTGCGCGAGCCCCATTTTCTCTGGCCACTGCGTCTGATACCGCGCTAGCTTTCGCGTGCCCCTCAGCAACCGCGGCGCTCAGCACACTAGGATCAATGCCGAGCCTCCCCATCGCCTCATCCATAGAGATCTTTTCGCGCTTGGAAAGCCTCTGAATTTTCACGAGGGCTGGGATGTCTTCCACCTCGCCGCTGGCCACGCGCCGCTGGAATTCAGGATCGTCTTCCAGTTCTTTACCCCATTTCATCATCACGGCGGCCGATGCCAGCACCCCGATAATCGTAGACGGCACGGCGATCATAAGAATATGGTGAAGCGAGAAGCCAAGTGGCTCGACGATCACGATGAGTGCAGCCATTGCTGCTGAAACTGGGCTCGCCGTAATTCCTTGCAACGATGCTACGACGGACACCGTCATCGGCCGTTCTGGGCGGATGCCATTGCGTAAAGCAGTATCGTGGATCACCGGCAGTAGTGGATATAGAATGTGCCCTGTGCCAGCTGCAAATGTGAAAATATAGGAAACTAGTGGCGCTACGAACGTAATCCGCGAGGGATATTTCTTGATAATCGCCTGTGCGATTGTCACCAGAAAATCAATACCGCCAGCTGCCTGCATCGTGGCCGTCGCACACGTGACGGCCAGAATAATGAGCATGACGTCGATCGGAGGCTCGGCTGGCGCTTCCCGAAATACGAACGCCAAGACGACTAGGCCTACCCCTCCCCAGAAACCGAGTGAAATTCCTCCGCTGCGAGATCCCAGCCAGATGCAGACCAGCATCACAGCCAGCTCAGTAAATAGAATCCAATCCATATACACATCTTCTCTTCATACTTTATTGATGCGCGCCCTGGTTCATGCGCGCTTTGATGGACGCGATTGGTGCGCACTCGCCGTCACGCGCGCATACCGCAACTCTCACGTACACCACCCGCTGCAGGAGGAAAGTTCTCACACATGGGTTTTCGCACATGGAGTTTCACACACGGGGTTTCACACATGGGGTTTTCGCACACAGGTACCGCAGCCGCATAAGGAGCTCCTCAGCTACACCTACTGCGGCAGCCCCCTATCTGAATCTGAGTAGATTTTGCCGTTGTACACCGGATGCAAGAACTTCTCAGCCGTGAGCGTGGCATCCACTTCTTCTGCCGTCATCAGCCCCATCTGCACCACTATCTCTTTCACCGATTTTCCAGTGCGGGCAGCTTCTTTCCCAACGAGATCCCCGTTGTGGTGGCCAATAATGTCGTTGAGGTACGTGACGATACCAATTGAATGCATCACGTATGCCTCACACACCTCTGGATTAGCCGTGATGCCGTCTACGCACAATTCACGCAGCGTATCCATAGCGCGAGTGAGCAGCTCAAGAGATTCAAACATACATTGCGCAAGCACTGGTTCCATCACGTTCAACTGCAGTTGCCCTGCTCCGGCTGCATGAGTGACGGTGACGTCATTGCCCATCACCTTGAAACAGACCTGATTCACCACTTCAGGTATCACAGGGTTCACTTTGGCGGGCATAATCGACGATCCTGGCTGCAATTGCGGGAGATTAATCTCGTTCAAGCCAGCTCGCGGCCCTGAGGAGAGCAGCCGCAGATCGTCACAGATTTTCGAGAGTTTCGTGGCCAGACGTTTGAGCGCTGCGTGCACAGCCAGATATGCGCCATTATCAGAGGTCGCTTCAAGCAGGTTGGCTGCCGAAACGATCTCAAAGCCCGTGACGTCAGCCAGCCAGCGAGCCGCCACCTGAGGGTAGCCGTGGGGAGAGTTCAGACCCGTGCCAATAGCTGTGGCGCCTAAGTTCACTTCAAGCAACAAGTCGCCTGCGGTATCAAGGCGCGCAATTTCTTCATTCACGTTTACGGCAAAGCCCTGAAATTCCTGCCCGAGGCTCATCGGCACAGCATCTTGGAGCTGAGTGCGCCCCATTTTTAGGATGTCGTGGAATTCTTCACCCTTTCTGGCAAAAGACCGCGCAAGATCGCGCACTGCCCGCTTGACGTCTTGTAGCATGGCAAACGTCGCCACTCTGAACCCTGTGGGATAAGCATCGTTTGTACTCTGGCATTTATTGACGTGATCATTGGGGTTGATCACGTCGTAGCGCCCCTTTTCATATCCGAGCAGCTCAAGGGCAAGATTTGCCACCACTTCATTGGCGTTCATATTGACCGACGTGCCTGCCCCACCCTGGAAGACGTCTATCGGAAATTCATCCATGCAACGCCCTTTGATGAGTATCTCGTCGCAACCTGCCACAATCGCCTGGGCAATATCGTGAGGGAGCACATGAAGCTCCTCATTGGCCAGCGCCACAGCTTTCTTCACTTGCACCATCGCCGTCACGAACGCTGGCACATCTTGTATTTTTTTGCCGGAGATATGAAAGTTTTCAATGGCTCGCTGCGTTTGCACGCCATAGTATGCATCTGCCGGTACTGCTTTTTCGCCGAGAAGATCTACTTCAATACGCTCAGCCATCCTCATGCCACTTTCTGAACTTGCCGATTCAGGTCTGCCGATTTGCCGGCATCTATCTGTGTTTGTCTCTACTCGTGGATGCGTGCCCGCACCTCCTTGTACTGGCACGTAGTGAGCCGGAAGAGCTGGTCGCTCTTATGCAGAATTGTTGAGAACTCACACCATGCGGAATCCGCAGACGAAAGTTCCAGAAAGGAGGTGACCCTACATCTGACGCTCCCAGCTCTTCCTTACCTGCAATGATACTGTTACATTCACTAACTATTTTAGTGATTAAAATACTTTCTCATTATTGCTCATTAAGATGGATTAAAATATGATTTTTTAATCATAAAAATGATTATTACGCCATCTCGTGACGCCAACAGAAGGTTTTTCTTATGTATAGAGATCTTGCAGTGCATCGAGAGACTTCAACGTACCGCCAGATACAGCACTCAGAGTACAGCATCTGGCGCGCTGAAATGTCTAACACAAAGCCTTGCACACTGAAGAGCGCTGAAAACGCGGAAAACTTAGAGAAGCAAGGTACGCTGAGAAGCGCGATGTACCGGAAAGTTCAGCATCTGGCGCGCTGCAACACAGCAACTAAACACAGCAACTAAAAGTCGGCATACGGATTGAAAAATAGGCTGCGCATGGACGTTCTTTTAACCGCTCTTCACGATCCACTAATCATCGCTGCGCTGTTCACCGCCGCCATGTTCGCCGGATTCGTGGATGCCGTCGTGGGAGGCGGCGGCCTGATTCTCATTCCAGCACTGATGCTCGCCTTGCCAGCCACTCCTCCCACGGTAGCGCTCGCCACCAACAAGTTCGCGGCATTTTTCGGTACATTCAGTGCCGCCATCAGCTACCAGAAGCAGCTCCCCTCGCCGAGAAAACAGTTGGCCATGCTCTGCACCCCCGCGGCGCTCTGCAGTGCATTCGGAGCTTGTGCGGCGATGCAGATCAATCCGGCCATATTACGCCCCATTATTCTGGTGGCCATCACGGCTGTAGGCATTTTCCTTATCGTCAGACCTGAATTTGGCCATGAGCAGGCGCGCGATCGGCGCGGGCATCCGCATCTTCACCAAACTTTGAGAGCGGCAGCGATTCTCTTGATTCACGCTATTCAAAAGATTCACGAGATTCACGTTATTCCTACAATTCCTACGATTCCCACCCCGTCGTCACCCGTGAATCTCTCAACACCTGGTATTACGCAGTCCAGGCACCACACATCAGCCGCACCTGGGGCAACTCAGAGTCTGGAAACCCCGCGTGGGCGCCGCAGCTACAACCGCAGGTGAATACGCCGTCTTTAGCTAAAGAAGCACTCCGATGCATGGGATGCGGATCCTGCATCGGATGCGACAACTGCTACGGGCTATGCCCCGATAACGCCATCGCTAAAATATCCACTGGCCACTACGCCGTAAAAACCGACTATTGTAAAGGATGCGGTATATGCGTGCAGGAATGCCCGAGCGGAGCAATGGCGATAGCGGCAGTTCATAGATAGATAGATACAAAGATAGATACAAGCTCAAAAAATGCTAAGTTTAACATAAAAACAATGACTTATATAACAATTGTTAATTGCCATTTGCATCCGCTTTCCGCCCAAAAATTATACTCTTACTGACGCTTCAAGCAGTATCGGGCATAAAGGTGCGATGATGAAGACTGACTCTGATAAAACCGGAACACGCGATGCCGAACGAACAAAGGCAGATATCGTTCGAGTGGCAACCCAGCACTTTGCCCGTTACGGCATGGCCGGTGCGCGTGTGGATCGAATTGCTGAAGAGACGCACACATCAAAACGGATGATCTACTACTATTTCAACTCCAAAGCTGGGCTATATTCAGAGGTGCTTCGCCAGAATTATCGCCATATCCGCAGCCTAGAAGCGGGGTTTGATCTGGAAAAACTCGATCCGGTACAGGCAATTCACCTGCTGGTCAAAAGCACTCTTGAGCACTACGATGCAAACCCCGAACTGGTGCAGATCGTGGTGCTGGAAAACATCCTGATGAAAGGTAAAGTGCTCGAACAGCAAAAGGATATGCACGCCGCCAATCAGACGATTGTTGAGCTCATTTCTGAGATCATGCACAAAGGGCTAGAAGCCGGCATTTTCCATTACGATCCGCACAAGATCGACGCCATCGACGTGCACGCCGTGATTACTGCGCTCATTTTCTTCCGCATTACGGATCAGTATTCGTTCAATATCGCTTTCGACCGCGATCTACTCCACGATAAAACGCCCGATGAACAGACTAACATCATCACTCGAACCACTCTCGGGATGCTCGGAGCCGATCTGAGCCAGCTGCCGTATTGATGGACTCCACTGGCTCTCGTGGCTCTTATCCTCTCAGTGACACTAGTCCCAGTGTCTCCAGTTCCAGTAACTTTCGTGACTCCAGTTCCAACTGGCCGTTGCGCCCGTCGTCACCACATCATCCACCTCGCGACTCTCGTCCCCAATGACTCCAGTGCCCTCGTGCCTCCAGTGCTTCAGTAAATTTCAGCGACTCAATGGCTGCAGTAGCTCTAGTTCCACTGGCTCTCGTGACTGCAGTGACCCCAGTAGCTCCCGCTGGTTCCCGTGTTTTGATCAGCAGCTGCCGATTGCTTGGCTATTAATTGACCCCCGCCGATGTGCCGCCTTTTGACCGCTCCCGCCAATACGGGCTTGTCGCAACGACGACCCTCGCGCGAATCACACAGCATAGGAGGATACTGCCCAGACTCGCGCGAGGAAACCTATATATACTCATTCACGCACAGCGCGATATCCCCGCTCCTGCACAAGGGCGCGTAAGCAGCCTTTAGCGATCTTTCCAGAACTCGTCGCTGGCATAGCTTCTAGATACTCCACCCGTTCGGGGATTTTATATTTCGCCACTCCCACTCGATTGAAATAGTGCGTGATCTCCTCAAGGCTTAAATGCAAAGCGCCAGATCGAGCCACAAGAAAAGCACAGACTCGCTCCCCTAGCCGCCGATCCGGCATAGCCACCACGGCAGCTTGCAACACCGCCGGATGTTCCATCAGCACCCGCTCAATTTCTGCGGCACTGATATTCTCTCCACCCCGAATGATCGTGTCACGGCTGCGACCAGTGATCTTGATATACCCCTCTTCGTCCATTACCGCCAGATCGCCGCTGTAATACCAACCATCCGAATCGAGCACCTGCTGCGTGAGTTCAGGCTGGTTGAGATATCCGATGAACACGTTTGGGCCGCGAGAAAACTCTTCTTGCACTTTCATAATTTCGAGAGTGCTAAATCCCCACCCGCCGTACTCTTCAGGCATATAGAAGCGGTAGAGGTTGTGCTTCTTAGCCAGCTCATAGAATTCATCGGGGAACTTATTCGTCACCTCGATTTCGTTTTACATTTGATCGAATGGCCCCTCCACCAACTCACGGATTTCCATGAGGTAGCGGTGAAACTCCTCTTCGTTCTTTGGTTTTCAGTGATCATGCGCATCTCCTTTGATGTTTTGCCACTCAACGCTTCGCAGTGAACAGGCATCTGTGGCACTCACCTTATGTACCATCCAGATAGTTAAATCTGTAGTACGAGATGGATTGTTAGTGCGAGGACTATAATCCTTTTTTGTACTGATTAGTTAATACAATGATGCTGGCGCGCCCATTGTGACGAAACTAAGTACTCGTTGAAGCTAGGTACTCGTTAAAACTAAGCGCTCGTCGAAGATATCTTGCGGCTCGATGCCTGGCGACCAGCATCACTAAGTACTCGCCGACGATAACCGGCACCGGCGTCACTAAGTGATCGGTGAGGGGACGACGATAGGCGCGACGATGGGGTGCGCAGTGTAGTACAGGCAGGCAGACCTCTAGGTGATTTTCCCAAGTGATTCCCCCAAGTAATTCCCCCAAGTAATTCCCCCAGGTGATGAGTAAGGCAGATGATTGAAGGGGTCTCCATGTTTGAGCCCTTCAATGCTCAACGCGATTCTCCTAGGTAATTACTAAGGCGGATGATGGTGAGGTTGCGATTGGTGAGGTACACGATTAGTAAGGTAGGCGATCGGTGGGGTATGTGATCGGCGAGGTATGTGATTGATGAGGACGTTTTTACACGATAGAGCCAGAGGAACGCTGATGCTCCACACGGGCAGAATTTCTGCACCATTCCATATTTCTCGTATACCACACCTCGCGTATGTCATACTTTCACCGCGCGCTTTTGCTCAGCCGTGCCTCAACAACTAGAATCTAGATGTCCGTGAGCCCCAGTAGCTCAGGGGATAGAGCGTTCGCCTCCGGAGCGAAAGGTCGCAGGTTCGAATCCTGTCTGGGGCACCAAGATTTTTCCGCAGAATCAAGCCAAAAGATAGATCGTTACAGATAGTCAATAAGTTGCTGATTCCCCACATTCCTCCCCACACTTATGGAGCGAGTATTTCCGTGATATTACAGGAAAGACCTATTGATGTAAGAAAACTATTGTCTAAATAGAGGTAGCCCTCCCCCCTCCTGGTGACTCCAAAGCAGGCATAGGCTGCCTGCGGCATGAGGCTAGCTGCGGATCGCCGCAAATATCGACATGAGCTAGCACGGACGAGCACTGCCGTCACTAAGCATGAGGCTCCCTCCGGCACCGCTGCAAATATCGACACACATCAACGCGCAAACGATCTGAGCGTGCCATGATAGAAATATGAACTCACTAAGAGACATCGTCACCGCAGCACACAACATCGTCTTTTTCGGTGGTGCCGGCGTGAGCACCGAAAGCGGCATCCCTGATTTTCGCTCAGCCACCGGCCTCTACTCCACCGCCAGCGGTGCTTACCCTCCCGAATACATGGTGAGCCACTCGTGTTTTATCGACCACCCTGAAGATTTTTTCGCTTTCTACCGCACACACTTGCTCTTTCCGCACGCCGAACCCAACCCAGCACACCGCGCACTCGCCGCGCTAGAGGCGGCAGGTAAAGTGAGCGCTGTCGTCACGCAGAATATTGATGGATTACATCAAGCAGCCGGCTCGCAGCACGTCGCCGAACTCCACGGATCTGTGCATCGCAACTATTGCACACAGTGTAGCGCTTTCTACCCCATGCAATTTGTGCTTGACGCCGAGGCGGTACCCGTGTGTACCCGCTGCGGTGGCATAGTGAAACCAGACGTCGTCTTATACGAAGAACCCCTAGATGAGGCTGTGATGAGCGACGCCATACAGGCCATTTCGCAAGCAGATGCGCTGATCATTGGCGGTACGAGCCTGAACGTCTACCCCGCAGCTGGCCTCATTCACTATTTTGGCGGGAAACACCTCGTGCTCATCAACAAGAGCGAAACCGCCATAGACACCGGAGCCACCCTAACTATCCGAGAGCCTATCGGAAAGGTATTGAGCGAATTTATCCCCAACTAGCATCGCTCCCAGCTGCTGCGGAACGCTGTGCGGATGAGTCTGCGAATCACTTTGCACACCAGCACACCTACCCGACTAGTTTCGCCAGTTGCGTTAATCGTGACGACCGCCAGTTTCATCCAGTGGAGGCTCAGTGCTCTCGATCGCAGGATCGAAACTCTGTGGCGCAGCTATACCGTTTCACCAACGCAGGGTGCAGCTGCAGCGTTCTATCAACTCGGGGCGCAGCCGTAGCGATAAAATTGGCCTGACCGGCAGTATCAACCCGATCCGAACAACGAAACCTAACCGACTGCCTCACACCCAAATGGTTCAAAGAACTCACAAGGCTCCAGCCAATAACCAACGACCTGACCAAAATGACCGAACAACGCGAATGGTTGAAATCATCAGCCAGCCAGCAACACCAAACCGGCTAGAATACCAATTAACCTCAGTTAAATCTCGGTTTAACCTCGATCTGACTCATATCAGCTGCACAAGCAAGTTCTGTGGGCGATACTGGGATCGAACCAGTGACCCCTTCCGTGTGAAGGAAGTGCGCTACCGCTGCGCTAATCGCCCGTAGTGACGTTAAAGAATGTTAGCGCGGTTTTACGTGGCTGTGCAAGCCCAGAGGCGGTGGCACAACTCATGTATTTGCGATTGGACATACAGCGCAGCTTCACATTATATTAGTACGCGTCGCTAGCGCTGAAAATGCGCGAAGGATCATGCGGATGTGGCTCAGTTGGTAGAGCATCACCTTGCCAAGGTGAGGGTCGCGGGTTCGAGTCCCGTCATCCGCTCGATGGCCAAGCAGTTTTCTGCTCAACCACATGGTGGGTTGGCCGAGAGGCGAGGCAGCGGCCTGCAAAGCCGTATACACGGGTTCGAATCCCGTACCCACCTCGACTATTTCACCTTGAATACGTCGTGCCAGATGATCAGAGGGTCTTCTGGTTTTAATTTTATATGGGCGGTTGGCGCAGCTGGCTAGCGCGTTTCCCTGACACGGAAGAGGTCGCAGGTTCGAGTCCTGTACCGCCCACAGCGAGAAGAAAGTGCTTCCGGAGCTTGATCTTGAAAGCACTTTTGATTGGCGTTCAAAGGAAAATACAGTTATAAGAATACGGCTATATCCACAGATTCACTACTTAGCGCCCTAATGCTCCGCCAAGTCTTGGCGTACAACCCTAACCTCTCGCCTGTTGCTCTAGCAGCATAGCCAGATTTGCTGCAAATTCTTTCGTAGTTTGATGCTCTTCTCCGAGCGTCTTTGCAGCTAAATCCCGCCCACGCTGGCAATACTCAACGGCATGAGCAACATCTCCCATGCGATAATAGCTCACAGAGATATTGTTGATCACCGTGAGCACATTAGGATCCGCATCACCTGCCACACGCATACGTACCTCTAACTCACGCTGATATAGGCCGAGCGCCTTTTGAGGTTCCTTCAGCTGGGCATAGAGCGAAGCTAAATTATTCATGGAATTTAAAGCATTGGGATGGCTTTCTCCGAACACTCTCACCATTGCTTCGCACACCTGCTCATTAAGTTGTACTGCTTCATCAAGCCTTCCCAGCTGCGCATACGTAAATGCCACATTACTTTGCGCCTCCAGTACGTCTGGGTGGTCTTCACCCATCAACTGAATACGTGAAGATACCACCTGTTCGTAAAGCATTCTGGCCAGTTTATACTGCCCTGCGGCAGCATAGACACTTGCAAGATTGCTCACCGCTCTTAACGTGTCTGGATGATTTTCTCCTAGATCAGCGATCCTGACCTGCAGCACCCATTCGTAAAGATCACGTGCCTTTTGATAGTTCCCTGCCGCAAAAAACACACCCCCTAAATCAGCCACCGCAATAAGGGTATCTGGGTGGGTTTCTCCCAATGCCCGCACGTGACGCTCAAGCAAATGCTTTTGTACCTTGATAGCTCGATCAAATTCTCCACTTTTAGTAAGTGCACTCACGAGCCGTCCACCAACTGCCATACTCTCTTCAGAATCTGGATCAATAGCGTCGTATGCCCTGGAGAAGAGTTGCGCGGCTTCACGATAGTGAAACTGCTCTAACTCTTCTTGCCCACGCACAGCTAAAGCCATCGCTTCGTCCATGTAGATTCACTCCCTATCAGATACGCCTAAGCACGGAGAGCAACACACGTCGCACAAACACAGCCCACACCCAATCCTCCATCGTCTCGTCGCCTCTCGTCCCTAGCCTTTCGGGTACCAACGCCCAGTGAGGTTATCAAAACGAGAATCATCAAGATAATAATTGATGAGTTCGTAAAATGCGCTGACTTCTGGATCGCCATCGCCCTGTAAAATGTGTAAAGATTCGCCATTCCCCCCTGCCTCAGCATGAGAGGCGTCAGAGGTGTCAGTGACGGCAGCAGGGACGGCATCCAGACGTTCGGCACTGGCGTCAAACACACCCTGATCTTTTTCGTCACTATTGAAGATAAACTTCATCTCTATCAATTCAGCGCATTCTGCCCATTCATCGCCAAGCATTTCGTCACTACCAAAGTAGGCCTTTTGCAACGCCGCAGATAACACGCCTAGCACCTCCCTTAGCGAGGCATCGTTTAGCTGGGCAGCTTCCTGGGCGTAGGCCAACGCATCGGCCGGACTTATGCGTGGATCTCGCACTAAGAGCGCAAGATCCGATATGGTTCTTGCTGAGCTTTGCCCGTGCGGCATACTCGCCGACGGTTCGTTCTTTAACTCCACGGCTGCGGTCTGTGCGCTGGCAGAGCCTTTATTTTCATCTACCAATATCTTATTGTCGGGGGAAAGTTTTTCATCGGCACGCGGCTCGGAAGTAGGTTTTTCGGGGGCACGCGGCTCGGGTGCCGTCACGTTACTTCCAGGGTCAATCTCATAGAGCTGGCGCAGCTTCCAACTGGCATCTTCCATCAGATATTCGCCAATATCCGTAAGCGAATAATACGGCACTAACGGGTAGCACTCTAACGCCAAGTCACCGAGTAGTACTCTTGGATCCTTACCCTCACGTCGAGTATCTTGCAACGTACTCTAGGCGCACATATTTCATCCACCCCCCCAGATGTACACCTCTCGTGTGTTGCGGACGCCCATACGTCGGCGCTTGTCTCCCCGTATCCTGATACACCGCCGCATACGGGAGCCTGGGTATCACGCATATTGATACCCACCACATACGGGCAACTCACCATACATTGACGACTCCCATCAAAAGGTGCTCGCTACCGTTTGATGTGCGTAGCTTTCGCTCCTTCCACAAGCCGATACAGCACCGGCAGCAGTACCAACGTGAGCGCTGTCGAGCTCACAAGGCCGCCGATCACGGTGATAGCGAGCGGCTGAGAAATGAAGCCCGAGTTGGAACTAAAGCCCAGAGCCATCGGAATCATCGCAGCAACTGTGGCAAGAGCCGTCATCACGATAGGACGCAGCCTATGCATGGCGCCCTCGTAGATGGCTTGCGTCAGCGAATCTCCACGCACACGGTACTGGTTGATTAAGTCGATGAGCACTACGGCATTCGTCACCACAATTCCAGTGAGCATGAGCATCCCCACCATCGCCGAGAGATCGAGAGCTGTACCGGTGATAAGCAGTGCAGCAAATGAGCCAATGGCCGCGAACGGAATCGCAATGAGTAGCAGTAGTGGCTGGAGTAAGCTCTTGAAAATCCACACCAATACCACGTAAATCAGCAATATGGCAGCTACGATTGCCAGCAGGAGCTGGCTGAAAGAATCGGCAATCTGCTCAGCAGCCCCACCGATAGTGGTGACGGTGCCACCTGGCAGCGTGACGTCAGCGAGTTTATTCTGCACAGCGGATGTGAGCGCTCCGATATTGTCGTTATTCTTCGGCGTCACCGAAACTGTAGCTGTGGTCTGCCCATTGTTTGTCATAATTGTGGGGAGCGATTCCACTTCTTCAATGTCGGCAATAGCCGTAATTGGTTGGCCAAGAATGTTCATCTCGCGCAATTCAGAGACGGTCTTCACCGGCTGCGCGATCGAAAGATAGATCGACGTGTCGATATTATCTAGCGTAATTGTGCCGATCTCAGGCTCCACCATCTGCGCAGCAATCATCCCCACCACGGCATTCTCCGTGAGCCCCAAGCGTGCAGCCGCATCTCGCTGTACGGTGACTTGCACAGCCGGCATTTGCTCACTGAAGTCTGAACTCACTGCTTTTGCTTCAGAAAGATCCGTGAGAGCAGCGGTGACGGCGTTGCTCGCTTTGTGCAGATCAGCTTGCGTAGGAGCCGTAATAGCCACATCTACAGTGCCCGAGCCCAGCAGATTCTGGGTAGAACTTGAGAAAGCGGACGTCTGCGTGAGTGCGCGGGCAGCGGCAGCCGCTCCCTGGGCTTGATCGGCGGCTCTCTCTGCGCTGGCAATCACATCGTCGGTAAACGCCGTGATATCTAGTGACGTATCCACACTCACGAGATAGCTAATGGCATCACTTGCGTTAGAGCTGCCTCCCATGCTCATCATGCTCCCACCGCCAGAGCTGGCGATAGTGGCCACAGACTTCACCCCATCGAGGCTGTGTATGGCTTTTTCCACATCATTGGCCATCGCGTTCTTAGCTTCAATACTTGCCCCAGGGCGCACCTGTTGGGAGATCATCACCATGCCTTCATTGCTGGTGCCCATCAGATTCACCTTAAGTGCTGGCACTAAAGCAGCAGTAAAGCCCAGTAGCGCCACGGCGACGGTCAGCGTGATACGCGGATACTTTTGAGTGCCCAGCAAAGCTGGCCGATATGCACGTCGCAGCCAGTATCTCTCTTCGCGCTTTTCCATCTCGGTGCGCAGCGCGGCGGCAGCAGATTCTCCCTCCTGAGCGGCGCTCGCAGCCGCACTAGTGGGTTTCAAAAACCAGTAGGCAAGCACCGGCACAATAGTCAAAGATACGAATAGCGAGGCAGCTAAGGCCAACACCACGGTGAAAGCAAAAGGCTTGAACAGTTCTCCAACCATGCCGCCTACCAGCCCGATAGGCACGAAAACAATGATAGATACTAGTGTAGAAGCCGTGACGGCACTCGCTACTTCGCGTACGGCGTCAAGAATGGCTCGCAGTTTTGGTTGGCTATAATCGAGGTGGCGTTTGATATTTTCGATCACCACAATGGAATCGTCTACCACCCGTCCGATAGTGAGAGTGAGCGCCGCCAGAGTGAGCATATTGATGGTGTAGCCAAAGACCAGCATTCCAATAAAGCCCGCCAGCAGCGAGAGCGGCACGGATACTGCCGTCACGAGTGTCGAGCGGAAAGAAAGCAGGAAAAAGAGGATCACTATCACGGCAAAGCCCAAGCCGATTGCTCCCTCTTCGGCGAGTGAGCGCACGGATTGAGTGATATAAGGCGCCTGTTCAAAGAGCGAGGTGAAACGGGTATCCGCCCCTACCGAGGCACTTAATTCGCTGAGTTTATTATTGACGGCGGCCGATGTTTCCACGAGATTCGCATTTGCTGTGGGAAAGATGAGCAGAGCCAGAGCCTCTTTGCCATCTAACCGGCCAACCACCGAGTTTTTCCCCTCCCCAAGCTCCACGCTGGCAATCTCTTTCAGCAGGTACGTGGCAGAGGGGCGTTCAACGCTGGAACCATCAGGGAGCTGTAGCGTCTCCGTCGGGCCGGCAATAGGCAGATTTTTCAACTCTTCAAGGCTGAGTAATTTCTTCCCAACGGTGACGTCGAGTGTGGTGTTGCCGCCCTCTCCGGCAAGTGCTCCCACCGGCACCGCTAGGCCGTTGTTGTCAAGGGCATCTTGAATCGCTTGTGAATCAATAGAGCGCTCGCGGACTTTTTCAGTATCAATGCCGATGCGCACCACCTGCTCGGGCGCTCCGATCACTTGCACCTGGGAGACGCCAGATACTTTTTGCAGCTGTGGGATCACGGAACTACGGATTCGCTGTGCCACGTCCAGAGGCGAACCGCTGCTCGTCACGGCCACGTAGCTCAGTGGAATGCTCGACGTTCCCCCAGACATCACGCGCGGCTCAGCATCCTGCGGAAAACCATCTTTGACGCGCGAAATAGCCAGCTCCACTTTGCTGGTGGCGCGCGCCACGTCCGAGCCGTAAGCGAGCTGAATGCTGACCAACGAGAATGAACTCGACGATTGGGTGCGAGTGGACTCCACCTCCGCAATGGTGCTCACCGCCTGCTCGATCGGCACGCTCACGCGCTCTTTCATCTGCTCGGACGTGGCTCCGACGCTGGTGGTCAACACCGATATTTGCGGAAGCTGCACGCTGGGGATGAGTTCCTGGCGGAGCGTGCTCATGGCAAAGACGCCGAGCACCGCAATCACCACGGAGACAAGCGCCACAAAAGCGCGATTTTTCAGGGAGACTTTCGCCATAGTAAACATGGGATTAGTTTATTATTGCGCAGCTGGATCGTGCATTTTCGCAGTGAGATTCTGGCGGCTGGGCAGCTCACACGACTGGAGAACCCCGCACAGCTGAGGCGTCCTACAAGATGAGAGAACCTTGCACGCCTGAGGTGCTTCCACAGTACATACTCCGCATGAGCCCGCACCCGCAGCGCGTAAGTGCGGAGCAGCTATCCGTAGATATTCGGCCATATCTGGGCAGAATGAGTGCAGTTATTTCACAATGGGGATCGTGTTTGCGTCACTCATAGGCCGCTGCTATGTTTTTACTAAAGCACAAGGAAAGGAAGCGATATGGTTCGGGAATGCGCGATGGTTGCGCGTTGGCGTAGCTGGTTTGGTTGGCGATCTGCCTAGCTGAGCCAGTCTGGCTGCATAGATCGCCGTGAGCAAGTGATCGTGCAGTGCTGAAGAATCACATTCACTGGAAATTTTGAAGCCCTCCGATCACCGCGAGGGCTTTTATCATGCCGCGAACGCTGCACTGCACTGGCATCGTGCTTGGTAGAGCACTTGTATGGCACTGATGAAAGCCGGCAATACTTGCGATGAATCATGTTTGCAATGAAAACCAAAGATCACCACTGAAAACTACAAGCCGCAGGCAAACGGATAGCAAACCGTGCGGCATCAGAGTATAGGACGTCGAAGTATTAGGGCGTCGATAACACGTTGAAAAGGATTGAGAAAGATGAAGAAAATAACCGCGATCGGTTCATTTCTTGTGGGGGCGCTGCTGGTGTTACTGCTGGTGATGCCGTCACTACAACGGCTCAATGAGTTAGAAAAGGCCGGTGCAAGTGCCCAGAATAAGCCAGGTGCTGAGCGGGTAGCCGCAGGTACGCTCGGGGGCGATCTCGTGCCAACCAACTACAAACCCATCGGAGCTGATCGCATCATGGCCAGTGGGCAGGTCAAGCAACTCGATCCCAACAATCCGTTGCTCAAACATGGGGATGTGTTGAAAGTGGGGATCTTGCAGTTTATGGAGCACCCCTCGCTGGATGACATCCGCTACGGCTTGCTCGATCAACTAGCTAAACGCGGATATATGAACGGCATCAATATGCAGATCGAATACCAGCAGGGGCAAGGCGATCAAAATCTGCTGAAAACCATTGCCGATAACTTTATGGCTGATGGCAAAGATCTGCTGATCGGCATTGCCACCCCAGCTGCACAGGCACTGATGAACTCCGCTCAAGGAGAGGTGCCAGTGGTGTTTGCTGGTATCTCCGATCCAGTGGGAGCAGGATTGGTGAACGATTTGAAGAATCCTGGCAAACCCGTCAGCGGTGCCACGTATGCGAACAGCAACGCCGAAACCCTCAAACTCATTAAAGAGATTCAGCCTGACGCTCAGCGGCTTGGCGTGCTCTACAACACTTCTGAGCAAAATGCTGTGCAGCAAGTGCAAAGCATTCGCCAGATCGCCCCAGGTGAGGGATTCACGCTCAAAGAAGCCACGATTACCTCCACAAACGATTTAAAACAAGTGGCTGAGCAGCTTGCTACCCAGGTGGATGCCATCTATCTGCCACAAGACAACACCATCGCTGGAGCGCTTGATACTCTCGTTCCCACCGCTACTGCTCATAAAGTAGGGCTCTACCCTACCGTTGATGCGATGGTGGAAGCAGGGTGCCTCGCCACCGTAGGGCTCAACCAGTACTTGTGGGGAGCGGACTCGGGAGATGTGGCAGCCGACGTCATCGAAGGTGCCGATGTGAGCACTTATCCAGTGAAAGTGAGCACCATCTCCAATAAGTTCATCAACAGCATGCAGGCCGCAGCTCTGGGGATCACAATCCCGACCGCCGTCACCGCTGATGCTATTGATATGAATCCCGTGAAGAAATAGCTAACGCAGATAGAGAAGAGGAACAACAGTGGATATTCTTCTTTCAGCTCTTTCACAAGGAGCTATTTGGACGATTATGGGCATCGGAGTGTACATCACCTTTCGGGTGCTCAACGAAGCAGACCTCACCACAGAATCGTCGTTTACCCTCGGAGCTGCCACCGGCGCACAGCTGCTGCTACTGGGGATGCATCCGCTGCTTGCAGGGCTGGTAGCGTTACTCATCGGCGCAGCAGCAGGAGCAGTGACGGCACTACTCATCACCCGCGTACACATCAACTCGCTCTTGGCGGGCATTATCACCATGACCGGCCTCTATTCGGTGAATCTAGTGTTCCTCGGGCGGGCGAATATCTCAATATCCTCGCAGTTTACGCTCAAATCAATGATCTCTGGAATGCATCTACCACGCAATGTGGATACGTTGCTGATCGGCATGGTGGTCATCGCCGTGGCCGTGGCCATCTTGGGCGTTTTCTTCCGCACAGACATGGGGCAAGCGCTCATCGCCACGGGAGACAACCCCGTGATGGCAAATGCGCTGGGGATTCCCTCTGCAGAAATGATGATGCTCGGCTACATGATGGGTAACGGTCTGATTGCACTCTCAGGATATCTGGTGGCCACAGATAACGGATACGCCGATATCTCTATGGGAGTGGGCTCTATCGTGATTGGCCTGGCGGCCATTATTATCGGCGAAGTGCTGGTGAAAAACGTGAGTTTACCCGTGCGTCTGCTGGCTATCTTCCTCGGCTCGGTGATCTATCGTTTATTGCTGGCACTGGTGCTGATGCTCAACGTCAATACAGATCATTTCAAACTGTTTTCCGCCGTTATCTTGGGCTTGTGTCTGTCCATCCCTGCGCTCCAGCAGTGGTTCTCGCGCACGCAAACACGTCGGGCAAACCAGCATCATCCCAGCGTTCGCACTGAGCAGACCTCGGTAGCAGTTGCTGCTGGTGCTGAGGTGAGCTCCGCCAGTGCGAACGGAGCTGAGGTGGCCAACATAGGCGAGCAACCAGCCGGAATTGAGGCGGCTAACGCGGACGGACAACCGGCTGCAGCCGGAATTGGAGTGACCAGCAATGGCACTAGGAGAGTTAGCGACGGGAGAGCGGTCAGGGTGGACGCGGCTAGCGCGGACAGACAATCCTCCGGAGCTGATGCGATGAGCTATAACTCTGAGGAAACCAACCTCAGCTCTGGGGAAACCGCCGTCAGCGAGAAATCTAGCGCCGCAGATAGTGGCGAGAAAGCCAATAGTGCCAACGAAAAAGGAGCGCAGCGGTGAACGTTTTAACTCTCGAACACGTCAATAAGACTTTTCATCAGCGCACGGCAGATGCCTTTCAAGCACTCGCAGATGTGTGCCTGGAGGTGGCTGAGGGAGATTTCATCACGGTGGTGGGCGGCAATGGAGCGGGCAAATCTACGCTGCTCAACGTCATCGCCGGAGCCATCCCCGTGGATTCAGGGCGAGTGCTCATAGATGGTACCGACGTGACGGATAGAGCCGAGGAAGACCGCGCAGCGCTGATCGGGCGAGTATTTCAAGATCCGAAAATGGGCACAGCTCCGCGAATGACGGTGGCTGAAAACTTAGCTCTCGCACAGAAACGCGGAGAAAATCGCGGACTGCGGATCTCTATGAGCGAGCAAAAACGGCAGGAATTTAGAGAGCTCGTGGCGCCGCTAGGCTTAGGGCTAGAATCGCGCTTAGACACCGCCATTGGAGTGCTTTCTGGTGGGCAGCGTCAGGCCATCACGCTACTGATGGCGACGATGAAAGAGCCGCGTTTGCTCTTACTCGATGAGCACACGGCGGCATTGGATCCGAAGACCGCCAAGGTGGTGCTGAATTTTACCCAAAAGACCATCGAGCAAAAGCACTTGAGCGCCTTTATGATTACGCACCATTTGAAAGATGCTCTGGAGCTGGGCAATCGGATGCTGGTGCTCAACCGCGGTGCGATCGTGCACGATTTCTCCGCCGAGGAAAAATCTCAGCTCACTGCTGGGGAACTCTATGAGATGGTGGGTGAGCTAGAGGAAGAAGAGTAGGCTCAGGAACATATCGTGGATTAACGGGTACTTAGCAGATTCTGCGCTCTGCGGTGAGTGGCACTTCATCCAAAATATGCGAGAATGTAGCTATGGATTTTGTGCAGTGGGCACTCGACAAAGCTGTGGAGCATCCCGATCTTGCGGGCGCTATCGTCACGGCAGATGGTGAATCCCTCGACGTGCTCTTGCCTGATGGGCGCACATTCCGCTTTCGCCCAGGAGTGTTTATCGCGGAGGATGCCCCCGAGGTAGAACGGGCTGAGCTTCTCTACCGCCTTATTAGCATTGGAGTGGAGCAGGCCAAAGCAGCGAAGTTCTCCGGCGCTAGCGGTGAACACGACAATGGGACTGCGGGTTCGACTGCTGCTTCTACTGCGGATCCAGATGCAAGTTCGGCTGCGGCCATGACTTCAGCTCCAACTCCAGCCAGCGGTAACGATGGCCGTGGCAGAGATGGCCGTGATAGCGGCATTAATGGCGCTGACGGCAACGGCGGGGGTAGCGCCAGCAACGGTGAGGCAGCGGCATATATGGCCGCAGATTCACGCGAGAATCCCGCAGGAGATGTACCAGGAGATATACCAACTCAAGCCGGTGAGCTAGCCCCGATGTGGGAGGAAGATCCCACAATCGTGCCGATCGTGCGCGCTGCCGATTACTTCGTCAATTCCCATCGTGGAGACGATTCGATGGTCTATGTGCCACTCACGGATTTTGTGGGGGTAGGGCTGGCACTGGATAGACCCGACGTAATTCAGCCCATCTACTATTCACAGATGGAGCAGGTACCATCCGACGTGGGAAGTTTGCTCGCTGAATCAGTGAATGCCCTGCGCCAGTTGGTTGGCCATCAGCGGCTCTCAGTGGATCTTGGGCTTTCGAGAATATCTGGTGCAGACGTCGTCACTTTTCTTGCTCCTGATAACTATGAGCTCTCGTGGTTTTGCGATGTGGAGATGATGATACAGGTGGCGCAGCGGCTGCATGAACGCCACCCGAACGATATTCCGCTTTTTGTGCCTGCTGCCCGTACAAAGTTGTATGTGGTCTTTAGCGAAGATCCCCACTTGGTAGACTTTTTCAAAATACTACTCACTCAACGCCGTAGCCCCGAGGCCGTCTATCCGCTGCCTCATACCGTGACGGCGGACGGTTGGAAAGAATGGGTGCCTTTTGCAGATTCTGAGCTTGCGCAGGTGCTAGGAGCATTGCGCAACAGTTTTCGCCAGGAGATTTATGCCCAGCAAGTTCAGGCACTCTCCAGCTGGACGGATTGCGATTTTGGCGAGCTGAAAAGCTACACACCTCGCCGGATGCATTCAGGGCAGCGGGTGAGCGCCACGGAATGGAACGCTATGGATGTGCGAGGATCCATCCCAGATACCGATTTCATCTCTTTTGTCCGCGAGCCGTCTCCGCACCCGTGGGAAAACCCGAACGGTGTGCGCATCACGATTCGCTCGCAGGTGGCTCGGGAAATTTGGCCTCAAGGAATCGTCCGCGATCCGATGGCGTGGCCATCACGCTGGAATGTGCAGGGATTTCCAGATGAAGCTACTCTCGGCCGGCTGATAGAATCGGCCGACCGAGAGTTCTAGAGTATCTCTATACATTTGTGACTACAGCTTTATTGCAGTGCTATAGCCCGTCTGTCTAAAAATCCGTTTGCCTAAGACGAACCGCTTGTCTGCCGCCTGGCATGAGCCTTTATTTCGCCTATTTCCCCTCGACAGTATGCGCGCGGCGCGAGCGATACTTTTCCTTGCGGTTCGTAGCAATAGAATCGGCAATCGCCACAGTTTCAGATGAGTTTTCCCCGAGCGATCCGCCAGCTAGCTTGTTCACCACGATAGCGATAGCCCCATCGCCGGTTACATTCGTAGCCGTGCCGAAACTATCCACTGCTACATACATGGCCACCATGATTCCGTACATCGGATCAGTAAACGCCAAAACCCCCTGTAGCACACCTTGGGCAGCTGCGATAGCCCCTCCTGGGACGCCAGGAGCAGCCACCATAATGACGCCGAGAAGTACGATGAAGCCCACCATCTGCCCTGGCGTCACGGCAATATGCATGATCTGCGCCAAAGCTAGTGCGAATGCCGTAATTTTAATCATTGAGCCAGCCAAATGAATGGTGGCGCACAGTGGGATCACGAAGTCGGAAATCTCTGGTGAGACGCCGTTTTTACGTGCGCAGCGCACAGTCACTGGAATAGTGGCAGCCGATGAAGCCGTGCCCAACGCCGTCACATACGCATCACGCATCCCCCACAGCGCAGAAAGTGGATTGCGTTTAGCCACGATGCCGGCAATGGAATACTGGAGCAGCAGCATCACCACGGTGAGCACAAACGCGAAAACAATCACTTTCGCCATCGTGATAATCACCGCCACAAATTGCCCAGATTTGCTCATATTCATAAAGATGCCCAAAATGTGCAGTGGCAGCAGAGGGACGATCACTTTGGTGATCACTTTCATCATCAGAGAGCGAAACTCCTGCAGGATTGCACCCATTTTCTCTGCTTTGACGGCACTCATGCCCAGGCCGAGCACGAATGCCAACACCAACGCCGTGAGCACGTCGAAGACCGGATTGAGTTGCAGATTCCCAGCGAGCACCGAACTGACGGCGTTGGCGGGCTCTGCAAGCGTCTCATCGACTGCTTGGCCGGCGAGCAGATGCGGGAAAATCAGCGAGGCGAGCCCCCAGGTGCTGAAACCAGCCACCATCGTGGAGCCATAAGCCAGAGCCACCGTGATGAGCAGCCACTTCCCCCCTGAAGAACCTAGCTCATAGATGGCCGGCGCCACCAAGCCGAGAATGATCATCGGCACGGCAAACCCGAGGAACTGGCCGAAGATATCGTTAAACGTGGCAAAAGGAACGATCGCCCAAGTGGGCAAAATCTGCCCGAGTAAAGCGCCAAGCACGATGGCAAGGAGCACCCAGAAAAGTAGTGAATGGGCAATGCGTTGGAAACGCTTCGGAGTAATGTCGTCTTCGTGAACCATAAGAATACCTATCTAGTATGAGATTCCTCTACTTTAATGGGCAGCTCGCAAAATAAGCGAACTGGCTCATTAGGTGGCCGCCGGTGCCGAGGTATCACGGAGTTTGCCGTGCGGCAGATCAACGATGTGCGCACGGCAAACTGGCAGCGAAGATATCAGCGGGGCTGCTCAGACACCATCAATGCAGCCTGGCCTTAGTTGGCAACCTAACTGGTCTTAGTGCCCTGGCTTGGCGAGTTGGCGTCACTGCTGCTGGAGCATCTCAAGCTGCACCGAATGCGCCGATCAATCAGTGCCCCACCTGCCTTTTACCTCACTGGCTCTACCTGCCTTGGCTTAGCGAGTTGGCGTCACTGCTGCTGCCCTCTCTGAGAGGCGCAACTTACAGGATCGCAGCTTACAGAGGCACAACTTAGGAAAGAGGCGCGGCTCACAGGAGCACAGCCCGCAGAGACACGGCTCACGCGCTGAGGCTGAGGCGCCCGCCGTTGGCATAAAAACGCCCCAAGTAGGCAACTTTGAAATCCCAATAAGTACCGGCATCAATCGCCTCCCTGATCTGGTCGACGAGATGCACGGTGAAGTACTCATTGTGGATAGTGGCGAGCGTCGCAGCAATCATTTCTTTCGCTTTGAAAGCGTGATGCAGATATGCCTTTGTGTAGTGCGTACAGGTATAGCAGGCACAGCCCTCTACCAGCGGCGAAAAATCGGCACGGAACTGTTTGCGATTCACGTTGAAACGGCCATCGGGAGTGTAAATCGCCGCGTTGCGAGCCACACGGGAGGGATTCACACAGTCAAAAGTGTCGATCCCGTTTTCCACACCGGCAAAAAGATCATCCGGCTCGGAGATGCCCAGCAAATGCCGCGGCCGATCTTCGGGCAGCTCTTCATTCACCCAGCGCACAATCTGCCCCAGGTTCTCTTTTTCAAGCGCCCCACCGATGCCAAAGCCGTCAAAACGCTGCCCTGCAACGTCCATAGAGCTCAAATCGCGGGCAGCTTTTCGGCGTAAATCCTCATATTGCGCTCCTTGAATCACGCCCATCAGCATCTGATACGGCTTGTGGGCACGCTCGCGCGTGAGCTGTTGGTGCGCTGCCAAACACCGCTGTGCCCAGCGGCGTGTGCGTTCCAAAGATTCCTCTTGATACTGACGCGAATCGAGAAGCGTGGTGAGTTCGTCGAACGCAAAAATAATATCCGCGCCGATCTCGTGTTGAATACGCATGGAAATTTCAGGTGAAAAACGGTGACGCGAGCCGTCTAGATGCGAACGAAACCAGACGCCGTCGTCATCCACTTTTGTGAGACTCTCGCCGTGCCGCTTCGGCGGTGTGATCGCATCTGCCGTCACGCCAGAGAACTCTTCACTCAGCACTTTCTTAATACCCGAGCCGAGGCTCATCACTTGGAAACCGCCAGAATCCGTAAATGTGGGGTGATCCCAGTTCATAAAAGCACTGAGCCCACCAGCGGCATCGAGAATCTCTGAACCAGGCTGCAAATAGAGGTGGTAGGCATTTGCGAGCACAGCTTGAGCCCCGAGGGCTTCCACAGATTCTGGCAACACGGATTTAACAGTGGCTTTCGTACCCACTGGGATAAAAGCTGGCGTGTGAATATCACCATGTGGCGTGTGAATGACGCCAGTGCGGCCGAGTGCTCGCCCCTGCTGCTCGATATCCGACGTACTAGATGCACCCTCCGCGGCAGGAAAGCTATCAGGGCGTGGCGCGAGATGCGTCTTTATTGTAAAAGTCATTTAGCTGTTCGCCTTTAGATCGTGATATTCGGGGTGGGAATCTATGTAGGCAGCGGCATACGAGCACAGCGGTAGCACTTTTAGCCCCTGGGCGCGAATGTCGTCTAATGCGTGGCTCATAAGCTCACCAGCAATACCGTGACCACGGTATGCACTATTCACGACAGTAGCTGTGATCGCTATAGCGTCATCGAGCAGATCGTACGCAGCATAACCGATCACCTGCCCCACATGATCCTCGCCATTCACAGCCTGCGGATCGACGAGCCTCACCTCCCATTGGCCGGCCTGCGGATGGTGCACGATTTCATAATCTTGGCCAGCCTCAAGCCTGGGCTGTCCCGTGTGGTTATGCGCTTGAGTTTGCTGTTCGTTCGGCATCATTGCGCTTCCTCCAATACAATCCAATGCAACTCGCGCAGGCTGTGAAAAATCTATACCTGATTCAGACTAGCAGATCAGCACAACAGTTCTATGCGCAAGTTGATTACCCACCTTTTGCTATCGGAGAGGGATATTAGGCTAGCTACTGAAGCCTGTGCCTCGAAAACGCCGCTAGGGTTGCGATCGGATGCACTGCACATTGGCGAGTGATGAGATAGCAGAGCAATAAAGTGATGAGATAGCAGAGCTAATAAAGCACCTCAATCACCGGCGTATGGTCGATCTCAGAAAGCGTCTGAGTGAGTGCAATCTGCTCCCCCGCACTGCTGCCCAGAGTTTGCCCGGGGAGCAAGTAGGAATCGCCGGTGATCAGATAACTGGCAATATTGGCTAATTCGGCATACACCTCTTCTGGAGAGTGCACACTTTCGCTCACCTGCAGATCGAGGTGCCCAAACAGCGGTAGGCCAAAAGTGCGTCCGAGTGTGAGTGCAGGTGCGGCGTCACTCCCAGATTCATGCCTCCCACCTGCACCCTTTCCATCTGTGCTGTGCCCGCCTACAGTCCGTCCATCTGCCGCTCGTCCACGCGCCTCGCGTGCATCCGTCTCGTGCCCGCCTAGATTTCGCCCGTCTGGATTTTCGTTGGTTAGGCCGTCGGCGCGGGCGAGAGCTGCAGTGTCAGCACCATCTGCAGTACCAGCTGTAGGAGCGTTGCCAACAGCTAACGGTTGCACTCTGATATTCACCCACAGCGGCAAGGGCACTTGCCCTTGGGTAAGCAACGGGGCGAGCTGGTCAAACATCTGTGGCGGCTGCACCACCCCCAGTTCTTCACGGAAGAGACCAATCACCCCTGGGGCACGCCCTAGCGCATCAGCAAGCTGAGTAAGCAGGATGTGTGCCGTCACCATCTGCCGCCGGCGCGCTACGGCGTGCGCGTTTTCTTGAGCTGCTGGCGCGGCGGCATCAGCGCCAGCACTAGAAGATGCAGAAGCACGAGCGCTAGGATCACCAGAGTTATGCGTGACGCCATCGTCACCAGAATCTGGGAGAAAAAGCGTGATCGCGGTGTAATACGAGTGCGGCGGAAGCGCTCCGCGCCGTGGCGTGAAACTACCTGAAAGCTGAGTGAGCATCACTTGTGCTCCAGCAACTGAAAAATGCAGCAACTCAGAGCCGTCGGAGGCCTGATCCCACACTGGCTCAGCTCCCACTTTCCATAGCGAATTGAGCCGTCCAATCCCGCGTTCTAGGTCGATTTCCTCATGGGAGAGCAACACGGCTGGGAGAAACTGCGGAGCCGTAGGGTGAATAGCTGATACTCCTAGTTGTTCCACGTGGCCATTCTAACGAGTGTGTGCGAGGTGAGTACAACGGCACAGATTTCTCGGGCAAGCAGATGTTTTGCAGACGCTTATGCCTAAAATGGCAATAGCGTAAGCAAAGGAGCATGATGAGCATACCGTTTATCGTAGGGGCATACGCCGCCACTGCAGGAGAACTATCTGGGCAAGAAAAGTTTTATGAAGCCCTCAGGGCTCAGCCTTGGGTGAATGGACTCGAAGTACCCTACATGGCGCACGGATTGCGTGAAGATCCGGTCTGGTTTGCAGCCCAGATGGCTCCTAGGTTTTCGCTCAACGTGCTCACCCCGATTCCAGGAGTCATGGCACATATAAATGACCGTACGTGGGGGATTGCTTCGCCCGACGAAGATGGCCGGCGCGCTGCGATAGATTTTTTACGCGAAGCAGCAAATACTATGCAACGAGTAAATGACCTCACAGGTTGGCGATTCTTCACCCATCTGGCGTTGCACGCAGCACCGCAAGCGCTAGGAGATACGGCAGCTTTTGCCCGTTCCTTAGACGAGATATCGGCGTGGGAGATAGACGGAGCCGGCATCGTGGTGGAGCACTGCGACGCCTGGAGTGATACTCACAGCGTGGAGAAAGGGTTTTTGCAGCTCGCAGATGAGCTCGCCGTCATCAGAGAACTCGGTGCTGCACACGTGAAAGTTTCACTCAATTGGGGGCGCAGTGCCATTGAGGGGCGCGGGCCGGAGCTGGCTCAGGAACATATTGACAAGGCGGCGGCTGCTGGGTTGCTCGGTGGGATGATCGTCTCGGGTGCGCAAAGTGAGGCTGCGGGAGGCTTTGGGCCGTGGGTGGATGCCCACATTGGCTTGCATGAGCATCAGAGTGCTTCGGTGCTCACGCGCCAGAGGGCAAGCAGAGCATACCGCAGCGCGCTCGCTGCGGAGCCAGAGTACATCGGCGGCAAGATATCTATTACTGAGGGTGAGCCACTCGAGCGGATCGCATTAATTCATGAGCTCGCTGAGCTGGCAGGAGAAGCGCACCAAGGCTAGTAGATTGTGCATCACGGCTGTGTAACCAAAAACGCTGGCTAGCACTTTTCGTTGCTATACCAGCGTTTTGTGTGGCGGTGACGGAGGGATTTGAACCCTCGGTACGGGGTTACCGTACACAGCATTTCGAGTGCTGCACCTTCGGCCGCTCGGACACGTCACCGTGAGCAATCGTAGCGAATCTGCGCACAGATCGGCAAATGCTCCAGCCGAGCCATCACTACCACTGCCCTCAGGCAGCCGAAACCTCACAGCCAGGCTGCGAGCATCTCCTTAGCCGGCTTCTCCAGCGCCATCTGCCACTGCGGGCCATACGTCACGCGCCGCACGCCAAGCTCCTTGAGTTCCTCCAGCGTGGCTCCTGCTGGATGGCCATCCACGGGGTTTGCCGTCACGTTCACTGGCACATCGAGCGCTTCCGTGAGCGCCCGCACCTGTTCGGGCGTACTCAAGGCTACCGGATACACCGAACGCGCACCCGCTTTCTGCATAGCGAGCGAGCGAGCTACCGCCTCTGCCAGCGGCTCGTCTACCTTATTGGCTCCCTCCGCACCCCAAATCATCGCATCCGTACGGCCATTGATCACTAATTCCACGCCAGCTTCATCGGCCGCTTTACGCACCGCAGCAATATAGTCTGCCTGCTCGTCGAGAGTGCGCACGCGATCATTCTCAGAGTGCACCACATCCTCGATATTCACACCAGCCACCCCAGCTTCGAGCACTTTTACAACCAAATCACTAGGCTCCAAACCAAGGCCAGATTCCACGTCCAAGCTGACGGGCACATCCACGCCGGCTGCTATAGCCTGCGCAATAGCAAAATAGTGATCTGGATTCTGATGCTCACCATCTGGCTCGCCTAAGGAGTTGGCCACCGGATGTGAACCGATCGTGAGCGCTTTGAAACCCAAGCCCACTGCCAGCTGTGCACTCCACACGTCCCACACTGTAGGCATCACGATCAGCTCGCCTGATTCGTGCAGACGTGCAAGCTGATGCGCCTTTTCTGAAACCGTTGAAACCGTTGTAGCCATGAGATACTCCTCGTCAATCCAATCAATCCAATTCGCCGCGACACTTTAGCGACCGTGCCATTTCATTCGCTATGTGCAATTCTGCATTATTTGCAGATTGTACTATTTGCACACTGCATTATGTGTGTACCTTTCGCGTACCGCATTCATTTATCGCGTCTCACTATGCGCGACCCTCACCATGCGCATAGTATGCGCACTGCCCTCTCAACGCTCCCCCAGCGAAGATTGTTCCCGCTGCACTTTCCCTGGCCAGTTGCCATACCTTATTATCGGGTGCCACTTACTGATCCGCCATTACTGATCAGCAACAGCGAAACCGCCAGTTGCTATGAGAGCCAGCTGAGCGAACTGCCAGATGAGCAAAGCACCCAGCGTGAGCGAAGCGAGACTGGCGGCTGAGTGAGAAGAAATCACAGCTAGCCAGCTCCGCGCTCTGTTAATCTTGTGCTGTAGGGTTTGCAGTTGGCGTCGCAAGAGTTGTGACGCAGCATGGCTTTCTCGGCCGTTACGCAGGTTCTTGGCGCCTCCTGGGCATCGCCGCCTGCCGTCACACACTGATGAATTGGTATGCAATACTGCCGCACTTCCCACAGCCGCCGACCGCCCCGCAGACTGGCCAGATCTGTGGACGAATCCGAAATTCGACAAGCGCTACGAGTTCACCTCTGGCCTTGGGGGCGCAACCACCCAAATGGTGCTCGTTGGACGTGGCGCGCAGCCGTGACGGCGAGAGCAACGCCGTGCTCCGCCCGCACCTATATACCAGTGTGCGAGCAACGTTGCGGGAACGGTCACTAGCGATCGCTCCCGCAACAGCGCATTTAGATTCGCATGGCCAGCTCGTAGGCACTCCATATCACCGTGCGGAAATTACCCACTTTCTCGCAGTCTCCCAAGAGGTGCTCATGCGGGCGTTTGCGCAGCGGAGCAGGCCGATATCCCGCTGAGATAATCACCGAATCACAAGGAATATCGGCTTGCGCGCCCGTTTCGTTCAGGTACGTCACCGCATCCTCAGCTATTGCCGTCACGCGCGAATTGAGGTACACCGGCACGCGGTGCAGGGCGAAATACTCGCGCAGATAAGAGGAGTTTGCCAAGCATACTCCCGGCTCTTTGATGAGATCGTTTTGCATCTCCACGATGATCGGCTCACTGCCGCGCAAAGCAAGCTCATAGGCAATTTCGCAGCCGGTGAGTCCGCCGCCAATCACCACCACCCGCTGCCCCACCGGCTTCCCGTCGAGGAAATCCAACGCACTGATCGCCCGCTCATGGCCTGGAAGTGAGGTGAGCTCCACTGGTACTGCACCGGTGGCGATTACCACCTCGGCGTCACCAAAATCGTGATCTGCACTGATAGTGGTATTCAGATGCACCGGCACATTCAAGCGCGCCATTTCTCCTCGCATCCAATCCAAGAAATCACGCATACTGTGTTTGTAGTCTTCCGAACTTCCCTGAATCGCCACGCCCCCGAGCGCTCCGGTCTTTTCATAGATCACTGGCTGATGCCCACGCAAGGCCAGCACTCGGGCGCACTCCATGCCGCCGATGCCGCCACCGACGATCGCCACCTCTTTGGGGCGCGCCGTGCGTTTGATGTAGTGCTTATTCGTCTGCATCGTCTCAGCATTGACGGCACAGCGCGAGAGGTGCAAACTATCTGAGAGCTTTTGCGCGTTGGGCACCCCCTCGTAGTGAGACATATTGAAACATCCGCTGTGGCACTGGATACATGGGCGAATCTGCGCTTCGCGCCCCGATATTAGTTTTGTGACCCACTGGGGATCGGCCAAGAACGGGCGAGCAAAACCCACGGCGTCGATCCGCCCATCCGCCACGGCCTGCGCTCCCACGCGCGGATCCATCCGCCCAGCCACCACGAGCGGAATATCCACAGCCGATTTCAGCGCTGCCACGTCCGGTAGATTGCAGTTTTGCGGCATATAGATTGGCGGATGCGCCCAATACCAGGCGTCGTACGTGCCGTTGTCGCAGTTGAGCATATCGTAGCCAGCGTCTTGCAAGTAGCGAGCTGCCTTGAGTGCCTCCTGTGCATCTCGTCCCACTTCTGTGTAGTCTTCTCCAGGAAGAGCTCCTTGGCGGAATCCCTTGGTTTTGGAAATCGCAGAATAGCGCAGCGAGACCGGAAAATCGTCGCCGCACGCACGCTTGATCGCCTGCACAATTTCCACGGCGAAGCGGTAGCGATTCTCGAAACTTCCGCCGTAGCTGTCGGTGCGTTTATTGACGTATGGCAACGTGAACTGATCGAGCACGTATCCCTCATGGACGGCGTGCACCTCCACCCCATCCACTCCGGCATCTGCAAGCAGCCGCGCCGAAGCCGCAAAATGCTGGATCATGTCGGCAATTTCATCGCGGGTAAGTTCCCTGGATGGCACCTTATCACTCCACCTATTCGGCGACGGGCTGGCCGAGGCAGTGATGCGATCCAGATCCATCACCGGCTTTGAAAGTTTGCGCAGCGCCGGATTCGTATAGAGCTTTTCCATCATCGACGAGATCGTAAACGAGCGCCCAAATCCTGCCGTGAGCTGCACGAAGAGCTTAGCGCCGGTGGCGTGAAAATCGGGCAGCCAACGCGCCAGATCTCGATACATTTTTTTATTGCTATCCAGCCACTGCCCAAACATCGGGTTGAGTACCGGCTGGCAGCCAGGCAATACCAGCCCCACATGGTTTTCGGCCACCGTTTGAATAAATTCAGCTCCGGCACGGTCAAAGTGGTTGATTTCCATCCACCCGAAGAGATTTGTGCCGCCCATCGAGGGCATCACGATGCGATTTTTGATCTCGCACGAGCCGATCTTCCAAGGTGTAAAAAGCGGTGCAATCTGTGGGTCTAGATGCTTGGGTGAGTCGGGTGTATCGGGTTGGTTGAGTTGGCTGGGTCGGCTGAGTGAGGCGAGTGTGGAGGGTCGGTGTGGCTCGCTGTTCTGGTTGGGTGAGGGGAGGCGGTCTGGCCCGCTAGTTTGGTTGGTTTGGCTAGGCTGGCTGTTTTGGTTGGGTTGGGCCTTCTGGTTGGTATGAGTGGTTCGACTGGATAGATTTGACTGAAGCGGTTGGGGTGGCCGGTCAGGCTGATTTACGGTATACACATTGCCATCCATAGCAATCCTCCTTGGCTTATACGGACATTCACCGTTGAATATCCAGCAGATACAAGCAGCGAAACTTCCCTTCCATTGTGTCTGCCTATCGTCAGTATTCCATCGGCCTAAAGGCTCAGGCACTGCGTGACGGCACTCCAACAGGGCGTGACGAAAGTTGCGCACGTTGGGTGATTGGGCTAGTGCTGATGATCGGGCGTGATGCGCTGGATACTCGGGCGTGGAGCGCTGAAGTCTGGCCGGCACCGATTCGATGTGTGACGACGTTGCTGGGCGCCAAGAACTAGACACCATCGACAGTGTGCTGGTGAAAGTAGAGGTATATGCTGGCGTGCTGCTATATGCCGCGCTCATCTGTATACGAGGAGTTCTGCACTTCAATTGACATACCCCCTCGGGTATGCCATTCTTAAACTATACCCCTAGGGGTATACACTTCTGGAGTCACTTAGAATGCTGAGTTCGCGGAATTATGCGAAACTCTCAAAACCTACGAGGGGAAAATTTGAGAGAGTTTCAAAAGAGTCCCGAGATTCAAAAGAATTCCAAGATATAGATCCCCAAGATATAGGGAGAATGCAGAGAATCAAGATGCGCCACCAGAATGGAGAGGGCGGAGAGAATGGAGGGGATGGAGAGAATATGTGCCATGCAGTAAAGTGCCACACCTGCGGAAAGACCACCTGGAGCGGCTGCGGGCGTCACATCGCCCAAGTGAAAGCCAGCGTGCCTGCGAGCCAGTGGTGCACGTGCCCGCGCGAAGCCAAACCCGCTGCTACCGCAGAGCTTAAGCCAAACTTTTTCGCAAACCTTTTCAGGAAATAGCACGCCCATTTTCAGGAAATAGTGCACCACAGTGCACCTCCTTTCAAGAAAATAGCATTGCCCTTTTCAGAAAATAACGCTCAAAAATAAGCTCTTCAAAATAAGCTCTGCGAAATAAGTACCGCGAAAACGCTGCCCTGCCTGCGCTTTGCTCACGCCCGAGCCTTGCCTCTACCCATGACCTCGCCTGAGCCTTGTTTTCAGCGTGTGCATTTCAGCTATAGCAGCAAGTTTTAGCGCAGCTTTCCAGCCAACAACTTTGGAGCACAGCACGCGAGTGCCCGAGTGCCCATGCTCCACTGTAACGATCCAGCCCAGGCTCAGATGCCAAAGCGGCTCAGGATGCAGAGCTGGATTTCGATGCCAGGTTTCTTTCCAAGCCAGCTTATTGCCAATTCAAAGCCAGTTTCTTTCAAAGTCAAGCTCCGGAGCCAGGCTCCAAAGCCAGAAAGGTCTTCCCATGCCCACTACTGTCATTATCGGCGGCGTAGCTGGCGGAATGTCTGCCGCCACGCGCCTGCGCCGAAACGATGAATCTCGCCAGATTATCGTGCTCGAAGCCTCTGGCAACGTCTCCTTTGCCAACTGCGGCTTGCCCTATCACATCTCCGGCACAATCACTGAACGTTCAGATTTGCTGCTGCAAACTCCGCAGTCTTTGAAAGCACGCTTTAATCTCGACGTGAGAGTGAATACTGAAGCCGTGGCCATTGATGCGGCTCGCAAAATTGTGCACACCGCAGACGGCGAAGAAATCGACTATGACGAGCTCATCCTCTCCCCTGGCGCGTATGCCGTCAATCCCTATAGTGACGCACTCACGTTACGCAACGTAGAAGATATGGACGCGATCATTGCTGCCGCTGAGGGTGCAAGCAGCGCCCGCATTGTCGGCGGCGGGTTCATCGGCTTAGAACTGGCCGAAAATCTCGCACGGCGAGGGCTCGCCGTCACCATCGTCGAACGTGCGGCGCAAATTCTCACGCCACTCGATCCAGAGATGGCTGAAATCGTGGCCGAGCATCTGGAAGAGCACGGCATCACTATTCTCACCAATGCTTCTCTTGAGCACGCCCCCGCCGCCGATCTTACGATTGCCGCAATCGGAGTGCGCCCCTCGGTGAGCCTGGCGCAGTCGGCCGGTCTAGCTATCGGCGAGCTTGGCGGGATCGTGGTAGACGATCAGATGCGCACGTCCGACCCCTCAATTTTCGCTGTGGGAGATGCTGTAGAGAAGCGCGATGCCATCAGCGGAGCACCCATTCTGGTAGCTCTTGCCCAGAGTGCGAACCGTCAAGGCCGGCTGGTGGCTGACGTGATCGCAGGTAAACCAGCTCACGACGTACCGGTATTAGGGACGGCCATTGTGGGCGTTTTTGGCCTCAGCGCTGCAAGCGTGGGATGGAATGAGAGGCGTGCTCGACGCGAACGCGCCGACGCTGTGCGGGTGATTCATCTGCATCCAGCCAACCATGCTGGCTACTATCCTGGTGCTTCCACGCTGCATATCAAGCTGGTGATTGACGCCAATTCCGATGAGATTCTCGGCGCTCAGATCGTGGGCGCTGAGGGCGTGGACAAGCGGATCGACGTGCTGGCTACCGCCATGCGCGCTGGGCTGAAAGCTCCCGAGCTTGCCACTCTGGAGCTGGCGTATGCTCCGCAGTTTGGTTCCGCGAAAGACCCCATTAATTTCGCTGGTTATATTGCCTCCAATCGTGAAGCCACCGTGCAGTGGCATGAGGTGGCCGAACTAGTGGGTGGCAGTACTGGAAATTTCACACGTGGTGCCGATTATCTCGCAGGTGGTGCTGACGGCAATGCAAATGCTGCAAACAAGAGTGCGGCAGGTGACGCAGCAGAGGGAGGCACGGTGCTCGTAGATGTGCGCACTCCCGCCGAATATGCACGCGGCCAGATTCCAGGTGCTATCAACGTGCCACTCGATACTCTGCGGGAAAACTACCAGCAGTTCGAAGGAAAATCCGTGATCGTACACTGCCAGGTGGGGATGCGCGGGCATATCGCCGTCACGCTACTAGAGAATCTCGGGATTCCCGCTGCTAATCTTGACGGCGGTTACGTCACCTGGAAATATGGGCAGGCTGCGCAAGAGAGGGGCGTGCAATGAAACTTGATCCCAAGAGCACGAAAAATGCGGCCACGCGGCTCAAGCGGGCACGCGGTCAGCTAGAGGCCGTGATTAGAATGCTTGACGAGGGGGCAGACTGCGAGCAGGTGGTGACGCAGCTTTCGGCGGTATCGAAAGCGATAGACCGCGCTGGCTACACACTCATCGCCACCGGAATGCAGCAATGCATGGGCGCTACAGGAGCTGAAAAAACGCGTGACGACATGAATATCGAGCGCCTCGAAAAGCTCTTCCTCTCGCTCGCCTGAGATCAACCGCCTACCACCTGGCGCACCTGGCTGGCGACACCTTAGCCTGGCGCAATCCTGACATACCCTGGTTCCTCTTCTGACCGTGTATCGTTCGCTATGCTGGAGCAAGATCGCGGTGCGCAGTTCGGCGCAATTCGAGGTGCCTCGGTGCAGTTCGAGGTAGTTCGGTTTGCTCGCGTGCGTTTTGGCGTGCTGCAGGCTAATCAGGTCTGATTTTGGCGTGCTTCGGTGCCTTTCAGGCTGCTCCGGTGCAATTTGGCCTAATGAGGTCTGGTTTGAGCTGCCGAGATAGCAACGAGATCATGCCATGATAGTAAGCGGCACTGCCTAGCTTGAAGAGATTAGGGGAAAGCCATGCAAGGCTCATATCGAGTAATCACTCTGTGTGGAAGTACTCGTTTCAAAGATGCTTTTCTGGAGGCTCAAAAACAGCTGACTCTCGCCGGAAATATCGTGATAAGCGTAGGGCTTTTCGGGCATTGCGGCGATGAAGAAGTGTGGGATGAGGGCATCAAAGAGATGCTCGACGATATGCACAAGCGCAAAATCGACATGGCCGACGAGATTTTCGTGATCAACGTAGGCGGCTATATCGGCTCCAGCACTCAATCTGAAATTGCCTACGCACGCGCGCACGGCAAACCAGTAACATACCTTGAAAGCTGACAATATCCGTCACATTAATTTTTCAACTCACACGCAGCTGTGTTGATAAAAACCGCATTGATAAAATTGGCCACACCGATATTATCAATGCTGATTGCAGCGCCTCGGATTGTATTGCGGTGCGCCGGATTATGCCGGATTGCTTGTCGTGACGCCACATCAGGCCGCGCCTAGGGCTGCGCTGCAGGCCTTGCTACCCTAGACGCATGGGCAATGCATTTACTATTCTCACCGTGTGCACTGGCAATATCTGCCGCTCTCCGATGGGAGAAATCGTACTACGCAAGCGCATTTCAGAAGCTGGCCTCAGTGGCATCAAGGTTGCGTCGGCCGGAGTGTCGGCGGAAGAAAACGGCCACAATATCGACCCGCGAGCGCGAAAAGTACTAGCAGCAGCGGGATATTCCGTGCCTGTGCGTCACCGCGCACATCGCGCCACGGAGGCTGAGCTACACGGCGCGGATCTCATTCTGGCCATGACGGCAGGCCACGCTCGACGCTTGGCTCCCATGGTGGAACGTGCTGGCGGAGATCTTTCGTGTATTCATCTCTGGCGGGAGTTCGATGGCACGGTGCCGTATGCGCCTCACGGGGTCTTTGGCACTGGCGGAGCATTGGCGAGTGATCGTGAAAGTATCAGCTCGCGCAGATCAGACGATTTTGCCGATCTATATTCCTCACACGGAAAACTCGACGTGCCAGATCCTTGGTATGGCTCGCAGGAAGACTTCATTGCAACGCTCCGAATTATCGAAACGGGAGCGCCGGCGATTATCAGCACGGTGACGCAAAAGCTACAGGCATAAGGCTGGGGCTGTGGGTAGAAACTTACTAGCCAGAAACGCAGAGCACACAGCACTATGAACGCCAAGTCAGCAGACCGCAGAATGCCAACCCAACAGGGCTAACAAAAAAATGATTGGTTGCGGATGAGCAGCTGTTTTCATTATCGGACTTGATATTATCAAACCGCCAGCACGGAATTAACTCTCAGCACGACCCGTTGATCAGCAACAGAACCCCCATCATAGCAACGAAAAATCACAATCTCATCAACAGATATCATCTGTGGAAAAAGGCGGGTCGGGCGTCAGAATGGCTATGCGTCGAGGCGCACCGCGCATCGGGAGCGGGCTGCACAAGAAACTCTAACCCGTTGCGTCACCCTGACCTGTTGCGTCACCTCACAGCTCTTTGGATACAATTGCGTTTCAGATAGAGCAGATAGAGCAGAAGAAATCGTAGCGCGGCGCACTGCACTGAGCATTGAGCATGGTGCTCGCGGGTAAATCCGACGATAATATCGACGGATAAGAACGATAAGCATGAGAGCCACAAGTCTGGATGAGATAAGGAACACAATGCACGGAACGCCGAAAAAACCTCCCCAATCCCGCCGCTCATCAGGGCGCAGCAGACGCCGCCGTGGCCCCTTCTCCTACCCTACTTACGATGCGCGCCAGCAGCCCGGTAGTGCTTTTTCTACGCCGTCACAAGCCCTCACGTCCCGCCTTTCTTCCCAGCCGACTACGCAGTCTGCCACCCGTATCAGCCGGAATGCGCCCAGCAATGCACCCAGCAATGCACCGAGCACAGGCTTTCCGGTCTACGATTCTCCCCAGCAAGAACTTAGGTGGCAATACCCCTATGCACCAGGAGCTACCGGAGTTACCGCCGCGGCCGGCACCGCTCAAAGCACCTCCAGCCAAGAAACCGCTGATCGCCGTCACTACCCCATCTACATCACCAAAGTGCAGACCGCTGGCGCGGGCAGCCAGACCAAGAAAAAATCTGCTAAGCGGGGCGTTGTCGGCTGGATCGCGATATTGATAGTGGCGGCAATCGCGTGGGTATTCTTTGAGTCATCAGGAACTAGCCGTAGCGAATCCACCAATGAGGACGTGCTGAGTGACGATGGAACATTTCTCACCGACGTGAACCCGAGCGACGTGGGAGCGCCAGATTTCACTCACGCACAGTTCCATGCGGAGCCACAAGCATGGCTCGATGAACGCTACGCAGACGGCATCCGCCGGTGGGATGCCGGCGGAAAAATTCTCGCCCTAGATTCGCAGCGTGAATTTGCCCTAGTAATAAACCACGATATGCAGCAAGTGGCGATGCGGATCGTAAATCTCGTGACGCTAAAAGATGTCTATAGCGTGCCAAATAATTTATGGTGCGAACCCTCCGCCGCATACGGCGATTTCGTCGGCTGCAGCTCCCGAGACTATGCGACAAACGCATCTAGCGTTGGCGTGCTCAATCTGCGCCTACAGACGTATATTCCCCTCTTTGAGACAGACCCGCTCGGTGAACCGTCACACACCGCAGCTAGGTTGGACTACAGACTCACTCCGGTAGCCTTGAGCGCCGACCATCTATATGCATTTAACGACGCTAGCTCCGTGTATGAAGATGACACCGACGACGCCACAAAGGGCACACTGGTCGCCTTAGCTTTCGACAGCGAGCGGAGCGCCGATCCGGATTCTTGGCAGTCCGTGACGCCAGCGGCTGCGCCTGCATGGACGGCGGAGGTGAAATTTGACTACCCGCCTTCGTGTAAGGTGCTTAATGGGTATCTCGGCTGCGCGCATCATAAAGCCAACCAACAGGTATATCAGGCCTTTAATCTTTCCTCTGGGAAGACGGGATTGTACATAGACATAGACAATGTAACGTACAACGAGCGTTGGCTATGGGACGGCCTGCTTATTGCACCCGAAGCTAATGCAGACGGCATCGTCTACAATCTCGCAGGTAAACAGCTCGACACAATCTCAAGCCTCGCTTATTGGTACATTGGCCGCGAAAACCCAGGATTGCTCTACACCACCGATGCAGTGCTCGATGAGGAAGAGGTATTGAATGCGGTGGTGGATTCTTCCGGCAATGCTGTTGCGTATAAAGGGATGAGCGGGGTATATCTCTATTCGCAAAAAACGCGCATCGAGGATGCTGAGCTATTGGGCATCAGCGGTGATGCTTCGCTGATTGCCAGTGCCATATACGAAGGCTCCGGAGAAAACAGCGTCACCATCTACAGCTCGGATCTGCGCGCCATAGCCACAGAGAAACTGAGCGCTGCCTATTTCGAACACGGTTTCATTGGCACGCCTTATGAGGGGATCTATCTCCTGCCAGTGATGGACAAATAGACGTCCGCGATAGACAGGATAGATCTGCGAGCACGTACATACCCGTAGTTGTGGAAGCTGTGACGGCAGGCAGGAGATAACTCGCTCGATACCGATGTGCCACCGCTCACGACTGAGGGCATGATCGGGGCTACGGCTAGGGCTGGGGCTGTAGCTTGTGGCTAGGGCTGCGGCTGGGACTGTAGTCACGCCTAGAGGGCTGTGGTCGCGCGCGGGGTGCTGTGATTGCGATAGCTGTGACGGCGTTCGCGTGAGCAAGGAGAAAATTGCCTCAAGCACGCGAGACATCCATACGACGTGTGCAGGGTATGTATGGAATGCACATTGGATGCGCACAGGACGCGCAGCGTTTATGCAGCTTGTAGTTGTCTCCACCTAGCCAATGCTTTCTCCACACCATTGCAGGCTGCACATGCAGTAGTTAGCAGAGAATGATGATCTACCACCCACTGATGTAGCCGACGGCTCTCACTCGGCGTCTTTGGAGTGTACAGCATAGAAAGCATTGCACGCGCAACCGCCTCAGGATCGTAATCCACCGTTTCACCAAGATTTTCATTTATGATCGCTTCTCGCAGCGGACCAGGACCTGCATAAATAACGGGTGTGCCCGTCGATAATGCCGCATAGGCTTTAGTCGGGATGGCAAAATCGTATCCCATGCCTGGCTTTATAGAGACCAGAGCACCAGCGGCATAGCGTTGCCAAGCTGCCGCCTCAGCCTGATCCACACGCCCGATTTGCACCACAGTACCCTGTGGCAAACTATCTGCTATAGCCGATATTTTCCCCGTGCTATTGCCCTGACCGAGGTAATAGAGCTTAACGTCTGGTTCGCTCTGGTGAACTATTTTCATGGCCTGCGCAAATATCTCAGCACCTTGCCACTCAGAAGCCGTGCCGGCATAGACGAAGTAGCGTTCTCCAGGGCGCGGACGGGCAGATGCATCCTCCGCATCCTCCTCATCCGCCGTCGGGGCGTCTTCCGCCGGTACATCTTCGGTATCCTCCAACGGCCTGCCCTCCGTCGGTGCCTTCTCCGCCGTAAAAATGTCGGTGTCGATTCCATTCGTGGCCACGGTGATATGCTCAACCCCCATGCGCTTAAGCCGCTCGGCCAGCACATCGGAGACGGTGAGTACCTCTGTAGCTCCTTTCAACGCCCACATTTCAACGCAGCGAAGCACCTTAACTATTGGACGCGGCGCTGACGCAGCTGCCGCATCAGACCAGATGTCAGCCGCATAATAGACGTATGGGATGCGGCGGATACCAGCGGCAATACGCGTAACGAATCCAGTAGTGGGTGGAGGCTCACATATAATGACGTCAGGTTTCTTCGCCGTGAGTAACCGGAAAAATAAAGGAATATCAAAGCTCATATACTGCACATAGCCGCGAACATAGCCCTCTTTATCGCGCAAGACGGGCATCCTGCGCACATCAATATGCGACTCGGCGCCACTACCTGGAGCGGCTGCGCCTGCCGTCACGCCTGGGGATATTGCGCTTGTAGGTGCCACACTTGTAGGCGTGAGGCTTGCAGGTGCCGAAGTCGTCACTACCCGCACACGACCTCCGCGCGCTGCGATCTCACGGGCAAGAGCCCGCAAACGGAAACTAGCCGCCGCCGGCTCCGGCGCGAAAATCCTAGTAGCGATCAAGGCTTTCATTTTGTCTCTCAACTGTTATCAACTGGCTATTACAACTACTTTGAAAACTACCTTGAATGTACATTCTTTATCGAGTTTTCTGCCAGGTTCTATCGAATTCCGCTATCACGTTTCAGAGTATTAGATAAAGCTATCAATTGTGATCAGTAGCCATTTTGGAAGAGCGGGGATATCCAGTCTGCCGATTTTATATCGCTATTTTGGGCTAGTAGTCGTTGCGGTAGAGGGTGTTGGTGTGTGGCTCGTTCCAGTCGATTGCTGCGCCTCAGCGTTGATGGCCGCACTTATCTTTCCCATTTCTCACCATGCCAGCCCCACACACGGGGTAACGCTTCTTATTCGATCTCATACCCACCAGTATGAAACCGACTTTCATCACTACTTTTCCCCGTCACCACGCGCGAAAACCGGAACGAAATCAATAACTTATGTCCAACCAAAAACTCGAGTCGAAACGACTTTTCACACAGGAAACCCCGCCACAGCAACGAAAAACAGGAAAAGCATCAAT
>JAQYTG010000018.1 GCA_028724905.1 Actinomycetaceae bacterium | reverse complement strand
TCTGGTCTGCTCTCGGCCAATGTTCACTCCTTGACGTCTCAGGGCGTGCCACATTTTCCCCACCCCGTAGACCCCGTAGTTTTCGGCGTGGATCTGGCGAACGAGCTCGACCACCTCACCATCCCTGATCGCGCGTTTCGAAGCGGGTTATAGCGAGTAGGAAGTGCCTGTAGTGATTTTCGGGTCGGGTTGTAGTGAGTGGGGAGCGCAATGCCGACACTCGATGACCACATGACCGGAACCGCGGCCACGCGTTGTCGTGAGTGGGAGCGGCGGAATGCCGTCACTCGATCATGGCGATTATAATCCCGATGAGCTGCTGTTTTCCCTACAGCTACTGTTATGGCATAAAATGATCTTAATAGTCTCTACACTGAGATATTCATAGTGGGGAGGGAGTGCATAGTGTCTGTTCAGACTGTGCACTGCTATGCGCCCACGTTCGTATATGTAAATTAAGGAGAGATCGTGAAGAAACTTCGTGCTCTTGCTGTTGTGCTCGCTTTGCCGCTAGCACTGACGGCCTGCTCAAATGCGGGGGGGACTGCCGCGGGTGGAGCTGATGGGGCTGCCATTATCGTTGCTAACAATACCGAACCTGAAAATCTCCTCATTCCTGCCAACACAAATGAGGTGGGCGGTGGATCCATCATTGATCTGATCTATGCTGGCCTGTACTACTACGATAAGGACGGCAATCCCCAGCCGCATATGGCTGAGTCTGTGGATACCAAAGATTCGGTGACTTTCACTATTAAGATCAAGAAAGATCAAAAGTTCTCTGACGGATCGCCCGTCACTTCGGCATCGTTTGTGAATGCCTGGAATCAGGCAGTGAAACAGCATCAGCTCAATGAGTCGTGGTTTAGCATTATCAAGGGATACAACGAAGAGAATCCCACCGATCTTGAGGGCTTGAAGATCGTCGATGATACGACGTTCACTGTTGAACTCACCACGCCGACTGCTGACTTCCCCATCCGTTTGGGCTACAGCGCATTCTATCCACTTCCGGAGGCGGGGATTGGTGACGCCGAAGCTCTCGCTGCGTTTGGCGAGAATCCTATCGGCAACGGCCCGTACATGGTGAAGAAAGGATCGTGGGCTCACAAAGAGAAAATTGAACTTCTCCCCAATCCTGAATACAAAGGCCCAATTGCTGCCAAGAATGGTGGCATTACGTTCAAATTCTATTCCTCTCAGGATGCAGCCTACAATGACTTGCTCTCTGGCCAGCTTGACGTGCTAGATGCAGTGCCAGATTCGGCCTTTGGCACCTATGAAAAAGAGCTCGGCGATCGCGCTGTCAATCAGCCAGGGGCAATTTTCCAGAGCTTCACATTCCCCAAGAAAGACACCCGTTTCAAGGGTGAAGCAGGGAAACTCCGGATGCAGGCTATTTCGATGGCCATCAACCGCGAAGAAATTACCAAGACAATTTTCCAGGGGACGCGCCAGCCTGCTACTGATTTCGTAGCTCCTGTGATCCCAGGGCATTCCGACTCGCTCGCAGGTGCTGAGGTGCTCAAGTACAACCCAGACAAGGCGAAAGAACTGTGGAAGCAGGCAGATGCGATTGAGCCATGGACGGGCGATCTGGAACTTGCCTACAACTCCGATGGTGGACATCAAGCATGGGTGGATGCCACGATGAACTCGATTAAGAACACTCTCGGCATCAACGCCAAGGGTGCTCCGTACGCAGATTTCAAGAGCCTGCGCACCGAGATCAACAACCGCACCGTCACCTCTGCTTTCCGTACCGGATGGCAAGGCGATTATCCGGGTGTGTCTAACTTCCTAGAGCCGGTCTACATGACGAAGGCTTCAGCGAATGACGGCGATTACTCCAACGCTGAGTTTGATGCGCTCTTGAAGAAAGCAGCGTCGCAATCGAGCGTTGAGGAAGCGAACAAGATCTACGCCCAGGCTCAAGAGCTGCTGCTCAAGGAGCTCCCCTGCATTCCGCTGTGGTATTCAAATCTCACTGGTGGCAGTGCTGAGGGTGTAAAAGACGTCGTATTCGGCTGGAATACCAAACCGCTTCTGTACAACGTCACGAAGTAATCGCACTAACTCAACATATATTGCGTGAGCAGAAAACCTACAGCTCTCAATGTTGCTGAGCTGCACTACTTGCTGTGCGCATTCAGAACACATGAGATCGTGGCTCGCAGGCCGAGCAAGCGTGCGAGCCACGATCTTCTTGTGAGGTGACGACGCGACGTCACCGCTAAAAGCTAAAGCTACACATTCATTTTTTAACTCACGGAGGTCGTAATGCTGCGATATATTGGGCGACGGCTCCTGCAAGTGATTCCAGTGCTCATTGGGGCAACGCTGCTCATATACGCAATGGTTTTTTTCATGCCAGGGGATGCTGTGCAAGCCCTCGGTGGGGATAAGGGGCTGTCGGAATCAGCCGCTGCTGCTATCCGTGAACGCTACAACTTAGATAAGCCTTTTATTATTCAGTATCTTCTCTATCTCAAAGGGGCGCTCACATTCGATTTTGGGCTCACCTTTTCTGGACGTGAAGTCACGGATGTCATGGCCTCCGCATTTCCCGTCACTATTAAACTCGCACTGATGGCGCTTGCCTTTGAAGCTATTTTCGGCATTACTTTTGGTGCTATTGCTGGTCTGAAGCGCGGCGGAATTTTTGACGCCACAGTGCTGTTGGTATCGCTATTTGTGATTGCCGTGCCCACATTCGTGATCGGTTTCGTATTGCAGTTCATCATAGGGGTGAAGCTCGGGTGGCTACCGACCACGGTAGGGTCTAATACGTCGCTGCAGAGCTTGCTCATGCCTGCCGTGGTGCTCGGGGCGGTGTCGTTTGCGTACGTACTGCGGCTCACTCGCCAGAGCGTCTCGGAGACGATCGGAGCTGATCATGTGCGTACCGCCTATGCTAAAGGCCTGCCGCGCGGAAAAGTTATGACACATCACGTCTTGCGTAATTCGCTCATTCCTGTGGTCACTTTCCTCGGAGCAGATCTAGGAGCTCTGATGGGTGGCGCCATCGTCACCGAGGGTATCTTCGCCATCAACGGCGTGGGCGGTAATATCTATCAAGCCATTATCAAAGGTGAGCCTGCCACTGTGGTCTCTTTTACGACGGTGCTCGTGATGGTCTACATCCTTGCCAACTTGTTAGTCGATCTGCTTTATGCCCTGCTTGACCCACGAATCAGATATGAGTGAGAGGAGGAGCCACATGAGTGTTGATGAGATGAACGTTGATAACGGAAATACTCTGCCGCTCTATCCGAGCCAACAACATTACGTCAGTGACGTCGATGAGAGCGGCCTCGGCGCGGTGGATGCGGTGGCCGATGATTCTGCTCCGTCCTCAATGTGGGGCGAGGCGTGGAAATATCTGCGCAAACGAGTGCTATTTTGGGTGGCTGCCACAATTATTTTGCTGGCGCTAGCGTTGGCGGCGTTCCCGCAACTGTTCACAGCTACCGATCCTAAATTCTGTGAGCTTTCGCGCTCGATGGGCTTACCGGAGAGTGGGCATCCTTTTGGTTTTGACCGCCAGGGCTGCGATATTTTTGCACGAACCGTCTACGGTGCCCGTGCCTCAGTAGTGGTAGGTGTGCTCACAACGATCGTCGTGGTGATCATCGGCGGTCTGTTTGGCACGCTCGCAGGATATTTCGGGGGTTGGCTCGATGCTGTGCTCTCGCGGGTGACGGATATTATCTTTGCCGTGCCATTCCTGCTCGCTGGCATCGTCGTGATGCAAATGTTCCGCGAGAATCGAACGATTATCACCGTGGTGATTGTGCTCGCCGTGTTTGGCTGGCCGCAGATTGCACGTATTACGCGAGGCGCTGTGATGCAGACCAAACATGAAGAATTCGTGACGGCAGCGCGAGCTTTGGGGGAGAGCCGGTTGCGCATTATTGTGCGCCACATCCTCCCCAATGCTGCAGCTCCCATTATTGTGTATGCCACGGTGGCGCTGGGCACGTTTATCGTCTCAGAGGCTACGCTGTCATTCCTGGGGGTGGGTTTGCCATCTGATGTGGTCTCGTGGGGCGGCGACATTGCCCGTGCACAAGTGTCGTTGCGTGTCCAGCCATCAGTGCTATTTTATCCTGCGGGAGCGCTCGCTTTAACGGTACTGAGCTTCATTATGATGGGCGACGTGGTACGGGATGCCTTAGATCCAACGCAAAGGAAGAAGTGAGGAGAGTGCACCACATGAATGATCACAAACAGATGAATGATCACGCGCGTCCCCTCCTTGAGGTCACGGATCTTGAGGTGGCCTTTCAGAGTTCGACTGGTATGGTACCAGCCGTGCGTAAGGCTAATCTGAGCATCTATCCAGGGCAAAGCGTTGCCATCGTGGGAGAATCCGGCTCAGGCAAATCGACGGTGGCCAACGCGATTATTGGCCTGCTCCCTGGCACCGGTAAAGTCGTCGGCGGCTCTATCAAACTTGATGGCGAGGAGCTTGTCGGAAAGAATCGCACCCAAATGGAGTCGATCCGTGGCTCACAGATCGGGCTCATTCCACAAGATCCGATGAGTAACCTCAATCCGGTGTGGAAAATCGGATTTCAGGTGAAAGAAGCACTCGATGCGAACGGTGTGGGGGCGAAGAGCGAACGTAAAGAGTTGGTGAATAAACTTCTCGCCGATGCTGGCTTACCAGATGTAGATCGGGTGGCGAAACAGTATCCACACGAGTTCTCTGGAGGGATGCGTCAGCGTGCTCTGATCGCTATCGGGCTGGCAGCTAATCCAAAGTTGCTGATTGCAGACGAGCCGACATCTGCTCTGGACGTGACGGTACAGCGGCGTATTCTCGATCATCTCGACAACCTCACGCAGAAGCTGGGCACGTCGGTGTTGTTCATTACCCACGATCTCGGTCTGGCGGCAGAGCGCGCTTCACACTTGGTAGTGATGCACCGTGGTCGAGTAGTGGAATCCGGCCCAGCGCTACGCATTTTGCGTGAGCCTAAGCATCCATATACGCAGCGTCTGGTGGCGGCGGCGCCGTCACTCGCATCTGCTCGTATCGAATCGGCTCACAAGCGTGGAATCAACGTGACCGAGGATGAGCTTCTGGGGGCAGGGCAAAGTGCTAAGAGCGATGAGATCGCCGTTGAAGTGCAGCATCTGAGCAAGACGTTTAAGGTACGTGGTGGGCGCGGCGCCGTTTTTAAAGCTCTGGACGACGTCTCGTTCAAAGTGCGCAAAGGAACCACACTCGCCGTTGTAGGAGAGAGCGGATCCGGAAAATCTACGGCTGCAAATATCATGCTTGGCTTGCTTGATCCTGATCCTGGGGAGAGCCGCGTGATTTTTGATGGGCAAGACGTGACGGCGTTGGGAGACAAGCAGCGCTTTGACATTCGCCGAAAACTGCAAGTGGTCTTTCAAAATCCGTATGGTTCTCTCGATCCGATGTTCTCGGTGTTCTCCGTGATCGAGGAGCCGCTGCGGGTGCATAAAATTGGCACCCGCAAAGAACGCAAGGAACGCGTAGCACAGCTACTGGATATTGTGGCACTTCCGCGCTCAGCGATGCGGCGCTATCCGAATGAGCTGTCCGGTGGCCAACGCCAGCGGGTCGCGATTGCTCGCGCGCTGGCGTTGCGCCCTGAGGTGTTAGTGCTCGATGAGGCTGTGAGCGCTCTCGATGTGCTGGTACAGAATCAGATTCTGCATTTGCTCAACGATATTCAGGCGCAGATGCGTTTGAGTTATCTCTTTATCACTCACGATCTGGCCGTGGTGCGTCAGATCGCAGATGACGTCGTGGTGATGCAAGAGGGCAAAGTAGTGGAGACGGGTGCTGCAGACGATATTTTTGCTCATCCACGCACGGACTACACCCGCAACCTCATCGACTCTATCCCCGGTGGAGATTTGCTGATTGGTGGGAATATCGAGGCGCGCTGAGAGAAGTGCCGCTCACGTGGTACCTGCAGCGTAGTGCACCACTCTCAACGCGGCTGGCTACGGCGTAGCTAGCTCCGATGCAGCCGAGGTAGATATCACCTCTCAAGGTGGCGGTTCCACTAGCGTGGTGGCGCTGCCTGGGCAGCTGTTGCGGAGCTATAGGAGCAGTGAGCACCAGGAGTAGTTCGCAGCGAGCAGCCTCAATAGCCGATACTGGAGATGACGGCGGTCATCTTTGTGCCGGAGGCGTCGCGCTTGTCGATGCTCGGCGGGAGTTCAATCGGGGTGCCTGTGGAACTCACGGCGTGCGCTGGCTCTGGCCCTACCCACGCCAATTGAAGTTGATCTTCTCCGCGTAGAAAGCGCTGTGCACGCACCCCTCCGGTCGCTCGTCCTTTGGGGGGATAGAGCTGCAGCGGAGTGCTTTTCACAGAGCCGGCAGCGGTGCCAGGGAGTGAGCTAGAGGCGGAAGCGAGAGTCACGACGGTGGTTTGATCTAGCTCGTCCGCGGGCACAATCCCGAGTGCGATCACGCGGGCGTCCTCAGTGAGGTTGATGCCGGCGATCCCTTGGCCACTTCGACCTTGTGGGCGCACGCTGGCAGCGGGAAAGCGCAGCAGCTGAGCATTCGAGGTGATGAGTACCAACGTGGCGTCGTCGGCAGCTCTGCCCGCGCCAATGAGCGTATCTCCCTCGGCTAAAGTCATCACGTCAAAGGGAGATTTTGCCGGTATATCTGCCGAATGCACCCGTTTAATTTTGCCGTGGGCACTGGCGAGCACCAGTGTGGGGGCATCGGCGTTAAGTTCAATCAAAGTCAGGATATGCTCTCCCTTTTCCAGCGTCAGCATATCCGTTGCGCGGGCGCCTCCGGCGAGGCTTGGAGAAGACTGCGTGAGTGGTATCGCCGGTACGTCGAGAGCCAGCAGCCGGTACACGTTGCCATAGGTGGTGAGCACGCCGATCTCAGACCTGTTGGTGGTGTGCACAGCGGCACGAATGGCGTCGTGAGCTGTGCGTGAGCCGCCGTGGGGGAGTTCGGCGTCACTCACAATACGGGCGACGAGGCCGGTGCTGGAGAGCAGTACCCAACAGGGGTCATCTTGCACTTTCATGCTGAGGGGTTTGCCGCTGACGGCGGTGGGGAGCGCCTCGCTGGCCAATAGCGTGGTGCGTCGAGGAGTGCCGTAGCGCTTGGCAATTTCTCCCATTTCACTGCTAACTAGTTCGCGTAGTTTCTCATCGGAAGCCAGAATCTCCATCAGATAGCTAATCGTGCATTGGAGTTCATCGCGCTCTGATTCCAACTCAATCTGGGAAAACTTGGTCAGGCGGCGCAGCCGCAGCTCCAAGATATAGGACGCCTGCGCTTCGCTCAGGTCGAAACCGGCCATGAGGCGACGCTGCGCGATGGCAGAATCGTCTGACGAACGAATCACGGAGATCACTTCGTCAATATCGAGAATCGCAGTGAGGAGTCCCTCCACCAGGTGTAGCCGATCTTGGGCTTTGCGCAAGCGGAAAGCGCTGCGCCTACGGGTGACGGATATGCGGTGATCAACGTAGACACGCAGCAATTCGAGCAGTCCGAGTGTGCGCGGCTGCCCGTCCACGAGCGCCACATTGTTGATCCCGAAGGACTCTTCCAGCGGGGTGTGCTGATAGAGCGCGGCGAGTACAGCTTCTGGGTTAAAAGCATTCTTCACCTCCACTACGAGCCGCATTCCGTGGTGTCGATCCGTGAGGTTTTGCACGCCAGAAATTCCTTGGAGCTTTTTATTCTGCACACCCTCTTTAATTTTTTCAATCACCTTTTCAGGGCCGACCATGTAGGGGAGCTCCGTGAAGACAATGCCTTTTTTGCGTGCGGAGATACTTTCGATGTGGGCGAGTGCGCGAGTTTTGAAAATGCCGCGGCCGGTTTTGTATGCCTGGTGAACGCCATCTAGCCCAACGATCTTTCCACCCTCAGGTAGATCAGGGCCAGGAATATAGGTGATAATCTCCTCCAAGCTAGCATCAGGATGGGCGAGGAGGTGACGAGCTCCGGCGATCACTTCGCCGAGGTTGTGCGGCGGCATATTCGTGGCCATACCGACGGCGATGCCGCTGGAACCGTTTACGAGTAAGTTGGGAATGGCAGCTGGAAGCACCTCGGGCTGTTCGAGGGTGTTGTCGTAGTTTGGCACCATATCGACGACGTCTTCATCCAAACTCTCCGTCATAGCTAGAGCAGCGGGGGCGAGGCGTACTTCTGTGTACCTGGGAGCTGCAGGGCCGTCGTCGAGAGAGCCGAAATTTCCGTGCCCATCCACCATCGGCAAACGCATCGTAAAAGGCTGTGCGAGACGCACCATAGCGTCGTAGATGGCAGAATCGCCATGAGGGTGGAGTCGTCCCATGACGTCACCCACCACACGCGAGGACTTGACGTGACCTTTATCAGGGCGTAGCCCCATCTGATCCATTTGAAACAGGATACGGCGCTGTACTGGCTTAAGTCCGTCGCGAGCATCGGGAAGCGCTCGGGCGTAGATCACAGAGTATGAGTATTCGAGAAAGCTGGTGCGCATCTCTTGAGAGACGTCGATATTCACCACGTGTTCATGCGCGGAATCTGCACTCGATGCTGTTTTAGTCACCTCGCAATTATGGCCGAATTTTCGAAGTAAACGCGAGAATGGCACAGGTGAGAAAAGCCGCAGTGTGAGATAGCGACGGTCAACACGTACTATGAGATTGTGACGTCACAAGCAGTAGATCAGTGCCTGTATGAGGGTGCAGTACTCCCTAGTGAGCGTGGCTTGCATCATGCAATGCTGGGCGCCTGTGGCTCAGTGGGGTTTGAGATCGGTAGCGATGCTGGGGTGATGCCTCCTGGGCAGGCACGAAAAATCATGGGACTGCCGACGGCGACTCGGGTGTGTATCGTCTTTGTCGATGGTCTGGGGTTGCACCAGCTCAGGGCGCGTAGCGGACACACGCCGACGATTCGCTCTTTTGACCAGTGGGAGGGCATAACCACGGTGGCTCCAAGTACGACGGCGGCCGCCCTCACCTCGCTCGCTACGGGCAGACTCCCAGGCGAAACCGGAATGGTGAGCTACTCGGTGAGGCTTGGTGCTCAGCGTCAGCTCACGGATCTCATCACGTTCAAAAACTCTCCTGTACTGCCTCAGATCTGGCAAAGCAAACCCACGATTTTTGAATTGCTCGGAGAGCAGGCGCAGGAGGTGGCACTAGTAGAAGATCCCAAATATCACAATTCGGGGCTTACGTTAGCGGCGTGGAGAGGAGCTCCAGCTGTGTATGCCAAAACTTTTCCTGAACGGGTAGATATGGCTCTAGAACAGCTGCGAGCAGGGAAAAAACTGGTGTACCTCTACTGGGGGAATCTCGATCATCAGGGGCATCGCTATGGGGTGAATTCGCCGCGATGGCTGGCGCAATTAGAGATGGTGGATGCAGAAGTAGGGCGATTGGCAAAAGCAGTGCCTCCCGATACCCTTATTGTGCTCACTGGCGATCACGGCATGGTGGAAGATAGCGAAAAAATTGATCTGGCTCACGAGCCGCATCTCGATCAAGACGTCGATGCCATAGCGGGGGAAGAGCGCGCTTTCCATCTTTACACCTCGAATCCGCAAGGAGTGGCACAGCGTTGGCGGGAGGTGCTTGAGCAGCGGGCGTGGGTGCTCACGCGCGCAGATATTCAAGCTACCGGTCTGCTCGGGGAGCTTGGGAGCCGAGCTGCTGAAGCCCTCGGAGATGTCGTCATTTTTGCGCGGGCTCACACTGGGTTTGTGGATTCTCGGGTACTTTCATCGGGGGCGCTCGCTATCAAAGGAGTACATGGATCGCTCACGCCAGAGGAAATGCATATTCCGTGGATTTTAGCGTTGAACTGAGATGCCACCACTGCTGAGACGTCATCAACGGGAGAGACGCTATTGTAGTGTGAGACGAGGAGTTAGACGCTATCGGTGGTGTGAGACGCCATCGGGAGCCAGGTACGCAGCACGCTCTATTGTTAAAACCTACATTGTTAAAAGGCCTACTTTGCCTTCAAAAGCCTACCCGTAAAGACCTACTCGTCGTCTTTCTTAGCGTAGCCGAAGACGATCTCGTCCCATGAGGGCATGGTGGGGCGGTCACGTCGCCGTTTTTGTTTCGAGGTTTGTTTGGAAGTTTGTTTCGCAGTACCGGTGGCTTTCTTCGAGGCAGTGGTGCCGGTGGTGGGTTGCTCTGTGGAATCGTCAGCAGAGCCAATAGCGCCATCCTCGTTCTCTGAATTGGCCGACGCATCGGCCGATAATTGCCGAGATGGTGGCTGAGATGACGGATCTGTCGATAATGGCTCGGCTGATGGTAGCTCGGCACCATCCACATCATCTATGACGGCAAGCTGCTGTTGGCGCGGGAAAGCCAGGACTGTCGCTCCCTGATAATTGTCGCCGCTATCTGAATCAGTATCTGCGTCAGTTTCTCCAGCCGAATCGTGCAAGGCGTCGGCACATTCGTCGTCATCGTCTGAAAAACCGTCGTCGGGCATCGGGCGGGATTTCCCACGCTGCGAATCGAGCGAGGCGAGAACCAAGTCGATGTCAATATCGTCGGCGTCTTCCCCCTCAGGGGGCAGTGAAGCGGAGGGGGAGTATGCGGTAGGCTGTGCTTCTTTCACATCAGAGAGAGCGGAAAGTGGGGAAATGCCAAATGGTTGTGTTTCTTCCTGCGGTTGCTGATGTCCTGGCGTCTCTGGCGAGCTGATGTGCGCAACTGGCGTCATTGGTGATTCGTCACGTCCAGGATTACTGAGACTTCCAGGGCGGCGCGCCCCCCGCAAACTCTGTAGATCTACCCGAGGAGTGTTGTGTGCTCTCCAAGGAGAGGCTGGAGCCGGCACCTGGGTTTCGGTGAGCCATGCAGCTTCGTCGTTGAGCGCTGTCACAGCTTGAGCTTTGGTGTTGATACGCCACAGCGCTGTGTGCTGTAAATCATTGACGGTATAGGTAGCTGTGAGATTCCAAGGCTCGCCTGCTTCGCGGTAGGCATCCCACGTGATGCCCTCGGCCGCTACGCCACGATCGAGGAGCCGTGAGACGACGAGTTCTTCAATCGTCAGTCCGCCCAGTTCGTGCGCTTGGCGATAGGAGCGCGCCTGTTTGGCCGTGTAGAGCCGTTCGGCCAGTATCGGCCGCTCTAGAGCGAGGAGCTGAGTAGCTGGCAGAGCTGAAAGTTCGGTGACGTCGTCTACGGATTTTCCCGCTCTGAAAAGTGCTTGAACGTCACGCGGAGTCATCGGTTTGGCATCGGTGCTTGGGCGAGGCACATCTTGGCGGAGTGCGGCGCGCAGCTGGTTGGTGATGGCAAGCGAATAGCGGTTGCCATGCTCGTCGTTGAGAGTCAGTTTCTCCCCGCTCGGCTCTACCCCTAAAAGTTCCAGCTCGATCATCGCATTCCTCCTTATTAGTAAGGGTGCCATGCAAAGCAGGCTATGGGAAATTACACGCTGGCGTGTTGATAACGTTCGTCAGACCAATTTTATCAAGTGCGGAGTTGTTTCGCGGGTGGTGATGCTGTCGTGGCCGGTGGTCGTGCTGCTGGCCAGGAAGCTGTTGCTCGATTGTGGATGCTGCTGCTTCGTGTGACGCTCAGCCGACACCAGTTTTATGATGCCAGTTTTATGGTCAGGTAAAGCCAGTTATTCGGTGTTCATTTGCAGCATAATGAACACCTCTTGCCAAAAACGTATAGCTTTGGTAGAAAGGCTGCGAAACAAGGGTATGCGCCCGCGTGACGACAACGATTGGAAGATAACTCCCATGGCCATTGATTATGATGCACCCCGCGAACAAGATGAAGAGCTGAAAACGGACTCTTTAGATGAATTGAAGTCTCGTCGATCAGATCAGTCTTCTGGCTCTGTCGATCAAGACGAGACGGAAGCGGCAGAAGATTTTATGCTACCAGGAGCAGATCTTTCCAGCGTGGAGCTCTCCGTGGACGTGATCCCCGCCCAAGATGATGAATTTACTTGCTCGCAGTGTTTCCTGGTGCACCACCGTTCTCAGCTGGCGTATGAAGAGGATGGTCTTCCGGTGTGCGTAGATTGCGCGGCGTGACGATGTTCAGTAAGCGAGCAGATACATCAGCAGCGGGCGCCGACCCCGCGGCAGAGCTGAGCGCCCCGCCAGAAGAAGCTACACCAGAAAGCGCTGTGCCGGAAGGTGTGGGCGGAACCGCTGCTTCGGACGTGAATGGGGCAGCGCCGTCAGGGCCTTTTGACTCCCGAGACTATGGGGACATTGGTGATTTGGTGGATGCCGGCTCTCTGTGGCTTCCGCTCTCGCAGACGGCGCTCTTGCAGTTTGGCATTGATAACGTCACTCATCGGGTGCTGGCGGCTTTCTATATCACGCCACAGGGAGCGGTGCAGTTGCAGGCGTACGCTGCTCCGCGCTCGCATGGCATCTGGGATTCGCTGCGGCGAGATTTGCGCGAAGCCTTAGCGAATGCCGGTGGTATGTCTGAAGAGGTGGAGAGTCCCTTTGGTACGGCGCTACTCTCTCAAGTTTCCACAGGCGAGGATGGAGGTTTCGTCAAGCAGCTTTTCGTCGGCATTGACGGGCCGCGCTGGTTCCTCAAAGCCACGATCACCGGAGATGCCGCCACAGATCCAGCACTCGCGCAGTCGCTGTATGAGATCATTCGCGCCGTCGTGGTGCATCGTGGCAGTGAGCCGCATCCACCGCAGGAGTTTCTTCCATTGCGCCTGCCGGCAGGGAAAAATCCTGCTGACGTCTCGGCCTGAGCGTCGGCTAATGTCGTGGCCTGAGCGTCAGCTGGCGTTGAAGTCTGAAAACCTACAGGGTGGGCTGACAGAACGGTGTGTACCGTAAGGTGTAGGCTGGCATTTGAGTCTGAACACCTGCGGGTAGGCTGAGGCCTGTGGGGTGTGCGCAATGTGATGCGGTCAATGCGATGTGCAAGCGGATACGAGGCGATGTGCTGGGATGCCACTGGAATGTACGACGTTACCTGCTGGGGAGGTAGCCGGATCTGATGCTCCAGCATCTGCAGTGTTGCGGCGTTGCGATATGGTGGATGCGACGCACACAGTGGGTATAGCGGATATAGTGGCACCGCAAATATGAGGAATGATGCAGGAGGAGTGAGGAGAGAATATGGGCTCTCGGTTTCTCACTGTTGAGGGCAGGGTTATCTCCATCACCTACCCTGGATCCGAAGAAGTGCCGATGGTGCGCGTGAATATCCAGCGCGATGACGGGCTGCTAGTATTGGTCTTTCAGTCGCGCACTACTTTGGAAGCACTTGAGATTGGGCAGTGGGTGAAAGCCCAAGGCAATGTGGTGACGGCGCACGGTATGCCGACGATCTTTAACCCTCGCTATACCATTGAAGGACATACATAATATGCTTGCAAACAACGATAAGGCCGGAGGGCTGGCTGCCACAGTGGTCAGTGAGGATTTTGATGCACTCGAAGCTGTGGGTGGCTGGCGAGGAATTGTGGAGTCGGTGCTCCCGACGGTGGTGTTTTTGGTGATCTACGTGATCACTCACGCCACGATGATGGCCGTGCTCATAGCCCTTGCGCTCGCGGTGCTAGCTATCCTGGTGCGCGCTCTGCAGAGAGTGCCGATAACTCCAGCGCTGGGAGGGCTGCTAGCTATGGGGGTATCTGCTTTTCTAGCCTGGCGCACCGGAGAAGCAGCTAATGTTTTCCTTTGGGGAATCCTCACGAATGTGGCTTATGGTGCTGTGCTGTGTGTGTCGATTCTGGCACGCTGGCCGCTGCTGGGGGTTGCGATTGCACTCTTCCGCTCTGAGGGCATGAGCTGGCGTACAGAACCTGAGCTGAGCCATGTGAGAGCTCGCTACTATCGGATCACCTGGATTTGGGTGGGGCTCTTTGCCATCCGGCTTGCCGTGCAACTGCCACTGTATTATGCGCAGCTCACGGAGGCCCTGGGTGTGGCAAAGCTGGTTCTCGGTCTGCCGCTGTTTGCTCTGGCTGCATGGTTTAGTTGGATGCTCGTGCCGCCCGCAAGCTCTGCTTCTGCTGCAAACTCTGCCTCTGTTGCAAATGCTGTTTCGCCTACAAGCGCCGATCTGCCGGCACATACCGGTCCGGTTGGCAAATGCTGATCACGCTGATCGTGAGGGTGGCCATGCTGATAGGGTGAGCGTCGCTAACGCCCGCTCACGCTCACGCCGCTGACGGGAGCCAAAGCCCGCTCACGCTAAAAAGTCTTGATTGCGCAACGTCTGCCCAACCCCCTCCCGTAGCTAGAGTTGGTCATTTCAGCTAGAGGGGAAGTCTTAGCTAGAGTCAGTCACCGTAGCTAGAGGGAGGTCTCCAGCAGAGGGAGGCCGTAGCTAGAGGGAGAGTCTCGGCTAGGGTGTGATATCGGCTAGCTACAGCAGATATCAACGCCGTTAGAGCAATCCGTGGAAGGTGGAGGCCTCGGCGAGAGCGTGATGTGGGCAAGCTATGCTTTAGGCAGGTGGTGACTTAGGCGGGTGACGTTCCCTCAGAGTCATCAGAGTCATCGTCGCTGGCGTTGCTACTAGGTGCAGTACCGTTGGGCTTCTCGGGCGGAGAGACGAGCGCTTGCACCAGTGAAATATCTTCTTCGCTCTCTTGAGACACCACAAACAGTAATTGGTCGCCTGCTGTAATGGTGAGATCTTGCTCGGGGGCAAAGGGAACGCCGTCACGCAGTACCGTGGTGAGTAGCGTCCCTTGAGGAAGTAGCAACGAAGCGATAGTGGCACCATCAGCCACAGCTCCTCGTGGTACCGTCACCTGATAGAGCCCCGCTCCTGATTCATAGAAATCCAGCCGGCGCACGAGTTCTCCAGACGAGACTGCGCCCTCAATAATCATGGTCATCATGCGCGGAGTGCTCACGGGATAATCCACGCCCCACTGCTCATCAAAGAGCCACTCATTAGCTGGGTTATTCACTCGTGCTACCACACGTGGCACCCCAAATTCCGTCTTGGCTAGCAGCGAAAGCACTAAATTCGCTTTGTCGTCTCCGGTGGCAGCCACCACCACGTCGCACGTCGAAAGATCAATATCGGTGAGGGTGGATAGTTCACAGGCGTCCGCCAAGACCCAATTAGCCTGCGGCACTCGCGCCACCCGCATAGCTTGCGGATCGGAATCAACGATAGTCACGTCGTGTTCTCTCGCCGTTAGTTCTTTGGCGATAGAGCGACCTACCGATCCGGCTCCGGCAATCATAACTTTCACAGGCTGTCCTCCTTCACCGGATTGCTCAGAATGCGTCCAACGGCCATCACGCGCTCAGAAGCAGTGCACAGATGAATCTCATCGCCGTCTTGCACAATCAAAGATCCGCTGGGAATCACCGGCTGAGCCTGTCGCCCAATGTAGGCTACGCGGGCATTGGTGGCGTGTTCAATATCTGCTACGGTGTGGCCATACCACGAGGCATCGAGATCGGCAGTTATGAGCGCCGTCTTGAAAGCAGAATCCACATATTGCACGTGCGCGCCAAGGGCAATGAGCTTACGCATCATCCGATCTGCCGTCCAGGCCACCGTAGCCACAGTAGCGATACCCAGGCGCTCGTACACTCCTGCGCGAGAGGAATCGTAAATTCGAGTGACGACGTTCCGCACTCCGAACGTGTCGCGCACCACGCGCGCGGCGATGATATTGGAGTTGTCACCAGAAGAAACCGCCGCAAATCCAGCCGCCTGCTCAATGCCTGCCTGAGTGAGGGCATCGCGGTCGAATCCCATGCCAGTGACTTGCTGCCCTGGAAAATCTTCAGGTAGGCGCCGAAAAGCGTCGGCGTCAGAGTCAATAATTGCTACCGAGTGGCCGCGATCTACAAGATTGACGGCGAGTGAGGATCCCACTCGGCCACAGCCCATAATTACAAAATGCACGCAATCGACGTTACCTTAAACGGCTGAAAAGCGTAACCTATTCTTGATGTTGAAAAAAACACGGCAGTACAGCACCTCACGGGTACCACGATCAGTGTCGGTGACGGCGAGCCTCACGGCGATTGCACTCGCTACGTTGATTACGCCGCAAGTTATTCTGCGGGCATTTTCAGTGGGGCGGGCAAATAGCGTGCTCTTCCTGACGATGGCCGTGGGGCTGGTGGCCTTTGCGCTCACCTGCTTGGCGGTGAATGGCGTCACGGCGTTCACTCCGAGGCGTAGCACGCACCAACTTGCCACCCGCTATATCGGGGCATGGGCGGGAGTACTGGCAGGTGCCGCAAAAATTTTGCTTCACGGCTTGCTCGTCTTGCTTGGAGTGGAATTAGTGGTGACGGCGCTCAATACGATCGTACGGCTTGGGCATTGGGCGAATCCGCTGGCGGTGGTGCTGGTATTAGTTCTGGCTATTCCTACAATTCTGGGCAAAACCGGCCAAGGGCTTCGCTGGCCGAGAGTTTTGGCGTTTCTGGGCATTCTAGGGCTATCAGTGGTGTTGGCATGGGGGCTCATTCAAGAGTTTCGCGGAGCTGTAAATTTCGCCGATATTCTGCTTGCCCGCGAAGATGCGTTCAAAGCAGACGCCGTCTCAGGTAGATATTTTCCCTATCTGGAATCTGCGCTAGGGGGGTGTTTCCCAGCAGCTGTGATCTATGCCGTCAGCGAGCGAGTGATGGCAGTTCCCTCGCGGCGGCGGGTGCCGACGAAGCGAATGCTCACGGTGCTGGTTCCGATGCTGGTGCTCATCGCCGTCACGCTCTATTTTGTGGTGGAACTGCAATTGCCTGGGCGGCGGCTTGGCCTGCCGGCTCTTTCCATAACGTATGCGTTGCTCGGCACTCCTGGCCGCACCGTGATGGCTGTTTTATTCATGCTGACGGGTATTTCAGTAGCTGTAGCTGCCTATCGGCAATTGCCGCGAGTTTTGCGGGAATTGGCTATTGACGGGCTGCTGCCACGGCGGCTAGCTGCCCAAGATTCCGTGACTCCTCGGCGTCTGATCGTTTTGATCGTTGCTCTTTTAGCTGCGGTGATTTCGTGGTTTCTGGATTCCACTCGATCGCTGGCCATGATTTTTATCGTGATTGCATTTTTCTTCGGGTTCACGATGAGCGGTGCGATGGTGGAGCGTTCCCGATCTATTCTCAACGATTCTGTCGACGCCCTGGAGCGCAGTGCTGCCAGAAAAGCCCTGTGGGCATACCGTGGCTATGGTTTGTTTTTGCTAGCTGGGTTGATATGCGTCGTGATCGTTCAGCCTTGGTGGTTTGGGGCGGCCGTTTTGAGCCTCGTCGTGCCGGTACTTTTCCTAGTCGTACACCGAAAGGGCTTAGGGAAAATCAATGAGGTGCTCGCAGACGAAGAGGGGGCAATAGGGCGCGTGATCCCCACGAGGGTGTATTCTTTTGTGCTCGTCGATCATCTCGATTTGCCCACCTTGAAGACGCTCGACTGGGCGCGGGCTAATCGGGGTTCGCCGCTGCAGGCGTTGTGCGTAGACGTCGATCCAGAGCGTACTCGCGCGCTGCGCAAAGAGTGGATCGCCCGTAAAATACCGGTGGCACTCACCGTAGTGGGCACGCCAGCAGGGGCAGTGCGAGGGCCGGTGATTGAATTTATACGAGCTTTTCGGGCGATGCACCCGAGAGACGTCGTTATGGTGTACATTCCGAAAGTCATCTCTACTGGATCGTGGGAGCGCTTCTTCGTGCGGCACACAACTCCCTCGATTGTGTCCCAACTGGAACTGGAATCAGGGGTGATGGTGACGGAGGTTCCTTACCGGATTGAATCAGCGCGTGACGACGCCGAAAATGAGGCTGACGCAGAGGCCAACGAAACCAACGAGAATCAGGAACTAACTGCTGCTGGCTAGGCGATGCTGACGCCTGCAGTGGAGCTGACGGTACGCAGAGCTCTGCCTGGCCATCGGGGATACTGGGGATGCTGCCAGGGTGTGGTGGAGCTGCACAGATGGAGGGACGCTCGCAGAGACTGGAAAAATGGTGAGTAACGGCAGATGTAGAGGCTGACGGTGGCGTAGGTGGTGGCAGATCTAGCAGTAGGGTTAAGGAACTATGGTGAGTGACGGCAAAGACAACGGCGAATCTGAGGGGCGGCGTATCCACGAGGGGCAGCTTGTAGATCTGCGACTTAATGATATTGCGCATGGAGGGCTATGCGTCGGGCGTCAGAGCGACGGCCAGGTGGTATTTGTGCGCGGAGGCATTCCTGGAGAATACGTGCGGGTGCGCATCACTGAGCGCAAAAAACGCTTCCGTTTAGCCGTGGTGGAAAACGTACTGGAAGCCTCACCGCATCGCCGAGAGCACTTGTGGCCAGCCGGTGCAGCTGGTGCCAGTGGGGCTGCGGATTTTGGGCATATATCCTTGGATTTTCAACGCGAGCTCAAAGGGAGAGTGGTGGCTACGCAGGTGGAGCGTATCGGCGGAGACGCTCTGGCCCAGCAGCTTGCAGGGCGTGATATGAGTGCTCGCTCCATTGAGCCCGATGGTGATGGAGGTGCCCAGGTGCCCGATGATTGCGCCGGTGGGGATGGCAGTACAGCTGAGAAGAGCGGCACGGTTGAGGGGCGCGGTACACAGGAGTATCTCGGCATAGCACGGGAGCGTGCTCACCTCGACGGAGGCTATGCTCGCCTTGACGGGGATTGTGCTGACCTTGATGAGGATAGCGCTCGCCCTGCTGGGGCAGGCTGGCATACTCGTACCCGCTTCGACGTGGTGAAAATGGAAACTGGCGTGGGGATGTACCGTGAGCATAGCCATGAACTAATACCACTGGCGGATATGCCGCTGGCTGTGCGGGAGTTAGAATCGCTCGATCTCTTTGGCAACCTGTGGGATCGAATCATTACGCCAGGTACACGGCTTCACGTGGTGGCTCCCGCCAGTGGGGCAAATGTGGTAGTAGCGCTGGCTAGGGCTCCGAAAGGAGCTCGTGCGCGCGTCAATAAGTCTCGCCGCGAGGCGGTGTGGGTGCTCCCGTCACGCCCATCATGCTCGTCACAGCTCGATACTTTATCGGGGGTGTCAGAGCTGGCAGCGCTGCCAGAGCGGATAGATCTGGCAGCGACGGAGAAGCCATATCGGCTCCGTGAGCGTGCTTCGGATGGGCATACGCTCTACGAGTACGATCTCTCCCCGTCGGGGTTTTGGCAGGTTCATTCGTCGGCTCCGAGCGCGCTGCTTTCACGGGTGATGCGCGCCGCTGAGTTGGCTGGGGGAGAGCGCGTGTTGGAGCTCTTCGCAGGGGCGGGGCTGTTTTCGCTGCCAGTGGCGCGAGCTATTGGAAAGAGCGGGCAGTTGCTCACCTTAGAGGGATCTGAGTCGGCGGTAGCAGATGCTGTGGGCAACCTCGCCCATTATCCGTGGGCACACGCTCACCAGAGCTGGATAGATGCGCAGGCAGTACGCCACGCGCTTGAGCAGGTGCACCCTGAACTAGTGATTGCCGATCCCCCGAGAGCTGGTTTAGGCATAGCCACCGCCCAGGTGATTGCACAAGATCGGGGCGTGCAGCGAGTGATGTTAGTCAGCTGTGATCCGGCAGCGATGGCTCGTGATGTGGGGGTGTTTGCGGCAGCCGGATGGAGTATAGAGAGCTTCGAGGTGCTCGATCTCTTCCCGCATACACACCATGTGGAGACTGTAATCCTTTTAAGCCGGAAAGATGTCTACGAGCGAATCAAGTTTGATGTGAATGTTGAGGACCTGCAAGGCAGAGCATCATCCACTGCCACCTATTCCGAGATAAAGGCATACATCTTGGAGAAATACGGTCTGAAGGTCTCCTCCCTGTACATTGCCCAGATTAAGGACAAGTGCGGTTTTGAGAAACGAGACAATTACAACATCGGTGAGGGTAAGAGCAAAGAACTCATTTGCCCACCCGAAAAAGAGGCAGCAATCATGGATGCATTCAGACACTTTGGAATGCTGAGAGATTAAAAACGAAAGGCAGAACCTGCGGGTCCTGCCTTCACTGTTTTTATAAATTCTCTCATATCAATTTTCGTTTGGGTCTTTCTTTCCATCATTCTTAGGGTAAGAATCAAGTGTGTTGTAATAGTCAATAACCATCCTACATTTATTCTCATTGCCCCTTGAGAATATACTTTGGGTTTATTTGGTAATAACCGTTTTGTACTCTTCTGATAAAATCAACCTCTAACAACTTTTCATTGTTGTGATAACCGTTCTTTTTGACACTCCACATTCTCTTGCAATCTTGTCATAAGAACCGACAAATGTATTATCGCTCTGTTTGATGTGTGCCATGACATACAAAACAACATCTAATTGCTTACTGTTTGAAATAATACCCAATACTGTGAGGATGTCGCTCAGCCAGATTTCCAGAAGTTCTGGCTGGACACATCTTTTTGAATATAGATGTCTGATACTTCCCCCTTATGGTACAATGATACTGGAAAAGTATGTGTGTAAACAGTTCGATAAACCATGAATTATTGAACAAATACATATGTATGTGGAGGAGTAAAATGAAAAAGACACCTTTAGGGCGAATACAAGAAAAGAAAGATGGGTTCAATTTTTATTCGTTTATGTTGGGTCTAATTCAGCATTATAATGGCAAAGGTTACTGGAAAATGCGAGAAGAAGTTGTAAATCCCAATTCAAAAAAAAAGCACACTTGTTCGTCTTTGGTATTTATTTAGGATAAAACGTTCCGATGCCTTTGCCAATGCATCAATGGGCACAAACTTGAACAGCGGTGCGCAATTTGCTTCAAAACCAAATTTGCCGCACCATCTAAATGGAATTATTATATCTCACTATGCAAAAATTGGCAAAAACTGCACTATTCATCAACAGGTTACAATAGCGCAAGGTGAGAACAATAAATCTGCAACCATAGGTGATAATGTATTTATTGGCGCAGGTGCTAAAATAATTGGTAGTGTTACGATAGGCGACAATGTGAAAATAGGTGCAAATGCCGTAGTTGTCAATGATATTCCATCAAATTGTACGGCTGTTGGTGTACCAGCAAGAATCATCCCACATAAGGTGGAAGAATGAGGTTTATCACATATCTTATAAATTCCAATTTACTCGAACAGATTAGAATCTAGAGCAGGACCTGCGGGTCCTGCTTTTTTGCTTCCTGGTACCTGCCGGCACTCAGTGAATATAAAAATTTGCTCATATCTTTTTCTGTATATAATATCAATAACGCGGAAACAGCACAGCGGAATCGCATTTGTGTATTTGTTCATACAATGTCCAAACGATATTATATACAGTAAATTACTGATATTATATACAGAAACTTTTTGACATTTTAGTGATACAGCGATTATTTTGTTGTTGTACTGTAATGCAGGTCGGAAAGCTCAAAAAAGGTATGCAGAAATTTTTAAAAATGGCCGACATCTTTCCCAGAAACCTTGAAATGTTCACATTCTGGAGTTGTACTATACTCACGATGATTAACAACAACACCAAGGTGGGAAAAAGAAATGAGCGAGAAACCAAGAGCAAAGGCATACGTCTATACTCGTGTTTCAACTGCCATGCAGGTTGATGGATTCAGTCTGGATGCACAGAAAAAGCATAAAGAATAAAAATGCCACAAACTTGAGCGAAAAATCTCCAATTACTTGAACGAAGTTGCGCCAAATACTTGAATGAAAACCCGCCAAATACTTGAATGAAAACCCGCCAATCACTTGAATGAAATCGCGAAAATGCTTGATTCTACTGATAATAGAGCCTATTGAAGCGTTATTTGTTGGAGGGGGAAATGGCGAGGTATTTACCTAGGATTGCAGATAGTCTACTCAAAGATAGGTTGAATGCAAAAGGCGCAGTGCTCATTGAAGGGCCGAAGTGGGCTTACAAATAGCGACATTGAATTGTGGGAAGATAGGAGGAAGTTAGACAAAGAATGTTTGGCTCAAACAGAGCTAGCCATGCTCAGGGGTCGTATATTTAGAAGCGTTCAATGTGTGTATTCGTATCACAAGTTTTCGATCATCGTGACTCAAAAAATAAGTGTTCGTGACTATCGTATTTTGGGCCTTCTGGGGTGACGAGAGGAAGCGGATAAGGAGAAAAATTATCGGCTTGATTGCGGCGCATAATTGGATGCGAAGCATGGGCTCCAGAAAACTGATCTCCTTACGAATTCAGATGTGATGTTGGCTGGCTCTTGCTGTTTTGGCTTATGGGTTGGCTTATGGGGAGGGAGATAATGTCGGTCTGACCGAGCACTATCACCCCAGTAGCTAAAGTGACTGACTAGAAATTATCGCCCAGTGGTTAAAATTAGCTCACTGGCACTATCGCTCTAAAAGAGCAAACGTGATCGTCATTATCTTCTTTAGCCTTGCTGCTTGAGCCATTCGTGAGCGCCGGCACGTGCGGCGTCTCGGGCAGAGCCGGAGGCTCCTAGCAGTGGCAAGACGCCGAGTTTGAGCATGGTATTGACCATTGGTGGGCCTGCATGGCCGGTGACGACGGCTTGTACCCCGTGCTCGCGCAGAAATCTCACGATGCGCGCATGGTGGCTTCCCTCAGGGCCTTGATCGTGCCAGATATCCCAGGCTACTTCGTACTCGTCCCAACTGGTGATGACGTCATTTGCTACCGTAGCTATCCCCATCCAATGAGCGCGCCCTAATCCAGCGCCCACAGCGTCACCCATAAGATTGACGGCGACGACGACGGGATGTGTGTTGGCTTGATTATGCGCGGTCATCTGAGAGCTGTACTCGTGCTCAGAGTACTCGTGCTCCGAGCGTCTATGACCAGCGCGTCCATTCTCAGAGTGCTCATGCTCAAAGTGTGGTTGTGGTAAGTGCATCGTGTTCATGTGGCCATTCTATTGGTCTTTCTGGCTAGATGCGCGTTGAGATATGGTTGGGCGGGTATAAGGGTTCGCTGCCTGCTCGCACATCCAACGTGGTGTGCGCTGAGGGGCGAGTTTGCGGACATAGCAAGTTTGTAGACGTAAAGATGTGTGCGGGAAAAATGTGCGTGGGGTAGAGATGTACGCTGCAGGCGTGCGAGGGAAGTACTGCTGGAGCGCTGAGGAGAATTTGCTGGGATAGGGATGCACTCCGTTAGTGGATTGATGCAACTGAGCTGGCGAATTGTGTCGCTTGCTTTAGTGTGCTGTGTTTTCTAGGTAGCTTCGTTATTGCGCGAAGTATTTTGTAAGGCGGAAAAATTGAGTGTATAAGACTCAATAAAATATGTGGAATAAAAACTCAACTCTTGCGTTGTTGTAAGCAGATCGGGAAACCGGCGAGCTGGAATCGTCAAACTCGCCAGCCCCGCAGTTATGAATGGAGTGATGACTATGGCAATGTTTATGAATGACCCGTTCCGCGGTATTGAGCACGCGATGAATGAGGCAATGCGCGCCGCTTCCACAGGTTCTAGCATGGGCATGGATTTGTATCGCACAGACGACAATTTTGTAGCGAAATTTGATATGCCTGGAGTGGATCCGGAATCTATAGATATTGATATTGATCAAAATACGCTGACGGTTCGTGCGTCGCGTGAATCGGAGAAAAGTGACAGCATTAAGTGGCTGTCGCGCGAGCGCTTTGTGGGTACATTTGCTCGGCAGCTCAACTTAGGCTATGGGCTGGACACCGGAAAGATCACGGCTGACTACACCGACGGTGTGCTCACCCTCACCATTCCGGTGGCTGAAGAATCCAAACCGCGCAAGGTTGCCGTTTCTCACGCTGGAGTGCAGAAAGTGATTGATGCATCCGACTCCGAAGAGGCAGCTGCCTGAATGTGCGGCGCGCATGAAGAGCGGTCTCCTCATAGAGGCCTCAGTGGCGCAGTGCTAATAGCAGCGTACAGGTGGCATCACGTGCCAGTACGGCAGCGTTGTGCGTTCACGCTAACAGCAACCAGTAACGCACGCTAGTAACAACGGCGCTAGAGTATCAGTGCGCCAGTAAAAAGGTGAGAGGTGACGCGGTAAATAGCATACGTGGCCAGTTTCATCGACTCAGACTCACGTCCGTATTGATGAAACTGGCCACTGCCATGAGTGCGCCGCGTGATTGCCGTGATTGTGCTATGTGATGGCGCTGTGTGATTGCATCTCTCGATTGCACAGCCTAGCGGTAATTGCCCGTGGCTGGCTGTATAGGCTGCTCCTTTATAACGCGCCCATATAAGCCCACGCTATCGCCCCGCTCCTGTATAGATCCGCGCTTACGGCCTGCGCCTTTAGACCCAGCATCCTGTATATCCAGCAGTATCCCGCGCCCGCATAAGCCTGCGCCCGTACAGGAGGCGCCAAGAAGGGAAATATATCTGAGGTTTCGCACTCTCTGACGGTTTCGCACTCAGAGTGCTTCGGCCACGTCAAGGACGTCGGCCAAGAATCTCAGAGTATCGGCTTTTACATCCTCGAAGTAGGCTTTTGCGTGGCGTGTGCCAGATATGAGCCGCACCCACACAGGCACGTGGTGATCGGCGAGAGCTTGCTGCATTGCAGTCACCTCACTGACGGGGGTGAGCTCGTGATAAGAATTGACGAGCAGCATGGAGCCGGTTTTTTCGTTCACCCGATAGACGGGAGAGGAGCTTTCGGCCTTGCTGGCATCTCCATTGAAATAGTTGAGCAAGAACCACTTGTAAAACTGATCGACAGGCCCAACGGGGCCAGCTGGCCCCACGACGTCTGGGTGGACTTTAGCCACTTCTGCCAGCGGTTTGGCTTCCAGATCTGGATGGGTGGCGAGCCAGATGTCGTTCGCAAACATACCTGAAAGTGAGATTGCCGGTATGCCTAAGCGAATAGCCATTTCGGCCGCCATCGTGCCTCCCACCGAATATCCCACCGCGGCAATCCGATCACGGGCAAACTCGTACGAGCTGGCTTTCAACCATTCGATAGCGTGGGCTATGTCTTCATTTGGCTGCGGAAAATAAGCGGTGGGCGTGAGTGAATAATTCGGGACGACGGTGAGGTATCCGGCCTCAGCGTAAAAAGTGGCCAGATCTGCGTCTGCTGATTTGTCGCCGCCAGCCCAACCGCCACCGTGAATCAGTATGATGGCTGCGCCGTTTGGTTCGTTGGGCTCGTAGATGTCGGCTGCAAGATTGCGCTCGGCGTCAAATACTGCATCACTTGTCTGGGTGATGAACATTGTTGCTCCTTTGAATTGTTCTGTGACGTGTGGATCTGCGTGCGAGATGAGTGTGCGCTGCTGGCGTCACGCATCTCATGCCGTCACGCGATATAGCCACTGTGCAAAGTCGTCCCACACCTGTTTTTTGTTGGTCTCGTTGAACACCTCGTGCCGATCGCGGGCGAAAATGCGGGCTGTGACGTCACGGCTGCCGGCATTCGCATAGTGAGCGGCAACGGTGCGTACGGCCTGTGCTCCGCCAACGGGATCGAGCTCCCCAGAGACGATGTAGAGCGGCAGCTCAGGCGGGAGGTGGAAGGCGGGTTCGGCATTTGCTATCTGGATGCCTCGCAGGAGCTGGACGAAGAAAGCATTGCTGGGGACGAATCCAGAGAGCGGATCGGCGATGTAGTCGTCTATATTTGCTTGGTCGCGCGAGAGCCAGTCGAAAAGAGTTCGGTGTTCAAAGCCTTTGTTGTACGGGCCAAAAGCAATCGCATTGAGGATGGTGGCTTGGCTGCGTGGGTGCAAAGCGCTGAATGCACGGGCGAGAGCGAGACCTACGGTGGCTATAGTTCCAGGCCACAGTCCCGTGCCCACGATGGCGGCGCCAGCTAGGCCTTGAGAGTGACGCATGAGGTATGTGCGCAGCATGAACGATCCCATCGAATGCCCAAAAATCACATAAGGGAGGTCAGGATAGCGTTCAGAAGCGTGCAGGCGTACGGCGTGAATGTCTTCCACGAGATCTTCCCACTCCACGCCATCTCCGAAATATCCCAGCGGGTTGCGAGTGTTGGCGCTCAGGCCGTGGCCGCGGTGATCGGCTCCTACCACCACATATCCATGCTCGGTGAGGTACTCGGCAAGCGGAGCGTAGCGCCCGAGGTGCTCAACCATTCCGTGCACGAGTTGTATGACGGCGCGCGGACGTGCAGGAGTTTCGGCGTGCAGGGCGGCATCTGGTTTGCGCGGTTGAACGTCGGGGGTGCCTGCAGCATCTGGGGAGCTGCCGGTGGGTATGCTATGCGGGTGCGGTGGTTGTGGTATTTGTGATGGCTCAACAGGCGCGTTATTCGCGTGCGGTGGATGCGGCAGGTGCAGTGATTGTGGCGTCCATTCGTAGTAGCGCACCGTCGTGGGGTGCGAGCCAGAAATCCTCAATTCGTTTAGCATAGACAACACGCTACCACTAGCGCGCAGCGCAGGTTGATCAAATTAGTCTGACCGATTGTGCTGGAGGCTGGTGACGGCACGTGGTTATGAGCGGCGGTGGGCACACGGGCGCGGTATATGCGAAAATGGCGCCATGCGATATATTTCCACTCGATCGGCTCAATCTGTTTACGAAGCCGGCCTCAGCTCCAGCGATGCCGCAGGTGAGCGCTTCTGCGATATTCTGCTTGAGGGCTTGGCCGCAGATGGCGGGCTGTACGTGCCGCAGACGTACCCCCAGCTCACAGATAGTATCCTCACCGATTTACGCCGGACGTTTCGAGAGCACGGATATGCGGCGCTGGCGGCAGAGGTGGTTGCTCTCTTCGCAGACGATATACCGCTTGCAGATATCAAGGAGCTGACGGCGCGTGCCTACACTGCCGAAAAATTCGGATCAGAGGTGGTGACGCCGGTCTCGCAACTAGGGCAGAGCGGCTTGTGGCTTGGGCACACCTCGAATGGCCCTACTGCTGCATTCAAAGATATGGCGATGCAGCTGCTGGGGGAGCTCTTTGAGTATGAGTTGGCGCGCCGTTCAGCTACTTTGAATATCTTAGGTGCCACCAGTGGAGACACTGGATCGGCAGCCGAGTATGCGCTGCGAGGGCGCGATTCACTCGCGGTTTTCATGCTCACTCCAGCGGGACGGATGACTGCTTTCCAGCGGGCGCAGATGTTTTCTCTGATGGATGCCAATATCGTCAATGTGGCGGTGGATGGAGTCTTTGACGACTGCCAAGAGCTCGTGAAAGCAGTCAATGCCGATGCGGCTTTCAAAGAGCGTTACCACATCGGAGCCGTCAATTCGATTAACTGGGCTCGCTTGATGGCTCAGATCATCTATTACATCGCTTTCTGGATTCAGCTCACTACCAGCAACGCCGAGCGCGTGAGCTTTGCCGTGCCCAGTGGTAACTTCGGGAATATCTGTGCCGGCCACATTGCCCGCTCGATGGGCCTCCCCATTGACAAGCTGATCCTAGCCACGAATGAAAACGACGTGCTCGATCAGTTTTTCCGTACGGGCGTCTACCGCGTGCGTAGCTCCGCTGAAGTCGCCAAGACGTCGAGTCCATCAATGGACATTGCAAAAGCCTCCAACTTTGAGCGTTTCATTTTTGATCTCTTAGACCGTGACGGCACACGAGTGGCTGAACTGTTTGGTTCGCAGCTGAGCGAGACCGGAGAATTTTCGCTCGCTGATACCCCAGAATTTGCCAGAATTTCAAGCAACTATGGCTTCCTCTCCGGCTCGTCCACGCACGCTGATCGGATTTGGCATATTCGGGATCTGTGCGAACGCTATGGCGTCCTCATTGATCCGCACACCGCGGATGGCGTACACGTAGCTAGCCGTTACGCTAGCTCTGTGGATACCCCGATCGTGGTGTTGGAGACGGCGCTGCCCGTGAAATTTGCCAGCACGATCGCCGAGGCTATTGGCCAGATACCGCACGTGCCGCCGCGTTTCGCGCAGGTGGAAAGCGGCGGCACTCGGGTGCTAGACCTGCCAAATAGCGTGCAGGCCGTGAAAGAGCTCATCAGCTCTCGCGCGATTTAGTCATCACCCACCGGTAGCTCACCACGATAATAACGGCGAAGACGGCGATGCCGAGCAGCTTACTCGGGTTTGCGAAAGCGTCGGGCACAATTCCCAAGAAATCGGCGTTTCCGCTGGCACCGATGAGGGCGGCGTTCAAAATACCGAAGAGCGAATCGCCAACGATCAAACCGGTGGCGAGCAAGATGCCATAGCGCTTCGAGCGCTCGGGGTTGGCTTGTCGAGCAGCCCAACGATCATACCCGTAGCCGATAAACGCCCCGATGGCCACCATCAGTGTGGTAGAGATGTTCAGGTACATCCCCATGCCCACAGCCAGCGGTGCTAGGCGGAATCTAGTGGTCTTGCCGAGAATTTCGTCAATAATCACCACGCCGATGCCAATAGCGGCGCCAATGCCGAAGAGGTTCCACTGCATCGAGCCGCCGAAGATACCGCTTGAAATGGTGGCAAGCAAGGTGGCTTGCGGAGCTTGCAAAGCGGCATCGGGGTTGCCGGAAGCTGGGCCGATCAGGTTGCCAGTGACGTCAAGGAAACCGAAGCTGTTCATCAGCAGCTGCAGCACCGGCGGAATCACGATGGAGCCAAAGACCACACCGATGATCAAGGCCACCTGCTGTTTCCAGGGGGTAGCTCCCACGAGTTGGCCGGTTTTGAGGTCTTGTAAGTTGTCGTTTGAGATCGTTGCAATCCCAAATACGATAGCGGTTGTAAAGAGCGTATATGCCGTCAGCTCCGTAGGATGGGTTTGTGCCTCATTGCCGGTGATCAGCAGAATCAGGAGAGCTGCTGCCACCACCACGATGATGCCAACTCCGGAAATAGGGGAGTTGGAAGCGCCGATGAGCCCCGCCATATAGCCACAGATTGACGCCACAATTAGGCCGATGAGGAGCACAAAAAGAATACTGAGCATAATCAGTGTGCCGGTGTGGTGCGAGATCGGGGATGTTTGTAAGAACTGCCAGAGCAAGAGTCCGATCGGCACCATTGAGATCACCGTAATAGCAGCCACGTACTTGAACGGAATGTCTTGTTCGGTGACGGGCAGCTGCTCGCCAGCTTCGCGCTTGCGGGAGGAAGCGAGTGATTCCTTAATGCCGGTGATAATAGGGCCGATGATTTTTAGGAGCGTCCACACAGCGGCCACGGCCATCGCCCCAGCGCCGATCATGCGCACATCTTGGCCGAAGACGCTTGAGACGATATCTCCGAGCTCGCCGCTACCAGCTGCTAGCTTCGAGACGGTGAGCACCGGCAGCAACACTCCGTATGCCGTCACGAAACCGACAGTCATAGCGATGCCGACAGCTGGACCGACTAAGTGCCCTACGCCCACCAGAGCCAAGGAGAGCGAACCCCCTACCATTGTGGCGCCAGCGCCCACACGGAATGGGAACGAAAGTGAACCGGCCACGGCTTTGAGCGCCGCCAGCAAGCTGTATCCAGCAGACGCGATACCTCCCCAGACGATGATAAGTAGACCGCGGCGATTTTCTTCCGCCGAACCGTGAGTATCGCCCACTTTCAACACTTCAGCAGCGGCCACGCCCTCAGGGTAGGGCAGGTCGGAGCCAGTCACCAGCGCACGCCGGAGCGGGATGGAATACGTGACGCCGAGAATACCTCCGATGAGAGTGACGGCGGTGGTCTCCCAAAAGTCGAATCCGCTCCAGTAGCCCACCATCACCAGGCCAGGGAGGACGAAAATAATGGCTGAGAGAGTGCCCGCAGCAGAAGCGATCGTCTGTACGATATTGTTTTCTACTACGGTGTGGTCGGCAAACTTGCGCAAGGCCGCCATCGAAATGACGGCGGCGGGAATGGACGTGGCAAACGTGAGGCCAACTTTCAAACCCAAGTATGCGTTAGCTGCGGTGAACACCAAAGTGATGATGCCGCCAATAATGACCGCCCGAATCGTCAATTCTTTGACGGCAGAGCGCGTTGTTGTCTGTTGCGTCATGCTTTTGTTCTTTCCAGTGAATGCGGATGTGCATTGAGATCTCTCATCTCAATGGAGAAAACCGCTGATGAACGCCACTATTATGCCTCTCGCCCAGGTGAACTTTGAAATCTCTCGGCAATTGATTGGCCAGCTCGGCTAGTCGCGTGCGGATCAGGCGGGTGCCTCGACGTCGGCGGGCGTGAGTTAGCTGCGTGGGCTAGATGCCGATTAATCCGCCAGAAAACCTGATTAACTCCACCCAAGCAAACCGATTAATCCGCCCAATCAAATGTGCGTCTCACGGCTTTCTTCCACTGGTTGAGGTAGTGCTCACGATCAGCAGCCTCCATAGTGGGCGTCCACCGGCTCGCCTCTTGCCAGCCTGCAACCACATCTTCTTCACCGCGCCAGAATCCTACGGCAATTCCCGCCGCATAGGCCGCCCCGAGAGCCGTCGTTTCAGCCACTTTAGGTAGCACGACGGCAGTGTCGAGAATATCACTCTGGAACTGCATGAGTAGGTGATTTGCCGTCATCCCCCCATCGACGCGCAACTCCCCGAGCTTCATGCCGGCGTCAGCTTCCATAGCGTCAAGCACTTCGCGGGTCTGAAAAGCGGTGGCTTCAAGGGCGGCGCGAGCGATGTGGGCTTTCGTGTTGTAGCGCGTCATGCCGACGATTGCCCCGCGGGCGTCACCTCGCCAATAGGGAGCGAAGAGGCCGGAAAATGCTGGGACAAAATAAACTCCGCCGTTGTCCGTCACGGATGCAGCGAGCGCCTCCACCTCGGCGGAGCTGGTAATGATCTGTAAGTTGTCGCGTAGCCACTGGATGAGCGAACCAGTGACGGCGATTGATCCCTCCAGCGCGTATACGGGTTTGCGCCGGCCGATTTGATAGCAGACCGTGGTGATCAGGCCGTTGTTGGAAAACTGCGGCTCTTCGCCGGTATTCATCAGCATAAAGCAGCCGGTACCATAAGTATTTTTTGCCATTCCCGGCTCGAAACACGCCTGCCCGAATGTGGCAGCTTGCTGGTCTCCGAGATCGCCGGCGATAGGAACGCCAGGGAGCAGCCCACTTTGACGGCCATATCCATACACCTCGGCGGAACTCTTAATCTCGGGGAGCATACTCATGGGAATACCGGCGATATCGCAAATATCTGCGCGCCAGCTGAGCGTACGCAGATCCATCAGCATGGTACGCGAAGCATTGGTCACGTCCGTCACGTGAATGCCGCCGTTAGAGCCGCCGGTGAGATTCCAGATGACCCAGGTATCGGGGTTGCCGAAGAGCAGCTCGCCCGCCTGTGCTTTTTCGCGCGCTCCAGGAACGTTCTCCAGGATCCACATCAGCTTGGTGATGGAAGCATAGGTGGAGAGCCTCTCGCCCACGATAAAACGGAAACGGTCGTCTCCTCCTTCACGGGCAAGCCTATCGGCGATATCTTGCGAGCGGGTATCTTGCCACACAATTGCGTTGTAGATAGGTATGCCGGTGCGCCGATCCCAGACGATCGTGGTCTCTCGCTGGTTGGTGATGCCCACGGCGGCAATCTGGTGGTGGTTCGTCTCAGCGGTGGAGAGCGCCTCGCCAATGACTTTGCGGGTGTTTTCCCAAATTTCGATGGCATCGTGTTCTACCCATCCCGCGTGCGGGAAAATTTGCCGGTGTTCAAGCTGTCCAGTGGAGACGATCGTGCCGCTGTGATCAAACAGAATTGCTCGGGTAGATGTGGTGCCCTGGTCGATAGCGAGTACGTATTTCTTTTCGGTTTTCTTGCTGGGCTTTTCCTCGGCCATCGGTTTTCCTTTTCATAGCTGCAATATGAGTGACGACAAGCGCTGGAGATGTTTTGGGGCTGCGGTGCCCTGCGCTGCACGCCCATGTGTGAGTTCATGTGGTGAGCTGATTGTGGTGAGGCTGCAACGGGCGTCACGCTCTGCGCTGCGCTTGGCGTCACGAATGAGCGTCACGAATTGGCGTCACGAATGAGCGAGAGAGCGCAACTGCTGATGCTTCTAGAGTCTATAGCTCGTTACTGCACATCGTATCGCTACTGCGTGCCCAGATGTTCTCCTTTCTTCGGTAGCTTGTTCCACGCCATCCCTCGCAACTTTCCGGTGCCAGCCAGGCCGAGAGCATGGTGGATGAGCTGTACCGGATGAATCACCTCGGCCTCAGTGCCGGCGCGAATTTGCCAACGGCACGTCTCCGTCTCACAGGCGGCGAGCTGCGGGTTCGTCTCGCGTACCATCGCAAAGAGCGGAGCGCCCACGCGCTGAGCCACCTCAAACTTTTCTTTTTTCAGCCCGTAGGTACCGGCAATTCCGCAGCACGCCTGCTCGGATTCGACCACTCTCACCCCTGGGATAGCCTCCATCATGCGGATAGCTGGTTTGCCAATACCCTGAGATTTCACTTGGCACGGCTGATGGTAGGGGATCGTGAGCTCACACGGGTGTAGATCTTCAAGCGGAAATTTGCCCTTATCCATCAGTTCCAGGAGGAACTCCGAGGTTTCCACCATCCGCGAGCCAACGTCGATGAGCTCCGGATCCTCCAGCCCCATAATCTCGCGGGCTTCATGACGCAGCATTCCCGCGCACGAACCGCTAGAACTCACAATCACCAGATCTTGCCCGGCTGCGCGCAGTTGTTCACACAGCGTGCGTACTTTGCGGGAGGCTTGGCGGAAGAGTCCATTCGACTGCTGGGCGAGGCCGCAGCATCCTTGCTCCGGCACAATCACGTCGTAGCCGAGATATTCCAGCACTTCCACGGTGGCAATCGAAGTGGCCACTTCAAAATATCCGCCAGCGCAACCGTGGAAAAAGACAATCGATCCGTGTTCGCCAGCTTTCAGCCCCGCGTGCACGCGGCGTTCACTGGCTGGGCGGCGTGTGTGATGCTTCCACCAAGCGGGGAATGAGTACTTTTGTGCCGTGGGCATCGGGGCATCCTTGTGTACGCCGACGACACCTTGCATGATTGTGCGAATCGGCTTAGCGTGCAGCGCTGCATTAGCGATAGCGGCGAATGGCGTCAGCAGTTTACCTTCCAGCTCAGTTTGCGTGATAAGCCGATCTCGCAGCGGCATACGATCCGCTTTCATAACGGCACGTGCCTGGGCGTTGATTTCAGCGATTTTCACTCCTTGCGGGCAGCTCGTGGTGCAGATGGAACAACCCGAGCAGTAGTCGAGAGAGTGATCTACGGAGGCTCCGTGACGAAAACGTTCCGCTTGCGGCCCTACGTATTTCGGCCCCGAAAAGAGGTCAGTCGAGCGCATCACGGGGCATTGACTTTCGCAGATAGTGCATTTGACGCACGCATCGAGAGAAGCGCGAGCGAGAGAGGCTTTGGCAAAATCAAGAGGATCCGAGATGTGAGAGGAGTGGGCGGCCATCAGTAGTTCTCCTTGCTCTGCTGGTTACTGTGCTGGTTGCTCTGCTGCCCGATTGCCTCAGCGGCAGCGAAAGCGCTTCCTAATGCGATTCCCTCACCAGAACCCTCATCCCAGGGCAGCGCTCCGCCGAGAATTGATCCCACGCAGTAGAGGTTGGCAAAAATCGCGCTACTGGGGGAGCCATCGGAGCGGAGCGCGAGCGGACGCATCGAGCGATCAACGCGCACACCGGAGCCGAAAATTTCGCCGTCAGGGCTCCATACAGCCAAGGAACAGAGTGTATCTCGCACCCGTCCGAACGAATCTCGCTCTAATGCGCCAGATTCAAAGCCCCCGCCAGCGTAGACGACGGCATCCGCGCGCAGCTGTTTCACCCCTCCGGCTACCCGCACTGCTACCGAGCGAATCTGTGGAAGATCGGCAGTGCTCGGCTCTGAGCTGGCCGCAACGGGGATCGCAGAGTTGCTCTGAGCGCTGAGGTGGGCATCTGGCGTCACGCCTACGGCTTCGGCATTGAGCATGATGTCGATGCGGCGCTCGCGGCACTCATGCACCAGATAATCATGAAGACGCCGGCCTGGAATTGAGGGCGGAGGCAGTGGAATTTCACCCACCGGTACGCCGATTTCCTTGCTGAGTGCGGTGTACGTCTGAGAGTTTAGACCGAGCACGGCTGGCACGAGGACTATCTCTCCTGGGTGGACGGCATCTTTGAGCTGCTGTGCGAGCGATATAAACTCAGGGCTGCGTGCGGTGAAGCTATCGTTGCTGCGGCTCCTGGTCGTGCATTCGCCGTCACGTATGCCGTCGTTCTCGCTGCAGTGGGCGGAGCCGGCATAGCTGCTGCCAGAATTGCCAGATAGCGAGTTACAAGCGTTAGTGCTGTCGAGGCAGCGGGCGATGGCGGTGCCGGTGGCATCCACGTTGTAGCCGCTGTGATCGCTCTGTATGGGCAACGTAATAGATACCGCGCGGGTGTGCACCGGCACATACGGGGAAGCGGCAAGGTTGTCTGCCACGAGTTGCGGATGAAAATCTTTGAGATTGCTGATGCCCACAATGAGGTAGTGCTCGCCTGCTGTCAAAGCGCTCGCCAGCATGGAATCAGGCACAAACGCTGAAGGTTGCACGGATCCTATCGCTGTGGGGAGCAGTTTATTTGTGAGAGTGGCGGATGTCGCCATCTCCTTTGAGGGGGCGCGGCTGGCGTCTTCCCCTGCAATCGCTGAGAGTGGAGCTGAGGAGGGGGAGGACGGAGCCGAGGAGGGGGAGGACGGAGCTGAGGAGGGGAGGGGTAGAACTGAAGCGAAAGAGCGCGAAACTGAGGAGAAAAATGGGAGCCTGCCCGTGAGCCACTGCGCTCCTGCCAGCACTCGTTCGGCGCCGATAGCCGCATACGGATGCTCGGGATGTGCGGCGATAAAATCTGCGAGTGCCGGAGCTAGGGCGTGAACAGGCTGATCACGCTCACTACTCCTGCCGCTCATAGCTGCGGTACTGAGGTTGCCGTCACCGATGGTATCGCTGCTGAAGCTGCCGTCACCGGTAGCACTGCCGTCACGGGTAGCACTGCCGTCACCGCTCCATCCTAGAATGTCGATGGTTCCTTTGCTCAGAAGTAGGCCTCCCCATCCACGAGCGACGATCCTCACGCGATGGCCGTTGTCGGCGAGCATCAGGGCGCTGGCAAGGCCAGCTAATCCCGCTCCAATCACCACGACGTTGCTCATGCGTGCTGCTCCTTCCACTGGTTGGCATTGGCGGCTAAGGATGGCGCAGATGTGTGCGTGCCATAGAGCAACGCAAGATCGCCGGTGGCGAGAATGGCCTCTTGGCTTGGTTGAGGAAGATGCTCTATCCCCAGCGTGCTGTGCATCACCCAACGGTTGAGTGCGGCTTCTCGCAGCTGCTGGTTGAACAGCAGTGGAGTAATCCCGCTCTCGCGGTTGCGTGCAAAGAGCCTGAGCTGCGTCGTCGTGACGTCGGCCTGGTGGGTGGCTGAGGGGGCGGGGCAGCGAGTAAGGGCTTGCACACTGTGAACGTCTCGGATATCCCGTGCATGATTGCGGGCAGCTTGTACGCTGTGGCTGGGCAGCTGTGATGTTTTCCAAGCGTGCACAATCCCTGCGAGGCGCGGCGCGCAAAATGTGCCTTGGCATGGCCCCATACCGATGCGTAACTGCCGGCGTAGATCGTCGAAGTTTGCATGGGGCTGATCGGCCAGAGCCTGCTCGATCATCGAGCGGGTCACGAGTTCGCACTCGCAGATGAGCTGTTCGCTCTGGCGCACGCTCTCGGCGTGGGCCAGCCGATCAGTGATGGCGTGATTGCGTGGCGTGGCTCCAGGGGTGTTTTCCTCAGCTGTGCGGCAGGGGCGGTTTTCACCGAGCTGCTCGCACAGCGCATCTACCACGTTTTTCGCCATGAGTCGGTATGTGGTGAGTTTGCCGCCAGCGATGGAGAAAAACCCCGCTATGCCGTCTCGCTTGTGGTGGTCGATAATGCTCATGCCGCGGCTCATGTGTCGGGTATCGGAGGTGCTCACGCGCTGATCGCGCACCAGCGGACGTGCCCCAGCCCATACGTGTATCGCTCGCGCCTGGCGGAATCCTGGGATCATGGCCTCGCCAGCATCGAGCATCTGCTGTACTTCGCTGGTGCTAATTTCCAGAAAATCCGGATCAGAGGCGTGTTGATCGGTCGTGCCGATGATGCATACGGTGTGGTCAGGCACCAGAATATCGCCATCAGCCGGATAGACGCAGCGGTTGATAACGGTATTGACGAGCCGATGGTTCATCGCCACCATAATGCCGCGCCCAGGCACCACGTCCACGCCGTGTGCCCCCGCGAGTGCCGCAATTTTTCCCGCCCATGGGCCGCCCGCGTTGATGACGGCTCGGCAGCTGATAGTTATTTTCTCGCCGGTTTTTTCGTCGATAGCGCTCACGCCGCTGATGTTTCCCTGATCAGTGTGTATGGACGTCACCCGATGATAGGTGAGTGTGCGGGCTCCGTACTCTTGCGCTGAGGCAACCGTGCCCCATACCATGCGCCAACCGTCGATCACGGCGTCACGCACCTCAAAAGCGCGCTTCATCTTCGGGTGAAGACGTGGCTCGCGGCGGAGTGCTTCGGCTACTGATATCTCGCGTGCCGGCACTCGGGCGGCGGCGGCTGCGGCCAGAAAGCTATCTGCATACTCCTCAGAATCGTTGGGAGTGACGACGAACAGGCCGCCGGTCTCTTCCACGGCATCGGAATGTATCCGCCGCACAATCTCGTTTTCCTGGGCGCACTCCGTAGCCGATTCGGGGTCGGAGACGACGTAGCGGCCACCGGAATGAAGCAGGCCGTGGAAACGCCCCGTGGTTCCCTGAGCGAGGTCTGCGCGCTCCAGCAGTAGGGCGCTGAAACCACGCATCGCTAGATCGCGCAGAACTCCCGTGCCGGTAGCTCCTCCGCCAATCACCACGACATCCGTTGTCAGTGAGGTCATCTTTCCTACTTTGCGTCGATCGAATACTTGCTGTGTCTTGTTGTGAGCACACGCGCTGCGAGGCTCACCTGCTGTGCGTGGCCGTAGTCTGCTGACAGCCAGTGAAGCCGCCTGTGTATGTGGCTTCGCTGCTAGTTGCTTAACGCATATCGCTGGCACTACTCGCGGCACCCTTCTCAGAGAAACGCTAATACTTTGACCAGCTGAAGTGAAGCATTGTGCTATGAAAAGATACATCTCAAGAATCTGTGCACTATCGTCACGTCATGTGTGCACAAATGTGCAAAGCTGCTAAACTCAGCTGTCAGAGCATCGCGGTGATGCGGCGTGACGCCAATACCTGAGTGATGTGTGACGCCGCTGCCTGGGGGTGGATGCGTGATGCAGATACCTGAGTGATGTGTGACGCCGGTGCCGTCACCACCCTGTGACGCTGGTACCTGGGCGGATGAATGACGCTTGGTGCATGGTATGTGGTGGCGCGTGAGACGGGCGCCTGGGATGGGTGAGCGACGCTCGATAAAACGGCGCGTGGGGCTGATGAGTGACGGCGGATGCATGAGGTAGGTGTATGAGGCAGATGTATAGGGCAGCGCAGCCCACTGGCGTCACCCAGCAATAAGCGCGGCCATACAACGAGGCAATGATCGTAGAAAGGGAGGAGACTGATGGGGCGTGAAACGGATGTGCTCTATGACGTGGCGGTGATGCACTACATCGAGGGGCAGACGATGGAAGCAATCGCCCGTACGATGGGCGTCTCCCGCTCCACGATTTCCCGCCTACTCAAGGAAGCACGCGAACGCGGCTATGTGCGTATTTCAGTGCAGCCGGTGGACGAGGAATCCTCACAACTCGTGCAATGGTTAGCGAGTAGTTTTCGAGTCAAAGCTACAATCGTACCGGTGCCTTTTGGGGCTAGTGAGTATCAGCGGCTCGATAGCGTGAGCGCTATGGCGGCCTCGGTGTTTAGCGAAATGGTCAAGCCTGGTGACGTGATTGGTGTGGCGTGGGGCAATACGATATCGAGAGTTGCTGGGCACCTGCAGCCACGGGCTGTTTCCGGCCTGACAGTGGTGCAACTCAACGGTGCAGTGGGGGTGGCTGGTCGAGGGATACCTTATGCTGGTGCGCTCATTCAGACGATTGCGGCGGCATTTGGTGCCCAGATCGTCACTTTTCCGGTGCCGGCATTTTTTGATCGCGCTAGCACCCGCGATGCACTGTGGAAAGAGACTGCTGTGAGTTCGATCCGTGCCGTGCAGCAGCGAGCTAATATGGCAGTTTTTGGCGTCGGATCATTGGATTCAGCCATTCCCTCCATGGTGTATTCGGGCGGATATCTCCACCCGAGCGATATGGAGACGATCCGCCGTGAACACGTGGTGGGAGACGTGTGTACCGTCTTGCTGCGCGGGGATGGTACGTGGAAAGATCTTGCCCTCAATGCCCGCGCCTCTGGGCCAACCCCTGATATGTTGCGGAAAATTCCCACCCGCGTCGCCGTGGTGGCGGGAGCAGGGAGGGTGCCGGCAGTTTTGGCGGCACTGCGCGCAGGAGTGATCACTCACCTGATTATCGACCGCGATACTGCCATTCGGCTCCAGCGTGCGGCGAGCCGCAATGATCACGGCAGTGCGCGGCGGTGAAGCTCGACCTTGAGCAATGAGCGTCTCAGCCTTGGCAGATGGTCTGAGCATTGGTAGGTCTTGCAGAGCCTTGCGGGCATTAGTAGAGAATTGGCAAAGCCTTGCGGGGCATCGGCAGATCGGGGCTACATATCCGAGTGGCTAGCAATTTTCACTATCGGGCTTGATGCTATCAAGGTGATTATATCGGGCAGGTTTGGCGTTGCCGCCGGCTAAAATACTGACGGCTACAATGCCACCGGCTAAAATGCCGCCCGAGGTTATCAAGCTCGATAGCTAAGACTGGCGATAGATATATCAACCGAATCCTTGGCAGCAACTGTCCCACGATCCCTCGGGAGGTGCGTGGTGCGGCTTTATCAGCGTCGGATGAGTGGCCAGTAGTGGGCAGCAAACGCCCGCAGTGACGGCACGCTCACAGCGCGGCGCTTGGCCACAGCTGCCACGGAGATGAAACCGGAGGCGAGGAACCAGAAAATGAGCATCCACACTGCCACCGAGCTGGAGCCAACTCCTGTGATCGCGCTAGTTAGGGCATCTTGAGCTTGTGGCACTGGCAAAAATATGTGTAGTGCACTGACTAGAGCGGATTGAGAAGCGACGGGCAGGAGAGTACTGAGCGACACGAGTTGCAGCCCGAGGAACACCAGAGAGAGAACCCCTCCGCCTTTCATACCTAGTGTGGCGGTAAACGCCACGTGCAAGGCTATCATCGTGAACGAAGATAGTAGCAGCACAATAATCAACCAGAACAGATGTGCGATAGGTACGCGGCTGACGGCAAGCCCGATCATCACCAGCAGGCTCTGTGCAGCCCCAATACCGATAGCTGAGACCAGAGATCGAGTGATCAGTGCCAGCGGGGTGAATGGTTCTCTGAGCTTGTCGTCCGTCATGGAGCTGCGGTAAATAATGACTCCGAATGAGCCTAGCCAGAGGGCGAGCGCAATAATTCCAGGAGCGAGAGCTGAGCGAGGATCGACGAGAGCACTGCTTGCAGAGACGCTCACGGGCGTCCCCAAGGCCTGAGCTGTTTTTTCAGCATCGGTGCGCGTGTATGTGGGAATTTGTTGCGCCGCTTTATCCAGCTCACTCGCTAGCTGCTGTGATCCGCTCGTCAGCTGTTGGCCACCGTCGGTGAGCGCTGAAGCGCCGTCGGCAAGTTGCCCAAGACCGTCAGCAGCCTGAGTAGTGCCGTTGGCAAATAGCGCTGTTCCGTCAGCAGCTTCGCGGGCGCCGTTCGCCAATGCTTGAGCGCCTCCGGCCAGCTGCGATGTGCCGTCAGCTAACTCAGATGTGCCACCGGAGAGCGCAGATGCGCCGTTGAGTAGCTGAGGTGCGCCAGCCTTGAGCTGCCCAAGCCCGTCAGAGAGTTCGGCCACGCCATCGGCCAGTTGGGTGCCGCCTGCCGTGAGAGCCGCCGCATTGTCGCCGAGCATATTCGATTTCATCTGCTCGGAAAGTGTGCCAAGCCCATCGGCGAGTGAGCGTGCCCCGCCTGCTAGCTGATCGACGGGATTCGTGATTTTTGTCAGCTCTTCTAAGTTAATTTTTCCAGCTTCGGCTAGCTCAGCCACTTGTTGCAGCTGCGTCACCAACTTGGCTAGCTCTTGCGCGGTGGTAGCCGTTCCCTGCGTCGCTTGGGCACAGGCATTTTGATCTCCGGCGCCGCATTGTTCAATGAGTGTGGTGAGCTCGTCGAAGGCGTCGGAGAGCAGTTGTGCGCTTGCCGACGCGGCAGTGATTCCCTCGGGAAGCAGTTTCACAATCTCGTCGGCTACGCTGTGAATACCGCTGGCCACCGCTGTGAGTGCGTCGGCCAGCTGTTGCGCTCCACCGAGCATAGATGTGCTCTGACCTGGCTGAGGGGTGGTGATGCCGTCGTAAATTTGCTGCACGCCATTCACGTATTGGGCAACGCCTCCAGCAAACTCCTTCGCTCCGGCGGCGAGCGGTATGGAGCCGTCAGCAGCTTGATTGACGCCGTTCACGTATTGCCGCAACCCGCTGGCAAGCGCTGAGGCTCCGGCGTGCAGCGGCTGCGTACCAGCGCTGAGCTGGCTAACTCCCGAGGCTAATTCAGCGGCGCCATCAGCAAGCTGGGCATTGCCATCCGCTAGTTGTCTAGCGCCATCAGCAAGCTGACCGGCGCCATCAGCAGCCTGAGCGGCGCCATCGGCAAGCTGGGCATTGCCATCCGCTAGTTGTCTAGCGCCATCAGCAAGCTGACCGGCGCCATCAGCAGCCTGACTGAATCCATCTTTAATCTGGCTGGTAGCGGCGAGCGATTCGGTGAGGTAGGAGACGGTGAACGAGGTGCTGAGATCTTTTCCGGCTGCACTGACGATGTCGTTTGAGAGATCTGCCAGCAGAGCTGATGTCCCATTGGTACGCACAATGAGCGTGCCAGGGGTTGTGGATGTGCTTTGCAAAATTCCAGCTACGGAGGCAGAGAAATTCTGTGGGATGTCCACGACGGCCTCATAGGTGCCGTCTTTCAGTCCATTTTCAGCAGATGCAGAGCTCACCACTGCCCACTCGAAACGAGTTTCACGCTTCGGATCGGTGAGGGTGGCAATCACCTGTCTACCAGCGGGTAATATCTGGCCGGTGGTGAGAGTAACGGGGGAATCATTATTTACGATGGCCGCTTGTGGTGAACCATAGGTGCTTAGCTGCTCAGTGTTCGCGCCGAGTAGCGCGAGGAAAAAGAACATCGGCAAAATGACGACCACGCTCAACATGAGCCGATAGTGCTTCGTGCGTTTCATGGCTGGCTCCTATGCTGACTGCTCTGAGGCGAATCTGCGTGCTCTGAGCGGCGAGAAAGCGCCGAATGTGCAGCATGGCGCGCCGATGTGAAAGCCGCCGAGGTGAGTCGAGCTGAGGTGCGTGCGATTTTTCCGCTGCGGTGAGTAGCAGAGCCAGAACTCCGCCCCGAGCCAGAAGCGTTGCGGGGAGTGGGGGTGCCGGCGGCGTCGCGGCTAGCGAGATCGTCAGGGTCGTCGGCGCTGGGCACCGTTATCACCGCTATCTCCTGCGCTGCTTGAGCTATGGCGTCAGCGGCTATGGCACGCACCGACAGGGGAAGCTCATAGTCAGGAGCCACGATAGCGAGCACGGCGATCCCGCGTTGATGTGCTCGCTCTAGGGCTGCCCATGCTTGCATTGGCGGATCAGCACACACCACGAGCCGCGTCATGTACGGAATTAGGGAAGCATCGGGATAGTCAAGCATATACGTGGAGGCTTGAATGGCAGACATACCGTCGGGCAGCGGACGGCCAGAGATCACGCTCACGCCGTCGTGCGGTTGGATTCGACCAGCGAGCAGTGCGGCGAGCGTGGAGCGGGCAAGGAACGTGTCGAGACGCGCCACAGCAAATTGACGTGGACGCACGATGAGCGACAATTCGGAGAAGACGTCGCCACTGGCGTCACCCACGCTCACAGAGTCGAGCCGCACTTCAGCTTCGCCGTGACGATCCACCCAGTCTGAATGTTCGAGCGTGCGAGCCAAGCCCTCGCCTTCGACGTCTACCATAGGCAGCCGTTTTTCTAGCCAGGCCGGAATCCACCATGCGCGCCTACCCAGCAGCGCCATGATGGCGGGAATGAACGTCATGCGCACCAAGAATGCATCGGCGAAGATGCCCACGGTGAGAGCCACGGCAATAGGCTTAATGTACTTATTGCCGTCAGGGATGAAGAACGCGAAGACGGACGTCATAATGAGGGCGGCTGCCGTCACTACTTTAGCGGAGCCGATGAACCCCTCACGCACAGCTCTGCGGGCGTCGGATGTGTGGATCCAGGTCTCGCGCATTCGGGAGACGAGGAATACCTCGTAGTCCATGGCTAGACCGAAGAGAATACCCATCACGATTACCGGCAAAAACGAGATAACGGAGCCGACTTTGGTCACGTGGAAGAGATCGGCGAGCCAGCCCCAGCCGAAAATTGCACCAACTGCCCCTAGCCCCGTTCCGAGGGAGAGCACGTAGCCTAAAGTGGCCGTGAGCGGTACCGCGATTGAGCGAAAGACGATCATCAGCAAAATAATGGACAGCCCCACTACGACGATCCCAAACGGGAGTAGTGCATCGTTGAGTACCGCAGCAATGTCTACAGCGACAGCCGTGATACCCGTGACCATCAGATTTGAAATGCCGTAACGCTGTTCGAGAGCGGGAGCATCGGCGCGAATATCATTGACGATTCGCTCAGTGGCTGGATTGGCTTGGCCGGTGGAGGGAATCAGCTCGATAAAAGCGAGGGAAGCGTCTTGGTTGGGCGTCCCTATCGCCACTTTCTCCACGCCGTCGATAGCGGCCAGGTCGTCAGAGAGATCGCTCACCAACCCCAGCGGATCGGTGCTCTGTACGATATCGGCAATCACAATAATGGGGGAGTTATAACCCTCTCCGAAAGTGCGTGAGATGGCATCGTACGTCTCGCGCACTTGGGTGCCAGGCTGCTCGTATCCGTTATCAACGAGCGAGAGAGACAGGCCAGCTAAAGGCACCGATCCGGCGCCAAGCAGCGCAATCACCGCTATGGCGAACAGAGCCGGTCTACGCATGACGGCATCAATCCAGCCAGTGGCTAGGCGGGAACCACCAGTGGCTAGGCGGGAACCAGAGGAGGTGGCTGCTGCGGGCAATGCGGTTGCGGCAACCACCGCCGATGCGGTGGATGAAGTAAGCGATGCAGCTGATGTAGCCGAGGTTGGAAACGCCCGAGATGCAGGAGTTGCAGGTGACGCCGGAGATGCTGGAGGCGTTGGTGATACCGAAGACGCCGGAGCTGCCGGTGACGCCGGTGAGAGACGGGCAGCTTTCTTGGGCTTTTTGGGGATCAAGCGTTTCCCTAGTAGTCCAAGGAAAGCGGGGATAGCTGTGAGAGCGACGCTCACGGCTACCGCTACCATAAATGCAGCTGCGACCCCCATCGCCGTCAAGAAAGGAATCCGGCACACCGCGAGGCCACACAGCGCGATAATCACGGTGATGCCAGCGAAAACCACTGCCGATCCAGCAGTAGCCACCGCCCGCCCAGCAGCTTCAACGGGGGAAATCCCCTGTACCAGATATTCGCGGGCGCGGCTCATAATAAACAGCGCGTAGTCAATGCCGACGGCGAGGCCGATCATCACTGCCAACACTGGGGTGACGGCGTTGATATCTGTGAAATTGGCGGCCACCAAAATGCCGAGCATCCCCACGCCCACGCCGACGACGGCGGAAATAATCGGGATGCCGGCAGCGAGCAGACTGCCGAAGGTGACGAAGAGGACGGCGGCGGCTACGAGCACCCCGAGAGCTTCGATAATGGAGAGCTCGACGCCGGCCGTCTGGCCGATATTGCCGCCAATCAGCACTGAGAGTGCTGGGTCTGACGATTCGAGCTCGCGGGCGTAGCTGGCAATCTGATTTTTGACGGTGTTGGCCTTGCCGTCGGCGTTGGCAGAGTAGGCAGCCACAGTGGAATCCGTCTGCACCTGTATAAGGGCGTGTTTGCCGTCAGCGGTGATGGCTCGCGTTTGCTCAGCGAAAGGATCGGAGGCCATCGAGATGCCGGAAATTGTATTGACGTTGCTCACGAATTTTTCGATGGCAGCTCGGTGCTGGTCGATGGCGAGATCCCCGCCAGCGCCAGGCTGTCCGCCGTCATCAGGTTGCTCACTAGAAGTGGGCTGCTCATTGGCAGCAGTAGATGTGGCAGAGTCTGCGGCGGTGGCTGCGCTGGCAGTGGCTGCATCAGATAGAGAGGTGCCCTCAAATGCAGCCCCATCAGGTGAAGCCTCATCTGAGACAGAGATCAGCACGGTTTCAGATACTCCGCTGGCTTGGGGCAGGCGTTCGCGCAAAATATCCACGCCTATCATGGATTCTGTGGATGAGATATTAAACGAGTTCGATAGCTGCATCCCCACGGAGCTGAAACCAAATCCGAGAGCGCCAAGAGCGAGTATCCAAGCAATGAGCACCCTCCAAGAATGGCGCGCACACCAGCGGCCAATCTTAAGAAGAACCGAACTCATCACAATCCTTTCTCTTAGTACCTATCATAGCGATTTATCTCTCAGCAGTATTGATAAACCTTCAAATCGCGAGTGGAAATATCTATCAGACTAATATCTTCACCTGGCGTGACGGCGGTGCTCAGTGCGCGTCTAGCCCGACTCGTTGGAATGCACCCGCGGAATACACCCGCGGATCGTGGGTATGAGCCGGTGCCTCACATGCATCTAGGGCTTATGCGCTAGGGCAGCGGCTGGGATGCCGATATAAAATGACTATCGGTGTTTGCTGCGCGTCAGCTGCGTCGTGCCGGAGGCTTGATGGATAAGGGGCTGATGGGAACGACGTCGCGCCACGCACTCACGCTGCCCAGGCCGTACCAAGACTGCTCAATCATCGTCACTCGATCAAAGGATTAGTTATGGTTTCTATCATCCCATTTGCTGCATGGCGCCCTGCCGAGCGTGAAGCTGCTACCTTTGCCTGCCCGCCTTACGATGTACTCACGCGCGCTGAAGCCGCTGCGCTCGCCCCCACTCATCGCTTCCTCTCGGTGATTCGTCCGGAGATTGGTTTGCCCGATACGGTAGATGAAGACGATCAGCAAGCTCACGATTTAGCTCGCGCGAATCTGGAGAATTTTGAGGCCTCCGGCACTCTCATACACGATAACGATCCTCGCCTCTACGTCTATCGGCAGCATGGTTGTGGGCACGTGCAGACGGGAATCGTCGCCTGCGTGCGGGTGGCAGACTACCGCGATGGCATTATTAAACAACACGAACGCACTTTGGTGGCAAAAGAGCAAAATCGCATCCGCCATTTTCAAGCCACAAATGCTCAGACCGAGCCGGTATTTCTTATGTATCGCCGCAGCGGTGGCATTGATGAGCTCGTTGAGCGGGCGTTGGAGCAAGCCGATCCCAGCTATGACTTCACTTCGGATGACGGCGTGCGCCATCAGCTGTGGCCACTCAGCCACGAGGTGAGCGACGCTGTGGTGAGCGCTTTTACCCCTGTCGATTTCCTGTACATTGCCGATGGTCACCACCGCTCCGCCTCAGCCGTCAAGGTAGCTGGAGAGCGCGGCCTCGATGCGGACGATCCGAGAGCTTCCATCATGGCAGTGATTTTCCCTGCCGACGATCTGAAAGTGCTCGCTTACAACCGCGTGGTGGCTGATCTCGCTGGCCGTTCGAGTGCGGATTTTATTGCGGCGCTAGCTGCCGCTGATTTCGACGTTCGTGAAGTGGCAGATGCGGATGCCGCCCAGCCGCTATCTCGCGCAGAATTTGGGGTGTATACAGGTGGACGGTGGTATGCCGTGCGCTATGTGGGTGCGCTCAGTGGCGCTGTGGTAGCAGATCTGGATACTTCCATCCTCACCCGTACAGTGCTTGAGCCACTCTTGAACATCCACGATCTACGCACTGATGCCCGCATCAGTTTTATCGGCGGAGGGGCTGGCACGCACGCGCTGGAGGAAGCGGCAGGGAGCAGCGGCGTCGCATTTAGTCTTTTTCCCACGTCAGTGCACGATATTATGGCCGTGAGTGACGCCGGTGAGATCATGCCGCCCAAGAGCACCTGGTTTGAGCCCAAACTCGCTTCGGGGCTTTTCATTCATAGCCTGGCCTAGCAAGGCTAGCTTCAGCACCGAGTCTGAGGTAGCACAAGGCCGTGCATCGCTCAACTGATTTTCTCAACGCCGAGGGGAGAAATAGGCATAAGATGGGTGAGTAAGGCGTTGCATCGTCGCTGCTGCGAAAGCCCCGCGGAGTTTTTGAAGCTATGCGAGGATCTATGAGATGCCGACGTGAGTGTGATAGGCGCGAGAGACGCGAGAAAGGACAATCCATGACTGTGATGAATGTGGCTAATGATCTGCCTTTGGTGAGCGCCATTCAGCCTTTTGATGGGGATGTGCAGAGCGGCATTATGCAGGCGGGGCCAGCCCATCTGGAGGTGCTGGCTTTTGATCTGAATGACGGCGTGGGCAAAGATGAGCTAGTGAATTTGCTGAAAGAGTGGACGGCGCTCGCTCGCAATTTCACCCAGGGGCGCGCCGCCGATGTGCCTGGTTTTTACGGGCGGGAAATGGTGGAGGCGGTGGCTAATCTGACAGTCACAGCCGGTTTTGGTGAACGTATCTTTGATCTCATCGGCAAGAGTGACCTTAAGCCTGAAGGTCTGCATGATATTCCGGCTTTTGAGCGCGACGATTTGCAGCCCAGGTGGGGGCAGAGCGATCTGGTGATTCAGATATGCTGCGACGATCCCGTCACGCTTTTTATGACGGCGCGCATGATGATCAAGACGGCGCTTCCAGTGGCTCATGTGAAGTGGATGCAGAAAGGCTTCGGCCATGCATTCGGCGCTGCTCCAGCCGGAGCTACCCCACGTAATCCGATGGGGTCAATCGACGGCACGGTGAATCCGCACTCAGCTGAAGAGTGGGCGGAGCAGGTATGGATTGAGTCCGATCAGGCCTATCTCAATAACTCATCCATTATGGTGATTCGCCGCATTGCTCTGCACTTGGATATTTGGGAAAAGCTCGATGAGGCTGGCCGCAGTAAGGTGATTGGGAGGGATTATCACACGGGAGCCCCGCTCTCTGGCGGTGCTAGTGAGTTTGATGAAGAAGACATGGATGCCGTGGATGAGCAGGGGAACTATCTGATTGACCGCCATTCGCATCTGGCTCTTTCCCGCGAGCAAGATGGTTTGCCCAACGATGCGCTGCGCCGGCGTGCCTACGCCTATGACGACACGCTGAACCCGCACGTCAACTCATCGACGAACTCTGGCTTGGTGTGGATTGCTTTCCAAAAGAATCCTGATAAGCAGTTTACGGCGATCCAGAAGCGTCTCGATAAGTCTGATTTGCTCAACGAGTACAGTACGCACATTGGTTCAGCAGTCTACTGGATTGCGCCAGGGACGTCGCCAGATACGTATTGGGGGCAGGCGCTCATGGAGGCGTAGTCCGTCTCGGAGGACTTGTGTGGGGGAGCTCCTTGGGAAGCGTTGAGCTGCTGGTTGTGTGAGTGATGCAGATTACTAATATGAGCGTAATTGAGCGTTTGTGAGTGACGACAGGCGTCAAATCTCACAACACGCGGGTGGGATTCACGCTTTTCCTTGAAATTCCGCTACATTTCTTGTGGTGGCTCAATCGAGCCCAAAATTGTGGCTCGCATGAGCCTGAAAATGATAAATGATGAGAAACCTATGAGAGGAAATTCTATGTCCCTCAACCGTACTGAACTTATTGCGAAGATTGCTGACGAGGCTGGCATCACCAAGACGGATGCAGAGAAGGCTCTTTCGGCTCTGCAGACCGTGCTGGTGGATTCACTCGCAGCTGGCGAATCCGTGAAAATTACCGGTCTTATGAGCGTGGAGCGCACCAACCGCGCTGCTCGTAAAGGCCGCAACCCGCGCACTGGCGAGCCGATTGATATCCCAGCTGGCTATGGCGTGAAGATCTCCGCTGGCTCCACTCTGAAGAAGGCTGTGGCCTGAGTTAGGTGAAGCGCAATGTAGTCAATAGGCTGAATTGAGCGCATGAGCCGTTCATACATCAGCTGAAATTGGCGCGTCAGTTGAAACGAAAATTGGGGAGTCTCGATTGTGGGGCTCCCCAATTTTGCGTTGTACGTCATCAGGGCGCAATGGCGGCCAGCCTGTGATAGCAGCTAGCCCAGTGATAGCAGCCAGTGGTGATACCCAACTGATGACGTCACCCAGAATAGCTAGCAGGCTAGCCAAATAGTATTGCCTGAGTGGTAACGGTGGGCCAGATGGTAATACGCATAGAGGCGGTAGTACGCAGCCTGACATGGCACGTCTCTCCCGCAATGCAAGCTGCTCGTAGCACATTTGGGCGGCGGTACCTTGCTGCCCAACAGCTGCTGAATAATAAACGCCACCGACGCTGTATCAACTGTGACGCCGTGGGCGGTGTGAGAATGCCGTGCGGCTGCATTGTGTGCTTGTATTGTGTGGCTGCTGTGTGCCAATGGTGGATGTGGGTAGCAGCGCTTGCGCTCAGGCGAGTCGTGCTGTTGGATGGTGTCAGTATGGATATTGACGATGTGCGAGAGCTAGCCCTGGAGTTGATGGCCGAGCATGGTTTGCTCGGCGGCAGTGCTAACAATGGTGGCGGATACGCAGCTAGTAGCGGTGACGGCGACGCATTTTACGGAGGCGGTGCTAGCAGCGTCGGTGACGGCAGAGGCGCGGCTAGCGGGGGTGAAGCTAGCAGAGGTGCCGCATTCGCTGCCGGTACCGGCGATGGGCAGAGCTGGGCATTCGGATTCGATCACGCCCGTAAGCGCGCTGGCCAGACGAACTTTAGCAAGCGGCAGATCACACTCTCCGCTCCGCTGATGCGCATATACTCGGAGGAAGCTGTACGCGGCGTCATACTGCACGAGATTGCGCACGCGCTGGTGGGTGCGGGGCATCATCACGATGCCACGTGGAAGCGCATGGCCGTGGCCATCGGGGCACAGCCTCGCGCGAGCTTGAACGGTATGCCACACCTGCCCCCGCTGTGGCAAGGACGTTGCGCCGCTGGCCACCAGTTTGCCCGCTATCGACGTCCGCAAGTGCCGGCGAGCTGCGTGGCCTGCGCGCGAGAAGCAGCTCAGCTCCGCGGGGCGACGCCGCGTTGGCGTTACGATGAGCGCTATCGCATCAGTTGGAGGAATCGCAAAACCGGAGAACGGATCTGAACGGGTCGAAGTGAATGCGCGAACTGATCTGAGCGAACTGGCTCTGCGCGAGTTGATCTGCAGGAACTAATCTGAGCGGACTGATCAGCACACGCTGATCTGAGTGGCTGCTCGGCGTGTATATGGCGTCACAAGAGACATAGCGTCACAATAGATCGTCATAGTGGAGTGGGATTCTGAGCTGGAGCTGCGCAGGAGGGAGTGAGCCGTGCCAGAGTTGCCGGAAGTGGAGTCAATTCGAGCTGGAGTGGCTGCAGCTGTGCTGGGGCAGAGGGTGCGCGGCGTTGAGGTGTTCCATGCTCGGGTGGTGCGGGCTATACCTGGCGGCTCTGCGGCGTTGGCATCTGCCGTCACCGGCCAAACGGTGCAGGAGGTGGCTCGGCGAGGCAAGTTTATATGGCTCGAATTTGCTCGCAGTGAGCAGGCGCTGGTGATTCATCTGGGGATGTCTGGCCAGCTCTTGATTAATGATGCCGCTTACGATGCTGCCACTCGGTACTATCCGGCGGGCAGGCGCCACGAGCGGGCGCGGTTTGATTATGGTGACGGCGTGCTGCGTTTTATCGACCAGCGCACGTTTGGTTTTCTAGCACTCTCGGCGTTTGTGGCGAGCGCAGATGGGCGGCGCGTGCCGGCTTCGCTAGCTCATATCGCTCCCGATGCCTTAGAAATGACCCCCGCGCAGTTGGCGCAGCGGCTGGCAGGGGCGCGCCGCGAGATCAAACGGGTACTTCTCGATCAGAAAGTCGTCTCTGGCATTGGCAATATCTATGCCGACGAAGCTCTTTTTCTCGCTGGCGTTGATCCGCGTGCCCGCCAGCTAGGAAAGCGCCGCGCCGCATGGCTAGCCGAGGCGGTGCGCGCAGTCTTGGCCAAAGCGCTGGCAGCGGGCGGCACCTCCTTTGATCGCCTCTACCGCAACGCCAATGGGGAGGCGGGATACTTCGAGCGGGAGTTGGCCGTCTATGGCCGTGCAGGCCAGGCGTGTCCGCAGTGTGGACATCCGATTCAGGCAGTGCCTTTCATGGGCAGACACACGCATTTTTGCCCGCATTGCCAACGGCATTGATGCGTAGCAGCGTTGAAGTACACCGGCGTTGAAGTGCTAGCTGGCAGATACGTTGAATGACGAGCCTGGATCTGCGCGCAGGAGTACGCGCAGAGCATTGACGGCACAGAGACTATAGGTGGTGCGGAGACTGAGCAGCGCAGGCTATGGGCTGCGTAGAGAACGGGCTGCCTATGGGCTGCTCAGATACTAGTTGGTGCAGTGCGCGATAGCGTGGCGGTGAGGAGGCTGCGACGGAGTAGATGTGTGGGGTATGGGCGGGATACGGTGTGGGGAGAATATAGGCAGACGCGCGGATAGTGCCTGGTGGCCTCTATGGCATTCACATATGCGGTTATTTCATTCTGATGCGCTGGTAGCCTAGTCTTGCATCTGTGTCTACTTCTGATATCACTCCAAACTTTGATGATCGCCGGTTAGCTGGCGGCCCGCACGTGGCCAATCGGAGCACTGATGATTGCCGCGACGCCAGAACTCGCGGTGTGCATACCCGCCACAAGGCCGCTCACGGTGAGCAAGAAAATGGTGGAGTCACGCCTGAATCGAGCTATACAGGGATGACAGAAGCGTTTGGCGTCACGCCTGAATCCGGCGATGGGAGGGCACAAAATGCGCTCGGCGTTGCAGCTCAGCAGGATGGCGTGACGGCAGCAGGGGCTGACGTTATAGCGCATGGTGTCACGGCACATGGTGCCACAGTGCATGATGCCACAGCGCACCTGAGCGATGATACTCAAGTACTTCAACGCCGACTCACGCATCGGCAGATCTCAATGATTGGCCTCTCTGGAGCTCTCGGCACGGGGCTGTTTCTTGGATCTGGATCAGTGATTGCGCTCGCAGGGCCAGCGACGATCATTTCGTATGTGATTGCTGGATCCTTTGCGCTCGCCGTGGTGTGGGCGCTGGCAGAAATGGTGTCTACGCATCCAGTGGCTGGTGGGCATGGCACGGTGGCTGCGGCCTACCTGGGGCAGCGCGGGGGATATGTGGCTCGCTGGAATTTTGCCGTGCAATCCCTGGTGGCGGTGGGAGCAGAGGTGACGGCGACGGCCACGTATCTTCAGTTTTGGTTTCCGAGCTTGCCGTTGTGGGTGGGGACGCTGTGCTGTGCGGGCGTGATTGTGGCCTTTAACGTGTTTTCAGTGCACCTGTATGGGACGTCGGAATACTGGTTTTCGATGATTAAAGTGGTGGCCGCTGTGGCGTTCATTGCGCTCGGACTGGCGTTGGTATTCGGAGCTGTGCCTGGAGTTCCGGCCTTAGGGTGGGGAAATCTCGCTCCGGCAGATGGAGGATTTTTCCCAATGGGGATAACGGGCGTATTGGCCGCAGCTTGTATGGCGGTATTTTCTTTCGGTGGTATAGAAAACGTCTCTTCGACGGCAGCCGAATCAGAAAACCCGCAGCGCGATATTCCGCAGGCGGCCGCAGCCATGATTTGGCGCATCGTAATTTTCTATCTCGCCGCTATTGCAGTAGTTTTAGCTCTCCAGCCGTGGCAGGCGACGGCCGCCACCGGAGGGACGATTGAACAGTCTCCATTTGTGCGCGCACTCGCACTCTCGGGTGTGGATATGGCTGCGCACGTGATGAACGCGGTGCTGATCGTTGCGGCGCTCTCCGCCGCGAATGGCTGCCTCTATGCGGCCACCCGCATGATTCATGCGCTCGCCGTGGATGGGCAGGCGCCCAGGGTGGCGGCGCGAGTGGCTGCCAATGGGGCACCGCGCGGGGCAGTGGGGATTGCGCTCATCGGCGTGGGCGCGGCAGCGCTGCTCTCGACTGTGGCTCCTGGCGGAGCATTTATGTTTCTGCTTGGCGCTACCACGGTGGCCATTTTGATCACCTGGTGTATCATCATGGCCACTCATCTGGCGTTCCGCAAGGCGCGCCGCGCCGCTGGTCTGCCGATTGCCAAGCGCCGGCTCTGGGGAGCGCCAGCGGTGAATTGGCTGGTGATCGCCGCGTGCGTGGCAATCTTCGTGGCGCTCTATTGGTTGATGCCGCTGGCGTGGTATGCGGGGGTGCCCTATATTGCGGTGCTCTTCAGTTCATTCGAGCTGCTCCGGCGGATGCGGTCGCTCGCGCCGCCGCGGAATTTGCTGGCCGAAGAGCTGGCTGAGCGGGAATAAAACGCGCCTACGGGAGTTGATTAGGTAACTCAACTAATGATAGCTACAGCAGATATAAACGCCGTTAGGGGCGTCCATCATGGTGGGTCTATGACGTGCCTTGGCAGTGGCGTCACGCTATATGCATCATCGGGTGCAGGGCAGTCACGGCACAGTGCTGTCATTGGACGGTGCCGACATTGGGCAGTGCCGTCATTGCACTGTGCCGATATTGGACTGTGCCGATATTGGACGGTGCCGTCCCAGCATAGTGGCGTCACCGCACCGCAGTGCCCCGCAACATAGTGGCGTCACGGCGTGATAAAACTGCGCAGCTCAAGGAGCGGAAAGAGAGATACACATGGAGCGACACATCACCAAACAGGTGCAGGGATTTCGTACACGAGACGGCGCTGGCGTGAGCCTTGTGCGGGTGCTAGGCAATCAGACGGTGGAAGATTTTGATCCGTTCTTAATGCTCGACGCTTTTGACACCACCAATCCCGCCGATTATATCGAGGGCTTTCCCATGCATCCGCACCGCGGCATTGAGACGTTCACGTTCCTGTCCCGTGGTTCCATCATGCATAAAGACCACCTTGGCACTATCGGCATGATCCACGACGGCGAAGCCCAGTGGCTCACAGCTGGCTCGGGGGCTTTCCATGAGGAGATGCCGCAAGAGATGCCGCGTTTGCTGGGTATTCAGCTGTGGCTCAACCTGCCTGCCGACAAAAAGATGAAAGCCGAGCCGTTCTATCACGGGGTGCTCAAAGATTCGGTGGAGGAACTCCCGCTCGATGGTGGCACGTTGCGACTCATGGCTGGGAGTTACACGGATGCCGCCGGCGTGGTGCACAGCGCGATTCAGGGGAAGTACTTACCGCTTGATTTTTACGACATCCACCTCAACGAGGGCGCGAGCGTCACGCTGCCAGTGGCGAGTGAGCGTTCGGCGATGGTCTTTACTTTGGAGGGTGATGCCGTGGTGGGCGGAGCGTCGGTGGCCGCCAAGACGGCTGCAAAACTGGGGGAGGGCGATGCCGTCACGATCTCCGCTCCTCGTGGGCCGATTGAGATTCTGCTGATGAGCTCGATTGCGTTGCATGAGCCGGTGGCCTGGTATGGGCCTATCGTGATGAACACCAATGAGGAGCTGGTGACGGCGTTCCAAGAGATTCAAGAGGGCACGTTTGTGAAGCAGGCTGCCCACTATGAAAATGCTCAGTAAAGTAGTGAGGCAGTGACGCTGTGAGGCCGTGAGGCCGCGAGACGGTAATGCCGTGAGGCCGTGATGATGCTGCCGCTTGCCTGGTGGTAGGTGGCCATTGAGATTGCTTGGTTGGTGGGTAGTTGCCAATCGGGGCGGATGCCTGGCGGTGGCGGAGCAGGGTGGTTTCTAGTGGTGGTTGCAACAGTCGTTGTTGATTAGTTCGATTATACGCTCGCTTGGTTTGTACCAGTTGAGGGTTTTCGTGGTCTGTCGTTGAGTTCTTCAGCTACGCCGTTCGCGCGTCTCCTGCGCAAATATCTCTACCTAGAGATAAATCTAGACGTATCGTGTACACTTATGTCAGTGCGTACAAGCAAGATCGAGTCGCACACATCGAGGTACGGCACGTGGCGTATGTGCTGAAATGCGGGTGGCGGCAAAATTCGATCATTGAATCGTCGTGCGTCAGGGAGATGGCTGAGAAGATGCAAACTCTTCGGCGTACCACGTTCAAAGTTGCTGGCGTGCAAAACCAATGGTGTGCGAAGGAGAGCGATGAGCATCAACAGTTTCAAAGCGCGAACCACCTTGAGCGTGGGAGATAAAAATTACGAGATTTTTAAGTTGAGTGCCGTGCCTGGGCTTGAGAAGCTCCCATACAGCTTGAAAGTGCTCGCCGAAAACCTCTTGCGCACAGAAGATGGTGCAAACGTGATGGCAGGGCATATTCGCGCTCTCGCCAGCTGGGATCCAGATGCCCAGCCTGATCAGGAGATTCAGTTCACTCCGGCGCGCGTCGTCATGCAAGATTTCACTGGAGTCCCCTGTGTAGTAGATCTGGCTACGATGCGCGAAGCTGTTGCAGAGCTCGGTGGGAATCCTGAAAAGATCAACCCGCTCAACCCCGCTGAGATGGTGATCGACCACTCAGTGCAGGTAGATCTGTTTGGCAGCTCGGACGCATTGCAGCGCAACATGGATATTGAGTATCAGCGCAACGGGGAACGCTACCAATTCTTGCGCTGGGGGCAAGGTGCTTTCCAGAATTTCAAAGTAGTGCCGCCTGGTACTGGCATTGTGCACCAGGTGAACATTGAGTATTTGGCGCGGGTGACGATGACGAAAGAGGAAGACGGCGTCACCTATGCTTATCCAGACACGTGTGTTGGCACTGATTCGCACACCACTATGGTCAATGGCCTTGGAGTGCTCGGTTGGGGTGTGGGTGGTATTGAAGCGGAAGCGGCGATGCTCGGCCAGCCCGTCTCGATGCTGATTCCGCGCGTGGTAGGTTTCAAGCTCACCGGTCAGATCCCCGCTGCTGCCACCGCCACCGACGTGGTGCTGACGATCACTCAGATGCTGCGCGAGCACGGAGTGGTGGGGAAGTTTGTAGAATTTTACGGCGATGGCGTGGCACAAGTGCCATTGGCCAATCGCGCCACGATTGGCAATATGAGCCCCGAGTTCGGTTCCACAGCTGCAATTTTCCCCATTGATGAGGTGACGCTCGACTACTTGCGTCTCACTGGCCGCAGCGCTGAGCAGATTGCGCTGGTAGAGACCTATGCCAAAGAACAAGGCCTGTGGCACGATCCCGCTCGGGAGGCGCGTTATTCGGAATATATGGAGCTCGACCTGAGTACAGTGGTGCCGTCGATCGCTGGCCCGAAACGCCCGCAGGATCGCATTGAGCTGTCAGCCGCGCGCAAGAATTTTGAGCAGGCGCTGCCCGATTATTTGGCTGCTGACGCAGCGCAGGAGCCAGTGCCATTGACTACGGATTCTGGGGTGCACACTTCTTTGGCGCATGGCGACGTGGTGATTGCTGCCATCACGAGCTGCACGAATACCTCTAATCCGGCGGTGATGATCGCGGCTGGCTTACTGGCGAAAAATGCCGTGGCGAAAGGCCTGAAGACCAAACCGTGGGTGAAGACTTCGATGGCTCCGGGATCCAAAGTGGTCACAGACTACTATGAGAAAGCTGGGCTCTGGCCGAGCTTAGAAGAGCTTGGGTATCATCTCGTCGGCTACGGCTGCACCACCTGCATTGGAAACTCTGGGCCGCTCCCAGATCCGGTACACGATGCGGTGGTAGCGGGCGATCTCACGGTGACGGCGGTGCTCTCTGGCAACCGTAACTTTGAGGGGCGCATCAGCCCAGATGTGAAGATGAACTACCTGGCCTCGCCGCCGCTGGTGATTGCTTATGCACTCGCCGGCACGATGGATTTCGATTTTGAGACGCAGCCGCTCGGCCAAGATCAAGCTGGGCATGACGTATTTTTGAGCGATATCTGGCCCGATCCCGCTCAAGTGCAAGCCACGATTGAGAGCGCTATCGACTCTGAGATGTATCGGCGTAATTACGCGCGCGTCTTTGATGGCGATGAGCGTTGGCGCTCATTGGATACTCCCGAGGGTGAAAAATTCTCTTGGGATCCGCGCAGTACGTACGTACGTAAAGCCCCGTATTTTGAGGGTATGGGGATGACGCCAGATCCGGTCGCTGATATTCACGGCGCTCGGGTGCTCGCCAAACTCGGCGATTCTGTGACGACCGATCACATCTCACCTGCGGGAGCGATTAAGCCGGATTCTCCGGCGGGACGTTACCTAGCTGAGCGTGGTATTGAACGGCAAGATTTTAATTCTTACGGCTCGCGGCGTGGCAATCACGAGGTGATGATTCGCGGCACATTTGCCAATATCCGCATCAAGAACCAGTTGCTCGATGGGGTAGAGGGGGGATATACGAAGAACTTCCTCACTGGCGAGCAGCAGGCAATTTTTGATGCAGCTGAAGAGTATCGCAACGCTGGAGTGCCGTTGATGGTGCTGGGCGGCAAGGAATATGGCACCGGCTCCTCGCGCGACTGGGCGGCCAAAGGTACGGCTTTGCTCGGCGTGCGCGCAGTGATAACCGAGAGCTTTGAGCGTATTCACCGCAGCAATCTCATCGGCATGGGAGTGCTTCCATTGCAGTTCCCTGCGGGTGAGAGCCACGAATCGCTTGGCTTGGATGGTAGTGAAATTTTCGATATCACCGGCATTGCTGAGCTCAATAGTGGCGTGACGCCGAAGACTGTTCACGTGAGTGCGCACAAGGCTGACGGCAGTACTGTCGAATTTGATGCCGTTGTGCGTATCGACACTCCTGGTGAGGCGGACTACTACCGCAACGGTGGAATTTTGCAGTATGTGCTGCGTCAGCTAGCTGCCTGATGTGAAGGGCAGGAAAACAGGGCTGAGAATATCGGTCAGATCGGTTGCGTCAATGGCGTTAATATGCGCTGATACAACTGTCTGGCCGATATTTTCGTTGCGCCTCAGGTGGGGTGTAGTGCTCACACCCCGCCGTCATTTTGTAGTATGCGTCACATATTTGCTAGAGTTGTGCAGGTGATGATGGCAGCAATGGTGCTGGCCGGACGGACGCAAAGACGCGTTCGCATGACAAACGAATAAATAGCAATGTGGACTCGGGTGCATAGCTTGACTAAAAGCGTACTCGCACCGAAAAGGAGTGATCCTGCATGAGGGATTTTAAGGATAAAGTGGCGCTGATTACGGGTGGGGCAAACGGTATTGGTAAAGCGTTTGCCATCGAAGCGGCAAAGCGCGGTATGAAACTTGCTCTCGTTGATATTGATGGGCCGGATCTGGTGGGCACGCAAGCCGTACTCGAAGCGCTTGGTGCACAAGTTGCGATGATTGAGGCAGACGTCACCGATTATGATGAAGTTAAAAAGAGCGTTGAAGCTACAATGAATGCCTTTGGCCAGATTGATCTCCTTTTTAACAACGCTGGCATCGCTCCTGCTGGAGATATTGTGGAACTGCCGGTGTTGGATTGGCAGTGGGCCGTTCAGGCAAACCTCGTCAGCCACGGATATTACTACCGTGAAGTGCTGCCGATTATGGAAAAGCAAGCTACGCCAGGGCATATCGTCGTGACGGCCTCAACGGCGGGCGTCATGCCAGGATTCGGTACGAACCCTGCTTACTCGGCAACAAAACACGGCGCTGTGGCTCTCGCTGAAGATCTGCGTGTCTATATGGATCTACATAAACTCGATATTGGCGTCACCGTCTATTGCCCTGGCTTCGTGCAGACGGACCTCCACCACTCGATGCGCCACCGCCCTGAGCGTTTCAGAAATAATGCTGATCCGTGGTATTCCTCTGAGGCCTACCGCAACCGTTTGAACAATACGAACGTCAATATCAGCACAGGTATCCCGATTGATACAGTAGGATCTCGTATCTTTGAGGGTGTTGAAAAGAACGATCTCTACATCTTCACTCATCCGGAGTACACTCCACTGGTCAAGTATCGTCACGCCAACATTGAAAAAGACGGTGAAGCCTACGATGGTTTAGGCAGTGATACTGATCGTGACTTCACTGGGCAGGTTGCGCTTATCACCGGCGCTGCGAACGGATTCGGTAGAGCATTTGCTGAAGAGGCATTGCGCCGTGGTATGAAGCTCGCCTTGGTGGATATTCAACGCGATAAGCTACAGGCTTTCGCGCAGGAGTTGGAGGAAGTGGGCGCTGACGTCGTAGCGATTCCAGCAGACGTCTCCCTTCCTGAGGACGTCCAGGCTACAGTAGATCAGACGATGGAACGCTACGGGCGCATTGACGTGCTGTTTGCTAATGCAGGTGTGGCCACCAAAGGCGATGAATCTCATCTACGGCCGCGTGATTGGGACTGGGCGGCAAGCGCGAACTTGCTCAGCCATGCCTACTACTACCGTGCAGTGCTGCCGATTATGATCAAACAGGGCACGCCGGCCAACATTATGAGTACTGCTTCAATTGCGGGAATTATTCCTGGTTTCGCAAAGGTGCCTACGTATGCGGCCACTAAACACGCACTCGTAGCGTTAGTGGAGGCGGCTGCTTGGTATCTCAAGGAACACAAGATTGACACTATTAAGATGTCGGTGTTTTGTCCAGGTTTCGTGCAAACCGAGCTGCATCATTCTGATGACTATCGTCCGGAGCGCTTTGCTATGGGGGATGATCCGTACTACACGTCCGATTATTATCTGGGGGCGACGAAAGATCTTGAGCACCTTATCGTTACTGGCACCGAATTGGATCCGATTGCTCCGCGTTTATTCAAAGCTATGGAAGAGGGGCAGTTGTACGTGCTGACTCATCCAAAGCACCGCAGCCAGTTTGCTGCTCGTCATCGCAAAATTGAAGAATTTCTCCCTCAGGGAGAAGGAGATCCGCGGATGGCTTCTCGGCTTTCAGAGGCGCAGGAGTAAATGAGGCATAGCTAAAGAGCTAATAGGCTGCACACTACCCAAAGGCGGGAAAACGCTCAGGGGCTGGTTAAAAAATCGGCACATAACCCTGAGCGTGAACGATATGCTGCGCTGACGGCAATAGTTGCTGCCAGCGAGAAGTGAAGATTGCTATATGTGATAAGTGCAAGGAGGATACATGGTTCGAGTAGTCGCGTGTTATAAGTGGGTACTTGACGACGTGGACATCCGCGTTTCCGCTGATGGGAGCGTAGATATGAGCCGCGCAAAAGGCAAAATCAGTGATTACGAAAAAGGCTCCATTCAGGCTGCTGTGCAGCTAGCTGGTGACTGTGGTGGCACTCCCGTTGGTTTGACCTACGGAGGCGACGACGCCCAGGCGTCGTTGAAAGACGCCTTATCTCGTGGACTGGAAGAAGCCTACTGGGCACATGGAGATACAGCCGCAGCTGATGGCAGCGTCACGGCGGCTGTGCTTGCCGGTGCTATACGCAAAATTGACGACGTTGCTCTGGTGGTATGCGCTGAAGGGTCGGCTGACGATTTCGCTCGGCAAACAGGCCCGCGCCTCGCAGCAGATCTGGAGTATCCATGCGTGAGCTCCGTCGTCGAAGCGTCTGTGAATGGGACGACGTTGAGCGCTAAGCGGCGTGTGGACAATACGCTAGAGACTGTGGAAGTTGAGCTTCCGGCAGTTATTGCGGTGCGTCCAGAATTCGCTGAAGCCCCTATCCCTGGCATTAAAGCGGTGATGGCGGCGCGCAAGAAGCCCACGACTGAATTTGACGTTGCTGATCTCGCTCCAGGCGATCCAGCAGCGATCATCACTGCTACTAAAGGGGCGGTTGTCGAACGGAAAGGAATCCAGATTCAGGAAGATACCCCTGAAGCGACGGCACACGCGCTGGTCGTTGCGCTACAGAAGGAGGGCATACTCTAATGGCACGTATTCTTGTATATAGCGATATGAGCGCGCGCGTAGCTGAGCTCGTAACTTTTGCACAGGCATCCGGTGCAGACGTGGAAGCGCTGGCTCTTTCGCCGCAGCAAGCGCAAGAGTTAGCTTCGTGTGGCGCACAGACCTTGCTCACTGCCGACATCGGCGAGGCAGCACCCGAATCATGCGCTCGCTCCATTGCTGAATTAGTGAAGAGTCGCGGCAGCGACGTCGTTGTGATCGCAACGACGGCTCGCGGCCTCGATCTGGCGGCTCAACTGGCTGGTTGTCTCGGATGGGGCTACGGTTCCGACGTCTCCAATCTGGCCTATGCCGATGGCGTCCTCACGTATGAGCGCAGTCTGTACGGCGGCACCGTTATCTCTGAGGAGAAAATTGAGGGGCATGGCGTCGTCACGGTTGGCCGCGGCAACTTTGCTCCTGCGAACGCAGCTGTGAGCGCCACTGAAGCAGTCGAAGTTAGTGCTGATAGCCGAATTCGTCTGATCGGGCGTGAAGACATTCCAACTCAAGGCGTAGATATTGCATCAGCTGAACGGGTGGTGAGTGTCGGAATGGGCACCCCCAGCGAGGCGGATATTCAGATTGCCCGAGATATGGCCGATGCTATGCAAGGCGCTGTGGCGTGCTCGCGCGGCGTGGCGGAAGAGCGAAACTGGCTGCCAGTGGAAAACTACATCGGCATTTCAGGAAATGTGATTCAGCCGAAGTTGTATCTGGCTATGGGTATTTCAGGGCAGGTGCAGCATATGTATGGGGTGCGCGATGCTAAGACGATCGTCGCCATCAATACTGATAAGAATGCACTGATCTGTACTCGCGGCTCGGATTACTACATTGTGGGCGATATGAGGGAGTATGGCCCGCTTATCACTGCAGAAATTGCGCAACTATAAGTAATGAAAAAGGAGTAAAGAATTATGACGTATTTTTACGAGACGGAAGAACGCATCCTCATGCGCAATATCGCGCGTGACTTTGTGGAGCAAGAACTGCTGCCGATTGCACAGCAGGTAGACACAGATCCGGAGAGCGTCGATATGAAAGCGCTCTATCATCGCGCCGGCGATCTGGGCATCCTCGGGCTTGCCGTGCCCGAAGAATATGGCGGCACTGGTGCTGATTACACCACTGTGGCGATGGTGAATGAGGAAATTGGTAAGGCTCTTCCGGTGATGGGGCTCAATATCTCAGTGCATTCCATTCTCTCTGGTGAACTAATTATGCTGCTTGGTAGCGATGAGTTGAAGAAACGCTATCTACCTGATTTAGCAAGTGGAAAGACGCTTTTTGCGTGTTGCTCTACTGAGCCTATCGGCGCTTTGAATCACACCGAGTGGCAGGTGTCGGCCACGGAAGAAGACGATTGCTACGTGATCAACGGCTCGAAGATGCTCATTTCTCAGGCCGGTTTGGCAGATAAGTTCGTCGTGTTGGCCGTGACGACGCGGCCCGTCGATCCAGCTACGCGCTTTGGAATCTCCGCTTTTGTGGTAGATGCTCATGCTGAGGGCGTGACGATCGGACACCATGAGCACAAGTTTGCCATGCACGGTTCGGCATCTACCACCGTGACGTTCAATAATGTGCGGGTGCCGAAAGAAGATCTCATAGGGGAGCGCGACAAGGGCGCTGCTGGCATGATGATTTCAGCCACCAACGAGTTTATGACCTGTGGTCCGATGTGTTTGGGTATGGCAGAGCATTGCTTCGACGTCACTTTGGAGTATGCGCGCCAGCGTATCCAGCGCGGCAAGAATCTTCTAGACAATTACCAGGTGATTGCTCACAAGTTCTCTGAGATGTGGGTAAAGATCGAGATGCTGCGTGCCACGTGCTACAACGTCTTTGACCAGAAAGATAAAGGGAAGTTCCAGCTGGCTCAGGGGCGGATGCTCAAAGTGATCGGTTCCAAGATTGCTATGGAAGTCGCAGCTGAGTGTATGCAGGTCTACGGTGGTCTTGGATGTATTAGTGAGACTGGCATCGACCGCTATTGGCGAGACGCGAAGATGCTCCATATCGCCGGTGAGGCGAGCGAAGCGTTGATGGATAATATCGCCGACTTCATCAAGGCTGACAAGACGGATATCTAAGCCTCTTTAGGTCTGGGCTTTTGGAAGCGGCTTGAACACTCCGAGGGGGAGTGTGAGCTCTGAGAGTTGGCTGGAGTCAAGTTGAGGCGGGTTGCCTGGGCGACCCGCCTCAACTGAGCAATGTTCAGCTGAGCCGTGCACGTTGGTGAGGTGAGCGCGAGGTTTATGCGTGCGCCAATGGGCGGTGCCCCATCAACTATTGCGGCTATGTGAGTATGGAAGCTCTCAGGCAGGGTTAGATAATACCGGTGGTTTTCGCCGTGTGGCGGTGGTCATCGCTGAACTCTGGTAACGTACTAGTACATACAACACTTACATTATGGAGGCCATTGTGGCACTTGAAGAACGAGATTTCGACGTTATCGTCGTTGGCGGGGGCTGCGCCGGAACGGCTGCTGCATACGTGGCTGCCAAAAAAGGCAAAAGCGTCTTACTGGTTGAGCGTGGTGAGCATCCAGGAGCAAAGAATATGACTGGTGGTCGCCTGTATGCCCACTCGCTGCGTAAACTTCTCAATACCTATGCTGATGGTGACGTTGCATGGGAAGATATTCCATTTGAGCGGAAAATTACTCATGAGCGGATAGCTTTGATGGATGCTAGCTCTCAGTTCGCTATTGACTTCACGAGCAAAGAACTTGGCGAAGATGGCCATGATTCATATAGCGTCTTGCGCTCTCGCTTTGATCAGTGGTTGGCTGATCTGGCCGAATCGGCGGGGGCAGAAATCATTTCCGGAATCCCTGTCGAATCGCTGCTGCGCAAAGATGGAGCAGTCTACGGGGTACGTGCCGGTGAAGATGAAATCACTGCGCACGTCGTCATCCTTGCTGAGGGGACGAACTCTTTACTCGCTGAGCGAGAGCTAGGAATCCCACGCCTGAAGCCGAATGAGGTGGCAGTGGGTATCAAACATATCTATGAGTTGTCTCCCGAACAAATTGAGGATCGTTTCTTGTTGCCGGAGGGTGAGGGCGCAGCGATGCTCTTCGTGGGAGACTGCACTCACGGAGTGGTCGGCGGCGGATTCGTCTACACGAATACCGACACGATTAGCGTGGGGCTCGTGGCCACTGTGAGTGAGCTGGAAAAAGCCGATACAACGATCTATCAAGCGCTGGATGATTTTGAGAAACATCCAGCTGTCGCGCCGCTTATTCGGGGTGCTGAACTTGTGGAGCACTCTGGGCATCTGGTGCCTGAGGACGGTTTCGACTCTGTGCCACAGTACATTTTTGACGGCGCTCTGCTAGCAGGCGACACGATGCGGCTGGTGATGAATCTCGGGTATCAGGTGCGCGGCATGGATTTCGCCATCGCCAGCGGTCAATTCGCAGCAGAAGCTGCCTGCGATGCAATTGATCGCGGTGACGTCGGTGCTAGCGGGCTTGCCGACTATCGCATCAAGCTCGAAGAATCGTTCGTCCTCGCAGATCTGAAGACGTTCAGGAAATGGCCGCACGTGATGGAAAAGTGGGAGCGCCTGTTCAAAGAGTATCCGACGATGGTCGCTGAGATCTTCAATGCGATGTTCGTCGTCGATGGTAAGCCGCAAGCCAAGCTGATGAAACGGATCTGGCCGATTATTAAACGCCGGAAACCCACGAAGCTATTGAGCGAAGTGCGAAAAGCAGTATCGGCTCTGTAGGCGCTGAAGAAATGGAGAAAGAGATGTCGTTGCCAACAATCACAGTGCGGGTCGAGGAATATATTGGCGTCAATAAATATGAGGTGGATGAGGAAAATCCTCATATCGTGCTCAAAGGTGAAGATTACCGAGAGTTGAGCGATGAGGAATTTGGCAAACTTGTACGGGTGTGCCCTGCTGCCTTATACAAGCAAGATCCCGATGGGGAGCGGCGCTTTGACTATGCGGGGTGTGTCGAGTGTGGCACCTGTCGAATCGTCGCTGAAGATACCATTCTTGAGAAGTGGAATTACCCAGGGCCGCTATCGGGCATTCAGTATCGGTATGGGTGATGGACTCCGATAAAATCGGTCAGGCCAGTTTTATGAGTGTGCGTTCATCGCATTGATACAGCTGGTCTGACCTATTTATTGCCGCTCCTGTGGGTAGAAAGTCGCACAGTGCAAGTCGGAGAGCGTAGCATGAAACCTATGGGGTTATTAGATGCGATCACGTCGCCAGCGGATGTCCGCGCACTGCGTCCGCAGCAGCTAAGAAAACTGGCTAGCGAGATTCGCGCTTTTCTAGTCAAGCACGTGGCTCAGACGGGAGGGCATCTAGGGCCAAATCTTGGCGTCGTCGAACTCACGATTGCCATTCATCGCGTCTTCCAATCTCCCAAAGATACCATCTTGTTTGATACTGGACATCAGAGCTATGTGCATAAAATTCTCACTGGACGCAAGGATTTCATGCATCTGCGAGAGCGCGGCGGGATATCGGGCTACGCCTCCCGAGAAGAGTCTGAACACGACGTCATTGAAAACTCTCACGCCACCACAGCGCTGTCATGGGCGGATGGTATTGCACGTGGGCGTAAACTTGCCGGCCGGTCGGGCACAGTGGTGGCCGTCATCGGAGATGGTGCTCTCACCGGCGGAATGGCCTGGGAAGCGCTCAACAATATTGCGGAAGATCCCACACTGCCGCTGGTCGTTGTCGTCAATGATAATGGCCGCTCCTACGCCCCCACGGTCGGCGGATTCATGCGCCGCTTGCCGGCGGTACGCAAAATGGACGAGATCCGGATGAACCGCAAGTATGAAGAGTTTCTTGGCTGGGGAAAACGCACCTTAAAACGTGCAGGAATGCCAGGAGAGTTTGCCTACGACGCGCTGCGTGGGCTCAAACGCGGCGTGAAAGACGTACTGTTTGATGCGGGGATATTCGATTCTCTGCGCATTAAATATATTGGCCCTATTGACGGACACGATATCGCACAGCTCGAAGAAGCGCTCACGATGGCTCGCAACTATGGAGGGCCAGTGGTGGTGCACGCCGTCACCGAAAAGGGGCGTGGATATAAACCAGCTGAACTCAACACAGCCGATCATTTTCACGCCGTCGGGCGGATTCATCCCGAGACTGGCTTACCCGTAGCGCCAGAGCGCTTTGAATGGACTGCCGTTTTTGCCGATGAAATGACGAAAATCGCTAGGGAGAATCATAAACTTGTGGGCGTGACGGCAGCGATGATGCTGCCGGTAGGGCTCGGGCCGATGCACGAAGAATTTCCGGAGAGGGTCTTCGATGTGGGAATCGCTGAGCAACACGCCCTGACGATGGCTGCAGGGCTATCATTCGCTGGATATCATCCGGTCGTGGCTCTCTATGCCACATTTATGAATCGGGCTTTCGACCAACTGTTGATGGATGTGGCGCTTCATAAGGAAAACGTGACGGTGGCTCTCGATCGTGCAGGCATCACCGGCTCTGATGGTGCTTCTCACAACGGTATGTGGGATATGGCACTCGCCAGTGAGATTCCGAATCTGAAAGTGGCACTTCCGCGTGACGCCGAGCGCTTGCGCAAGCTCCTACGCGAGGCGATTGCTACGCCAGGCCCGACGCTCATTCGCTACCCCAAAGGTCCGTTGCCTCCTGATCTGCCGGCAATCCGCCAGGAAAGTGGCTACGCCGTGCTCTATGAAACTCCGACAGGATCGGCAGGAGCTGAACGGCCGCTGCTGCTCATCGGTTTTGGCGCATTGGCAACTACTGCAGTGCAAGCAGCCCAGGCCGCTGCTGATATCCCCGTGATCGTGGCAGATCCTGAGTGGGCGTTGCCGTTACCCGAGGGGCTAATACAGTTAGCTAGCCAGGTAGCGGGAGTGGTCACTCTAGAAGACGGAGTGGTTGATGGTGGGCTTGGCTCGGAGCTAGCCAAAGAACTCTTTGCTAGGGGCGTGAACGTACCGATGCGGAATCTGGGCATAGCTAAAGAGTTTTTGGCCACAGCTACCCGCGCCCAGCTATTAGCCGATCAAGGTATGGACGAAACTGCAGTGCTGGCGGCGCTCACGGATCTGTGGGCCCGTGAGGTCGCATCAGATGCGGCACCTGCACCTCATCAGTGATACCTCAGTTCCATTAGGAGACATTCCCTCTTTGGAATCGTTTTACTGAATCTTTTACTAAATCGTTCACTCAGCGAGTGGTGACTCTCGGTGCTGTGGGCAAGAGCTATTGAACGAAAGTGGTTGATAAGTCTGTGGGTCACCTTGTGATGATGCGCAGAAAGTTCGATAAAAATCGGTTTTATGCTGGTAGTTGAGGATATTGTTCGGTTAGTCTTTCACACGGATTGATAGGAATAGTCCAGATCCTGGCGGCGCTGGCTGAAACGCCCTGGCTTCAGTTAATTTTTCGTATGAGTTGATAGGATTGGTCTGCCGCTATTATCAAACCCATCGAGTGACGACACCAAAGTAGTGACCCGCTGAGTGACGAGAAATCCAAGTAGTGACCTGCCAAGCGGCGAAACTCAAGTAGTGATCTGCCGAATGGCGAACCCTAAGTGGTAACTCACCAAGCGATGAAACACCGCCGATAACGGACGACACTCCTAGGCAGCGCAACCCGATAGCTAAAAATTGCCAACCCGATAGCCAAAAATCGCCAGGAGATATCTCTGCCTTAGCACAACGGCTACCAACCTTTTCATCAATAACTTTCGTTCGCTAGTTTACGGAATGTTCGCGAGCATTGTGCTCAAGGATCGTCATGCTCATGCGCCGGAAGTGGAATATTCGCGGGAGCCGCGCTCACGGGGTGCTATGCTCACGGACGCCGTGCTCGGGTGGGCGCCCGCGTTTACGGCGTTATGCTTAAGACGCTCTGCTTACGGACGCCGCGTTCAAGGGGTGTCATGCTCATGGTGCCGCATTCAGGGATGCTGTGCTCAACGCTATGCATCAGGGATGCCGAAAGATGACGATATGCAGCGCTCACGAGTGCTGGAAATAGCCAGATGCAAGCCCCACGCTCACGCTCACCGGAAGATGGCGAGGTGCATCTGCTCGATTTGCCACGGGCGCGCACCCCACTGGGCTAGTTTTTCGGCAAAATCATCAGGGCTAGCCCATCCCTCCCAAGCGATGCGTTTTTGCAATGCCGGTTTGAGTAGCAGCTCTTGGCGGATTCCAAGTTCGTCTGCCCATATCAACACCGCTGCGCGCACATACTCCCAGCGCTGAGCGGCTTCGGGGTGGGAGGCTCCCCAACGCTTGACCGGCGGGAACAAGGCTTGCTTCTCTTTGAATGTGCGAGCCGGTAGCGCTGCATACGGCAGATGCCATGCTTTGTTGATAGCGTGCCACCACTGCGAAACGTCGCGTTGGCGTTCGTGTGAACGCAGCAAACTGGAGTGGGCAACATCCGCACGAGAGCGGGGCTTTCTCTTTGCCAGCTGGCCGAGCACCACATTGGGCAGCACATTCGTAGGAGGAATATCGCGTTCGCGGGCAATTTTATCGCGCGCAGCCCAGAGCTCTCTGAGCATCGCGAGAGCTCTACGATCACTCACGTCCGCCTGGTGGGCGGCTTTGCGCCAGGGCTGTTGTTTTGCAGGTGGTTGAGGCTTCAAGCGCACCGCTTCGCACTCTTGTTCGCACCATTCTAGGCGTCCCGCCCGTTGCAGCATTCCGCTCAAGGCTTCTTTCAGCTCGTGCAGCAGTTCGACGTCCAGGGCCGCATAGGTGCGCTGCTCAGCGCTGAGTGGGCGGGCAGACCAATCTGAACGCGAGTACTCTTTAGCGAGAACTTGCCCCAGTATTTCAGCGGCCAGCGTTTGCAATGAGACGTGTTCAAATCCCAGCAGCAAAGCGGCGATTTCAGTATCAAAAACTTTGGTGGGGGAAAGTCCGAGCTCGCGTAGGGAGAGAAGATCTTGATCGGCAGCGTGCAAAATCCATTCATCGCGCAGCACTGTGGCTAAAGGGGCTAGTTTGGGTTCAATTCCCACAGGGTCAATGAGGAATGTGCCAGCTCCGGCTCTCCGGATCTGTATTAGGTAGGCGCGATCGGAATAACGGATGCCTTGGGCACGCTCAGTGTCGATAGCGAAAGCACCGTGGCCGGCATCTAGTGCGGCAACGGCCTGAGCAATATCTCGATGCGTGAGTTCGGGCAGGCCATCGCGGGGAGTGAGCAGCGGCTGTGCATCTCGTTCATGGTGAAAATAGGTGAAAGCAGAAAGATCATTCACGCGCCGAAAGCCTTTCGAGGTAGCGCCGAAAGACCAGGAACGTGTGGACCCAAGCCGCACAGATGGCCGATAAAATCAGCCCATGCTTGCAGGTGCTCGCCGAGATACGGGGTTTGCGGAGTCCACGACGCCCTTACTTCCAGATCGACGCGGGTGGCATCGAGAGTTACATCCCCGAAAGTCTCATTAAAAACGCGGGTGACGGTGCCACTGAGGGAATGAAAGTCCGCTCCGCGTTGATGCAATGCGTCGGTGAGCCAACTCCAGGCTACTTCTCCTAGAAGTGGATCGTCTCCCATATCTGCTTCCATCGGGGCGCGGCTGTGGAGCACAATACGGAATGCGCCATTCCAGGCGAGCTGCCCATCGGGGTCATAGAGCACCACGAATTTTGCATCGCCTCGGTAAAAATCGGGATCGAGCTGCTCAGAATCATTGATCTCCGCCTGTAGCGCCACTGCCCAGGGGGCAATTCGAGTGGGCGGGGGAATTTGATTCACGTGCAGCTCGGCGCGAAAATCGAGCCCTTTGAGTGATTCAAGGGCAGTCACAAACTCACGGGGAGGCAGAGATTCTTTGGGTGCCACGATCAGAGCGTAGCTCGCATAGTGGCGTTTGCCGCTTAGGCGCGCCGAAAAGTGGCATCGTGAGTGAAAATAGCTACGCCGGCGCTACGGAAGCGCACACCCGCTGGTTCCACATGGACGTCTTCCCAGGTCAGAGTCAGCTTCCGGCCATCAATCGGGGCATCCACCCAGGTATCTGCAGTGGCTTTGCTAAAGACGATTAATCCATCTCCGCGCAGCATCCAGCCGCTTTCTCCGCTGATATGTACCTGCGTGTGGCTGCGATCTGTGCTGGCAAAGCTCGGCTCGCTGCGCCGCAAAGCTATAAGATCTTTGACGAATCTGAAAAACCTTTGATGCTCAGGATCGTCTAGATCATCCCAGTTTAGATGTGCACTGGCAAAAGTTTCTTCAGCTTGTGGATCTGGAATCGGAGGGACAGGCGTGCCATAGGCGGCCTCTAAATCCCAGCTGGCAAATTCTTGTGCACGCCCGCTGGCAATCCCCGCTCCGATCTCTGGGCCGTGATCGCAGAAGTAAGGGAACGGCGTACGGCTCGCCCACTCTTCTCCCATAAAGAGCATCGGAGTGAAATGTGAGAGCAGAATAAGCGATCGGGATAGCGCGAGCTGGCCGAGGCAGAGCTTCGCTGAGGGGCGATCGCCTATCAGCCGATTTCCCACCTGATCGTGGTTTTCATCAAAAACCACGAAGCGCCGTCCATCGAGGTCAGGTGGTACTGGAGTGCCGCGGCGCCGCCCCAAAAACTCATCCCACACGCCGTCATGCCAAAAGCCGCGAGAGAGGGCAGTGCTCAACGCATTCGGGGCAGTGTATTCGCTGTAATAGGCATTGCTCTCTCCGGTGAGCCACACGTGCAGTGCATGGTGCACATCATCCACCCACTGCATATCCATACCCAAGCCAGACTTTTCAGCGCTGCTCGTCTCGGCTGCGTCAGTGGGGGCGGTCATTCTCACGAGGTTTGCATCAGATTCAGCAATGAGGGTGATATCGTGGCCTCTGACGCGTCCGAGCTGGTGCAGACGATCCGAGATTTCCGCGAGAATATGGGGGTGAGAGTGGTCAATAAGCCAATCGACGGCGTCGAGGCGAAAAGCGTCAATATGGTAATCGCGCACCCACTGCTGCAACGCATCAATCACGAAAGCACGCACCTGTTCACGGCCGTGGCCATCGAGATTGAGAGCTTCTCCCCACGGGGTGTGGTGCTCAGGTGTGGTGTAGTTTCCAAACAGCGCGGTGTAGTTGCCATCGGGGCCGAAGTGGTTGAAAACGACGTCGAGGCAGACGGCTATGCCGCGCTCGTGAGCAGCATTGACCAGCTCTACTAGCCCCTCCGGCCCGCCGTATTGTTCGTACGGAGCCATGAGTGAGACGCCGTCGTATCCCCAGCCGCGGGTGCCTGGCATAGGGCTAATCGGGAGCAGCTCAATCATAGATATGCCCAAATCTGCTAAGTAGTCAAAGTGCTCGGTGGCTCCCTGGAATGTGCCCTGCTCGGAAAAAGTACCTACGTGTAGCTCATATATGACATCAGGAGCCGCCGCGCGCTTGTTCTCCTGAACGCGCGCGTTCTCCTGGGGGCGCGCATTTTCCTGCGTGAGGCACATACCATTCGGCAAATTTTCATTCGATAAATTTTCATTCGACAAACGCCCATTCAGGTCGGATCGCTGCGGTGATTCGACCTGAGCAAACCACTGTGCGTCACGCCATACAAAAAGCCTAGGATCGACTATTTCACTCGGCCCGTGAATGCCCTCTGGCTGGCGCCGCGTGCGCGGATCGGGTACGGGATGCGCGGCGTCAGGAATCAAAAAATAGCGTTGGCCAGCAGGTAGCTCAGTGGGGAGGACAAACATCTGCGAATGAGCTGATTCGCGCTCCATCGTGAGAATCGTACCTTGAGGGTCTAGTTGTAGATCGACGCGCTCGCAGCGCGGCGCCCACACTCTCACGTGTTCCATAGCCATGTCTCCGCTCTTAGTATCCTCTCTCAGCATCTGCCTGATTGATCTGTATTGTGCCGGTTAGTGTCTTGTCTGCTTGTCTGCTTGTCTGCTTGCTTGTCGGTTTGCTCCATCAATCCCTTGGCTCTCCTTGCTAGCTGTCTCTGCTAGCTGGCTTGGCGTCCAACTTTCCCTGTGCTGGCGCTCAGTCTCCCTGATTTTGCGTCCGTATCTTCGATTCTGGCGCTCAACCTCTCCGTTTCAGACCCTCAGTCTCTGTGTTTGTGTGTTTGTGCTCGTAGCTCAATTTTTGCGTCTGCGTCCGTATCTTCGATTCTGGCGCTCAACCTCTCCGTTCCAGGCCCTCAGTCTCTGTGCTTGTGCGTTTGTTCCTACAGCTCAATCTTTGCGTCTGCGCTCAATCTCTGTGCTCCGTCACCCGCTCTAAAGCAGCAGCTGGGAATCTCCCAAGGACGTCTGCTACGGCGTGGGCACCTCCCTCAAACACCGCAGCGGTGAAGATATTGCGCCATCGCCCCTCCGGAAATACGACGGATTGCTCGGCTGCATTGGTTGCCCCCGCGTTGAATGAGCCAGATAGGCGTGAGATGACGGCAAGCACCTGTGGGCGTTCACCATCAGTACGGGCAAAAGCCAACACGTGGCCGGTGGTCACCGGCAGTGGCTCGTAGCCAGATTCTGGCCGTGCCATATAAGGATGCCGCAGCCGCAGATGCGCCATGCCTGAGGTGATCCACCATTTCTCTTGCTCTAAAGAATGATCGGGCCCATTGCCGTCACCGACCAGGCGAGCCGTCTCTTGCAACAGGGCAAAATCAATGGGGGTGCGATTATCCGGATCGACGAGCCAGTTGCGCGGAAACTCTTCGCCTTGATAGAGGTCGGGGACGCCCACCATCGCCATCTCTAGCACCTTTTGCCCGAGGATAATTGTGCGTGCCGCCGGAGCCGTGCGTTGGTGAAAGTCGGCCAGAGCAGTTCGGCACGTCTCGCTTTCGAGGATGGCTTGGGCGTAATCCATCAGCGCTTGTTCAGCTGGTTCGTTGGGCTGAGTCCATGATGTCCACAGTTTTTGCTCGCGCGCCGCTTTCAGCAGGTAGGCTTGCAGCCGCTCGCATTCTATAGGGCCGTCGTCTTCCCAGGTGCCGATCAGAGTTTGCCACAGCAGCATCTCGATGCTCCCATCTAGCTCACTCGGGCGCTGCGGAGCCATATCTGTGCGCAGCTGCGAGAGTAGCTGATACCACTGTTGAGGATACTCAGACAGCACAGCAATGCGGGCGCGCACATCTTCGCAGCGCTTTGTGTCGTGCGTGGTGAGTGTATTCATAGACGCTGGCCAGGCGTTGTGCATCATCTCTTCCCAGGCGTGAAATTCATCGGGCGTACAGGTGAGATACTCGGGGCCAGCCCCTACTTCGTTGGCGGAGGTGAGCGCCGTATACCGGTAAAAAGTCGTGTCTTCTACTCCTTTGGCCATCACGGGGCCAGTGAGCTGCTGAAAACGAATAATAGCGGCTCCGCGGTCTGGCTCATAGGTGCGTCCGGCAGAGCCGACTTCCTTTCCGAGAAAGAGATCAACCACGAGAGCCAGCGTTTCGTGTAGCTCTGGATCGAGCAGCTGCTCGGCTCGCTCCTGGGCTTCTCGCAGTACGGTTTCCTGGGCGGTGGGGGCAGCTTCTCCTGGAACCACGTATGCCCGATAGCGGCTCATGCAGATGGCTAGTTGGCCGATCACTTCACGAATTGCACGGAACGTGTGGTCGCGCAGGCGTACATCGCGGTGGCAGATATCGGCTACGAGAGTGGCGAGCCGGTCTATTTCACTGTAGAGCGAAGTGCTGATAATGTCGCCTTTGGCCTGCATCTGAGCAGTGCTCACGCTGGTGAGGGTGCCTGAAAGTTCCACATAGTGTTGAGTGAGCTGAGCAAGTCCGCTCGGATCTGTGAAGATGCCTTGGATGCGCCGCAGCGCGTCGTACCCCGTGGTTCCGGCACACGGCCAATCTGAGGGGAGACGCTCATCACTTTCGAGAATTTTTTCTGCCACAATCCAGGCTCCGCCAGTGGCGGCGTGCAGCTTGCGCAGATATTCACGCGGATCGGCTAAACCGTCGGGATGATCAATACGAAAACCGTCGATGAGACCCGCCTGATAGAGCTCCAGTAGCAGCGAATGGGAACGGGCAAAAACGGTGTCGTCTTCCACGCGGATAGCCACTAGTGTATCGACGTCAAAAAAGCGGCGGTAGTTGAGCTCTTCATTAGCCACACGCCAGTAGGCCAGGCGATAGAACTGCTGATCGACGAGCTCAGCTAAGGGGAGATTCTCGGTGCCCTCACGCACCGGAAAAACGTGATCAAAATAGTGTAGCACTGGTTTCTCGCCGTCAGCCTCAAAACCAGGCACCACCATAGAGTCTAAAGTGAGCTCGGCGCGGGCGATCACGGTACCGATGCGATCTGCCAGCACCGGCATCAGCACGCCGTCACCAGCAGCCGTTAAATCTAGATCAAACCAGCCTGCATACTCGCTTTCGCGGCCATCGCGCAGTACAGACCACAGGGCTTTGTTGTGAAAAAGTGGAGTAGGGACGGCCATGTGGTTGGGCACGACATCCACCACGACGTGCAAGCCAGCGTCGTGAGCTGCGCGCGAAAACTGTTCAAATCCGGATCGGCCACCCATCTGAGCAGAAATATGGGAGTGATCCACCACATCGTACCCGTGAGTGGAGCCTGGAGCTGCCTGCAAGATTGGGGAGAGATAGACGTCGGTGACGCCGAGCTGCACGAGATAGGGAATCACTTCCTGAGCCTGAGCAAAGGTGAACTGCGGACCCATCTGCAGCCGATACGTAGTTAGAGGCTGGTGTTTCCCCGCAGTGGGGATATGCGAATGGGTGCGGCTATCGCCTCTGACTCGGGGAAATTCACCCGTATATGCGTTCATGCTCACCTCTCAGTTTCCTCAGTTTCAGGTTATTTTAAGATGTTCTTTCAGGTTCCTCCGGTTTTCAGTGGATGCGGTTGATAAGGATGCGGTTAGCGGCGTGGCAGCGGGTAGTGGGTATCTGGTCAGCAGGTGTACGGCCAGCAAGTGCTGGTTTAGCTGTCGGCAGAGTCTCCATCAGTTAAGTCGCCAGCATCGGTAGAAGCTCCAGTGTCTGCCCGTGTATCCTCAGAGGCTCCGGCAGGCACTGACACCTCTTCTGTGGGCACGTCGTTATTCGCAGCTACTGATGCGTCCGCTTCTTCTGCTGCTTCGGGTGGAGCCATCACGCTCTGGCGGGTGCGTTCACGGCGCAGCACTGTGAGAGAATGTGCCATCACAGTGAATTGAGTGCCGGGGGAGAGCGGGCCGCAATGTGTGGATCCGTCTGCCTCGGAGGCAAGGCATTCAGGGTTAGTGCTAAGCGCAATATCCCACGGCTTAGTGTTGCCATTAGTCGTGCTGCCATTAGCGGGCACGGTGAAGTCGAGGTCGTCTTGTGAAGCGTTGATCGCTAACAGAAAATCATCGTCCACGATGCGTTCGCCGCGCTCGTCTGGCTCGCCGATTTTGTCTCCATTGAAAAACACCATCACTGCCCGCGCATACCAGGTACTCCAATCGGCGTCTTCCATCATGGAAGCATCCGGCCGCAGCCACTCGATATCGCCAGCTAGCGACGTACCTCCACGGGCGGATTCTCCCTGGAAGAAACGCCGCCGCTGGAAGACGGGGTGTTCCTTGCGCAGGGCAATAGCTTTCTTCGTGAACGCGAAGAGATCGTGCCTGCTGGCATCTAGCTGCCAGTCGATCCAGGTGATCTCATTGTCTTGGCAGTAGGCGTTGTTGTTGCCACCTTGGGTACGGCCAATTTCGTCGCCGTGCACAATCATGGGCACGCCTTGGGAAACCATCATCGTAGCAATGAAATTCTTGATCTGGCGCTGCCGCAGGGCGTTAATGCCAGGATCATCCGTGGGGCCTTCCACCCCGCAATTCCACGAGCGGTTATGTGATTCGCCGTCGGCATTGCCTTCGCCGTTAGCTTCATTGTGCTTGTCGTTGTAACTCACGAGGTCTTGCAGCGTAAAGCCGTCGTGTGCCGTCACGAAATTGACGCTAGCCATCGGGCGCCGTCCCGAATGTGCATACAGATCAGATGAGCCTGAAAGCCGAGAGGCAAACTCGTCGAGAGTGCTGGGCTCGCCGCGCCAAAAATCGCGCATGGTATCGCGGTATTTGCCGTTCCATTCCGTCCACAGTGGAGGGAATTCACCCACGTTGTATCCGCCTTCGCCCACATCCCAGGGCTCCGCAATCAGCTTGACTTGCGAAATAATCGGATCTTGCTGAATGATATCGAAAAAGCTGGAGAGCTTATCCACGGCGTAGAGTTCGCGCGCGAGAGTAGAGGCTAGATCGAAGCGGAAGCCGTCCACGTGCATCTCACTCACCCAGTAGCGCAGCGAATCCATAATGAGCTGCAGGGTGTGCGGCGAGCGCATATTCAGCGAATTGCCGGTGCCAGTGGTGTCGAAATAGTGCTCAGGATCATCCGGCACCAGCCGGTAATATGAGGGGTTATCGAGGCCTCGGAACGAAAGCGTCGGCCCCATGTGGTTACCCTCAGCAGTGTGGTTATAGACGACGTCAAGGATAACCTCAATATCTGCCTCATGTAAGGCTTTGACCATCGTCTTAAACTCCACTACCTGTGCGCCCAGTGTGTCGCTTGAGCTGTAGGCATTGTGGGGAGCAAAAAAGCCAATCGTGTTGTATCCCCAGTAGTTCGAGAGTCCTTTTTCCTGCAGCGAAGTGTCGTTCACAAACTGGTGAATAGGCATGAGCTCGATAGCGGTGACGCCCAGATCTCGCAAGTAGTCGATCATTGCCGGATGACTCAGACCTAAATATGTGCCGCGCATATTTTCGGGAATGTCAGGATGTAATTGTGTGAGTCCTTTGACGTGTGCTTCGTAAATAATGGAACGGTGGTAGGGGTGTTTGGGTGGCCGATCGTGCCCCCAGTCGAAGAATGGATTGACGACGACGGAGAGCATCGTATGTCCGAGAGAATCTTGCGCCACATGCTCTTGGGGATTGAGGAAATCGTAGGAAAAGTTGCTCTGATGATTCTCTACATGGCCGTCAATTGCCTTGGCATAAGGGTCGAGTAGGATCTTCGTGGGGTCAAAACGCACACCATTTTCTGGCTCGTAAGGCCCGTACGCCCGAAAGCCGTAGCGTTGCCGCGGTAAGACGCCAGGCAGATAGCAATGCCATACGTAGGCATCTACCTCTCGCAGTTCAATGCGCGTTTCCTGCCCGTCGTCATCCACTAAACACAGTTCTATCCGCTGTGCGCTAGAGGAAAAAACGGCGAAGTTCGTGCCCGTGCCGTCGAAAGTGGCGCCGAGCGGATAAGGTTTCCCTGGCCAGATGTCCATAGATCCAGACTATAAGAAATAGTGGCGCAACGTGCAGCCAACGTGCGTCCGAGAGGGTGGGAATTCCCACTTCATCGCGTGAGCCGTGGCTTCAGAGGTGCGCCGTGTGCTGGTGCTACTACTCATATTCCTAGGGCGCTGACGACGAGCAGTGCTACGTTTAGTGCGATCACTAGCAGAGCAACGGTGGCGAAGATCAGTTGAATGCCAACGCCATCGGCGAATTCGCCCATGATTTTCTTGTTTCGAGTGCAGAGCATCAGCGGGATGAGAGCAAATGGGATTCCCAGAGAGAGTACCACTTGTGATATCACCAACGCCCACGATGGTTCCACACCTAGTGCTAAGACGACGAGCGCGGGAGCGAGAGTGATGGCCCGACGCGTGACTAGTGAGTATTCGCGGTGGAGCAGGCCTTTCATAATTTCCGAGCCGGCGTATGCTCCCACCGACGTTGAAGCCAAGCCGGAAGCGAGCAAGCCAATAGCGAAGAGCGTGGCGATCACTGGGCCGAGTGCATCTCGGATGGCGTGGTAGGCGCCGTCGATGGTATCTGTGCCAGGTACGCCAGCAAGTGAGGTGGCGGCGACGAGTAGTAGACACACATTGACGGCACCGGCTAAGAAAAGTGCCCATATCACGTCGATTTTAGAGGCGTGTAGTAGCCGGCGGATAGATACTTTTCCTGGTGAAAAACGGTCATTGACTAGTGATGAATGCAAGTAGATCGCGTGCGGCATAACGGTAGCTCCCAACATAGAGCTAGCTAGCAGCACCGACTGTGCATCGGTGAAGTGTGGTATGAGACCTTTCGCCACTTCGGTGGTATCCGGAGGATTAATGAAGAGTCCTGCGATAAAACCACAGGTGATAATGAGCAATAGTCCGATGACGAGGGTCTCAAAGAGTCGTTGTTTGCCGTCGCTTTGTAGTGCTAGCAAGAGCAGCGACACCAGCCCAACCACGATTCCGCCCCAGATGAGTGGCAGATCGAAGAGCAAATTGAGTGCAATAGCGCCGCCGACGACTTCGGCTAAATCGGTGGCTGCTGCCACAATTTCAGCTTGTGCCCAGTAGAGCAAGCGGGGAGTGCGCTCTAGCCTCCCGCCTAGAAACTGCGGCAGCGACGTACCGGTGACGATGCCGAATTTGGCGCTCTGGTATTGCACAATCACAGCCATGAGGTTTGCGAGCACCAGCACCCACACGAGCAGGTAGTCATATTGGGCGCCCGCGGAGATGTTTGCAGCTACGTTTCCTGGATCGACAAAGGCTACCGCTGCCACGAATGCGGGGCCGATGAGGGACATGAGCTTGTGCGGAGTGCGCGGGGAGAGATGATCGCTAGTGCTCATTTTTCTCCTCGCTCCGTTTGTGTGGTGACGTGTGTATTCTACAGCTGCTAGCTGCGCTTATAGATACTAGTGCTGCTGATGATGCCGGTCGGGCTCATTCTATCAATCAGTGGATGACGCTCAGCGGCGGTATTTGGCGGCGGCGCTTAGTAGGTGGTGTTTAGTAGGCGGCCTGGTGGCACGTTTAGTTATGGAGTGTGGTGACGGTGTTCGGTGGAGTGGGTGGTGTTCGACGGCGGTACTAGCAGGTGGCTCTCGGCGGGTAGTACTTAGCGGGCGGTGTTTGGCAGGCGGTTTGGTGCATAGGCCGGAGGTTGTGTGCGTGACTCTCGAACGGGGTAGCAGTTAGGCTTGAGAGTAGCAAAACGTATGAGCGCGCAGGCAAAGTGCTGGTGCTGTGATGGAGTGATGGCGTGAGGCGCAAAAGTTTGGTGATGGAAAAGCCGAGCGGCGATACGCGACGGACGCCAGAAAGGAAGAGTTGGGCTGTGGAAGAAAAGGAACAGGTGGGAGATGCCGTCACAGGCAACGAAACCATGCGTGGGGATGAGGCTCTGCGCGAGCAGCAGCAGGGAAGTTTCACGCAGGAGCCCGAAGCTGTAGAGCTTGAAGCTGAAGAATTTCAGGCTGTTCACACGCAGGCTGTGGAGCTTGAAGCTGTGGAAGCGCAGGTTGTAGAACCGCGAGCTATGGGAGGGGAAAATCCTCAAGAGGGTGGCCTCTCGCAAGAGGATGTTGAGACAATACGCAGAGCCCAACGCCGCAATGTAGTGGTGGCCGCGGTGCTTGGCGTGATTTTGCTTATCTGCGGATTTTTTGCTGGGAGAGCTGCCGGTGCACGCTACGATGATCGCTCATCTGCGGCCGAGCATATTGTGGTAAGTGAGGGCATTATGCTGGCTGAGTGTGATGGAAGCTCAACAACCATAGGGATTGTGGAAGTGGGCTGATGAAGAAGCACAAGAAAAAGGATATACCCTCAGGGATTTATGCCCATTTTGGTAAGACTCTTCAGGCGGTAGCGCGGACGTCTGAGGGGCAATGGCTCGCCGCTGGTTTGTGGGAATTTGGCGTGTGGGAGCCGGAAACTGGTGATGTGTATGCATATTCATGGACGGATTTTGCGCGCGGTCGGTATCAAGGAGAGGGGGCGCAGCTCACACTGACATTTATTGACGGCGAGCGCGAGCCACTCACTTTTGTGCTGACGTCCGACGATGCAGTCACGTTTGTAGCAGCCATTCTCGAAAGGGTGGATGACTCCATCGTGTATCAAGAGTTCGCACAGCTCGCGTCGGGGCAGACCGTGAGTGCTCAGATACGGAGAAAATCCGACGGTACTCTTTTTGCGCAAGTGCCGTGGGGTGTTTCAGATTCAGATGACGACCGCACAATCTTGGCCGCTCTGGAGCATTCCGTAAAAGAGGCTGTGGGGGAGTAGGTCTAGCCTCATATCTTGTCTTGTGCATAGTGGGGTTGGGTGAAGGGCATCAGGCGTTTGCCGTCACCGCATCGAGCGTTAGGCCTAGCTGCGCAAGGTACTGGCAGACAGTGACAATGTGGTTTGCACCACGAGGAGCCGATTTCGCCCCGCACATTATTTTTTGCTACAGTAATGCCTGTTGATTCCCGCATAGCTCAACGGCAGAGCATTCGACTGTTAATCGAACGGTTGTTGGTTCGAATCCAACTGCGGGAGCTTCTCAATATCCTCCATTGGCTGCACAAGCTCCCAGGGGGTGATGTCAAGAGCATTTGCGATTTTTGCGATATCGTTTACCGGCCATTCTCTGCGGCCATTCCATCTCTGATTAATTGCTCCAGGTGTTAGGTGCAGTATTCTAGCGATGTCGCTCTGATTGAGGCCTTTGAATCCGGCGCGTGCTCTGATATTTGCAGCAATAATCTTACTGAAGTCGTATACTACATCTTCTTCTTTATCTGCAAATGTTTTTGTAGGTAATCCGCGCAGTGCTGCGTCTGTTCCAAATGTGGTAATCATGTTAATAAAAGTAGCATATTTTTTTCAGCAGGTGCAGTTTTTTAAGGCTAGAAATAAAAATTTTACAAACAGACACGCCGACGCTTTCATCTTCAATAAAAAATTGATACTTGAAGTATATATTTTTGAGCGTGGATGATTTTTCTTTATTGGTGTCGCGTGCTGTGTCGGTGTGGCGTGTGTCGTCTGGTGTGTCGGTGGTGGAGTTGGCGGGGGTGCTTCATGTGTCGCCGTCGTCGTTGTATTCAAAGTTGAATGGTTCCAGGCGGTGGAATGCGTCGGATTTGCGGGCGTTGCGTGGGCTTGGTGTGAAGCTTCCTAGTGTGGGTGGGGGTGCTGGCCGGTGAAGCGGTATCGGGTTAGTTGGCTGTTGATTGGTTATGTGTTCTTTCTGTTGCTTGTGGTGGTGGGTGTGTTCACGTCTGATGGGCTGGCTTTTCTGGGGTTGGCGGGGATGATTCAGATGCTCGCTATCAGGTTTGAGGCTTGTGTGGTGGGTGATGATCGTGGGTAGACGGGTCACGGCGGCGTGGCCGGTCCCGTCGTTGTTGCGTTCATTGTCGTTATCGGGCTGGGGTGAGTTGGCTGGTGGTGAGTTTCGTGGTGCGCGCGGTGTTTTGAGTGCGCTTATAGGGTTGTTGCCGTCTGGTTCTGGTGAGGGGATAGCGACGGCATGGCAGATCGCTCAGGCGGCTGCATACTCTGAGAGGCATACCCGCCGCTCCCTGCACGTGTTGGAAGAGCTCGGGGTTATTAAATGGGTGCGAGGCGGTATTCGTGGTGGGCGTCCCACACCGTCATTCTTCCGTGTTGTCAAGCGCAGGCTGGTAGAAATCATTCGGGGCGCGAAAGAGGATTATGCACAGCGCCGTGCCGAGCATCGACGGGTAACTGGGGAGCGTGTTGGGGCGTTCGCGAAAAAGAAACGCGGGTGTTTGGCCAGCTCAGCTCATGCGGACATGGTGACTAGCCTTTCTCCTTATCAGGGAGGGCGAAGCCATCACCCTGACATGGATTCTCCTGTTTTCACGAATATCGAGCTTGCTGATGCGAAGAGCGCGGCTAGGGATGCTGCGAGACGTGTTGAGAGCGCCGAAAACGTGGCGAGGATTGCTGACGAGACTGGGCTGTCTGGTATTGCGCTTGCTCGTGAAGTATTAAAGAGGCGCGTGAATGGACGTGCATGAAGCAGCATTGCGCCGTGCTCGCCAGATGCGTGCTGCCAGGCCGGTAACGAGCCAGGGAATGGCATTCTTACGGTGCGTGTATGTTATTCGTGCTGATCTCGAAAGGATTAGGACAGTATCAGGTAATTATCAGAATCGCGCATATATAGAGCAGCTCACCTCTCGTATCGAGGAAAAGACCGAGCAGATGCGGGCTCTTGTCATGGAGCTAGAACTAGCACACTAAAACAACAAGGAAAAGGGATAGAAAGTAATGTGTGAGGATTCGTGCGATCTGATCGTGGGGGCTATCGCGAACAGTGTCGCGAACGCTTTAGCGTGCCGTGATGAGCATTTAGGGCGGGTGCGGCACGGGCAACCATCACGGGATACCTGGAAAAAGGTATGCCGTGTACAGTCTGATTCTTTAGAGTTCATTGAACACGTATGCGAGTTGTATCTAACGCATTCAGATATTGGCCATGAACGACTCGACGAGCTGTTAGAGCCTGATCTAGAAGCAGCCAATTACATCGTAGGTGAAGTACTCAGGCAGGGGAGGCGTGCGGGATGGATAGCACAGAGAAGCTAGAAACGGCGTATGTGTTGATACATCAGTGTGTGAAACATATGCATATAGCTAACGAGGCTGTGAAAGATATCGAACGCCAGCTACGCCAAGCAGGGATGCAGGCCTGGCCAGCACTAGAGGAAGCTCTGGATGTTGCGTGCGGGCAGATGGAGTTAGCAGATCTACAGGTAGTGAAAGCTCGTAAAGTGTGCTTCACACAAGAGGAATATCAGCGCTATCGCAACCAGAAAGCAGGGAGGGCTCGTGGCTAGCAGGTATCTCACGGGTGATAGAGCACGGAGGGTTAAGCAGTTGCTAGTAAGTGTGTATGGTGCTAAGTGCGCGAAGTGCGGCCAGGTGATTGACCTGAGTATTAAGTATCCTGACCCATATAGTTTAAGTATCGGGCATCAACTCCCATTAAGCCGTGGTGGCGGTGATGGTATCGAGAATTTAAGACCGGAGCATTTAGGGTGCAACACAGGGGCGGGGAACAGAATAGCCAGTGATGGGCGAATGCCGGTTGGTGATGATCGTTTTTTCTGAGCCCCGTGGCTATCTACTCTCGCGCCCCATGGCTGAGAATTCCCCCTAAAACGAGGAAAAACGAGGCGGGCGGGGCTGTGAAACGTGAGAAAGCAAGGGAAAGTAAGAACATGATGCAAGAAAAAAAATCACAGCAGCGGGAGTTATTCACTCTGCCTGAGCCTGAGCATACTGTGGGAGAGAATGAGCAGACCGTACTAGAGTTACTCGCTGATCTGGACGCTGGTGGCCTGCTGACTGGTGTATACAAAGCTAAAGGTAACATTTTGATTAGTATTGCGCGTGGTGTGGACTGTGGTATGCAAGCTCGTACTATTTCCGTTGCCACATCTCAGCTTGTGAAACAACTTTATGACGGGCTGGCCGAGATGCCCGAACCACCACGCCAGAACAGTGCTGACTCGTATGATACGCTGCGCGCGGTGATCGAGTATATGACCGAACAAGCTATTACAAACCCAGCAGAGGATAGCGCTCATGAGCCAGTGTATTAAACCTGGTGCCCCGAAGTATTTCACCCGCCGGAACCTTGCCCGCCCGACCCTGGGGCATATTGTTGGGGCTGTCTCGGAAGCTGTGCGCGGGCATAAGCTTATGCCCTGGCAGCAATACGTGATTAACGTAGCGTGGGAACTCGACCCCGACCATCCAGGAGAACTTTTCTATAAAGAGGGCGATGTAACAGTACCCCGCCAGGCCGGTAAATCCGACCTGTTAGAGGCTATTCACGCGGCGGGCGCGTTCATGTTCAAAGAATGGCTCTCAGCAATGACGGCACAGACCGGTAAGGATGCGGGTAAACGCTGGCGTGCTCTCGTCAATGGTCTGCACCTGGATAAGGGTATCCGCAGTGATGATTGGAAGGTGAATAGAGGCAAAGGAGCCGAGCAAGCTATCTATCTGCCGCAATCCTCAAGTATCGTGCCGTTCACCCCGAAGCCTGACGCTCTTCATGGCGATCACATGAATTTCGCGTCTATTGATGAGGAATGGGCTTTCAGTCTTGACGAGGGAGTGCTACTAGAGACAGCTATCAAACCCACATTTTTGACGGTACCATTTTCTCAGCTTTTCAGGGCTTCAACGATGGGAACCGCAAACAGCACGTACATGAATTACAATATCGAGCTGGGGCGTAAAGCCGTCACCAACCCCGATTCACGGCGTTTCTATTTCGAGTGGAGCGCCGACGAAGAAGCCGCAGATCGTGACCCGTATAGTGATGAAACACTAGCGTTTCACCCAGCTATCGGGCATACCCAAACAGCGCGGCGCATCCGTGACCTAGGGAGGGATATGCCCCTCGGGGAGTGGCGCCGCTCTTTCTTGAACCTAGCCACCCAAACAGATGAAACAATCATCGACCTAGCCGCGTGGGACGCCTTACGCTGGAACTACGACCCGACCACGGCACCGCATGATCGTGTACTACCCGACCCGAGCGATACCGTGCTAGCGTGGGACGCTGCATTAGATGGCACGGCAGCCACGATCTACGCGGCATGGCTCGACACTGATACGCGTGAACCATGTGTGCATCTCGTCGTAACACAGCCAGGCACGGACTGGCTCCCTGGTGTTCTCGCGCGGCTTGAACGGCGTGGATACCGTGAGGTACTGCATGACGATACGGGCGTGAATCGTACCGTGGAACAGAAATTAAACCAGCAGAACACGCATAGTACCCGTATTACGTTCAGCGAGTATGCGACCGCGTGCCAGACCCTGCTCGACCGTATCCGGCTCGCCACGATCGAACACGACGGCGCGGCCTGTGTGATCGACGCTATTAGCGTGGCCGCGATGAAACAAACAAGTCGTGCGATCATGTTCGATACCCGTAAGAGCGCGGGCAACATTGACGCACTACGCGCGCTAGCGATAGCTCAAGACGGCGCGGTGCGGATTCTCTCACGCGGTAGCTTTCAACTGTTCTAACAACACGCCAGTTACACACTTTGTAGAGAAAACGTGTAAAAACACGGCATGGCACACAGTCGGGATGTCATGCTGGGGGCATGGGATGGAACCAGTTATTAGCTTTTCTTGAACGCGCTCATCTTGTTAATGCCGTGCGTGAAGATTCAAATGTGGTTACCTATGCTGATGCTGGTTCCGTCCCCGCGCTCACACCTCATCTACCCGCACGCGATCATGTTCCTGGCGATGCGCGCGCTTTAGATGCGGTCTATCGGGCGCTACAAATCCTGGAAACTTCCACACGCCAACTCACGATAGATGTATGGCGTGATGGCAAACCCTTAGACCTCTTCGAGCAGCCATCTTTTCTACGCCGTCCAAGCCTTGCATTGACAAGCTTCGGAGCGTTCACCGCTGAAACAGTGTCCAGCCTCGCCCAGCGTGGAAATGCCTATTGGCTGATCTTCCGAGACACTAAAGGCAAGATCGTTTCTGTGGACGTTCTCGATCCGCGCCGCGTCGGCGTCGCATTCGATACCACGCGAACGCAACGCCTCTACACGCTCGATGGTAAAAATGTTAAGCCCTCACATATCATGCATTTACGCCTGACCCACGTCCCAGGCGAGCCTTACGGCCTCTCACCGCTTGAGGCGTGCCGGAGTGAAATCCAGGGCGCTTTACAAACACAAGAATACGGCTCAACATGGACAGATACCGCTGGCGCCCCCTCGGGTATTCTCTCCACCGATCAAGTATTGAGCGACGATCAAGCAAAACGCTACAAAAAACAAGCCAACGAGCAAATGCAATACAAAAACGGTATCACCGTGCTCGGTTCCGGCCTGACATATCAAAAACTGCTCTTCACGCCTGCTGAACTGCAATTCCTTGAATCCCAGCGTGATGCCGTAACTAAAGTAGCCAGGATGTTCGGCATCCCCGCAAAAATGCTGCTTGCCACTGTTGAAGGCGGAAGCGATACCTATTCAAACGCGGAGACAGAAAACCAGCAATTCGCGCGCCTAACCCTCATGACGTATATCAGCGAAATAGAAGACGCTTTAACTGCTCTTGTCCCACGTGGTCAATCCGTGCGCTACAACCTCGACGGACTATTACGCTCGGACACGAAAACCCGCTATGAGGCCCACCAGATCGGAATCAACGCGGGATTCTTAACCATTAACGAAGTGCGAGCCATCGAGGGGCTCCAGCCGTTAGCCCAACCAACACCAGCAGCAGAGGAAGGACAAAGCGATGAATCTTGAATATAGGACGGCACAGCTCTTAGAAGCCCCCACACAGCCAGATACCGCAGCGGGCGGTATTAAAACCATTAGGGCTTTAGCGGTGCCCTATAGCGAGGACTTTAACGAAGTAGCGCAAGGTATGTTCGAGCGGTTCACCGCTGGGGCGCTCACGCCAGGAGCTGACCCGATGAAGCTCCGCCTCGAGCACGAAACAACGATCGGGAAAATCACCGCGAGCAGCGAAACAGAGAACGGGCTGGAAATCGAAGCCACAATCTCAGATACCGCAGCAGGGCGAGACGCCGCTGCTCTGCTTGATGACGGTGTACTCACTGCCGTATCAATCGGGTTTAATCCAGATTACGAAAGCGCGGACATCGTGAGCCGTGACGACGGTGCACTATACATCACCCATAAACACGCCGAATTGATGGAAGTCTCTCTCGTGAGTTTCCCCGCCTATAAAGGCGCAACCATTAACGAAATCAGATCAGAAACCAATCAGGGAAAGGATGATCTCACTATGGATAAAGATATGCTCGAACTTCGCGCACAACTTGAAGACGTAGCCCGCGAAGTCCACGCTATGAGCGAGAGCACGCGTAATGTGCCCGTCTCCCCGTTAGAAGCCTATCGAAGCGCGGGCGATTTCATGAAAGCCTACGCGGCAGGCGTCGATAACGTGCGGACGTTCGCTGACGATGCGAACGTGTGGGAGAACGCCGATCAACGCACGGGATGGCTAGAACGCGAAATTAAACTCATGGAGGCCAAACAGCCTGTAACATCCATGTTCACCCACGCCTATAACCTGCCACCCCAGGGGATGAGCTTTGATTATCCCGTGATTGGTACGAGCTCGCTCGCTGTGAAACAACAAACCACCGAGGGGGAAGCTCTCGCACATGGAAAGCTCACCCTCTCCCACGGGAACGTGGAAGTGAAAACCTTTGGCGGTTACACCGCGCTCTCGCGGCAAGTCATCGACCGTGCTAACCCGATCTATCTATCCACGATTCACACCGCGATGGGTATCGAGTACGCTAACGCGATCGAAGCACGCACCCAGGCGGTGCTCAAAGCAACGCTAGAAAGCCAGCTACAAGCAAGCGAGATCGAATCTAGCTTACAGACCTCGGCCTTAACCGTCGATGAGATTATCGCTATCGGTCTTGACATTATCGACTACTTCGATGATAACGTTGTCTACCCATTCACGGGGCTAGCCGTTTCGGCGGACGTCTTTCAATATTTCGCGCTCCTGGCCGAGAATGCCAAAGCCTTCCAATTCGCGGGTGCCCCGACCGATAAAATCGGCACGCTCTCCATCCTCTCACGCTCGGGCGAGCTCGACGGGCTCACAATCACCCGACTGCCTGCCGGTGTTGGGGCTGGGCATATGTTCGGCTACTCCAAAGCAGCTATTGAAGTGATCGAGTCCCCGAACGCTCCTTTGCGCCTCTCGGATCAGCGCGACGATACCACACTCAGCAATATCTATTCAGTCTACGGATATGCCACTCATGCGGCTATCGCTCCGTCCGCGATCGTGCCCGTGAAATTCGCGGGCACAGCCGCCTAGGTGAATCTATGACGAGCATTAATATAGCAGCGGCAACAGCGCGACTCTTTCGCGAAGTAGGCAACGCGGCCACGCTCAGCGAGCCAGATGCCCGCCTGCTATGCGAGCAGGCCGCTGAGCTGATTAGCCGACACGTTGGCAGCGCTGACGTGCCAGGCGTCATACTGCAATTAGCGTGCGTGGCCGTGGCACGTGATCTCCATGCGGCAAGCCAAGCGCCAGGCGGGGTGTTCTCACCGTTCGCGGACGGCGGCGCTGTCCGCCTCGCCCGCGACCCCATGAAAGCAGCCTACCCGCTGCTAGCTCCCTATGTTAGGGGTGGATTCGCGTGAGCATCACCGACGACCGCCAAGAACTCTACACAGCGTTGAACACGCTTGCCCCGATCGGTGATACCCGCATACGGCTGTGCTTGTATGCTCCGCAGAAAGCCCAGCCCTATACGGCCTATATCGAGCTAGCAGGAGCCGAGCAAGCCCCAACATTCGGGCACCTACAAGTGGTGTGGGAGATCACCGCCACCGCCAGCGCACGGCTCGCCGCTAGTGCAGCTGCCGAGTTCCTCGACCAACTCACCGGAGCGATCATCAGGGCTATCCACGGCCAGCAAGCCGCCGATCTAGCCAACGTCGAACCTTATTTCGTACTCTCCGACCCCTCCAACGGCGCCGCGATCCCCGCGACCCGTCTCACGTTCACATCACGAACAACCATCTAAGAAAGGACATCATTATGGCTGCTATCTCGCGCCTGAACGGTGCTGCTCTCTCCCTCACCATTGACGGTGAAGAACACATGGCAGAAGTCAGCTCGTGGGAACTGAGCGAAGAAGAAAAAGACCAGGGCACCGTAACCTTTGGGGATGCCAGCGCGGCACAACCCAAACTCAAAGTAACCATTATCCAATCACTGGCAGCCGATAGCCTATGCCAAAAAGTCTATGACTCTCCAGGCAAACGCAACGTACCTTTCAAACTTGCACCTACAGGGGATACAACCCCCACTCGTGATAATCCCGTGTTCGATGGTACGTTACATTTCCCGAATCTTCGCCCAACCCTAGGCATGGAAGCCAAAGCAGAAGACGGCACCACCGATCTTGAATTTATTCTCGCCACAATCGACAAGAAAACAAGCGCCGAAGCAGAGGCCTAGTGGACGGGGCACACATCAGTATTGACGGGCTGACAGACGTCCTCGATAGCTTCCAGCATTACGGCGTGGCCAGCCGTGACATGAGGAAAGCCATGCGCCCTATCTCGCGCCTGCTCGCGAATAAAGCCCGTACTCTTGCACCGCGTCAAGAGGGATATCTGCGCCGCTCGATCAGAGCAACAACACGCCGAGACCGAGCAAGCGCAGTAGCAGGCGGACGATATGCCTATTTTGCGCCGGTTGTTCATTTCGGATGGCGCCGGCACGGTATCGAGCCACAACACTTCATGTTCACGGCATTAGACGCAGCCAGCTCCCAAGCTGAGCGCATGATGGTTGATGCTATCCGCAGCCTCGCCCAGGAGCAAGGACTACACATAACCCTGTAGAAAGGAATCATTAGTATGGATGATACGAATCTTCATTTTATGAACTCTCTCACACTCGCCGAGCTCGCCACGTTCGAGCAGACCGCTGGCATCTCGTTCGACAAGATTGGCACGGCTGACCCGATGACGCTCATGCCCGCGTTGGCTGTGTTCGCCGCTAAACGCCTTGGCCTTGATCAGAGCGCAGAAATACTCTCACAACTGACGATGGATGAGCTGCAAGAACTCTTCGCGGCTGCTACCCAGGCAACTCCCTCACGTCCCGACGAGATTAACCGGATTTTGGAGACGGTGCGGGGAAAATCCCGAGCAAACTCCTCAAAGCGTTAGGAGCCATCACCTACACACTGCACTACACGCCGGCACAGTTCTGGTGCATGACCCAGGAAGAGCTTACCGGTATCACCGCCTATATTGAGCGAGTGAATAAGGACATGAAACGCCACTCACGGCGTTAGAAAGGGAGAGCGTATGGCCAAGAAAAGCACCGTCACAATATCGGTGGTAGCCGAAACAAAAAAGTTTCGCCGTGCCATGCGCCAGCTCGGCGACCTCTCCGGCATAACTGCCCTAACAGGCGGGATAAAAAAACTCAGCGGGCATCTTCTCCAGGTCTCGAAATATGCGGCCACGGCAGGCGCCGCGCTCAGCACCATCACCGTGAAAGCTGCTGCCGATCTGGAACAAAGCGCGGGCGCTGTGCAAGATGTGTTTAAGCAATATGCGGGAACGGTGCAAAAATACTCTGGCCAGGCTGCTACCAGTGTCGGACTGAGCGCTAACGCCTATAACGAGCTGGCTACTTTGATTGGTACGCAGTTGAAAAACGGCGGCACTAGCATGGATATGCTTGCCGGTAAAACTAACAACCTGATAAGCCTCGGGGCTGATCTGGCGGCGGGCTTTGGTGGCTCGACCGCAGACGCTGTGAGTGCTTTAAGCTCGGCTTTGAAAGGTGAGCGCGACCCTATCGAACGCTACGGCGTGAGTCTTACTCAGGCTGCGATAGATGCGGAAGCAGCAAGGCTAGGGTTCGAGAAGGTCGGTGGGGCACTCTCCACTGAAGCAAACCAAGCCGCCACGCTAAGTTTGATTATGAGCCAGACGAGTGATTTTCACGGCAAATTTGCCGCCGAAAACGACACTCTCGCCCACCAACTGCAAGTCGTGAAAGCAAAACTGACCGATATGGCCGCAACTTTCGGCACTCTCATGTTGCCGATCATTACCCAGGTTGTAGCGTTCATGTCCGAACAGATGACGCCCGCATTTGAAGCGTTCATGGGATGGCTCGCCGATAATGCAATTCCGAAACTCCACGAGTTCGCCGATATCTTCGCCAGTGAATGGCTACCTCGTCTGCAAGAGATCTGGAGCAACCTCCAAACACATCTCTTACCCGTCTTACAGGAGATCGGCACTTTTATCGCCACGACCCTTATCCCCATCCTTGCTAGTATCGTTAATTATCTTGTGCAACACAGTGCCATGCTTGTCCAGCTCAGCGCTGTGATTCTCGGCGCTGTTGTGGCCTGGCGAGCCGTCACTACAGTGATCGGTATCATTAACGCCGTTAAATTAGCTATTGGCTTGTGGAAAGCCGTCACGACCGGCATGACCATAGCCCAAAACCTCCTCAACACGGCCATGCTCGCTAATCCTATTGGGCTTATCATTATCGCTATCACAGCGGTTATTGCCGCGCTGGTGCTTTTATGGAATAACTGCGAGGGCTTCCGTAACGCAGTAATGACTATCTGGGATGCTGTTCAGTCTGGGTTTAACACGGCTATCGGATTCATCACGGGGCTTATTGATGGTTTTGTTAAGGCTATCCAGTCCATCGGCTCGTTCTTTGCTGGTGTTGGGGCGAGCGTGAGCAGAACATGGGCGAGCGTGAAAAGCTTTTTCGCCACTGGTATTAATAACATTAAAACCACTGTTTCGAACGGTATTACAAACGTTGTGAACTTTTTTACCTCCCTCCCGTCTCGTATCTTAGGTGCGATTGGTAATATCGGAAATCTTTTGTATGACGCTGGTAAAAGCGTGATTGATGGGTTTATTAACGGTATTAAGGGTATGTGGGACACCGTGAAAAACACGCTTGGTAAGCTCACGTCTTGGTTGCCCGACTGGAAAGGGCCGGCCAGTGTTGATAGGCGTATTCTTTTCCAGTCGGGCAAGCTCGTTATGGGTGGATTTATTGACGGTCTGGAAAACCAGTACGGGGCGGTGCGTTCCTCTCTCGCAGGCCTGACCGGTTCCCTTGACGGTGCTATTGCTATGCCCGCTTATGGTTATGGCGGAGCCCTGCTCGGCGCCGCCCAGATCGTTATTAACGTCAATAGTCTCGTGCCCACGATTGAAACGGGGCGATTGATCGCGAACACGCTAAACAGTTATCTAGCAGTCAATCGCGGGAGGACAACATCATGACGACGACCTATCTACAGCGACACGAAATACCGCAAGGCTTCGAGATCGTAGAGCACAGCGGTGTGTTGAGCTTTCTCGCGCCTGCCGGAGACTTCGAGCTAACCCTTGACCCTTTTCCTAGCACGACCACATGGCAGCTAGTCATTACGCTCACCGACGTTACCGATGTCACCGGCGCTGCTATCGTGTTTCAGCATCAGATTTGGGCTCTAGAGGGTGTGCTTGCTGGGCAGAGCCACACGTTCAATGTCACGCCTAGCGGAGCTAGGAAACTCAACTTTTACGGCTTCCCTGATACTGGCGTCACTGTGCGTGTCGCCATTACGAACACTGCGCGCCTAGACAGTGCACACCGTGTAGCACTGCTAGCCCATCTGCCTAGCCCTATCTACAATACAGCTATTATCGGCAAAGCTATTATCGGCGCTTTTATTCTCCCATCAGCCACGGTGCGCACGGACTGGACGATTCTCGGCAGATCATATGTAGGCGCGTCATTCCTATACGAGACACCAGATTTTTACGAGTGGCGCACCATTACCAGCGCAGCAACAAACATAGATATTAATCGCGGTATCGACGCTACCGCTCTCACACGCAAAGCCGCTATCGGTACCCTTGCCGCGCAATTCATCGATCAGCTAGACCCTACCGCCTACGCGCTTAACCGAGGCACGCCAATCATAGCAATAGACACCATGACCCGCCGCCGGCTCTTCACAGGGAAAATAGACGCTATTCAATCCGTGCCAAGCGACGATAATAAATACACCGTCACATTAACCGCGCTCGATGCCGTGGCAGACCTATCAGCAAAGCGTATCTATCAGCGCACTGAACATCTACCAGCATATTGGCGTACCGCCTTTACACAGCTGTTAGACGGCTACCATTACCAGCTAGGCGCTGACGCCGGACGCCCCTTTATTGGGAAAATGGTTAAGGAAGCTACCCTAGCCGAATACCTCGACATCTACGCCGCAACCTGCAACGCGAGTTGGTATGTCAATAGTAACGGACAGATCGTTGTAACCTGCGAAGCTGACGCCAGCACACCGAAATATGGCATAGCCGTTCAAACAGATCGCGGGGTGCGTGGCATCATGCTAGACCCCGTAGCCGTGAATGCTGAAATAAACACCGCCGATCTATGCACCGGCATAGAATTTAGCAACAACACCGCCGTCTATGATGCTGAGCAACGAGAATGGACAAGCGAAACCACCGCCGCCACAATCACGAATGCTACACTCGCACGCCAATACGGAGAGCACCTTGAACAACTAGAAGTCGCTGGCGATCTAGACGACATAAAAGCCTACTACGCCGGTAAAATCGCACTATATGACCCCATTCAGGGAATATCTGACGTGGAATTGCTCGCCTACGACTGGGCACGATATATCGACGAACCAGACCTGGCCACCCACCTTATCAACGCTGAAATAGGCGACACGTGCGAAGTATCGTACCGCAATCAAGCACCAATACTCGAAACAATATCCAGAATCGAGCACCACATAAGCCCGATTCACTGGAGCAGCAAGGTAACGCTAAACCAGCAATAGAAAGGACACCATTATGCATGCATTCATGGATGGAGAGCTTCTCACCGCCGCTAATCTCAATACTGCCTACGAACAGGCCATACAAACAGCAAAGACATACGCCGATAGCCTCGCCAACACGTCAGAAAAATTTATAACCGTGAACGGTATGCGATATGCGCGTTCGGGTATTTTACGGCTCGATCAGCTTGGCGGGTGGACTACCGCGAACGACGTCTATAGCTACCGCAGACTGAACGCTACTGTGCCCGTCACTCTCCCACCTGGCTATGCCGTGAAATACGAAGTCGTGTTCTCCGAACACGCCTGCATCATCGCGGGTGGTGATATGTGGAACAACAACGCCTCCGGTAAACAATCCAACGCCTATATTTTCCGCTTCTGGAACTCCACCAACCCAGAAAGCACCCTCATCCTACGGTGGGAAATCTACCGCAGAGACAACTAACCACACCAACAGAGAAAGGACACAGTGATGGCGCTTAATGGTATTGATGTCTCGGGCTGGCAGCCGAGCAATATTACGAGTCTTGTTGATTATGATTTTGTTTTTATCAAGGCCACTGAGGGCACGAGCTATGTTAGTGGTGCGTGTGATACCCAGTATCAGGCAGCGAAGAAACGCGGCAAACTCTTAGGCGTGTATCACTTCGCCAGCGGTGGCAGCCCAGAAGCAGAAGCAGACTATTTCTATCGAGCGATCACCGGCTATATCGGTGAGGCTATCCCCGTGCTGGATTTTGAGGCTGACGCGGTGGGCGCGTGGGGTGATAGCGGCGCGCGCCGGTTCCTTGACCGGTTCTATAAGCTCTCTGGGGTGCGTCCCCTCGTCTACACGTCCGCTAGCGTGGCTGTGACGCTCCGGCAGTGTGCGGCCGGTAATTATGGGCTGTGGGTGGCCTCGTGGGGCGCAAACACGCGGGGCGGATACCGAACACCACCTAAACCCTCCTCTCACCCGTTCCCGTTCGTCGTCGTGCATCAATACACGAGCAGGGGACGCCTCGCCGGATATGAGGGCGATCTCGATCTGAATATCGCCTACCTCGACAAGACCGCCTGGGCTAAATACGCAACACCCACAAGCAGCAAACCCGCAAGCAAACCCGCAAGTAAACCCGCAAGCAAGCCTAAGCCTGCGAGTAAGCCAGCGAGTAAGCCTGCGAGTAAGGCGGTTCCGCTCTTGCGTATCGGCTCACGTGGCCAAACCGTCAAAAAGCTCCAGGCCGGACTCAACCGTATTTTTCCTGCCTACTCCAATCTTGCGGTGGACGGCATTTACGGCAGTAAAACTGCTGGTGTGGTGAAAGAATTCCAGACCCGTGCCGGTGGCCTCACCGTGGACGGCATCGTCGGCGTGAACACCCGCAATGCGCTCGCCCGCTACGGCATCACACTCTAGAAAGGCTTAACTATGGACATGATAACCATTGCCACGGTTCCCGCCGTCCTCGCCCTCACCAACCTCGCCAAGAAATTCGGGGTTACAGGCAAATGGGCAACCCTCGCCGCCGTAGTGATCGCTATCGGCGTGCAATTCCTCGACGCTGCCGCTACCTACGCATGGGACGCCTACGGCCTCAACTGGCACTACCTCGCCCGCATCACCAGCCAGGGCATTATTCTCGGCCTCTCCGCCGCCGGACTCTACGACATCACCACCACCAGCGCTAACACTAGAAAGGGACGCCACGCCTATGAGCCACCTCATCGCACCACTCTCAGCTGAAGGCCTCGCCGCGATCATCGCATCACTCGGCGCACTCGTCACCGCCCTCCAAGGCAAAAGACAATCCAAAAAAGCCGCCGACATCGCCGAAACCACCGCCGCACAATTCCAACCCGACCACGGAACTAGCTTCGCCGACAAACAAGAACTCATCCTCGACCTCGTGAAATCCCAAGGCCACCAAATAGGAGAAATACGCGAAGACATGACCGGACTGAGAAAAGACGTATCAGCACTACAAATGAAAGAAATACTCTACGAATAAAAGAGATATAAACCACAATTATAGCCAACTAGCCAGCTAGCCATTAGCAAACTAGTTGGCTATAATTATATGTGTTGAGAGGTTGAGAAACCAATCAACACACACAAAGAAAGGGGGTGACTCCTTTGGAAATGCTCAGTCTAATTCTAGCTGTCATTGGAATTGTTCTGACTGTCTACTACGGTAAGACCCGTCGATAGATCCAAAGCCCCCAGCAGTACGGAGCTGCTGGGGAGTCACCCCCTTAAACACCCTGAGCATAACACGAAAGGCACACACATGGCCACGGTTTACTACTCCCGCACTGACCTAGCAGCCTATATAGGCGTCAAAGTCGATACACTCGCACACTACAAACTCCCAGCCCCCGATGTCATCATCGGCCTTGCAGGACGCGGCACAAAAGGCTGGAGCAAACACACAATAGACGCATGGCAAGCCCAACGCCCTGGACGAGGCCGCACGCGAACTAACCCACAGCAGCAGCCCTAGCCACCTCTCGAAGCCGCTGCCTAGGCACAGCCACATATCTTTGTGTGGTGTTCAAATTGGCATGACCTAAAAGTTCTTGCACGGCTCTAATGTCCGTTGTCTGCGCATATGCTATCGTGGCGAAGCGGTGCCGCAGCGCGTGCATACTCCATTCTTTCGGGAGATATGCGCGTACCCGTTTCGCTAAATAGTCAGCTGTAATGTGCCCAGAGTGAGGCGGTGACGGATATAGCCATGTTTGCCCGCGCAGAGCCAGCCGAAGCTCTAAAGCGAGGGAATCGCCCAGTGGCACATCCCGCTCTTTGCCTCCCTTACCATGCACGTGTAGCGAATAGCCCAAAATGTCCTGGAAAACGTCGCTAGCGGCCACTTGAGCTATCTCGCTACGCCGCAAACCAGCCTCACCTGCGAGCCTGATGGCAATCCGCCACCGTGCCGGCGCGCGCCGCAACGCTTTTACATATTCCTGTTCTGGTAAAGGGTGTGGATTCGGTGGCAGCTCGTGAATAATGGGAAGCCGAGCAGTGGGGTTGCTAGAAATCTGGCCAGAATCATGTAACCAACTATAAAAAGTTACTAAAGCCGAACGAGCAGACCGAGCAGTTTCATTACTCCAATGATGCTCAGTAAGAAAATCCTCTAAGTCAGCGGGAGTAGCCTCAAGAATTGAATGGGAGCAAGCGAAACGCTCTAAATAATACTTCCGTAGCTTAAGAGTATTTAACGAAGCGCCACCAGCAGCAAGGTGGCGCAAAAAATCATGAATAAGTACGTCCATAACGACTACAACGCATAAAGCGAGCCATGCAATACGCCGAAAAACTACCCAGCACGAGCACTATCGGAAAATGCCAATAATCGAACGGTTGTTGGTTCGAATCCAACTGCGGGAGCTTCTCGATATCCTCCATTGGCTGCACAAGCTCCCACGGCCTCGTGCCGAGCACGGCAGCCACTTTAGCTAAATCCTCAAGCTGCCACTGGTGTTTGCCGCGCCAGCGCTGATTTACGCTGATTTACTGCGCCTTGTGCTATTCCAATTGCCCTTGCAATGTCTATTTGGTTGTATCCGATTGCAGCTGCTCTAGCATGGATATTTTGCGCCACAATTGCGGCAAAATTATACGTTGGCTGTACTTCTACATCTATTAATGCGCTCATACTCACGGCATAACGGAACAGAGCTATAGGACGATAGTTATTGGTGGTTTTGCTGTTTTTCGCTGGTGCAGTGGGGAAAAGTCGGTGAAAAGTCGATGAAAAGTCGTTTCGACTCGAGTTTTTGGTTGGTCAATAGTTATTGATAGGATTTCGGGTTTTGCGTGTGATAGCAGGTAAAAGTCGTGGTGAAAACTAGTTCCATACTTGTGGGTATGGGATTGAATAAGAAGCGTTATCCCGTGTGTGGGGCTGGCATGGTGAGAAATGGGAAAGATAAGTGCGGCCATCAACGCTGAGGCGCAGCAATCGACTGGAACGAACCACACACCAACACCCCTACCACAACGACTACTAGCCCAAAATCAGTAACTTTTGTCCGCTAGCCCACGGAACAATATAAAATGTGTTAGATATTTTGTTAGATGTTTATAAAAGTCAATTAGGATACACTGCGGAAACTCAAATAACATCCGTGTAACTCGATATGAATTATATCTACTCGCGTGGATAATTTTTGTTTGTGCGTTGCGTATCGTGGCGGCATGGTGTGTGTCGTCAGGTGTGTCGGTGGTGGAGCTGGCTGGGATGCTTCATGTGTCGCCGTCGTCGTTGTATTCAAAGTTGAATGGTTCCAGGCGGTGGAATGCGTAGGATTTGCGGGCGTTGCGTGGGCTTGGTGTGAAGATTCCGGCCGTACACTCCGCCAGGCTCACCCCATCTGCTCAGACTGCGCCCATCTACTAGAGCTCTGCTCAGACTGTGCACGATATTCGGCGTGAGCGTGCGCAATAGGCTGGCAGCTCTTAGAATAGCGCCATGACTATCCGAAGCATTCGTATTATTGGTGATCCGATCCTGCGCACAGTGTGCAAAGAAATCACTGAGATAACGCCAGGAATCCGCCAGCTCGTAGACGATTTAATGGAGACGGTCGATGCTCCTGGGCGCGCCGGCCTCGCGGCGAACCAGATTGGACAAGATTGGCGTGCTTTCTCCTACAACATCGACGGCAAACACGGCTATATTCTGAATCCCGTGATCGTGGATATGAGCACCGAGGAGTATCAAGATGGCGAAGAGGGCTGCCTTTCGGTGCCGGATTTGTGGTATCCGTGTGAGCGGGCGTGGTATGCAAAAGCGGAGGGGGTAGATCTCGACGGCAACATTATTACCCTTGAAGGAGAAGAAATCTGGGGGCGCCTGATTCAGCACGAAGTGGATCACCTCGATGGGCACGTGTACATCGACCGGCTCTCGCGCTCAGAGCGCAAGAAAGCGCTGAAAGATATTCGTGAACGAGGCTGGTGAACGGAAGTCTAACGGAAGTAGAACAGAAGAGACGTTTACTGGAAACATTTACTTTTTGCCTGTGGCGGGCGTATCTTAGAACTGTCTATGCTCGCTGCCTAGGTGTGTGGGGTGTGTTGGGGAATATCACCCAAGCACAGGAGGTCACGGTGAGCAAACAATACGCCACCCGCGGCGTGATATTTATACATTCGGTGACGCCGGCTGTTCAACCACACGTTGAATGGGCGGCATCAAGTGTGCTCGGATATCAGCTCCATTTTGATTGGGCGCGCCAGCCCGCCTTGCCATCTATGAATCGCGGCGAAGCCCAGTGGACGGGCGATGTAGGAACGGGGGCAGTGCTGGCGTCCGCTCTGGGGGGCTGGGAGCACCTGCGTTTTGAAATCACGGAGGAATGCACTCCTGTTTCCGAGGGAGGGCGATGGAGTTGTACGCCGAGCTTGGGGATTTTTTACGCGCAGACAGATCGGCTCGGCAATGTGGTAGTGCCAGAGAATCGGATTCGTGCGGCCTTAGAGCAATCCCAAGGTGATCCTGCTGAGCTGCGTCGACTTATGGACGTGGCACTTGGGCAAGCCTGGGATGATGAGCTGGAGGTATTTAGATACGCTGGGGCGGGGGCGCCGGTGCGGCTCTTGCACCGAGTGGGGTGACGCCGTCCGTTGCGTACTGCGCTACTTTATACGTAGCGTCACCAGCCAGGGATCAGCTTGGAGTACATAGCTAGCTACCAGAAGAAAGGAACGCGATGGCCTACTATGTGGACATTCACCCAGAAAATCCGCAGCTGCGATTGGTGAACAAAGTAGTGGAACGCCTGCTCCGCGGTGAAGTAGCGGCAATTCCTACAGACTCTGGCTATGCAATCGTGTGCACGATGGCTAATAAAGAGGGCTTGGAGCGGATCCGCACAATTCGACAGGTGGGGGCAAAGCACCACTTCACGCTGCTGTGCCACAATTTCGCACAGCTTGGCCAGCTCGTGATTTTAGACAACAGCGAATTTCGGCTTTTGAAAGCCGCCACCCCTGGGCCGTATACATTTATTTTGCGGGGTACCAAAGAAGTGCCTCGGATGACGCTGAATCCGAAGAAAAATACTATTGGCGTGCGAATTCCCGATCATGCTATTTGCCAAGCAATCGTGAGTGCTCTTGGGCAGCCGTTGTTGAGTTCCAGTTTGATTATGCCAGGTGACGCCGATCCGCTGGCGGAGGGCTGGATTGTCAATGATATCCTCGGCCACGCGCTTGACGTCGTCGTGGAAGGACCGGTAGGCGAAGAAGGCCCCACCACGGTGATTGATTTTAGTGACGGCAATCTCGTTATTGCCCGCGAAGGAGCGGGAGATCTGAGTTTATTCGTCTGAGCCGGCTCACGCGAGGCATGAGGCTGCGGGCGAGCCTTAGTCTTGCCCCGCGAACTGGCTTTGATAGAGCCGATAGTAGGCTCCGCGAGCATCCATGAGTTGCTGGTGGTTTCCTTGCTCTACGACGTCCCCATTTTCCATCACAATAATGGTGTCTGCTCCGCGAATGGTGGAGAGTCGATGGGCGATCACGAAACTCGTACGCCCTACGCGCAAATCGCTCATGGCGCTCCCTACGAGCATTTCTGTACGAGTGTCCACAGAGCTTGTGGCTTCGTCAAGGATCAGAATATCCGGCTGAGAAATATAGGCTCTGGCAATTGTGAGTAGCTGTTTTTCTCCAGCAGATAAGCCGGAGTCTTCGTCGCTCACCCGCGTGGCATATCCCTCGGGGAGTTGGCGAATGAGACGGTCAAGCCCAGTGGCTTGAGCGGCTTTGACGACGTCAGCGTGGCTGGCTCCCACGCGCCCAAAAGCGATATTTTCTTCGATTGTTCCCTCAAAAAGCCAGGTATCTTGAAGGACCATGCCTATTCGAGCACGCAGTGAATCCTTGCTGAACGTGCGGATACTAGCGCCATCTACGGTGATGTCTCCGCCGTCAATCTCATAGAATCGCATGAGCAGATTGACGAGCGTGGTTTTTCCAGCTCCAGTGGGGCCTACAATGGCTATCTGCTGCCCAGGATGCACGCTCACTGAGAGATCTCGAATCACGGGGCTTTCTGCGTTGTAGCTGAAAGATACGTGATCGAAAACGATATCGCCGCGCCGTAATTCGGCAGGCACGTGCTGCTCGTAGGTTGCTGTGGCGTCAGCTTCCATCTCCTCAGTGTCTAAAAAGTCGAAGATGCGCTCGGCGCTAGCAGCTCCACTTTGCAGCAAATTAGCGATAGAGGCGAGGGTGGAGACGGGGTGATTGAGCTGGCGTGCATATTGAATAAATGCCTGAATCCCGCCGATAGTGAGCTGTCCGGCCATCACCTGTAGACCGCCTATAACGGCTACTAGTACGAATTGCAGATTGGAGATGAAACTCATCAGTGGCTGGGCGAGCTGGGAGAAAAACTGTCCTTTGAAACCGGCGTCAAAAAGCCGATGGTTAGCGGCATTAAAAATTTCCTCGAAGTCGTTTTCCATGCCAAACGCGCTCACAACTTCTAGCCCCGTGAAGCTCTCCTCAACGATGGAGCTCACGTCGCCAGTGGCTTTCCATTGCCGCGAAAATTGCGGTTTAGCAAGTTTCAGCAGGCGTACGAGAGCGATCATGCCCAGGGGGAGCACGAGAAGTGTGAGCAGTGCGAGCGACCACGAAATCCACAGCATCATCGAAAGAATGCCGATGAGCATATAGATGGACGTCACGACGTTGTTGAGTGTTTGCATCAGGGTCTGATTGATATTGTCGATGTCATTCGTCACTCGTGAGAGCAGATCACCTCGGGCGTGCCGGTCAATATAGCTCAGCGGGAGTCGGTCAATTTTCGCTTGAGCGTCCGCGCGGAGTTTGAATCCGAGATTTTGCATGACAACGCGCACAATGATGCCAGCGCTGAAGAACGTCACTGCTTGGATGATGTACAGGCACACGACGATTCCCAGCACTTGCAAAAGGGCATGAAAATCTACGGTATGAGTAGGGCTGGTGACGCCAGCGACGATCACGTTGGTGGCGTCACCGAGAAATTTGGGGGCTGCGACGTTGGCGAGAGTGGAGATCAACGTAAGAACGAGTACTAATGCAATTCGTGGACGCTCAGGCAGCAGCATCCGAAACATCCCTTTTAGGGCGCCTTTTTTATCTCGTGTCTGCGTGGATGTGGGGTCAAATTTGGCAGAGTGCGGACTCATTGTGCCTCCTCTTTGGTCAGCTGTGAGCGCACAATATCTAAATACGTGGGGGAAGTTTCCATGAGTTTGCGGTGGGTGCCGCGCGCCTCAATCTTGCCGCCAGAGAGGACGACGATTTCGCTGGCGTTGCGGATGGTGGCCACTCTTTGAGCGATGAGTAAGATAGCAATATCGCCAATGTAACGCCGCAGGTTGGTGCGCAGCGCGGCATCGGTGGCGAAATCCAGAGCGGAAAAAGAATCGTCAAAGATCAACAGGTCTGCTTGCCGTGCTCCGGTGTGGGAATCTGGTATACAGCGGTAGAGTGCGCGGGCAATGGCCAGGCGCTGGCGCTGGCCACCAGAGAAATTTTGGCCTCCTGATTCCACGTGTGCGTATAGTCCGTCTTTGAGATCGCGCACAAAATCCCACGCTTGTGCGGCTTCGAGAGCGAGTTGAATGCGGGCTTCATCGTACTCGGCGGAGATAGGCGGGGGAGGAGCGGCATCGGTGGACGAGAGGGCAACAGCAGAAGACGGGGCGGCAACGGCAACCGTTGTGGCGCTGCGTGAGTCCTCCGCAGGCTGCGTTTGCAAAGACCCCGCTTCGGGTGATGCTGATGGGAGTCCGGCCACGTTAGATGCTACAGTGCCGGAAAATAGAAAAGCCCGCTGAGGTACGTAAGCCACTCGTGATCGCAGTTCGCGCAGGTCGAGTTTTCGTGCATCAATTCCGCCTACTAGTAACTGCCCATCACTGGGGTCAAGCAGTCTCGGAAAAAGTTTGGCGATACTCGATTTTCCGCAGCCAGTGGAGCCGATGATCGTCACGAGAGAATCAGGGGAGAGGCGTAGATTGACGTCACGGATCACCGGATCCTCAGCTCCCTCGTACTGGATTGTGGCGTGTTTGAGCTCGAATGTGAGTGAGCCATCCGGCAGCGGTGTAGGATGCTCTGGCGAATGGATACTAGGAATAGTTTTTTCGATCTCTCGTAGGCGTTTCGCTGAGATTTCTCCGCGTGGAAACATCATAGCCATCATGCCGCTCATCATGACGGCGCCGAGAATCATCATCAGATAGGTGATATATGCCGTGAGCGATCCTACTTCCATCTGGCCGGCCTGGATCCGCTCGCCGCCAAACCAGATGACGGCGGCGGAGCTGATGCCTACCACGAGGGATGTAGCTGGCATCAGAAAAGACCACAGCCAGCCGATTTTGAGCCAAATCGCCCGCAGCTCAGAGTTGGCCTGCCTGAATTTCTCCCGTTCGGAGTGTTGGCGTACAAAGGCGCGGATCACGCGCACTCCGGTGAGCTGTTCGCGTAAAAGGGTGTTGATACGGTCAATGCGTTGCTGCTGTATGCTGTAGCTCGGCGTCAAGCCTGCCATGACCCCGCCGATAATGAGTGCCAGGAGTGGCACGATCACCAGCAATAGCACCGAGAGCTGAGCATCTTGGCGCAGTGCCATCACGATTCCGCCAATGCCCATAATCGGAGCGGTGATCATCACGGTGAAAGTCATAAGAGTGACCATCTGCACTTGAGTGACGTCGTTGGTGGTGCGGGTGATGAGCGTAGGGGCGCCGAAGCGGTGTTGATCTGTGGGAGAAAAGCGCTGTACGGTTTGGAAAATGCTGGTGCGAAGCTCTTGGCCGAATCCCATGGCCGTGCGAGATCCAGCGTAAATAGCGCCCACCATGAAAGCTATTTGCACCAAAGCAACGCCGAGCATGATGAGGCCGTTCGTCCAGATAACGTCTTGCCTGCCAGCGAGGATGCCGCGATCAATAATAGTGGCATTGAGTGAGGGCAGCCACAGGCTTAAAAGTACCTGGCCGAGCTGAAAGAGGATGATGGCGGCTACCATCAGTTTTCTGGTGCGTAAAAAGCGCCATGCGAGGCGGAATAGGGTCACGGAACCTTCAATCGTCAATCGTCGTCAATGCGTCTTATCTTAAAGTGCGTTGTGGCTATTTTATGTGCCAGTGATTCTGCGTGCCACCGCGCATGAGTTCGCTGTTTGCGATAAATTTAGGAATGTCATACGGTTTCTCGGCTCTGGTCGGGCATGAAAAGAAAGGCATGGGGGAGTGCCCAGCAAGAACGTTGCCGAAAGATTCGGGGTAAAGCCCGGGTTTGTGGTGCAAGAATTTGGCTACGATGAAGACGTTGATTTTGATGTGCGCGACGACATTGAGGCGGTGATAGGGGGAGTCCTTGAGGACGAGGATTACCGCGGCGTAGCGGATATGGTGATCGGCTGGTGGCGCAGTGACGATGGCGATGTGGATGATCTGGCAGATTTTCTCGTCGATTGTGCGGCCAGTTTAGACGCCGGTGGCGGCGTGATTTGGTGTTTGGTGCCTGCTCAGGGTTTGGATTATCACGTGCCGACTTCTGATGTGTCTGAGGCGGCGCATACGGCTGGGCAGAGTGCTACGACCACGCTTTCGATATCGCCTCAGTGGCAAGCTATTAGAGTGACGGCGCACGGATACTGATTTTGTAGCTGTAGCTGCTAGTGGGGTGCGGATATCGAGCTAGTGCTGTGCGCTGAGTATTGTGTGTATTATGCGGGTATCGCTCTGGCGGTAAGTGTCGACTATGGCATCCGCATCGCAGCACTATCGTGGATATGGCGGCGCTGCCAATTTTGGATATGGGCCATGGCTCGCTAGCTTTGAAAATGTGACGTGACTCTGTGTGCTGAGGGTTTGTGTTGTTTTTTGCTCGTGGGCTATGCTTACACACGGACTCTTAGCTCAGCTGGTTAGAGCACCTCGTTTACACCGAGGGGGTCATCGGTTCGAATCCGGTAGGGTCCACTGTGTGAGCAATCGCGGAGCGGTTGCTAGCACAACGGGTGTGATCCGAAAACGTGGTGTGTTCCGAACATTTATTTTCGGGATCAAAAAACGACGAAGTTGTGAGCAGTCGCGTAGCGGTTGCTAGCATTGTGTGGGAAACTGTGGGTGATGCTATCGCCCGTTTGGCCACCAGTTCGAGTGGCACCGCTCCTGTCTGGTGCGCCCTCAGCGCTCTAGTTCTGCCAGCCATATTTCTGTGGCCTCCTGGCTGATGAGGGCGAAAGTGATATCTAGCTCGTGGAATTTTTGCAATGTCGTCACGCCAATATGAGCCACCTGAGCCATGTCCCATCCGTAGACGCCAGCTGAAATAGCAGGGAAAGCTATGGTGTGTACGTGGTGCTGCGCAGCTACGAGTGCGGAGTTTTCAAATGCCTGGGCGAGCAGCTGGGGATCAGTTTGCCCGCGGTGTCGATTTGGTCCAACTGTGTGAATCACGAAGCGCGCTGGCAGGTTGAATCCTGGCGTGATAACGGCGTTGCCGACGGGAAGACCGGCTGGTAGCTGTTCGCGTCGAATTTTGCAGCAAGCGGCGAGTAACTCCCGTCCGGCTGCACGGTGAATGGCCCCATCGACGCCTCCACCGCCGAGCAGTGAAGAGTTTGCGGCATTGACGATGGCATCTACTCGTAGTGTCGTGATATCGGCAGTGATGGCGTGCATACCTCCATCGTAGGGGAGGTATGCGGATCGCGCACCAGAATCAGGCAGTGTGACTCGCACATGGGGAGTGGGCGACTTCGTGCATAAAGGTATGCGGCTTACTGCCTGCAGGGCGGTGCGCAACCTCGCGGGAATGTATGACTCACGTATAAAGGTGTATAGATTACTCATAATGCCCATAAAATACATAAGAACGCACAAAAGAATGTAAAGGAATGCGTGTGTCGCAATCGAGAATGTGGCGCCATGTACGATCGCCTCGGGGGTGACGTCGTGACAGCGTTCCCAATGGACATAGGGTGTACTCGGCTTGCACACCGCAGCCTCAAGGTATGTATTACTATGCCTGACCGCCTCGGGCTATGTACTCCCCGAGTGGGCAGTGCTTGCCGTCGAGATCTTGCGGTGCTCGTCACTAGATCTGAATGCCGCGAGGCTGCTTCTTGCCGAGGTGTGGATTGCAGCTTCGATTGCGGTACTCTATTCACAGATGAAAGGAGCCATGTGCCGCAACCAACAGCTGCCGAGATTGCTAAGATCCAGCCCGCTTCCACGGATCGGGCGCGCATCCGAAATTTTTGCATTATCGCGCACATAGACCACGGGAAATCCACGTTGGCCGATAGGATTCTCGGCATCACGGGTGTGCTTTCTGAGCGAGATATGCGCGCCCAATATCTCGACCGTATGGATATTGAACGTGAGCGGGGCATTACGATTAAATCTCAAGCGGTGCGGATGCCTTGGAGTGTGGATGGCGAAGCCTATGCGTTGAACATGATCGACACCCCTGGGCACGTGGATTTTTCTTATGAGGTGTCGCGTTCGCTGGCCGCGTGCGAGGGGGCGGTGCTGCTGGTGGATGCTGCACAAGGAATCGAAGCGCAGACACTCGCTAATCTCTATATGGCGCTGGAGAATGACCTCACTATTATTCCGGTGCTCAACAAAATCGACCTCCCGTCCGCTACCCCTGAAAAATATGCGGCTGAACTGGCGAGTCTCTTGGGTGTGCCCGAGGGTGATGTACTGCGCGTCTCTGGAAAGACGGGCGAAGGCGTAGAGGAGCTGTTGAATCGAATTGTGGCGGAAGTTCCTGCTCCTGCTGGTCTGAGCACTGCAGTGGGCGTCGGCGTCACCAATAGTGCGGCTAGCAGTGCGGCGAACAGTGTAGCTAGCAGTTCAGACGTTCCCACGCGCGCTATGATTTTCGATTCGGTGTACGACGTCTATCGTGGGGTGGTCACCTATGTGCGGGTAGTGGATGGGGCGCTCAAACCTCGGCAAAAAGTAAAAATGATGGGCACGCGCGGCGAGCACGAACTGCTAGAAATTGGCGTGATCTCCCCTGAGCCGGTGCCTTCGCAAGGTTTAGGTGCGGGTGAAGTAGGATACTTGATCACCGGTGTGAAAGATGTGCGCCAGTCCCGTGTGGGTGATACCGTCACGGATCTAGCCCGTCCGGCGAGTGAGCCGCTGCCTGGCTACAAGGATCCGAAACCGATGGTTTATTCGGGGCTCTATCCGATTGATGGGAGCGATTATCCTGCGTTGCGCGATGCCCTCGACAAGCTCAAGCTCAACGATGCGGCGCTCACTTATGAGCCGGAGACGTCAGTTGCTCTAGGTTTTGGCTTTCGCTGTGGATTCCTCGGGCTGTTGCATCTGGAAATCGTGACGGAGCGGTTGGAACGTGAGTTTGATCTAGATTTGATCGCTACAGCGCCGAGCGTGAATTACCGTGTGCTCACTGAGAGTGGTGAGGAACTGCCGGTGAGTAATCCGAGTGAATTCCCAGAGGGAAAAGTGAAAGCGATCTATGAGCCGATGGTGGATGCCACTATTTTGACGCCGAAAGAGTATGTGGGCACGGTGATGGAGCTGTGTCAGCAGCGGCGTGGTTCGATGGGCGGGATGGACTATCTCTCGGAGGATCGCGTGGAGCTGCTCTATCGGCTTCCACTGGCGGAGATCGTCACCGATTTTTTCGATCAACTCAAATCGCGAACGAAAGGCTATGCCTCGTTGGACTATCGGCGTGAGGGGGAGCAGGCTGCAGATCTTGTGAAAGTAAATATCCTGCTCAATCACGAGGTTGTGGATGCTTTCTCGGCGATTGTGCACCGCGATGCCGCCTATAGCTACGGTGTGGAGATGACGACGAAGCTCAAAACTCTTATACCTCGCCAGCAGTTTGAGATTCCGGTGCAGGCTGCGATTGGCCAGCGGGTGATTGCGCGCAGCACCATCAAGGCAGTGCGGAAAGACGTGTTGGCAAAGTGCTATGGTGGCGACGTCACTCGTAAGCGTAAACTGCTCGAAAAGCAAAAAGAGGGCAAGAAGCGCATGAAGTCAATTGGGCGGGTGGACGTGCCACAAGAAGCCTTTATTGCGGCGCTCAGTTCACAGATGCCAGAGGGGAAGAAGTGACGCCAACTACTGTGCCAGGTCTGCCGAGCGATGGTAGTGGTGACGCCAAACGGGCTGTTGGTGCAGCGCCTGGGCACGTGCATCGTATCCGGAGCTTTTCGCTGCGCGGAGCTCGCTTGGGTGATAAGTACGAGCAGCTGATGGCTGAACACGCCGCTACATACGTGATTGATGTTCCTCCTGGGGAGGGTGTTTCGACGATATCGCCAACGGCGCGTATTGACGTTGCGCGCGAATTTGGGCGGGAGGCTCCGCTGATCGTGGAGATCGGGCCTGGCTCGGGGGAGCAGCTGGTGGCCAGCGCCGTGGCCCATCCGGAGCGAAATTATTTGGGCGTAGAGGCGTGGCCAGCGGGTGTGGCGCGCTGCGTCAAAAATGCACTGGCAGCGGGAGTGCAGAATGTGCGGTTGATGCAGCTTGACGCTGCGCAGGGGCTGCCGGTGCTGTTTCCACCTAATACGGCTGATGTGGATGCGGATGGCTGTGCGCAGCGGCGCAATGGAAATAATGTAAGCAATGGAAACGATGTGGCGCTAGGCAAGACGAAACACGATCCAAGGGCGGCGCAGGTCTGGACGTTCTTCCCCGATCCGTGGCGTAAGCGCAAGCATCGCAAGCGGCGGCTTATCTCGCCGGAATTTGCGTATGCGGTGGCTGCGGCGTTGGTGCAAGGGGGGATGTGGCGGCTGGCTACCGACTGGCCAAACTATGCCTGGCAGATGCGTGATGTATTGATGGAAAGCCCGTGGTTTGATCTCGTCCCTCCAGCTTTTCCCCAGCGGACTCTCGCTGATTCAGATTTCTGGCAAGGCGCGGGTCATCTGACAGCGCCCGCCACGTCGGCACCGGCAGGCGCTGAAAATCCAGCTGTAGGTGCAGACGCTGAAAGCCTGGAGATTGTGAATGCGCAGCTCAGTACCGATGACGCCCCAGCTGATTTAGGTCTCTACCGAGGCGGGTTTGCGCCGCGCTGGGAAGAGCGCGTCACGACTCGTTTTGAAGAGCGCGGCATTGAAGCGGGGCGCCATGTGTACGATATTGTGGCGGTGCGCAATAGCGTGCCGTTGGCTGCGTTTCCAATTCCAGAAGATCCGTGGATAGCCGCCGCGAAGCGCGGAGAGCAGGTACTGGCTGATCAGCCTGGCCTCACGCCACCTCCTTCTAGCCGTAGCGGCTGGCTCCGCCAACAGAGCGGACTGTAAATGGGTGCGCCGCGCAATGAGTTGCCTTTTTGCGAAAGCGGGCTCGCTCAGCTAGATGTATCTGCACTGTCGGCTGGTTTCTCTGCCTATGTGCACATTCCGTTCTGTTCAGTACGCTGTGGTTACTGCGATTTCAACACCTACACTAATCTCGATTTCGGAGCTGGTGCTTCTGCGCATCGTTTTGCGCAGACGATTATTTGCGAGATTCAGCATTCCGCTCAGGTGCTGCGCGGTGCCCCGACTCCTGCGCTGACGAGTGTATTTTTCGGCGGTGGTACTCCCACACTCTTGCCCGCTGGGAATATTGTGGCGATACTGGATGCTCTGCGCTCCACGTTTGGGATTCAAGCAGGGGCGGACATTACGGTGGAAGCTAACCCTGAATCCGTGAGCGCCAAATCTTTGGCTGAGCTGCAAGCCGGCGGGGTCAACCGCATCTCGTTTGGGATGCAAAGTGCGTGTGAACACGTGTTGAGCACCCTGGATCGCCATCATACTCCTGGGCAGGTACAAGCCGTGACGGCGATGGCGCGTGAGCTGAATCTAGAGTATTCGCTTGATCTGATCTACGGCACACCTGGGGAATCTCTCGACGAGTGGAAAGCCTCATTAGCTGCTGCCATTGCCTTGAGCCCAGGGCATATCTCCGCTTATGCGCTCACGGTGGAGCCGCACACCCCGATGGGACGAAGAATTGAACGAGCTGAGATCACTGAGCCAGATCCGGACGATCAGGCAGATAAATATATCATTGCCGATGAGCTGCTCTCGGCAGCCGGCTATCAATGGTATGAGATTTCAAATTGGGCGCTCCCTGGCCACGAGAGTCGGCACAACCTGAACTACTGGCGTGAGGGACATTGGTGGGGCTATGGGCCAGGTGCCCATTCGCATATAGCGGGCAGGCGCTGGTGGAATGTGAAGCATCCGATTGCCTATGCGCGCGCATTGGGGCAGTTTCCTGTGGGTGGATCCGGTGATGATCCTGGCTGTGAGTCTGCACTGCCGATTGACGACGGTGAACAGCTCACTGTTGAACAAATTCGTGAAGAGCACATTATGCTGGGAATTCGTCTGCGCGAGGGGATTGCGCAGCCAGCGGGCACGCCTGCGCGAGTGGTGGCTGAGCTGGTGGCAGATGGCCTACTGGAGCCTGAGCAGGCTGTGGCGGGTCGGCTGGTGCTGACCTTGCGAGGGCGGTTGCTGGCCGACGTGGTGACGCGCGCACTGTGGGCTTAGCAGATGATCTGTGTCCGTCTCGCTGCTAGCTATCGCGCTCGCCGTCACTCACAAGGCTCTTGCCATTGCCGAAAGACTGATGCCGTCGCTCACGGCAATGCCTCCGGTGCTGGCGTTGGCTAGCAGGGCAAACCGTGCCAAAATGGGGGTATGCCAATGCGTGATTTTATAGTGTACGGGATGCTAGCGCTGCTGATGGGCGGGGCGCTGCTGTGGATGGTGTATTCCATAGTGACGGGCAACAAAGGGCAGTGGAGTGCTCATGCGCGTGAACTTGGGGAGTTTCGTGCCCGCCGCTGGGCGTATAGAGAAAGCGTTCCCTCGCTCAAGGCGCATCTCATTCCAGATGCGCCAGATACGCACTATTGGCCGGCGCTCGCTAACGCTAGAGGCACCGAGGGGCTTTCAGGAACTGAAAAAACGAGTGGGATTGAGTGGAATGCGGCGCTAGCAGAGACAATCGGGGAGCGGCCGCGGCTCTATATCACTGCTCGTTTTCCACAGCAGCTTGACGCTCGAGAAGTAGACGTGCCGGAATTTTTAGTTGCACGTGATGGGGCTTGGGCGGGTGTACAAGCGGGCAAGCAGCTGGATCTTTCAGCATCGGCGCAAGGGGGGAGTGCAGATGGATGGCGGCTCATCACGGCTGAGCCGGATGCGGCCTCGGAAGTGCTCACGCAGCCAGTGCGCGCCGTCATTGCTAATCTAGATGGACTCGCTGCTTTCCATGCGGTGCACGATTGTGCAACGTTCGTCTTGACGCCGGAGAAGACGGCCGCTGATCGGGTAAACGTTATTGAGTACTACATTCGCGCAGCCGACCAGCTGGCGCATATAATTCCAGAAAATTTCTGGGTCTAAGTATCTCTGGAGCTACGCAGGGATTGAGGCTAGCGCAGAGATATTGATGATCTGCGCCAGCCGTCTATGGAGCGTGGTGCGCTCATGTACGTGTTCCAACGCCGATGTTTCAATACCGGCGTGCCAGCATTAGTAGGTCAGCGTTGGCGTGGCTATCAGCAATTATGCCTACCACCAGCAATTATGCCTATCGGCGGCGGTGTGCGTGGCAGAGCTAGGAGTGCGAACTCCGCCAGCAATTATGCCTATCGGCGCCGATGTACCTCGCAGAACTGGGTCCCAGGATTCGCCAGGGGTGCCTCTATTGCGTAAGAGTGTCCCCTGTATTGCATGAGTGGCATCGGCGCTCGAAGTATGCTGCATCAGCTATGGCAGAGCTTTCAGACGTGCCCCCACATAGCACTAGTGGCAACTGGTGCTACCTGGCTGGTGGCGAGGCAATTTTCGGCTATCTTGCATAGCACGCAGGGTGTGGCACAATAGCTAGCAGTGAACACTGATTGATTAGATGCGAATCGAAGGAAGTTGTGGCTGATTTTTATGAAACGCTTGGCGTGGCACGTGATGCTAGTCAAGAGGAAATCAAGAAAGCGTATCGGAAACTTGCACGTCAATTACACCCAGATGTAGCTGGGCCGGAGGGCGCTGAGCAGTTCAAAGAAGTTACGGCTGCGTACGAGGTGCTCTCCAACGAGGAAAAGCGCCGTATGTATGATATGGGCGGCGAAGATGCGCTGCATGGAGGGTTTCCAGGAGCTGGTGGCGGCTTCGGCGGTGCTTTTGAGGATATTTTTTCTACGTTTTTTGGCGGTGGCAGCCCATTTGGTGGAGGGCAGGCTCAGCCGCGCAGCCGAGCGCGCCGTGGTAGCGACACTCTGGTGCAGCTCGATCTAGATTTGGAAAAAGTGGTATTTGGTGGGCAGCAGCAACTCAGCTTTTCGTCGATGGTGGAGTGTACCACCTGCCACGGAAAGATGGCGGCTCCTGGCACAGAACCCGTCACCTGCTCCAACTGCCACGGCAGCGGTCAAGTGCAGCGAGTGACGAATTCAATTTTTGGACAGATGGTGAGCGCCACCACGTGTCCGCAGTGCCAAGGTTTCGGTACGACGATTGTGACTCCATGCCCAGATTGCGCTGGGGAAGGCAGGGTACGTGCCTCGCGGTCTGTGAAAATTGATGTGCCAGCGGGGATTGAAGACGGTATGCAAATCCGTCTAGCACGGCAAGGAGATGCTGGTGTGGGTGGCGGCCCTGCTGGAGATCTCTTTGCCCAGGTCAATGTGCGAGAGCATTCGGTGTTTACCCGTGACGGCGACGATTTACGCGCTGCGGTCGAAGTGCCGATGACGGCGGCAGCGCTCGGTATTGATATTGCTATTGATACCTTTGACGGCGAGCAGAGCATCTCGGTGGAGCCAGGAACTCAAAGTGGTACAGAAATTCGCATAAACGGTTTGGGCGTCGGACGTTTGCACCGGCGCGGGCGCGGGGATCTGATCGTGAGCGTGAATGTGAAGACTCCGACGAAGCTCGATGCTGAGCAGCGTGAACTTATCGAGAGATTGGCGCAGTTGCGCGAGGAAGATGCGACTCCTGGCAAGATGCTAGGGCGAGGAGATAGCCTTTTCGCGCGCATCAAGAAAGCGTTCACCGGAGAAGACTGAGTAACGTAAGCAGATCGGCTGGTGAGCGAGCTTTCTCAAAAATACGAGAAAAGGTCAAGGCTGATAGAAAAAATCAATAGACAAGAATGGTAGACAGTAAACGCCAGGTGATGTGAGGAAAGCGCATCAAGGATACATTAGGCATACATCGCGCGTGTATTAAGAGTGCCAGAGGGGGGTGTCTCTCTGAGGAAGAGAGTGGCAGATGAGTTTGCCGGTATACGTGGCAGATTGGCTCTGGGAGGAAGCTGATCGGGGGCAGCTCAAGCTAGGGGCGCTCGTGGACGTCACTGGTTCAGAGGCTCACCACGCCATCAATGCTCGGCGTACGAAAATTGGCGAGCACATCGAGGTGGTGGATGGGTATGGGCTGCGCGCTCAGCTCGAAGTGACTCATATCGACAAAGATCGCTTAGTAGGAACCCTTGTGCACCTGGTTCGAGAGGAGCTGCATTCTCCCACGATCACGCTGATCCAAGCACTTGCTAAAGGTGGACGGGATGAGCAGGCGATTGAGACGGCTAGCGAATATGGCGTGGACGTGGTGATGCCGTGGCAGGCTGATCGCTCAGTTGTACGTTGGCAAGGTAGCGCTAAAGTCGCACGTGGGATAGAAAGATGGCAGGCTACGGCGCTGGCAGCGGCGAAACAGAGCCGGCGTTCGTGGGTGGCGCGTGTGGATCCGCTGGTAGATTCTCCGGCGCTTGCGCAGTGGATTGCGCAGGCAGTGGCTGCTGGCACGCAGGTGTTTCTCTGCCACGAAAGTGCAACGATTAAGCTGACGCACGTGCTGCGACAGTCTAACGTCGGCTCGTCAATAGCGCGCACAGGCACAACTAGCCACGATGCATACTCCGACAAGGATGCTCCAGATGTGAACATACTAGATGCGAACATATCAGGTGTCCGTGCGGACGCGCCTTGCAGCGAGCGCGCCGAGCGCCCTGAGCTGCCAGATTTTAGCGATATTGCACTGATCGTTGGCCCAGAGGGAGGCGTGAGCCCCGAGGAAATTGCCGCTTTTGAAAAGGCAGGAGCTCAGACCGTGCTGCTTGGGGAACACGTCATGCGGGCGAGTTCCGCTGGTTCGTGGGCAATCGCCGTGATTCGGGCGCTGAGCGCTTAATACAGTGGTTTTAGTGGAGCTAGTGAGCTCTGAGGAGTGCAGGTCTGAGGGTGGCATGGGCACAGCCCTAGAGGGAAGTTTGGCGTGAGGCATCGTGGATCTTGTGATATCTGCTTGGTGATATCTGGGCTACACTAGAGGTGCTGGGTCGCTGATAAGTGACTGAACGGCTAGACAAAGTGACTGAACGGCTAGACAAAGTGACTGATAGACAAAGCGGCTGGGCAGCTGGTAGATGAGACACGATAGCTAATATAACGGCGTCAATGGCCTCAGCTAGCGGCGCAAGTGGTGGAGGAATGCTGGATATTGTGAGTGTGGATGAGGTGCAGCACACCATCGAGGTGCCTGCAGCGGTGGCAATGGTGAATTTGCTGGGATATGAAGATTCCGTGCTGCGAGCTTTAGAACGGGCATTGCCGCAGGTAGCTATACACGTGCGGCATCATACGATCACTCTCACGGGAGCGCGGGCAGAGGTTGATTTTGCGCGCGAATTATTCAGTGAGCTCATTGCTGTGGTAGCGGCAGGCGAGATGCTCAGCGCAGAGGCAGCCACTCGTGCCGCCGCCATTGCCCGCAGCGGCCTGGCGCGCCCGACGGATCTATTGGCCACCAATATCCTCTCGACACGCGGAAAAACTATTCGGCCGAAGAGCTTGGGGCAGAAATCTTATGTGGATGCGATTGATAGCCACGAGATCGTCTTCGGTATTGGCCCTGCTGGCACGGGGAAAACTTATCTGGCGATGGCGAAAGCCGTGGTAGCTTTGCACGAGCAGCGGGTGCGCCGTATTATCCTCACCCGTCCAGCTGTGGAAGCGGGAGAGAGCTTGGGATTTTTGCCAGGCACGCTCACGGATAAAATTGATCCGTACGTGCGCCCGCTCTACGATGCCTTGCACGACATGGTGGATCCTGATGCCATCGGGCAACTCATCGCGGCTGGCACGATCGAAGTTGCTCCGCTCGCCTATATGCGTGGTCGCACGCTCAACGATGCATTCATTATTTTGGATGAAGCCCAAAACACCACGCCAGAACAGATGAAGATGTTTCTCACTCGGTTAGGTTTCGGCTCGAAGATGGTGGTGACGGGTGACGTCACTCAAATTGATTTACCTGGACGAGTGCCAAGTGGACTGTTGCTCGTACGCGAGATTCTTCGTGATGTAGACGGAGTTCAGTTTATTGAATTGAGCTCTGCAGATGTGGTGCGGCACAGACTTGTGGCCGATATTATTGATGCCTATGCGCGCTGGGATGAAGATAGCGCGCTCGGACGACGATAATATGGACGACGATAATATGGATAGGGATAGTGCATACGAGAGACGGTGCGAGCTGCAGCAGCGTAGATGGGCATCAGCGGAGACGGCGGCAGAGTATATAAGGCAAATCGGATGAGAGAAAATGCAGTGACGACGGCGCAAGAGGCGGCGTGAAAGACGCCAGAGGGGATATCGGCAAATGATTGAGGTGAACGACGAATCTGGCTTTGAGCCGGCAGCTGACGTCAGGGAAATCTCTGAGTTGGCCACATGGGTGCTGAGAGAAATGCGTGTGCATCCGCAAGCTGAGCTCAATGTGGTGTTGGTAGATGAGCAGACAATGGAAGATCTGCATATCAAGTGGCTCGATTTGGACGGGCCAACAGATGTGATGAGCTTCCCGATGGATGAATTGCGCCCTGCACCTCCAGGAGTGGAACCCCAGGAGGGAACTCTCGGAGATATTGTGGTGTGCCCGAGTGTTGCTGCTCAGCAAGCACGTGAGGCCGGCCACGCTACGATGGAGGAAATTCTGCTGCTGGTGACGCACGGAATTTTGCATCTGCTCGGCTACGATCATGCGGAACCTGAGGAGCGCAAAGAAATGTTTGAGCTTCAGCGGCATTTACTGCTCGCATTTCTCGCACGTAAACCCAGGGATCCGAATAAACAAGATACAGCAGAGCGCCCTCAAGACATTGACGAGCTGGCTCCGGTCATCTCCAGATTTAGTGGTGACGACGCTCCCAGCAGTCACTCGCGCAGTGCCGATTCGGAGGCTGCGTAGCGCAAGTTGCGTAGTTTCCTATGTGAGAGCACGGCTGTTTATGCGAGAGCGTGGCTGGGTGATCTGCATCTGTAGAAGAGCCATAGAAAACACAAATAATCATAGAGACAACAACCAGACAAGAGAATGCAGCTAGTAGCTTATGCAAAATCTTCCACTTATACCGATGGCCGTGTTGGCATTCGTATTTGCTCTGACGGTAGCTTATTGGGGAATTGTACGCGGGGCGCTCAATCGGATGACGTTAGCGGATGCGAATGATGCACATGAGAAGCGCCTCGGCGGCGTCAATATTGTGCGTATTATTGAGCGCCGCCAGCTGGCAGCAGCAGCAGTGACGATCATACAGATAGTGAACGCAGCTCTAGCTAGTGTGGCTGTGGCGGGGGCTATTGGCCTCTATATACACAACCCGTGGCTACTGCTGCTCAGTGCTGCTGCGGCGTCATGCATACTGATTTTTTTGCTGCTGCTGATTTTCCCTGCGAAAATTGGCTACGCGCATCCGATCAATGTGTTAGCTAGTTGTTCGCATATTCTGTGGGTCGCTACTCGGGCTGCTGCTGCGCTGAGTCGGCGGCACGAACCAGGCGATGAGGAAGCTCGCGAAGAGCAGCGTGAGGATCAGCTGGCCGTGATGGTAGAGCGGGTGAGCGAGTCGGATGCTGTGGAAGATGATGAGCGGGAGCTGCTGCATTCAGTCTTTGAACTCGATTCCACATACGTGCGTGAAGTAATGGTGCCGCGCACAGATATGATTTCAATCAGCGTAACGGCTTCTCTCGATAAAGCGCTGAGCCTCTTTAGCCGTTCGGGATATTCGCGGGTGCCGGTGATTGGGGAGAGCACCGACGATCTGCTGGGAGTGCTGTACTTAAAAGACGTGATTCGCCGTGTTCACCACCGCAACGACGCCGATGCCGTCAATGTGGCAGACGTGATGCGAGAAGCAGTGTTTGTGCCGGAGACGAAGCTCGTGGATGATATGCTCCACGAAATGCAGCATACGGCGGTGCATATTGCAATGGTCGTGGATGAATATGGCGGAATCGCTGGCTTGGTGACGATCGAAGACCTGCTAGAAGAACTCGTAGGAGAGATGATAGATGAGCACGATCAGGGGGAGCCACAGATAGATGACTTAGGGGCGCATCGCTATCGAGTGCCAGCACGGATGCCTGTGGATGAACTCGGCGAACTCTACGGATTTGAGATTGATGAAGACGACGTCGATTCCGTCGGTGGACTGCTCGCCAAAGCAATCGGGAGAGTTCCCATTGCGGGGGCGCACGGCGAGGCGTACGGGTTACGTTTGACGGCGGAGCGTTTTGAGGGACGGCGCAAACGCCTTTCCACTGTGATTGTCGAAGATGTGCGCGAACGCGCAGAGCACGGCAACGAGAGCGCTCAAGACAACGAGCAAGATGGACATGAGCATGAATGAGAACGAGGGTGTGGGCAACGCGGCGGAAAACGTGGATTTTCGCGCTGGGTTCGTAGCTATTGTGGGGCGGCCAAACGCCGGAAAATCAACGCTCACTAATGCGTTGGTGGGGCAGAAAATCGCCATTACTGCCAACCAGCCAGAGACGACTCGCAAAGTGATTCGCGGTATCGTGAATCGAGATTTTGGCCAGCTAGTGTTGGTAGATACTCCTGGTTTGCACCGCCCGCGCACACTTCTTGGCGAGCGGCTCAACGACATGGTGCATGAAACCCTTGCGGATGTGGATGCGGTGGCGCTGTGCTTGCCGGCGGATGAAGCTCTCGGCCCTGGGGATGAGTTTTTACTCAATATAGTGCGCAAAGCGCGAGTACCAGTGGTGGGTGTCGTCACGAAGAAAGATAAAATATCACGGCAAGCACTGGCGACAAAGCTGGTGGAGGTCAATCAGTTTGGGGATTTTGCACAGATTGTGCCTGTGAGTGCTCGGGAGGGCTCACAGATTTCTGATTTGGTGGCAGTGCTAGTGGAGCTCATGCCGCTATCACCCGCTCTCTATCCGAGCACCGCGATCACAGACGAATCACAAGAAGATCTGATTGCCGAGTTTATTCGGGAGGCAGCTCTCGAAGGGGTACGCGATGAATTGCCGCATTCTATTGCAGTGACGATCGACGAAATCGTGACGTCAAACAGGGGGGAGTTGCAGACGCTGCGTCAAGCGGGGGCAGCTTATAGTAGGCAAACCAATAAGAATGGGAGAAACGCAGAATCTGCGGGGAAAAAACGGCGCAGTACGACGCGGATTCACGCCAGTATCTACGTGGAGCGCGATTCTCAAAAGGGAATCATCATCGGACACAAAGGTTCGCGGCTACGTGATGTAGGCCGAGCAGCGCGCGCTGAGATTGAGCATCTATTAGGCACGCACGTATTTTTGGATCTGCACGTGAAAGTGGCGAAAAATTGGCAGCGTAATCCCAAGCTGCTGGGCAAACTCGGATTTTAGAGACGGGGATTTCACATCCGATTGTTGAGAGACTGGGTTTCACGCAAAAGGCTCAGTGCTGAACGGCACATCAGTAATGCAGTAATGCGGGAGGGCTTCAGTGCTGTGTGCAGTGCGGAACGAGGCGCTGATGGTGGTTAGGCAGTAAAAATTTCCTGGATAGCCGCAATGACGGCGTGGTAAGTGCTGGCATCGAGAGCCGATCCGGTGCGGCGTATCCGCGATTCATGCACAACCCAGAGCTTGGAGAGCTTCGCTTCGGATGGCCGGCCTTGAGAGTCCCACTCGCCAGCGCCAATATCCATCCACCAGGTGCCGAAACGGTCGCGAAAAATGCCGCGGTCGGCGTGATCTTTCGAAGTGAGCTGCACGAAGATGGCGTAGTCACCCTCCATAGCCAGCACGAGAACTGGTCGATCCTTGCCTTGCCCGTCATTTTCCTCAAAAGGAACCCACGTCCACACTACTTCTCCAGGGTCAGGGAGATTATTGCGTTCAGGGCGATAGCTGAAATGAGGTAGGCCGCGCTGAGCCACATTCCACTCCACTGGTGCCGATGTAGGATCAGGGTACGTGGCAGGTATCATGCCTGCCACGTGAGATTTCTTCGGTTTAGCGGAGCTTTTTCGAGGTCTAGTTTTTGGCGGTCTAGCGGATGCTCCAGATTGCCCAGCTGTGCGATTGGCTGCACGAGATTTTTTCAGTGCTTGCATGCCCTCGCGCATGGCCGTCTTTCCGGCAGCGCGGGCAGTTTTCCCAGCAGAGCGCAGCACCGACGTCACAAAATGAAACAAGCTCATGGTCTGCCAGCTCTATTCATCATCTGTGAGTGCTTGAGTTTGATCTGCAGCGAAGAGGATATTAGTGAGCTGCACGTGTACCTGTTCGACGTGTGGAATATCGTGCAAAGCGAGCGGAGAATCGGCAGATGTTTCTAATACGAGCGTGCCACAGCCAAAAATCCGATCCAGTAGTGAGCGCTCGTAGGCCACGTTGGAAATGCGTGAGAGTGGAATATCGTGCCCGCGTTTATTGAAGATGCCGCGGCGGGTGATGATACGCCGATTTGTGATAGTAAAAGTCGTGGTCAACCACTTAAGCCAAGGGATCAAAAAGACGATGATCACTAGCACTACGCTGAGAATTCCCAGTGTCCACTGCCCCCACGGGAGCACTGAATCTGGCATAAACACCAGGCCAACGGCCATGGCTGCCACAATCAAAACCGCAGCCACGATATTGAGCAAAATTTTCTTCATATGCTCACGCATATGCTGGATCACGTGTTCATTGTCCCCAAGGATCTTGTGCGAAATACTCATAATTATATTCTCGCACAGCGCTGTGCTCTCTGCCCGCTTCTCCTGCCGTCCCGATGCTGCGTGCTTTTGCTGCGCTTTTGCTGAGTGACGGCAGCGTTGCGTAATTCTCCCGCACCGAGGCGGCTAATAAACGAGGTGGCTAATACAGGGATGACGTTGAATGCTAGTGAGATTCGGCGGTCAGCATATCGGGGATTCAGTTGTTCGCGCAGAGCAACCATGGATTCTCGGGGATCCGGCGGCTGGTTATATCAGGAATTCAGTGGTGGTGATGGTGTGGCTGGACTGGCTTGTGATGGTGAGAGGGCTGGGTTGTAATGGTGCTGGCCTGGCTTGCGATGATGAGAGGGCTGATGTGCAATGGTGAGCAGCTGGTTTCTCTAGCGCAGTGATCCTGCTGGCCTATTGGTGGATGGGCAGGAAATTCCGTGGTGGAGTGTCGATGGGGGCCTGGAGCGGTAAGTTGGCCGGCTATATTGTCGGCGGCTTGTTACGTTGCCGGTCGGCTTGTCATTCGGGAGTAGGGCTATCGTTGGTCGGATCTGACAGATAATATCTGTAGCTAGCAGCACATAATATCGACAGTTAGGCAGCACGGCTGATCGGTGGGCGCCCCGCGCGCAAGGAAGTGCCACAGTGGCATTGCTCATGTTTTGTAGTTGATGAGAAATATCCCGAAAATCTTAGGAAGCTGCCTCGTAAAATTGACCTGAGAGCAGGCGCGAAGCTGATGCGTCGGCGTGGAGGGAAGACAAGGTCTAGCGCCGCGTGGATGCGCAGGCTAGTGCCGCGAAGAGAAAGGCGATAAATGGCTGAGATGAAACAAGAGCGCCGCACAATTTTGGTGGCGGGCGGAGCTGGCTACATTGGTACGCACACTTTAGTGTGTCTCTATGAGGCTGGGTATGACGCCGTTTGCGTGGATAATTTTGACAACTCTGTGCCTGAAGCCATGCGGCGCGTGGAAGAGCTCGTCGGTGCCACGATTCCCACGTACAACATTGATGTGCGCGATACCGATGCACTTAACAAGGTGTTTGATGAGCACTCAATTTCTGGCGTCATCAACTTTGCGGGGCTTAAGGCTGTAGGCGAGAGCGTGACGAAACCAATTGAGTATTACGACGACAATATCAACGTCACTCTCTCACTGCTGAAAGCGATGCGCGAGCATGATTGCCATCTGATTATTTTTAGCTCTTCGGCCACGGTGTATGGCATGAATGCCGTATCGCCACTCAAGGAAACTCTTCCCGTTGGCACAGCCACAAACCCCTATGGCTGGAGCAAAATTATGAACGAGCAGATTCTGCGCGATGTGTGCACCTGTGATCACCAGCTCTCGGCGGTGTTGCTGCGCTACTTCAATCCAATCGGTGCGCATCCAAGCGGGCGAATTGGTGAAAATCCCAAGGGGATTCCAAACAATGTGATGCCGTATATCGCGCAAGTGGCTGTGGGGAAACTAGAGAAATTCCACGTGTTTGGAGCGGACTATTCCACCGAAGATGGCACTGGTGTACGCGACTATATTCACGTGATGGATCTCGCTGCGGGGCACGTCAAAGCGATCGACTACGGATTGGCGCACACGGGCGCGATTGCTATCAACCTGGGCACCTCGAAAGGATATAGCGTGCTTGAACTGATGCACGCTTTTGAGAAAGCTAGTGGCGTGGAGATTCCGTACGTGATTGATCCTCGGCGCGCTGGTGATGTGGCGAAGATGTACGCGGATGCGTCACTCGCCAAAGAATTGCTTGGCTGGGAGGCGCACTATGATCTGGATGACATGGTGAGGGATACCTGGAACTGGCAGAGCAACAATCCTGATGGCTATGGCCAAAGTGAATAGCCGATGCATAGTTGAAAAGCCAGGGGCAACAGCGAAGAAAACGGAGATACTTTTCCCGATCGAGGTCTGTAGATCCTGATTAAGGTCTATAGGCCGCTGAGATCGCTCGCACGGTTGTATGGTTGTATGGCTGTATGGCGCGTGCGGGCGTGATCTGGAGGAAAACGCCTTGGTGAATTCAGAGACGTCCACTCCTGATGTGGGGTCTATAAGCTGACTAGGCTGATAACGTCGCTCGTACCAATTTTGCCGGCGCGGCAAGATAGATTGATGAAATGGGTCAGACCAATTCTGTCAATCGCCGCTAAAGCTGTTGAGCTGGCTATGCCGAGCTTAGTTGCTGGGATGATTGGGCGGGCTATGCTGAGCTACATAGCTAGAGGACTATTGGATAGGCTGAGGCTATTAGATGGAGCTAATGGGTAAGGCTATGGAGAGCCATACACGGGTGTAGGAGGCACTATGGATCGTCAGCAAGAACACGTACTTCGCACGATTCAAGATCACGATGTACGTTTTATTCGACTGTGGTTCACCGACGTTTCTGGCACGTTGAAAGCAGTGGCTATTCCGCCAGCTGAGCTTGAAGGAGCTTTTGAGGGAGGAATTGGCTTCGACGGTTCTGCGGTGCAGGGGCTCACCCGAGTGCATGAGTCGGATATGGTGATCTCACCCGACGCCTCGACGTTCCGAATCCTGCCCTGGTCTGATGCGGACGCCACTCAGGCTCGTCTCATCTGCGATATTCGTACACCCGAGGGGGAGCCAGCGCGCTCAGATCCGCGCTCTGTGCTGCGCCGTGCCACTGAACGAGCGGCGGCTATGGGGTTCACATTTTATGTGCATCCTGAAATTGAGTTCTATCTTTTTGAGCCAGAGACAGATCCTGCAGCCGAGCCACGCCCGATAGACAACGGCGCATATTTCGACAACGTCTCACGTTCCCGCGCCCGCAATTTCCGCACGAAGGCCATCAAGACCTTGGAAGATCTTGGTATTTCCGTAGAGTTTTCACACCACGAAGCTGGCCCAGGGCAAAATGAGATTGATCTGCGAGTCTCTGATGCGCTGGCGATGGCAGACGACGTGATGACGTTCCGTGTGGTGATTGATCAAGTAGCTCTGCAAGAGGGCGTGCAGGCGAGCTTCATGCCTAAGCCGATGATTGAACAACCAGGAAACGGAATGCATACGCATTTCTCACTCTTTGAGGGTGAACGCAATGCATTTTTCGACGCTACTGGAGAGTATCGGCTTTCGGATACAGCGCGTAAGTTTGTGGCAGGGCTCTTGCATCACGCCCGTGAGATCACGGCTATCACGAATCAGCACGTGAATTCTTATAAGCGTCTCTGGGCGGGTTTTGAAGCTCCGGCACACGTAGCGTGGGGGAAAAACAATCAGAGCGCTTTGATTCGGATTCCCTCGCTCAGTACGAATAAACCAGGTAGTGCCCGCATCGAATACCGCGCTTTGGATTCGGCGGCCAACCCCTACTTAGCTTATGCAGCTATTTTAAATGCTGGTTTGGCGGGTATAGAAAACGATTATCCGCTGCCCGATCCGGTGGAGAGCGACGTAGCAGCTCTCAGCGAGCTAGAGCGCTCAGTGTTGGGGATTTTGCCGCTGCCGTATTCACTCTCTGAAGCTATTGCCGAGATGAAGAAGAGCGAGCTGGTGGCGGCCACATTAGGAGAAGATACATTCGACTATTTCTTGCGCAATAAGCGCCATGAATGGGCACAGTACCGTTATCAGGTCACTCCTTTTGAACGCAGTAAATTTCTCGGCTGGAACTAATATAGAACTGATGTTGAACTGATATGGAAGTGACGTGAACTAATTGCGGAACGATCTGAACCCAGGCAGTGCGCAGACTGAGGAGTGGTAGTACTCATGTGCAAAGCTGGTACTGATAGTAGCGGGTGACGCCAGCGTGGAGTGTCCATGAGTTAAATGCAGCGTGTCACTTGCTGTGGCATCTGCAGCAGTGAGGCGCAGCAAGGCGTGACGAAATGGGCACAGCTCCGGATGTAACAGTTACAGTGGTGACATCAGCGTAGGCGCAGCTTGGGTGATAACCGCACAGCAAGAAATTGGACTAAGCCAAGAAAATGGATCCAATAAAGAGACTAGATTGAGCAGTGATGGGTAGGGAAGAGAGCGAATACGGCCTGTTAGTACGTTCTGGATTTATCAATCCAGAACGGGCAAGTGCTTTGCTCAGCGATCGAGCACTCACAGGGGTGGATCGCTCGTGGCTCATCGGGCAGCTCTCTGACGTCGGCGATCCAGATGCTGGGCTGCTCGGTTTTATTCGGCTGCGAGAGGCGGCTCTGGCCGCTGGGCAAGATACGCTCAGGCAGCTCGATCAGGTGCTGAGTCAAGAGCGCGGTGCACGCCGGCTCTTTGCCATTCTAGGGATCTCCCATCCGCTTACAGATCAGCTCATTAAAAGTCCGGCTTATGTGCATATTCTCAGCGATCAAAAAGTGGGGGAGCATCCTTTTGAAACATCTTTAGCAGCAGAGAAAGCAAGCGCGCTGGCGGCAGTACACGCCAGTTTGCAGCCAGCCTCCACTCAGGATATCTCCACTCACAGCGATCACGCACAGCAAGAAATCGTCCAGAAACGAGTACTAGATGCCGCTACCTGCAGTCCCCAGGTAGATGATCCCCAGGTAGAGCTCTCTCCCGCTTCGCCTCTACAGCACGTGAGTGAGTTCTCTCAGGCTGAGGGGATCGCTGCCATGCGAGCACACTATTGGTATCGCATAGCGCAGGTAGCGGCAGAAGATCTCATTGCTGAGGATGCCGCCAGCGTCATGCCACACGTGAGCGCTGCTATTAGCGATATTGTGGGGGGAGCTCTGGAGGCCGCACTCGCAGTAGGGCGAGCCGTTATTCCGCAGGCGCGAAACATTGGCTTAGCGATCATTGCAATGGGGAAAACGGGAGGGCGCGAACTCAACTATATCTCTGATGTAGACGTCGTCTATGTGGCGCGTTCGCTCAGCCCTGATATAGAGCAAGACGATATGCTCAGCATTGCTACGAAACTTGCCACTTTTGTAGCTCGGGCAGTGAGCTGGCCGAAAGGCTCCCAGAAACCACTGTGGGAATTAGACGTCAATTTGCGCCCTGAGGGTAAAGATGGTCCGCTGGTGCGCACGCTCGCCTCGCATATAGCCTATTACAAACGCTGGGCGAAAGATTGGGAATTTCAAGCACTGCTCAAAGCGCGGCCTATCGCAGGAGATATGGAACTGGGAGAAGAGTATCAGGCGGCGGTGTCTCCGATGGTGTGGAGTGCAGCTGGGCGAGAAAATTTTGTGGAAGCATCGCGGGCGATGCGCGCCCGTGTCGAAGATCTCGTGCCCGCCAAAGAGGCTCATCGGCAGCTCAAACTTGGAAAAGGAGGGCTGCGAGATGTGGAATTTACTGTGCAACTGCTTCAACTTGTGCATGGACGCACTGATTCGAGCCTACACGTGCGCAGCACTCTCCAAGGTTTGCAGGCGTTGAGTGATGGCGGGTATATATCGCGCGCTGATAGCGATAAGCTCGCTGCACACTACCGTTTCTTGCGCACTCTTGAGCACCGCATCCAGCTCCAGCATTTTCGCCGTTCGCATCTCGTCCCCAGCAAAATGAGTGAGCTGCGCCGCCTCGCCCGAACTCTTCACGGTGCAGAACTCGTCACTGGTGAAGATTTAGAATCGCGTTGGCAGACGGTGCGCCACGAAGTGCGAGAACTTCATCTTTCTATCTACTACCGTCCGATTCTGCCTGAGGTAGCTAAGCTCTCGCCCTCTGACGTCTCCCTGGATGAGCACGCTGCTCAGGCGCGGCTTGCAGCAATTGGTTACCGTTCGCCAACAGCTGCGCTCAGCCATATTCGTGCCCTGACAGCTGGGGTATCCCGAACGGCGGCGATTCAGCGCCAGCTTCTGCCAGTTATGATTGGTTGGTTTGCTCAAGGGGCAGAACCTGACCGTGGTTTGCAAGAGTTTCGAGTGCTCTCTGAACGGATGGGGCACACATCATGGTATATGCGGCTGCTGCGCGATTCTTCAGTGGTGGCAGAGCGCTTGGCCTACGTGCTCTCCACGTCGAGATATGTGGCGCAGCAGTTGCCGTCACTCTCAGAGGCACTGAGTTGGCTGGACGACGATGCGCTGCTATCCCCGCGCACATCGGATGATCTCTACCGCGAACTCGATTCTTTGCTCTCTCGGCGCAGCGATGCGCAGGATATTGTGCGCGGCGGCCGATATCTGCGGCGAAAAGAACTGCTGCGCACCGCTCTGGCCGACGTTCTCAAACAGCAAGGCGTAGCCGAATCCACCACTGCGATTTCGCAGGCTGGAGCTATTGCTGTCGAGGCTGCACTGCGAGCTGCCGCTGTGCAGGTAAATGCTCAAGGGAAGGTAGATTTTGCCGTCATCGGCTTAGGGCGTTTTGGCGGAGATGAACTGAACTATGCTTCTGATGCCGATGTGTTGTTCGTCTATGAGCCGCGTGCAGGAGTGTCTGATGAAGAGGCCGAACATGAGGCAAACGGCATGGCAAAAGCTATGATGAGTTTGCTTACGTTTGCCGATTCGGAACCTGGTTTTGAGCTTGACGCCGCGCTTCGGCCGGAGGGGAAGCGCGGCGCACTCGTGCGCAGTTTGGATTCATACCGTGAGTATTACTCTCGGTGGGTGCAGATCTGGGAGCGTCAAGCTCTGCTGCGGGCGCGATTTGTGTGTGGCAACGCTGAGCTTGGCCAACGGTTTATGGAAATGATCGAGCCGCTGCGATATCCAGCTGAGGGACTCACGAACCAACACATACGTGAGATTCGGGCAATGAAAGCTCGGGTGGAACGTGAACGAATGCCGCGCGGCGTGGATCCGGCTCGGCATCTGAAACTGGGGCGAGGCACGCTCTCTGACGTGGAGTGGACGGTGCAACTCCTACAGCTGCAGCACGCTGGAGAGTATGAACAGCTGCGCACACCATCGACGACGTTGGCGCTCTCAGAGCTTGCACATCTGGGAATTGTGGATGCTAATGAGGCAAGAATTCTCAAGGAGGCGTGGGAGTTTGCCTCTCTGCTGCGCAATGCCAACGTGCTGGCTACCGGTAAACTTCGTGGTTCAAAAGTAGACGTCCTTCCCTTTGAGACTGACGAGCGCGCAGTGGTAGCAGCAATCGTCGGCTATCGTCCCGATGCTGCTTCTGAACTGGATGAGGATTACTTGCGTACAGCCCGCCGTGCCCGTGCCGTGGTAGAGCGGCTATTCTACGCCTTGGAGTAAGCGGGCTGGATGATCTGAGTATCAGACTCACAACACTTTCGAGAGAAATTCTCGGGTGCGCGGATGCCGCGGATGATCAAAAACGTCCGCGGGGGTACCCGCCTCAATAATTACTCCACCGTCCATCAGGATCACTTGATCGCTCACTTCACGTGCAAATCCGAGCTCATGCGTGACCACGATCATCGTCATCCCACCATCGGCTAAATCTTTCATCACCGACAGCACTTCCCCTACGAGTTCCGGATCAAGGGCGGAGGTGGGCTCATCAAAAAGCATCAAATCGGGGTGCATGGCGAGTGCGCGTGCAATAGCGACTCGCTGTTGCTGGCCACCTGATAACTCCGCCGGATAGTGGCTAGCGCGATCTGCTAGACCCACCTTAGCGAGCAGCTCTTCAGCTTCCATTCTGGCTGTTTCTTTTTTGATGTGGCGCACGTGCATCGGAGCTTCCATCACGTTCTCTAAAGCCGTCTTATGCGGAAAAAGATTAAAGCGCTGGAAGACCATTCCAATGTTTTCCCGCTGCCGAGCAATCTGGCGGTGGGTGAGATCGTAAAGCGTGCCATTCTTGTCGCGGTACCCCATCAGCTGTCCATCCACGTAAATACGCCCTGCCTGGATGGTTTCCAGCATATTGATGCACCGCAAAATAGTGGATTTCCCAGAGCCAGACGGACCGAGGATGGTGGTGACGCTGGCGGGAGCTACATCGAACGACACTCCTTGCAGCACGTGTAGTTTCCCAAAGAATTTATGCACATCTTGTACGCTCACCATTGGGGACGGCGGTGTGGGAATGTCGCTATGCTCGTGGATGCTCATTGTGTCTCTTTCAGGTATGAATCTGGGTCTCGGCTCTATGGCTCTTCACTATTTTAGTAGCTCACTATTGGGTTCTGGCATCAGTTCACGCCAGTATCCAAACGTATAAGCGGCCTAGCAGATGTGATATAGGCTAAGGCACTGCTGTGGTATCTAAGGCGCTGCGGCCTTGTTGTAGTCCCGCTCCATATCAATAACTCGTCCGATCATAACTGCGCTTTATGGAAACGTCGTACAGCTCGTCGTCCGCTACCGGTGTGTGTCGTCACTGTAGCGCAACCGCAGCTACCAGGGTGTAGGCCGCTCATGCCGTCACGGCGTATATTCTAAGAACGGATCGCTGTGAGTCGTCCCGCTGGCGTTAATGGCTTCTTGACGCGAAGCATGGAGCTTGTTGCGCCGATGGCGGCTGGTGAACGTTGGGGCAGAGTTTCGCACTCCGCGGCCGTAGTGGCGTTCCAAGAAGTATTGGCCAACCATGAGAATTGATGTGATCGCCAGGTACCAGATAGCCGCCACCAGCAAATAGGGAATAGGGGTGCCTTTTGAAAAGCCGATATTCGAGGTGATGGCGTTCAAATCGAGGCTGAAAGGCACTGCCGTCACCAAAGATGTGGTCTTGAGCATGGAGATAGTCTCATTGCCTGTAGGCGGAATAATCACGCGCATGGCTTGCGGGATAATAATACGGCGGAAAATCATGCTATTACCCATGCCTAAAGCCTTAGCGGCCTCTTCTTGGCCGGCATCGACGGAGGCGAGGCCGCCGCGCACAATCTCCGCGAGATAAGCTCCCTCGTTAAAGCCCAAGCCGAGCACCGCAAAAATAAACATACGGGTTTGTACATCGGTGAGTGTAGTGGGATCAAATGAAAACAGAGTGATATCGGTAAAAGGGATTCCCATGCCAAATCGCGGGTAGAGCACAGTGAGCAAACCCCAGAAAATGAGCTGAGTGTAGATCGGCGTACCACGGAAAAACCAGATATAGACGGTGGAGACTCCGCGCAGCACCGGATTTTCGCTACGCCGCATAATCGCCAGTAGCAGTGCCAGAATAATGCCCAGAGCCATCGCCCCTATTGTGAGCAGCAACGTCCAGCCCACAGCTTCAAGAATCACGTCTTGGAATAGTACTCGCGCCACGACATCCCACTGGTAATTCGGATTGGTGATGAGAGTGTCAATAATCATCAGTGCCACAATCGCCACTAGCACGGCCGATATCCAGCGTCCATAGTGTTTCACTGGTACAGCTTTGATCACGTACGGCATTGAGGAGCGTTCAGCAGCAGAGGCTGCAGATGGAGAGGCTGCAGATGGATAAGTATGCTCCGATGGAGACGTGCCAACACCGTGTTGCGGTGGTGTGACGTGTGTACTCGCCTGGTTATCAGGAGCGGGGCTATGTGCCGCGTCGGAGTTGTTCGTCGTCATGGTCTATATCCTAACGCTCACGCAAGAGCTGACCGAAGCTCAGGGCAGTGCCTGAGTCCGATCAGCTCTACGCGGGATATGGTTGGTATCCGTATCTGTGCATGAAAAGCAATTTCGATGGTTGCCCCCCCGTAAGTTCCTCGAATGCTTCTCAAAAGCTCACCTCACCTATGGGAAGTATATGTCCGTGGGGAAGTAGGGCTCGCGCAGGAAACATCTGTGGGAAGCAGATATCGTGGGAAGCATCTGTGTGAAGTGGGCGCACAACCATGTGGAAGAGCAGGTGGCCTTAGAGAATCTCTGCCTTTTCCGGCACTCCTTTTGTAATTCCCCACGCCTTGTAGATCTTGGCTAGATCGCCGCTGTCGATGAGTTTTTGCACCCCAGCCTGTACAGCTTTAGCCAGATCGGCATCTTTCTCGGCCACGAGCACTCCACGGCCGGAGGGATCGAACTCTTCCCCGATAGTTTCAAGTTTACCCTGATGCTGTTCCACTGCGGCTGTGGCCACTGAGGTATCGGTGAGCATAGCCGTAAGCTGTTTACCTGCCAAGACGGTGCTCACCTGAGCCTGGCTATCATACTTTTGAATACTCACTGGCTTATCTGCGCACTGTGTTTTGTTGAGCTCCTGGAGATACTCATCTTGAGCGGTGCCAGTTTGCACACCCACAGTGGCACCGCAAGGATTTATCGGATTGAATGCGCTGGGGTTGCCAGCAGCGACGGTCCAGGTGTTTCCATCTTGGAAATACTGAATCAAGTTGTACTGCTTGGCGCGTTCCTCATTGATGGTGATAGCGGCAATGGAGGCCTCATAATTCGTCCCCACAGCGGGGAAAATGCTATCGAAAGCGGCGTTGTTCATATCGAGCTTGAGCCCCATCGTGGTCGCTAATGCCTGTGCCACATCAATTTCGTACCCCTGGAAAGTCTTACCGTCGTCACCAAAGTATTCTGCAGGTGCGTAGGATGCTTCAGTGACGAGAGTGAGCTTGCCGTCTTTCTTCACAGCATCTGGCACTAGCGCGCTGACGGCTTCATCTTGCGTGACGCCAGAAAGGTCAGCTTTTATCGAAACGGGAGCGAGCTTATCGCTAGCGCTTTCACCGGATTTACCATCTTGTCCTCCGTTTGAGCAAGCAGCCATACCCGCAACTAGCAGGCAACTTGCGGCGAGTGCAGAGATTTTTTTCATCGTGCTGATCTCCTTGTGTGTCGAGCGCAGAGCGACAGTACTGACGCAGAGCACTGTGGAATATGAAATTCTTAGAACACCTAAAAATATACACAGCTATGCATAGCTATGCAATGGTGCTTGGTGAATGTGGCACGAATCGCACGCTGGTCACACTCGTGATGGTGAGACATCTGGGAAGCAAATGAAAGACGCAATGGATGATAGCCAGGTGTAGGTTCAACTCCTGCCGAGCACACATCAGGAAAGCAAATGAAAGACGCAATGGATAGCCAGGGGATATCGCAGGCGTGAAGATGATTTGGGGTGCAGACCCGTGGCGTGGAGGTGTGAATTAAGTGTGTGGATCCGTAAGCGTGGAGGTGATTGGGTGTGGAGATGAGCGGGCTCGGAGATGGGTGAGCCTGGAGACAAATGAAAAGCGGGCTGAGGGGAAAACTGGCATTCACTGGTGAGCCGGAGGAAAGGTAGCCAAAACGTGCGCCAAAGTATGCGCCAAGATGTGTAGCAAAAAATATGCGGCAAAAAATATGCGGCAAAACGCGCGGTTGGAGGTAAGACAAACAGAAAATATGCGATTTGAGGGATGGCGGACAAAAAACGCTCGGCTGGAGGAGTGACGACCAAAAAACGCGCAGCTAGAGGGACAGTAGCAGAAAAATGTGCTGCTGCAGGGACGGCAGCCAGAAAAAATGCAGCTGGGAAAATGTGCGTTGAGAAAATGTAGCGATAACGCACGTGAGCCGGCTTCCTATGGAGCACGGCTCACGCTCAGAGTTCATAGCGAGGGCTACAGATCGTAATACAAAGCAAACTCATACGGATGTGGGCGCTGGCGCAGTGGAGCAATCTCTTTCTCCCGCTTATAAGCTACCCATGTGGCAATCAGATCTTCAGAGAAGACGTCCCCCTCAGTGAGGTAATCATGGTCGTTTTCCAAGTGGATAAGTGCCTCGTCGAGAGTGCCTGGCAGCTGCGCAATCTGAGAGTGCTCTTCAGGGGGGAGTTCATAGAGATCTTTGTCGATCGGATCGGCAGGCTCAATGCGGTTCTTGATGCCATCCAGACCGGCCATCAGCTGTGCTGCGAAAGCGAGATACGGATTCGCAGCAGGATCGGGGACGCGATATTCAAGGCGCTTCGATTTCGGGGATGAACCCGTCACGGGGATGCGAATGCACGCAGAGCGATTGCGTGCGGAGTACACCAGATTCACGGGAGCTTCAAAGCCAGGAACCAGACGGTGGAACGAGTTCACGGATGGATTGGTGAATGCCAGCAGTGAGGGTGCGTGTTCCAAAAGCCCACCGATATACCAGCGTGCGAGGTCTGACAGACCGCCGTAGCCCTTTTCATCTGCAAAGAGCGGCTGGCCGTTTTTCCACAGGCTCTGATGGCAGTGCATACCGGAGCCGTTGTCTCCGTAAAGTGGTTTTGGCATAAACGTAGCAGTTTTCCCAGCTTGAAAAGCTACATTTTTAATCACGTACTTAAACTTCATCAGATCATCGGCGGCGGCGAGTAACGTGCTGAACTCATAGTTGATCTCTTGCTGACCGCCAGTGCCCACCTCGTGATGAGCACGCTCAATTTTGAGCCCAACTTGCTGACACACTGCCGTCATCTCATCGCGCAGATCCACCATTTGATCGTTGGGGGAGACGGGGAAATACCCCCCCTTGAGCTGCGTCTTATACCCCAAGTTCGGCTGCTCATCGCGGTTGATATTCCACCACGCTTCATTTGAATCCACGATGTAGCTCTGCTGGTGGTTCTGATCTTCAAAGCGCACCTCGTCAAAAAGGTAGAACTCAGCTTCAGCCCCAAAATATACGGTGTCGGCGATGCCGGTGGAGCGCAAATAATCTTCAGCGCGGGCGGCAATAGTGCGTGGATCGCGCCCGTAGCTTTCGCCGGTGAACGGATCAATCACCGAGAAATTCATCACCAGGGTTTTGCGCTGCCGGAAAGGATCGAGAAAAGCCGTCGTGAGGTCTGGAATGAGCTTCATATCTGATTCGTGGATCTGTGTAAATCCTCGAATCGAAGAGCCGTCAAACATCAGCCCTTCAGTGAGATTTTCACTATCGAAAGCGCTTACTGGGATGGAGAAATGTTGCATCACGCCAGGAAGATCGCAGAAGCGGACGTCTACAAATTCCACGTTTTCGCGCTCAATAAATGCCACTGCTTCGTCAACTGTCGAAAACATTGAGGGTTCCTTTCGTAGCGGCGTTCGCTTTCCTGCCAGCGCCAAGTGGAGTGCGCCAGTTCGACGCTTCTCAGCATATATTTCCCCTGGGTGTAGGGATTTCAACGTTCACTATGTGTCGCGTGATGTATATCTCCCCAAACTCGCTCGCGCGCTCTAGCTGTGCGAACTCGCTGCATCTCAGTGCGCCATGATCCCACTCGCTGAAAACATACAGCCAGCAGTGCGCGAGTAACCAGCAGTGCGCGAGCTTCCTAGCGTATCCGTGAACGAGTGGCCATGCGTGCTTTCGCCGGATCCATCCCCTTAGGGATCGGGATAGCTCCTGCCTTGATAGCGTCGAGGCGTTGAGCGGTGTCGGAAACTTCGCGCGCTGTCATCGTGCGTGGCAGGCGTTTGATCGTTTTTTTGAGATTCTCAAGTTTGATCTGCTTTGGCCCGTGCCCCACATAGAGCGTGACGACGGGCGCTGACGCCACGGTGCGATTCACCTGCTTAGCCGCTGCACGCATCATAGGGGAGAGATCGCCAGGCCCTTCAGCCACCAGCACCACGCCAGGCTTACCCACTGCGCGGAAAACGAAGCTCTTCATATCTCGGGAAAACTCCACAGGCTCTTCTTTGATGATCCAGCCTCGCCCGAGCTGCGAGAGTACGCCACCCGAGGCGCCAGGAATCCCGTCTGCTTGGCGATAGGCGGCTTTACTGATGAGCGTCGTGAGAGTCACCATTGGAGCGAGGATGGCCAGCGCGATGCCGGTGATTGTCCAGGAAATCCAGTGGCCGGTGACGATGCCAAGCACAATGCCGAGTACCAAAAACAGCGCGAACGAACCCCATATCAGATAGGCAGCCCACGGAAAGACTTTGACGACGAGCTTGTATGCATCAATAAAGTTGCGATACCACGGGGTCTTATTTTTTTTGGCCGCTTTCTTGGCGGCTTTGAGGCGTGCTTTTTCCTCTTTGTCCATAGCTTTGTCAATTCTTTCTAAACGTTGCCGAATACAGCCATCTTAGGGCAAAGGCGGGAGCTAGCCAAAGACTGTTAGTATTTCTCTAGCTTGCTCTGCACTGCCTTCAAAAATGTAGTGGCGATATTCGCATCGGCGGCGTTCGGATCATAGCTGAGCGAGAGGAAAAATTGCCGCCGTGCGCCAAGCGTTCCCTGCTCATCTATCACGGCTGGTCGCAGCTGAGCAGGGCCGATGCTGAGGGCTGCCACGTGTGTGTGCTGGATGCGTGGCACTTCTAGCAAAATTCCCTGCTCGGTGTTGTCTACCACGGAGATTGTGGAGCCAAAGAGATCTTCTGGTCCAATATCTGCACGGACAGCTCGCGCCGTCACATCCGTGAGGTCGGCTCGAATTTCCTCTGGGGTCTTACCAGCTAGACCGCGCAGAACCGGCATAAAAGCTCCACGGGTGGCGGCGAGAGTGATCCCAAATGCGGGGGCTTGACCGGCGTTGAGAGCACTGTGCCGTTCTAGCTCTTCAGCGGCAGCTTTGAGCACGTAGGGGAGATAATCGTCCGGCAGGTGGTCTGCGTCAATTTCTATCACCAGAGCTGGGTATTGAGCGCCGACGACGCTGGCCTCGGAGCTGGCGTCCTTGGGTGTGCGTGACGTAGAAGAAGTGGAGGTAGTGACCGATGTGGCGGCGGCTTGTGCCTCCTGTAGAGCTTGCGCGGCAGCTTCCACATCTTGCCTCCGGATGCGTCCTCCTACGCCAGTGCCAGTGACGTCACTGAGGGAGACGCCCAGGTCTTTAGCGAGTTTGCGCACGATGGGGGTGACGTATTCGCTGGCGTCGGCAATGCTCGAAGCTGGAGCGGATTGCCCCTGAGGAGTAGGTTGTGCCTGATCGGGCTGCTCCTGATCGGGGTGTTCGTGGGGGAGCTGTACCTGAGATGGTTGCACTGAAGCGAGCTGCGTCTGAGCAGGCTGTACCTGAGCAGGCTGGGCGAAGGCTTTTTCGTCTCTAAAAGAGCTGGCCGTGGAGGCTTCACGAGCCATCTCGGCATCCGCTCTTCCTGTTGCGTGGGCAGATTCCGACAGCGGAGCTGGAGTGGCGGGCGCGGCAGGAGCGGCAGGCGAAACAGGAGCGCTCTCGGTATCGGGAGTGTTGGCAGGAGCTGCGTCCGCTGCGTCCGCAGCGGGAGCTGCTGCTGACGTGCTGCCGCCATCAGCAGCTAATTCTGACGCATCTCCTACGTAAGCTAAAACAGTGCCCACGTCCACAGTCTCATCTTCAGCCACTTCAAGACTCAGCAGCGTGCCAGCTACCGGAGATGGCACCTCGGTATCTACCTTATCTGTGGAGACCTCTACAATGGGTTCGTCCACCTCGACGGTGTCGCCCACGGCCTTGAGCCATGTAGTGATCGTTCCCTCAGTCACTGATTCACCCAGTGCGGGCATCTTAATTGCTTCCGACATAGCGCTTCTTTCTCCGATGCTCTCTAGCTCCGCTGTTGCGAGTGTTGCTGTGTGCTGTTTGTATTTATTGCTGTTCTCATTCACTGCTGTTTGTAGTCGCGCTGCTGCGTCTGCTGCCATGCAGCGTAGCTCACTGATGCCAGTGTAATAGCGATTGCCTAACTGTGGGTGTGAAGTGGCTTTCCGGCGAGGGCGAGCACTGCTTCACCGACGGCTTCATTTTGCGTGGGGTGAGCGTGAATAAGACCGTCGAAATCTTCTGGCTGAGCCTCCCACGCCACCATCAGCTCACCTTCGCCCACGTGCTCGCCCATACGGGCACCGATAGCTGTGAATCCTACGATAGGGCCGTCTTTGCGGCGAATAAGTTTCACAAATCCCTGCGTGCCAAGCATTTGGCTCTTCCCATTTCCAGCGAGATTAAATTCTGCCGTTTGCACGGCGTCCGCTCCGAATTTCTCTTCAGCTGCTCGCTGGCTGAGCCCAACGCTGGCAATCTCTGGATTGCAGAACGTAACTTTCGGAATGAGCTCATCATTCACTGGCTTCGGGTTCAGGCCGGCGATATCTTCAGCTACAAAAATTCCGTGAAGAAAACCTCTGTGAGCGAGCTGTACTCCTGGCACGATGTCGCCCACGGCGTAGACGTGCCCGCCAGCAGCGGTTGTGACGCCGGTGCGCAAGCGCTCGTCGGTGAGGACGAACCCACGCTCAAGGCGCACTCCATTTTCTTCATAGCCAAGATGTGCGGTGCTCGGGCCGCGCCCAATGGCGATGAGGAGATAGTCGGCGTCAAAGCGCTGGCCATCTGTCGTAAAGACGTGCACGCCGTCACTATCTTCACTCACATGATCAAACATCGTCTTGGTCTTGAACGTTATCTTGCGTTTGCGGAAAGCCCGTTCGAGCATCTTAGAAATGGCTTCGTCTTCGTTGGGTACGAGGTGATCAAGCCCCTCGATGATCGTCACGTGGGCTCCGTAGCTTGCCCAGGCCGAGGCAAACTCCACCCCGATGACGCCGCCTCCTAGCACCACCACGGAATTGGGTACTTCGTCGAGCTGGAGAGCCTGTTCTGAGGTGATGACTCGACGGGTGATCGTCTGGCCAATCGTTTTGGAAAACGATCCTGATGCGAGTACCACATTTTTGCCCACGAGTCTGCGTCCATTGACTTCCACGGTGTCTGGCGCCACTAGTTTTCCCCAGCCGTGTACCGTCTCGATCCCACGAGAATCCACTAAGCCTGTGAGTCCCCTATACATCTTAGATACGACGGCATCTTTGTAGGCGTTCAAACTAGCCATATCTAGACCTTCAAAGCTACCGCGCACCCCGATGCTGGCAGCTTCGCGCATCTCGTCGGCCACTTCTGCGGCGTGAAGCAAGGCTTTTGTGGGAATACAGCCGCGGTGCAAACAAGTGCCGCCCACTTTGTCTCCCTCGACGAGAGCGACGCTCATGCCCAACTGTGCAGCCCGCAATGCGGTTGCATATCCTCCGGAACCAGCTCCGAGAATGACTACGTCGTATTCTTGATTTTCAGTCACGAAATGCTCCCTTGAGTTCCCTCGATGTTCCTTTGAGTCTTGAGTCGTCCGTAAGCGCCGTGAGCGCGTTGTGTATCGCGCTCTTAGCTCGGCTCGAACGCTTCGTTTGGACCTTAGTCCTATTTTAAGCACATACTGGGGTGAAAGTGAGGAGATTCAGCTGATGAAATGTGGGGCGGGTATGGGGAGCATTGCCAGAGGCCAGCATCGCGAGGCTAAGTATTGCAAGGCGTAGCTAAGGGAGCTGTCTGCGATCACGCGCTTGATAAGTGTGCATTGCCAGAGGCCAGCATCGCGAGGCTAAGTATTGCAAGCTATAGTGCAGGGCACACGCTGAGAGATGTACAGTGCAGACAAAAGTGATATCGCAGAGCTTTTGTCACACTCCGCTGTGCTTGCGTTCTGAACGCTGATGCCTTTTCTCTTCGCGCATACGTGCAACGTCTGCTTTTGTGCCGCCCTCGGGAAATTCTCCGCGTTCCACCTGTGGTTTTGGTAGCCGCCAGCGACGGATATAGAAGCAGCGCCCGAGCATCTGCCAGACGAAACCACGCGGCACTGCGGCCACGCCAAACTTAGCTTGTGCAAGATGCTTAGCGCGGAAAGAGAGGAACAATGCGTGGATAAGCATCAGCAAAAATACGCCATAAAAACCGAGTGTGGCGATGAAAGCAAACGTGGGAAATGCTGCAGAAAAGAACATCAGCGGGATGAGTAGAATGGCCATCGGCATAAACCACGCGGACATAGGTGCGCTGGCATCGACGTAATCTCGCCCAAAACGGCGTACTTTGCCGCGGTGCTGGTAGGGCATACGGGCTTCGTCGCCCGTGCGCATAGCTTCTTGCTGTTGGCGCCAGAGTTCGTCGGAACGCTGACGCTCTTGAGCTTTGCGCTCTTTCTTTTCTGTGCGGGTGAGTTTCGTCTTATCTGCCACCAGCGGACGGCGGTTGCTGGCCTCTACCTCTCGGCGCTTGGGAGTGGCGCTGCCTTTCTTGGGGGTATATCCCTTGGGGAGAGGCGGTGTGGGCGTAGTTTCAGCAGTGGTATCGCTCTCGCGCTTTTTCAGACCAAACACAAAGCTCCCTTTCAATTGTGGGTGGCAGATTCCCTCTTATTATGCACTCAGTGTAGCTTTTGTGGCTTGCGGAGCGAAACGCGCTGCGCCTCGAGAAAATATGGCGTTGCTTCTGTGACTTCCTTAGGCGCTTTCTCCATCTGGAAAGACGGTAGGTTGTGTTAAATGAAAATTGTGCACTACTGTGAATAGAAGTGTGCACTACTGCGAATAGAAGACGGTGCGCTATGGTGAAGATATGAACGAACAAGACATTCTAGAGCGCGTGCGCGCACATTTTGACGTTGCAAAAACGCAGCTTGCTGAGTTGGTGGCGATCCCCTCAGTGTCAGCCGCCTCATTTGACCAAAGCACTCTCGAACGTTCTGCTGGATGGATTGCCGATCAGGCGCGAGAGCTCGGCCTTGATGCGGAGGTGATCCAGCTGCGCACCGAATCAGGGCTCGCCGGGCGACCCGCTGTCCTTGCCACCCGTGAACCGCAGCCTGGAAAACCGACCGTACTTTTGTATGCACACCACGATGTGCAGCCGCAAGGATCTGACGACAAGTGGAACACTGAACCGTTTGTTGCCACCGAAATCGGAGATCGTCTCTATGGTCGTGGCGCTGCCGACGATAAAGCAGGGGTAGTGCTGCATCTCGAAGCTATCCGTGCAGCCGATCCTGGCGTGGGCATCGTCATGTTTATTGAGGGCGAAGAGGAGGTGGGTTCGCCTACGTTTGAAGATTTTCTGCACACATATCAGGAGAAGCTGAAAGCAGATGTGATAGTGGTGGCTGATTCCAACAACTGGGCAGTGGGCACGCCGAGCCTCACGACGTCACTGCGTGGTGTTGCTTTGCTGCATGTCAAGCTCTCGGTGCTCGATCACTCCCTGCACTCCGGAGCCTATTCTGGGCCGGTGCTTGATGCCGTCACGCTCGCTTCTCGCCTCATCGCCACGTTGCATGATGCCGCTGGCGACGTAGCCGTAGACGGTTTGCGTGCCTACGATAACGCCGATGTGGAGTATCCAGAAGATCAATTCCGTGCCGACGCGGGGGTACTCGACGGTGTGCAACTCACAGGCACGGGGTCGCTCGTTTCTCGCCTGTGGACGAAACCCACTATTTCAGTGATCGGTATGGACGTGACGCCAGTGGATGTGGCGTCAAACACTCTCATTCCCTCTGTGGAGTTTGCCCTCTCGCTGCGTGTAGCTCCAGGGCAAGATTCGCGTGAAGCGGGAGAAATCCTCGCGGCCTACCTCAAGGAGCACGCACCTTTCGGAGCACGTATAGAGACTGAGATTGCGGAAGCTGGCCCTGGCTATGAAGCGCCAGAAAATACTCCGGTGACGGCAATGGCTAACGATGCGCTGCGCAGTGCCTTTGGGGCTGAGCCAGTGAATATCGGCATCGGCGGTTCGATTCCGTTTATTTCTGTGCTACATAGCCTTTTCCCGCAGGCGGATATCTTGGTGACGGGTGTGGAAGATCCGGATACTCGGGCGCACTCGGAAAATGAATCCCTCCATCTTGGAGATTGGCAAAAAGCCATTGCGGCAGAGGCGCTGTTGCTCAGCAAACTAGGGGAGTAGCTACTCAGTTAAGCAGATGGTAGCCGAGCTTGGAATCGCGCGGACGAAGGGTGTTTGTGACTTTCGTCCCACGGTCTGTGTATGGCCGTTCTGGATGGCAGCTTGGCTGCACCCCCGCTAATGTTGAGAGTGAAAGTTTTCGGCTAGTGACGGAGGGTCGCATGAGTGAAACTGTGGAAGCTCCAGCGCATGGCGTGGTGCTCACCGACGCAGCTGCGGCAAAAGTGAAGAGCCTAATTGCGCAGGAGGGGCGAGACGACTTGCGGCTGCGCGTGGCGGTGCAGCCAGGAGGGTGCTCCGGCCTGATGTATCAGCTGTACTTCGACGAACGCGAACTTGAAGGTGATGCAGTGCGTGCTTTCGGTGACGTCGAGGTCGTTGTGGATCGTATGAGCATCCCGTATCTGGATGGAGCCACCATCGACTTTGCAGATACGATTGAACGCCAGGGCTTTACGATTGACAATCCCAATGCCGTGGGTACCTGTGCGTGCGGAGATTCGTTCCACTGATAGTGCTGAACGTCGCGGGCTGCGGAAAAGTGGATGGTGAACTTGAGCAATGTGCGAGAGACGCCATCCACTTTGTGCTATCCGCGTAAAAGCCCCACTGGTGGATAAGGTAGAGTTCAAGGTAGTTTGGAATGGCCGCACACGCGGCTGCACAACACTGCAGAGCGTTCAGCCGCAGCAACTTCATAACCGAGCGTGAGGATATAACGAATGAAAATTCGCAAACTAATAGCAGGTATCAGCGTAGCTATGATGGCTTTTTCGCTGGCAGCGTGCGGCGGGCAGAACGCAAAGACGAGCGGAGCGACTGACGCTCCTGATTCTGGTGGGGTGCAACCCACGCTAGTTGGATCTGGCAAAGATCTGCACCTTAGTTTTCCTGATGCACCGGCACCGAAAGACTTAAAAGTGTGGGTGCAGAATAAAGGGACGGGACGTGCGGTGGAATCCACTGACACGGTGGTGGCGCACTATTTAGGCCAGGTTTGGAAGAACGAGAAGCCTTTCGATTCTTCATTTGAGCGGGGGGCTCCCACCGGATTCCCGCTCAGCGGCGTGATTCCAGGATGGCAGCAGGGGCTAGCCGGTCTGCCAGTGGGAACGAAAGTTATCATCAGCGTGCCACCAGAACTCGGCTATGGTCCAGATGGCGGCAGAGCGCAGGCCGGAATTGGTGCCACTGACGTGATTGATTTTTACGTGGAGATCGTCGATGCTTTTGGCGTCAATCAAGCTGGTGATAAAGCTGCAAAGCCAGAGGCTAAAGTGGCAGATCTACCAGTTGAGCTCACGGGTGCTGTAGGTGAACCGGTGAAGCTCTCGGTGAAAGCCTCAGCTACTGCTCCCACGGCACCCGCGAGCGCTGTGATTGCGCGCGGATCTGGTGCGTCGGTAGCTAAAAGCAATACCACTGTATATGTACAGTACGCGATGAGTCTGTGGGATAATTCGCAGACGGAAGTGACGTATGGTAAATCTGGGCCGCAGGCCATACCGATGGGACGCGGTAGTCTTTTCGATGCCTTGACGGGTGTGCCGGTTGGCTCGCGGGTATTGATCACATATCCAGAGACTTCAGGCGGTGATTCCGCCCAACGTATGCCGAGCTTGGCCGTTGTCGTCGATATCTTGGGGCAAGTGGACAACCCGCCAGCAGCGGCAGATACTCAACAAAAGTAATGTGTGCAGCAAAGGAGCGGTGTAGATATGGGAAAAATCGGAACCATTATTAAAGTGGCGTCGGTAGCTGGCCCAGCGGTGCTGAAAGTGGTGCAAAAATACGGCCCGCAGCTGCGCCAGCTTGCCAAAGACAACCCTGAGGTGCTCGGATCAATCAAGAAAAGAATCACGACGATTTCCCGCGCCGGCACTCGTGGAGATTCGCTGCACGCCGTGGCCAACCGAATTGGGGTCTTGCGCGATCAGGTGACGTATCTCTTCGCCTCTGCTAATACGCCTGCTATAGCTCGCCAGGCGAGTGCTTGGCGAGGTGAGCTAGATGCTCTAGAGAGCTTAATCCCAGTGGTGGGGGCTATGAGTCGCCCCATGCAAAAAACTGAATTAAAAGCTCTGCAAAAGCGCATTGACGTCCTCTCTGCGGGGATTCTCTCTGCTACTATCGGCGACGATATCGAGGATGCAGAAACCGTGATGGGGCATCAGCACCGAAGCGGTGACGTCAGCGCGGGCAGTGCTTCAGATGCAGCTTCAGGAGCCCGTTCGAGTGGAGGCTCAGACGACGGCACCAACTATTAGTACACGTGACTGATGCTGCACGTGTGTCTTAAATAACAATGACAAGGCGGCAGCTAGGAATGACAAGGCGGCCGCTAGCCGCTGGCAGAAGCAAAAGCACAGCCGCGCCGCTGGCAGGCGGCTGACGATGCAGAGTGGGGGAGGAGAGCAGGGGAGCGTATCGGGTGAATCGCTAGTCGCTAACGCAGCCCATATATGAGTGGTCTACATCCCGAGTGCTCGACGGATATTCGGTGGGAAGTAGTGAGGCCCTTTGAGCACTTTGCCATCCGACCGGTAAATTGGTTTGCCGTCGGCTCCGAGCTTCGAAAGATTTGACGCCTGTATTTCGCTGAGCACGCGAGACATCGGAATGCCCATTTCGAGCGCCATACCGTAGATCACGTACGTCATATCTCCCAGAGCATCGGCTGCTTCTACAACGTCTCGGCTGGCGTCATCACGTCTTACAGCTTCGTGGTACGCCTGCTCGATGATGGATCGTGCCTCTTTGCCGTAGATGGCTCCCACGAGTTCGGAAAATTCCTCGGCAATGAGAGACATCCGCATATGTACCCGCTCGCGTTCCACGCTTGGTTCGCCGGTAGCTATCGGCAGATTGTAGACGGCGTGAAATTCACGCACCAACGCCTCAGGCTCACGCGCAGATGCTGATGAGTGACGTGTTGGCGCCGATGCAGATGTGTGCTCAGCGGGTGTCGGTTCAGATTCGTGATTCATGTGTGATTCTTTTCTAGGGCATTTTCTAGGGCAGCGACGGTATCCGAAAATATGGCGCTGCGAGTCGTTTGAGTATCAGATCCTCCCCTAGGATAGCTCACAAATCGCAGCGCTGCTCAGCGTGCAAAAACGGTGGCTTCCTCGCTGATCGTTGCGAGAAGCCACCGCTCTTGTGTTGTTAGCTTTATTCCTCTGTCGCTATTAGTCTTATTCTAGCTGTTGGCCTTATTCCTCGATCTGCACCTCTTTTGAGAGTGGAGTGGGATTGCCGAAGCGATGGTTGGTGAAAGAAACGGCTTGCTCATGGACGAATGGGACGAGTTCAACGCGCCCGTTGAGCGTCACCTCACCATCCCACACGGCCACATCGGCTACGAAATGCGCTGGTAGCGCTGCTGCGAGAGCACTTTCCGAACCGCCGATTAGCCGCACTCGTCCATCGAGACCAGCACGCGACGCCCACTGCCCAACCCAGGCGTAGAACTCCTCGTCACTGTGTACCATGATCTCAATTCCTTGCGAGGTGAGGAACTGACGCACTGATGCATCCAGATCTGAGGGGGCGGACACGCTTACGCGCGATCCAAGAGCTGTGCCTCCCGCTGCGAGTGCTAGGAGCTGCCATGCGCCCTGCCCCTCGCTTAGACGGATAGTGACGGGCAATGGCCGATAGCGCAGCACATTGCGCTCCACTCCCAGACAGGAGGGATCATGACCGTTGCCGTATTCCTCGTCAATAGCCGCTTGCACTGAATAGATCAGCGTCTTGGCGCGAGCGGCGTCGTCTTTGCTAAGTGAATCAGCCGTTCGCACAGCCGCCAGAAGCGGTGGTGTAGAGAGATCTATATGCGGAGTGTCGGATGTATCAGACGTGAGCACTGCTTCGTCACGCTTGAAATCCACCAACCCAAAGAGATACGAGGGGCCGCCAGCTTTGGTACCTGCTCCTACAGCTGAATGCTTCCAGCCGCCGAACGGTTGCCGGCGTACAATTGCTCCGGTAATTCCGCGATTGATGTACACATTTCCGGCCTGCACGTGTTCTAGCCAGTAGTTAATCTCATCAGGATCGAGAGAATGCAAGCCAGCAGTAAGCCCAAACTGCGGGGCGTTTTGAAGCTCCACGGCTTCCTCAAGGCTGTCAGCCGTCATCACCCCCAGGATTGGCCCAAAGTATTCCGTGAGGTGGAAGCGAGAGCCAGGCTGCACGCCACTGCGAATACCGGGGCTCCAGAGTTTGCCAGAAGCATCCAACTGGCGTGGCTTGAGTGCCCAGCGTTCGCCTGCATCAAGCTCGGTGAGCCCCTGCAGTAGTTTCCCGGCAGCTGGCTCGACAATTGGCCCCATCTGTGTAGACAGATCCCACGGCCAGCCCACCTTGAGCGAAGCTGCGGCGTCCAAAAGTTGATCGTGGAACCGCTTCGAGCGGGCGACTGAGCCCACCAGGATTACTAGTGAGGCAGCCGAACACTTCTGCCCAGCATGGCCGAATGCCGAGGTGATAACATCCTTGACGGCCAGATCTAAATCGGCGTGCGGCGTGACGATAATGGAATCTTTCCCAGAGGTTTCTGCGAGCACATCTAGCTCAGGTTTCCACCCTTTGAACAGTTGTGCGGTCTCGATGGAGCCAGTGAGGATGACGCGATCAACGAGTTGGTGCGTGATCAGTTCCTTGCCAAGATCGCCCTCGGTCACATCCACAAGGTGCAGCGCCTCACGCGGCACGCCAGCTTCCCACAGCACATGCGCGAGCACTGCTCCGGTGCGCCGAGCCTGCGGAGCTGGCTTAAAGACGACGCCTGCACCAGAGGCGAGTGCGGCGAGGACACCGCCTGCAGGGATGGAAATAGGGAAGTTCCACGGCGGCGTCACGACGATCACTCTGGCGTGATCGTGGCGTGCACCGAGGAGCGAATCGAGAGCTTTTGCCTGCTCGGCGTAGTAGTGGGCAAAGTCCACCGCCTCGGAGACTTCAACGTCGCCCTGATCGACTGCTTTGCCCGCTTCAGAGCCGGCCACTTCCATCAATTCGGCGCGATGCACAGACAGCGCCACGCCCGCTCGATGCAAAATCTCGGCGCGCTGCGCACCGGAGAGTTTACCCCAGGATTTTCCGCCCTCGTAAGCGGATGTGAGGACGGCGTTGAGCGCATCTGTGCTGGAAATATGTGCCTGCTCAATGGCCTCATATCCGAGTGTGGAGTGCTCCATCCTTCCCGCAATATCGCGCGCCCATTCGAGATTCGCTGGTAGCGATGGGTCGGTATCTGGGGTGTTGTTGAACATCCACTCGCCCTGATCGTCTGTGACGAAAGCCTTTATATCCTCTTCGGTTTCGGTACGCCGGTCTTGCTGACGGCGCGGCCCGACGGGATCGCTAAATGCGTGGGAGAGGGCGCTGAGGAACCGGTTCTGCTCGCGCATCAGCAGCGTTTCATCGTCAGCAATATCGAAAATTGACGACATGAAGTTGGCCGGTAGCGCATTTTCTTCTAGCCGGCGCACGAGATAGGCGATAGCTACGTCGTACTCCTCGGGATTGACGACGGGCACATAGAACAGCAGATGGCCGACGTCTTCGCGCATCGCCTGAGCTTGTGGAGCCGCCATACCGGCCAACATTTCAAATTCCACGCCGGCTGTGCCCAGGATTCCACGCTCTTTGGCGAGTTCGAAGGCAAAACCAGCCGTGAAAAGATTCATGCCGGCCACGCCGATATTGACGTTTTTTGTGTGTTCTTTGGTCAGGGCGTAGTCAAGCACCCGAATATAGTTGGCATCGGTGTGCTCTTTGGATGGTTGCGTCACCAACTCCCACCCATGTACGGATGCTTCTACACGCTCCATGGAGAGGTTGGCGCCTTTCACTACCCGCACTTTAATCGGTGCCCCGCCTGCAGTCACCCGCTGGGCTGCCCACTCCTGTAGATGTTTCATCGCCGGTAGGGCATCAGGCAGATAGGTTTGAATCACGATGCCGGCGCGCAGATTCTTAAATTCTGGGCGATCGAGGATGGCTTTAAAAACGTCGATAGTGAGGTGAAGATCATGATATTCCTCCATGTCGAGGTTCACGAATTTCTTAGGGGAGTAGGAATTGGCTTTCTCGTAGAGAGGAAGAAGTGATTCAACGGCGGTCTTGACGGCTTCGTCGTAGGCGAAAGGATTGTGCGGGCCGATCACGGCTGAGACTTTCATGGAGACGTAATCGACGTCGTCACGCTCTAGTAGTTTAATCGTGTCTGCCATGCGTTTGGCGGCTTCTTTGTCGCCTAAGACTGCTTCGCCGAGCAGGTTCATATTCAGGCGGGCTCCCTGTGCGTGCAGCCGCGCAATGGCGGAGGTGAGGCCTTTTCCTTTGGCATCCAACACCAGATCGCCTACGAGCTGCTGGAAGACTTTCGTCGCCGCCGGTACCACAATCTGCGGCATCTTCTCAGCGAGTTTTCCGCCCAATGCGAGCGGCGCGGCAAGATACTTTGGCAAAAATGCGGGTTTTGATGCGGAGAGCTTTGCCATGGCGTGTGCGGCGACGGCAGGATCCTCAGGGCGGATGACGCCGTCCACGAAAGACACTGTGAAATCCAGTCCGCTTGGATCCTTGAGCGTCTTTGCAAGTAGTTCAGCTGCCCGATCAGTCGGATACTGCTTTGATTTCTCAAGCCAGGTACGTGCTCGAATCGTTGCGCGCTCACCGATGAGTGCATAGTCTACGTCTTGTTCGGCCATAGCCTGCTTTCCTTTCCGAATTTTTCCGAATTGTGTGTGATAGTGGCTCGTTTGCGTCAATAGTTGAGGTGCGTGACGTCAGGCATCGGCATCACGACGATGCTGCTCAGCCGCGTACGGTAGGAGATGGTGAAAGACGGCGTATGACGTCACTGTGAACCACGTCATCTTTACGTCACCTATCATAGGTAAAACCTGGGACTTTCGCACCATGTGTGAGCGGAGTCTCCCAGGCGTTCTGTGCTGGTAGATTGCTGGCGGTGCGGTGTGCGTCTAGGTGCCTTCAGGTGGTGGCCGTTCTGACTGCGTTTTCTAGTTGATGTTCTGATGGAGGCCTTTGCTACTGGCCTTTCTATCTGAACGGATCTTATATCCGTGCATATCTGTGCAGCGATGGTCGTTTTCATTCGGCGCGGCGACGGTCATTTTGTTTGGTGAGCGACGGCCTTTTCTATCCTATTTCCACCTAGTGCGGCGCCGGCTATTTCCACCTGGCGCGGCGACGCCTCAGCCTTGATAGACCGCACCGCTCACGTCAAAGCGCGGATGCGTCTGCTGAAAAGACCCAAGTTCGGCGTCAATTTCCTCTTTGGTGGCAGTGGAGAGACGAACGGCCTGATCGAACTGGCTGTCAATCTGCGCGTCATACGTGTAGGTGAGTTTTGACACCACATAGGCTGCTAGAAGGGCCAGCGCAAAACCGGGAATGATTTCGTATAAATCAAACCATTTGAATGTGCCCCACACGCCTACGGTGACGGCACCGGCAAGCATTCCAGCAAGCGCGCCTTTCCACGTGAGCTTCTTCCAGTAGAGAGCGAGAATGATGATCGGGCCGAATGCAGCTCCGAAACCTGCCCATGCGAAAGCGACGAGATTCAGAATTGAATCTGTGCGCAGCCAAGCGAAGATCGCAGCTAGTACTGCTACGGTCAGCACGGCGATACGTCCAAGAATAATACCTGAAGCAGCATCGCGGGAACGGTTGCCTTTGGCGTTGAGGACGTCTTCCACCACTGCCGAGGAGGTGACGAGTAGCTGTGAGGAGATGGTGGACATAATGGCCGCAAGAATGGCGGCGAGCATAAAACCGGCGATCAGGGCAGGGAAGAGTTTCTGGCCTGAGAGGATAAACACCGACTCCGCCTGATCGTTGACGACTTTCCAGATGTTGAAGTGGTTAGCCGCAATGCCGACGATGGCCGTTCCGCCAGCACCGGCAACGGATAGAATCATCCAGCCAATGCCGATACGACGGGCGGCTTTTGCCTCTTTTGGTGAGCGCAGCGCCATAAATCGCACGATGATATGTGGCTGGCCAAAGTAGCCAAGCCCCCAGGCCAGATTGGAAATGATGTAGATGCCTCCCTTGCCGCCGAGCAGATTGAGGAAGTCGGGATTGGTGGCATTCACGCCCTCGGCTAGTGCTCCGAAACCACCGATGGCGATGACGCCGGCGATGGGCACGAGCAGCAGCGCCAGCAGCATCATTATCCCTTGTACCATATCCGTCCAGCTCACAGCCAAGAAACCACCGACGAGCGTGTAGAGCACCACCACGCCAGCCACAATCGTCATGCCCAGGTGATAGTCCATCCCAAAAGCGGCTTCGAAGAATGTGCCTCCGGCCACCATGCCAGACGATACGTAGAAAGTGAAGAAGACGAAAATAATGACTCCAGAGACGATGCGCACCAGGTGGCTCGTGTCTTTCAGACGGGTTCCTAGGAATGATGGCACTGTGATGCTATCGACCACTTGTGTGTAGGATCGCAGGCGAGGCGCCGTCACTTTCCAGTTGATCCACGCCCCGACAGTGAGCCCTACGGCGATCCAGCCCTCGACGATGCCAGCTACATACAAGGCTCCTGGAAGTCCCATCAGCAACCAGCCAGACATATCTGCGGCTCCCGCTGAGAGTGCAGCAACGGTTGGGTTGAGGTCGCGCCCACCGAGCATATAGTCGTCGAGGTTTTTCGTTCGGGTATATGCCCAAAGACCGATAATGATCATCGCAACGAAGTAAATAATCATTGCGATTGCCTGTCCAGTTGTGTGAGACATTGCAGTCCTCTCCGCTCTCTTGTGCTAGTCGTCGTTGGCGACGGCGTGCTGCACGCGTCGCAATGTGGCCTATTGTATGAAACCGATGCGTGTGTGCTGACGTATGCGACGGCGAGGTGACGGTCACCTGTGCCGTACTTACTTCACCTCGTCGTGAAGCTGCGAAACATTACTGACAGTGTAAAACAGAAAGCAAAATATCTCAACATCAAGATTATTATGGGCGGCTGATGTGGCAACTGTTGGCGTGGTTGAGTCGCTTTTGTGCGGAGTTCCATTTCGGGGTGCAGTGTCTTGTATCGGAGTGCAGCGTCTTATAGGAGTGCGTGTGTCTCATCCGTGGACTACGCGAAACTTGCATTCTTAGTCTTTATAAGTCTTAAGTCTGTGGCAGTGGTGCGATTCTTTTCACCGACCGCACCATCCGCCATGTGGTAGCAGTACATTTTTAGCGTCAGTGCAATCCGCCATTTAGCAGCACCTCGCAAGATGTTGGTCGTTAAAAAGTCATCTAGGGTGTAGTACTGCGAAAGCCGTTACAGGGCTGGATGGTGGTGTCGTAAGACTGGGTGGCGATGAAGCTGCTAAGGCCGTGTATTCGCACGTGGGATCATTGTTGTATTTGTTTGTGGGGTCAATCGTATTTGTTTGTAAATTATCGGGGTTCGGCTGCCGGCACGCACAAAGGTGTAAAATTTATATCATACGTATTGTATTCAATACGTGTGCACTATATTCTGTATGTATGGATATTGAGCAGACGTTAGAAAATACCGGACGGGGGCTGCGCGATCGGCGAGAAAAGCGTGGATGGACGAAAACGCAAGCCGCCCGTCTCGCCGGTATCTCTCGCCAAGATGTGGCTCGCATCGAATCAGGAGCAAGCGGAGTGAGCTGGGGGAAAGTCTTCGCATACTTGAATCTTTTAGAAGTGTGGCTCCCTAAGACGATTGTTGGCATCCCCCCAACAATCCTTGACTACTGGAAGAGCGAACATGACTGACGTCTATATTGGCTCGCAGCTCGTTGGGCGCTTTCAGAAAAGTGCTCACTACTACGCCTTCGACTATGCCGACAACTATTCGGCCTTCCCGATTTCAGCTTCGATGCCTCTGGCAAAACGACACTATGAAAACAAGAAAGTGGGGGCATGGCTCGGAAACCTCATCCCCGAATCGAGCGCCGTTCTTGCTGATTTGCAAAGAATGTATCGGATTCCCGACTTAAGTAATCCTCTGAAGATCCTCGAAGCAATCGGGAGAGACACCCCAGGGGCGCTCTCTTTCTACCCTGACGGTGTTGCCCCAGACCCGAGTGGATCCCTTGAAGAAGTGAGTGAAGGTGATGTCGCTCAAGAAATTCGTCGTATTCGTACGCTGCGAAGAGGCTCCTATTCGCGAATCTCGCTAGCGGGGGCGCAGCCTAAAACGTCGTATCGTGTGGATAGTAACGGACGCTGGTATAAACCAACAGGAGCATACGCATCAACGCATATTCTTAAGCCGGCACCTATAGGGCATGACGATGAGAATATTGATTATATTGAGCACGCGATGGCGGTGTGTGCACGTCTGCTTCATCTCCCAGTGGTGAAAACCGGTATATGGGATGTTGGAGGGGAGCGTGTTTTTGTGGCCGAACGCTACGATCGGATCCGTGACCGTGACGGCAACGTGATCCGTTTGCATCAAGAAGACCTTATGCAAGTGTTGGGTAGAGATCATAGTCGAAAATACCAGACTGATAGCGGACCAAATGTGTCTGATCTGATCCGAAAGGTGCGTGAGCTTGATCCTTCCTCTGAGCAGACAGTGTGGGAGATTTTGGCTTTTGATATTGCTATTGGTAACGCTGACGCGCACGGCAAAAACTGGAGTTTCCTCATAGATCCATCAGGGCATCATCTTTCGCCAGCATACGATCTTCTCTCTCTTCGACCGTTCCCGCAGTACAACCAAAAACTGGCTATGAGTATTGGAGGGCAATACGACTATGAGAAAGTAGGCATGAGTGAGTGGAAAAAAGAGACCCAGCGCGCTGGAGCTCAACCTGACATGGTGCATGATGCTGTTGAACGGATCAATGATGAACTGCCCAGAGCACTAGAGGAGGCCTTAGGCTCAATTAATGAAGATATTCCCCAGTTTGAGTCGATACGTCAACTCATCGGTACACCTCACTCCTAAAGCGCCGTTACGCAAGAGCACTCAGCTACCTATGACAAGGGGATAAACGCTAGTTTTGAGTAGTCCAGGGATTAAGCGGGGGATAAGTAGGGGTAAGTAGCAGATTGTGTGTCTAACACATCGGGTTTTTTGGGGGTTAGCGGACATTAATGGTTGCTTTATCGGGTTCTTGCCTGTTGTGGTGGGGATATAGTTATGGTTCGAGTTGATTGTTCAGCTCCAACAGGTGTTCCAAGGGCGGGTAAATTCAAAAACGCTGGCTAGCATTTTTCTTTGCTATACCAGCGTTTTCTGTCGTGCGCGGAGGGGGACTTGAACCCCCACCCCCGTAAATGGGGACTAGCACCTCAAGCTAGCGCGTCTGCCTATTCCGCCACCCGCGCAAGGCGTCGATCAGCGACACAGAAAAAGATATCACCTCCGGTGGACGCTGGCCAATTTCGCGGCAGGAAATTTTATGTGAGAAAGTGCAAAGCAAGCGTAGAAAAACTTTGCGCGCTGGGCTAAGCTCAGAGCATGACGATTGATCCGCACAGCGCATTTGAAGCTCTCATCGAGGCGTGGCAAGAATTTCACGCGGCAGTGATGGAAACAGAAGACGGCGAAGCTCCGCGTGTACTGCGCGCAACAGATCGGCTAGCGGATGCTTACACGGTCTACGACGACGTGCTTTTCACCAGCTTTGGAGTGGAAGCGCCTTTCGATACATTCGATGAGGATGACGACGAGGATAGCGACTTCGACGACGAAGACGATTTCGATGATGACGCCGATGAAGCGGATGATTTCGACGAGTTTGACGACGCAGATTATGGCGACAGCTTCGATGACGACTTCGACGAGGACGATGACACCGACGAGGACGATGAAGACGAGCGCTAGTCTGGTGATGATGGCCAGAGGTTCGGCGTTAGCAATATCAGTTTTTCTCTTTCGTCCGTAGGTAGCGCTTGTATGTGAGTCGTCACGCGGGTTGAGCTCGGACTAGTGCGGCGAATGCGTATAGTCTGAATCCGTGAACATTTTTGAAGCAATAGTCCTCGGGGCGGTTCAAGGCCTCACGGAGTTTCTCCCGATTTCTTCTTCCGCTCATCTTCGTATCGTCGGTGATCTCTTTCCTACTCTGGGCGACCCTGGCGTCACCTTTACCGCCGTCACCCAGATTGGCACGGAAACTGCAGTGCTGCTCTACTTTTGGAAAGATATTGTGCGCATCATCCGCAAATGGTTTTCCTCTATGCCGTGGGTAAAGCCGGAGAAACGCCTCGCCGTCACCGATCCAGACGTGCGCTTAGGCTGGATTGTGATTATTGGTACGATCCCTATCGTGTTACTTGGACTGTTGCTGCAAGACGCCATTGATTCAGTGTTTAGAAATCTCTATCTCACGGCTGCCATGCTTGCTGTATTCGCCATCGTGATTGGGGTTGCAGATCGCATCGGTAGGCGGCACATACCTTTGGAAAAAATGAGTTTGCGTGACGGCGTTATCCTCGGTTTTGCGCAGAGCCTGGCGTTGATACCTGGTGTGAGCAGATCGGGAGGCACGATTGCGGTGGGGTTGTTTCTAGGCTACACCCGTGCGGCTGCAGCGAGAATTTCATTCCTCCTCGCCGTGCCAGCGGTCTTTGGTTCGGGCTTTTATCGCCTCCTCTCTGACGACGGAACGGGGGTGCAGGTGGGAGCCGTCCCCACGCTGGTGGCTACTTTGGCGGCGTTCGGTGTGGGGTATGCCGTGATCGTGTGGTTTTTGCACTTGGTGGAGACGAAATCGTTTATGCCATTTGTGATTTACCGCATCATATTGGCGGTTGTGGTGGTGGTGCTGATTGGCACTGGAGTTTTGCACGCTATACCAGTAAACGCTGCGGCAGTGTAGAGCAGGTAAACAATGGTAACAAATCCTCAGTCCACAGCTTTTACTGCAGCTCATAGGTCTACACGTGCCCACCCTGCGGACGCTCGTTCCACAGTTCGCACTGACCTGCTCGTGCCGGCGGCGGTGCTTTTCGACATGGATGGCACGCTCACAGACTCTGAGAAACTCTGGTATCAGGCGGAGTGGGAGGCGTTCACGGATCTTGGTATGCCGTGGAGCTACGACGATCAAAAATTAGTGATCGGACTTGATATTATCGACGGCTCTCGGCGTGCCTTGGACTACTACGGTGTGCAGGCAGACGCCGAGCAGGTGGGACGCTCCATTATTGCCCGCGTAATCGAATTAGCCACAGAGCATGGCGTGCCTTGGCGGCCTGGAGCCTTGGAATTACTGACGTGGCTCTCTCAGATGCACATCCCCTCTGCGCTGGTGACGTCTTCTTATCTGCCGTTTGCCAGCATGGTGGCCAGCAAAGCTCCGAAAGGAAGCCTTGAAGCGCTGGTGACGGGCGATCGGGTGACGCACTCAAAGCCGCATCCAGAGCCGTTTCGTATGGCGGCATCAATGCTGGGAAAAGATCCGCACGAGTGCGTGGCGTTTGAGGATTCCGTGTACGGGGTGCAATCTGCCCACGATTCTGGAGCGATAACGGTGGCTGTGCCGTTCCAGGTGGAGATACCAGCTCAGCCAGGGGTGATTGTCCTCGATTCGCTCGAACACGCCGATGCGGCATTCTTTGATCGGGTTGTCCGTGAACGCCGTGAACTGAGCTGATACAGCCCCGTGCCTGGATGGAGATACCTCGGCAAAGCTGCGAACAAGGCTGCGAGCTGAGAGGCGCTTGGAGAGCAGGGGTGGGCTAAGCTGCTTGTGCTGGCTCATCTGTTGGCCTATCCGCTGGTGCATCCACAGTGAGCACGTAGTGGATACGCTCTTGAGGTATGGGCGGTTCTGTCCCACCAAAGGCGGGGCAGAACGCCTTGAAAGCACACCAATCACAGAGTTTGTTGGGGGTGGGAGCGAATGAGCGAGCCAGCAGGCTAGCTTTTATTTCATGCCACGCCTGATCTACTTCCGCTCCTAAAGATTGGATATCGAACTCGGTGGGATCGTAGGTGAGTACTCGTGCATCTTTCAGAAATATAAGTTGGGTGCGGGCAGGTAGCCGACCGGAGTGGTAGTAGAGGGCGGTAGCGTAGAAACGCATCTGGAAGAGGTAATCGTCTTGAAAGCGTGGCGAGGGAGACTTCCCGCTCTTGTAATCCACCACGCGTAGTGCGCCATTGGGGGCTTCGTCGAGCCGATCAATAAAGCCGTGGATAGCCACACCTGAGGGCAGCTGGGTGCGCACGTATTGTTCGCGTCCTATAGGCTGCAAGAATTGGGGATTTTCCACCTGAAAATATGCGCTGAGTAATGGACGGGCTGAATCTAGCCATTCATTGCACTCGTCACTGCCGGAAAAGAGATCGAGAGCTTGTGGATGCTTGTTCACATGAGCCGTCCATTCGTCGGCGAGCGCAGCTTGAGCTCGCGCTTCGGTGCGTTCATGCGGCTCGACGTCAAATATATGCTCAAGCACTGCGTGGATGATTGTGCCGCGCAACGCCGCTGTGGAGGGAGGTTCTGGTAGTTGATCCACCATACGATAGCGGAATTTGAGTGGACAGTTGTGAAAATCTTTGATGCGCGACGGAGAGAGCGCCGCTGAATGAGAGCTTCTTGATTCCATACGTGTAGCTTAAACCCAGGCTTGGGTAAATTTTCGATCAAAAATTTTTGATCAAAATTTTCCCTACCCTGCCGCTATGATGAGTGCGTGAGCGAGTATCAAGAACAGAATTCTAGTGAACGTGAGCAGCGAGAAGCATCCGCTCCGCCCCACCTGTGCGGCGCTGATCGCCGTAGAGGGGTGTTTCGTGCGGGAGAGCGTGTGCAGCTCACCGACGTCAAAGGTAGAAAATACACGATTTCACTCACCTATGAGGGGTATTTTCAATCGACGCGCGGGAGTTTTTACCATCGGGAGCTCATTGGGCAGCCAGAGGGCACAGTGCTCACCACGGCAGATGGGCATCGGCTCTTGGCGCTGCGCCCGCTGGTGTCTGATTACGTGCTCTCTATGCCACGCGGCGCCACCGTGATTTATCCTAAAGATTCGGCGCAGATCATCACGATGGCTGATATTTTTCCAGGAGCGCGGGTGCTGGAGGCTGGGCTCGGTTCAGGGGCTCTCACGCTCTCCCTGCTTGCGGCCATCGGTGAGCATGGCACGCTCATATCGGTGGAGCGACGGCCGGAATTTGCGCAAATTGCACGGGCGAATGTGGAATCGTGGTACGGTGAGCATCCGAGTTCGTGGAGCGTCGTTTTGGGGAGCGCAGCGGACGTGTTGGCCAGCCAGGCGTCGGGAAGCCTTGATGCCATCGTGCTCGATATGCTAGCGCCGTGGGAAAACGTAGACGCTGCCGCTCAGGCGTTGCGCCCAGGAGGAGTGATTCTCGCCTATGTGGCTACGACTACTCAGCTGAGCAGATTCATGGAGACGATCCGTTCCAGTGAGAATTTTACGCAGCCTCAGGCATCGGAGTCACTCGTGCGCACCTGGCACGTGGATGGCTTAGCGGTGCGCCCCGATCATCGAATGGTAGGACACACTGGATTCTTGGTGTTAGCGAGACGTCTAGCTCCGGATACTCAACCCTTGGTGCCGACGAAACGCCCCGCCCCAGGTGCGTACGCGCATGAGCCGTGGGGTGATACACCTGCTACTGAGACTCTGATAGAGCGTACGATTTCAGAGAAGAAACTACGTAAAGTGCGCCGCGATGTGGCTCATCGAGCGGATGTGGAGGTGAGCGGTTCAGCAGCTCCAGGGCCAAGAGGAGAGGAAATGGCTCGCATACTAGAACGAGAGGCGGCAGCTAAAGTGGAGGCTAAGCGCGCCTGCTCTCTCCCCGCTGCTGCTCGTCTTGCTACATCCGTTCGTGCCGCATCCGACAGCTCTGTATCTGAGAGTAGCTGCGATCCGTCGGCTCCGTCGCTCGCATTTGGTGAAGCATTGGCAGACGAAAAGCGCGTTGAGGATTTGCATAGCGATGGTGGTGGATGGTGACAGACTGCGTGGTGACGATGCTCGACAAGCAGAAGTGAGAGAGAGGAATACGATGAGTGAGCAACCGAGCTCCACGGTATTCGATCTGCGAGCGCAGCTTTCTTCTCTTGGGGAGAAAAACGAGCGCCTGGCACGGGCACTCGCAGCGGCGCGCGCTACGATCAAAGATCTATCTGAAAAATTGGCGGCGCTCTCTCGGCCGCCGAGTTCGTATGCCACTTTTGTGAGCGTTGATAGTATCGCTGCTGGAGAGACCACTATCGTGGCAATGGTGGGCGGACGGAAGATGAATCTGGCCGTCGGCGATTCTCTCGCTGCGGCAGCTTTCCAGCCAGGACAGCAGCTAGTGCTCAATGAACAACTTGTCGTTGTGGGAATTGAAGGCTATGAACGCACAGGTGAGATGGTGAGCGTGAAGCTCGTCCTCGATGATGAACGAGTTTTGGTGAAAGTACACGCAGATGATGAGCGGGTACTGCGGCTCTCGGGGCGGCTCAGAGAGCAAAATGTGCGAGTGGGAGATACCCTGCTGGCAGATTTGCGCTCAGGTTTTGCGCTGGAAGAAGTGGAGCGCCCCGACGTCGAGCATTTGATGCTTGAAGAGATCCCCAACGTGCACTATTCCGACGTTGGCGGGCTAACGGAGCAAATCAACGAAATTAAAGATTCGGTGGAGCTGCCTTTCGAACAGCCCGAGCTCTACCGTGAACACGGATTGAAACCTCCTAAAGGGGTGCTCCTCTATGGGCCTCCTGGCTGCGGAAAAACGATGATTGCTAAAGCCGTGGCCACTGAGCTAGCCGGAAAGATCAGCGCGAGCGGCGAAGCGGTATCGGGACGAGCTTATTTCTTGAACATTAAAGGGCCGCAGCTACTCGATAAGTACGTAGGGGAGACGGAGCGGCAGATCCGTGAGATTTTCTCGCGCGCCCGCGACCGCGCCGCTCACGGGATCCCCGTCGTGATTTTCTTCGACGAGATGGAAGCTCTCTTTCGAGCTCGTGGATCGGGTGTGAGTTCAGACGTTGAAACCACTGTGGTTCCGCAGCTTTTAGCGGAGATTGACGGCGTAGAAAAGCTCGATAATGTGATCGTTATTGGAGCCTCAAACCGTGAAGATATGATTGATCCAGCAATTTTGCGCCCTGGGCGGTTAGACGTGAAAATCCGCATTGAACGGCCAAGTAGGGCAGGGGCACTGGATATTATCTCGAAGTATCTCACGGCGCAGCTGCCTATTCACACGAGTGAAATTGAGCGCTACGGTTCGGCTGAAAAAGCTGTGGCGGCGATGGGGAAAGCCACGGTGGATGCCCTTTTTGAGCGCAGCAGCGACAACCAGTTTGCCGAAGTGACGTATGCTGACGGCGAGCGGGAGATTCTTTACGTGAGCGATGTCGTCTCTGGCGCTATGCTGGCGGCTATCGTCGATCGCGCCAAAAAACTGGCGATCAAAGAATTTTTGGCCACCGGCGAGCGAGGCATGACCACTAGGCATCTGCTGCGCGCGCTGCGGGAAGAAGCCCGCGAAAATGAAGATCTCACGACCGTGGCGAATCCCGAGGATTGGGCTCGCGTCAATGGACGGGGACGAGCGCGGCGAGCGACGTATGTGCGCCCGATTGCGCGCGCATCGAACGTGCAGACGGGTTCAGAGGTGGACGTAGAGGATGTGGATATTGAGCGCGTGCCAGAGGCTGAGCTAGATGCGGAGAGTACCGCCGAGCAGCAGCTCCCTGACGGCGAGCCCAAGGTACGCAGCAATGATTCATCCGCAGCCGCTGAGCGCACTCTCGATGCCCAACGGCACTCTCAACCTCACAGCGATCAGCCTCATAGCGATCATCGTTGGGATACAGCCACGAAGAAAGGACTTATCTGATGGGTGTACACCGCGTGATCGGAATGGAAACCGAATTCGGTATCACGGACGAAACCAATCCTCAAGCCAATGTATTGGCGCTGTGTGCACAGATCGTGGGCATCTATGGTGCAGCTGGATCGGCGAGTGCTGCAGGCAGAGCAATTCCCTGGGATTACAAGGGAGAAAGCCCGCTCAATGACGCCCGCGGATTTCGCCTCGACCGCGATAGCGTCCATCCGTCGCTACTCACTGATGATCCAAACCATCCCGCACCCAGCGGAGAGAGCTCAGCTGCTGCCGGTGGTTTCGACGTCACCCACCTACCTCGCCCTAGCGCTGCGGAGTTAGCCCTCCCGAAATCTCCGAACGCAGTGCTCACAAACGGGGCACGTTTGTACGTGGATCACGCTCACCCTGAATACTCTGCTCCTGAGGTGGCCTCAGCGTGGGAGGCTGTACTCTGGGATCGTGCGGGTGAGCTGATCGCGCAAGAAGCGATGGACCTTGCCCGTCAGCAAGGGCTCGCCATCGTGCTGTACAAAAACAATGTGGACGGCAAGGGCTCAGCCTATGGGACACACGAGAATTATCTCGTAGATCGGGCAGTAGATTTTAAGCAGATTATCAAGGTGCTCACGCCGTTTTTCGTCACTCGCCCGATTTTGTGTGGGGCAGGGCGCGTCGGAATAGGGAAAAAATCTGAGCAAGCAGGTTTCCAGATTTCACAGCGTGCCGACTATGTAGAAAACGATGTTGGTATTGAAACCACATTTGACCGTCCGATTATCAATACTCGCGACGAATCCCATACTGATGATCGGTGTTACCGGCGGTTGCACGTGATCGGAGGAGACGCTAATCAGTTCGATATTTCCAACTTCTTGAAAGTGGGAACTACGTCTGTGCTGCTTGCAGCCCTGGAACAAGGACTCAGTGTGGAGGCTGAGCAGATGCTGGAGCGCACACGCCTCGTTGATCCGGTATCCAGTACCTGGGCAGTGAGCCACGATCCGCAGTTGCGCACGGCACTGGAGACGGCTCAAGGGGAGCGGCTGACGGCGCTCGATATTCAAAGCATCTACCTCGATGTGGTGCGCAGCGCGTTTGAGCAGCGTGGAGAGGTAGACACCGATACCGCACAGATACTCACTGTGTGGCAAGAGGTGCTCGATGGGTTACGTCGGGATGTGTGGAGTATGGCAACGCGCGTGGAGTGGGTGGCTAAGTGGCAAATGCTGGAATCGCTGCGCACCCGTCATGCGCTGAGCTGGAACAACGATAAACTGCGTGCATTCGATGTGCAGTGGCACGATCTGCGCCCTGAGCGCTCTATCGTGAATCGTCTCGATCAAGCAGGGCGAGTGGAGAGGCTGGTACAGCCGGCGCAGGCGCTGCGTGCCAGCACCCATGCCCCCGAGAGTACCCGCGCCTATCTGCGTGGAGGATTGGTGAGGCGTTTCCCGCAGGCAGTGACGTCAGCCACCTGGGAGGCAGTGACGGTAGATGTACCTGGTGAAGAAGAGCTGGTGCGCATACCGTTGATGTACCCTGAGCGCGGCACGCGGACACTAGTGGGGGATATTCTGGAGGACGCTACGTCTATTGCAGATTTCTTGGATAAATTGGCGCGGGCGTGAAAGTGAACGTGAAAGTGAAAGATAAACGATTGGGCATCTAGGAGGATGATAGATCGGGCGTGTGAGTGTAGCTAGCATACGAGTACACTGAAGTAAGACGTTTCCAAGCGAGCTGATCTGCCGTGTGACGGTATGAGCGCAGTAGAGAAGACGATAAGTAGATAATTGCTGAAAGGATAACGATGGCAGAACGTGAACAGATTCAGCCTCAACGCCATGAAGAAGAACTACTTGAGGAGCTGCCTCAGCCGCAGCAGGCTGCGGAAAATTTCAATGTGGACGAGCTCCTTGACGACATTGACACCATCTTGGAATCCAATGCCAGCGCATTTGTGCAAGGATTCGTGCAAAAGGGTGGCCAGTGAAACGCAGAATTATCGGGATAGAGACTGAATACGGCATCACCTGCGCTCCCACGTCGGGCGCTGAGCCGCCGCTCGACGCCGAAGCGGCCGCTCAGCGGCTTTTTGCGCCGGTGCTGGCCACAGCCCGATCAACCAATACATTCTTGCCTAATGGTGCCCGCCTCTACCTCGACGTGGGAGCGCACCCCGAATACGCCACCGCCGAATGCGATAGCCTTGCAGACCTCATTGCCAATGCACGCGCTGGCGACGCCATGTTTGCAGACATGGCCGCCCAGGCAAATGAGCAGCTAGAGCAAGACGGTATCGCTGGCACAATTCATCTTTTCAACAATAATCTCGACTCTGCCGGCAACTCTTTTGGCTGTCACGAAAACTATCTGATTCGGCGCACAAGCAATTTTCGCCACAGTATCAACGCTCTGATACCGTTTTTCGTCACTCGCCAGATTCTCGTGGGGAGCGGATTCGTCAATCGCAACGCCGATACGGCTCGCTATGAGATATCTCCGCGCGCCGGCCAAATGTGGGATGCGGTATCGTCTGCTTCGACGCGCTCTCGCCCAATGATCAACACCCGCGATGAACCACACGGAGATCCTGATCGCTACCGGCGGATGCACGTCATCGTGGGGGATACCAACGTGAGCCAGAGCACATTGGCGTTGAAAATCGGTATGACTGATGCACTGTTGAACGTGCTAGAAGCAGGCGAGCCACTTCCTGAGATTGAGCTAGCTGATCCGCCTTTGGCGATTCGCGATGTGAGCGCTGATCTGAGCGGGAAAGCACTGCTGGAGTGCGTAGATGGACGCACGATCACCGCACTGGAACTGCAGCAACTCATCCACGGCGTCGTCGTCACGGTCTATGAAGAAAACGGGTGGATGGGTGAACTCGATCCGCTCAGACGCTATGTGTTTGACCTGTGGGAACGCGCCCTTGCAGCTCTCGATCACGGATGCCGAGAAGAGCTCGCCGCTGAGATTGATTGGGTGGCCAAAGAACGCCTCTTGCGTGCCTATCAGGAGCGTGCGGGGATGGAGCTTCACGATCCGAGAATTGCCAGGCTGGAGTTGGCTTGGCACGACATCACGGCGGGCGGACTGCGGCCAGCATTAGAAGCGAGCGGAGGCTTGCACCTCCTCGTCGATCACGCTCACATAGAACGAGCGCTCACCACGGCGCCGCAAACGACCAGAGCCAAGCTCCGCGGTGAATTTATTGCGGCGGCTCAAGGCGCCCATCGGGATTTTATGGCAGATTGGATGAATCTTCGGCTGCTTCTGGCTGACAGCTCGAAAAACGTATTGCTGAGCGATCCTTTCTCCGCCGTCGATACTCGCGTAGACGAGCTCATGGAGGCGGTGGCTCACGCATGAAATTTCACCTCTTGCCCAGTATCCTGGCCGTTTTCATCAGCTTCGTCGTGGGATTATCGCTGGGTATCGTCAATGCTCATAAACCTGGCGATGGGCTTGCCGTGGCCGTGAACGGAAACTTTGGAGGGCCAGTGACGATTGCCGTCACCGGCTCAATCTCCGAGGGACATCAGCGCACGACGTTGATCGCCGGCACAGGCCCTGCTATTGCCCCAAATGCTCAAGTGCTGCTTCGAGTATCAAACTTTGCCTATACCTCTGGCGGTTTTGTGAGCACGATCAACTCGGGAACGGTGAAAGCCGCGACGGCTTCCGACGAGGAACTGGGAGATCTGTTTTCGCTGGTGAAGGGCATGAAAGAGGGTTCGCGGATAGTGGCCATCTACCCCGATAAAAGCGAGGTGAGTGCGGAGATCGTGGTGCTAGATTTGCTCCCCACGGCAGTGCGCGGCAAGATGAAACAACCGCAAAATTTCCCTGACGGCATGAGCGTGCAGGAAGATTCACGCGGCGTGCCGCGAGTGCAGGCTACAGGTAGCCAGATGACCGATTCGCAGGTGGCAGTGCTGGTGGCAGGGCGTGGCGAGCAGGTGAAGCCCAATGAGGCAATCTATGCGAATTATCTCATCACTGATGCAAATGGCCAGGTGAAAGAATCCACGTTTGGGCAGCCGTCAGTGGCTTATATCGACTCCAATCAGGTATTTTCAGGGCTGCAGGTGGCGATTGTCGATCAGCGGGTAGGCTCACGTATTGTGGCGGCTGTGCCTTCAGCGCAAGGCCGCGGTGACGGCGATATCTTCGTCGTGATGGATATATTGGCTCGTGCCGACAAGGCACCCCCCCACGTCTGAGGATAAAAAATCCGAAGCAGAGGATGCTAAGGCTGAGAAGCCTACAGCCGTAGATTCGGAAGCTAAAAATTTTGAAACGAAAAAGTCTGACGCTGGAGACTGAGATCTCTCGTGCACTGATGTGTGTTGGCCCCGATAAAGCATGACGGAAAGGTGAGAATGGCCGTTGCAATTCGTGTGATACCGTGCCTAGACGTAGCTGATGGGCGCGTCGTGAAGGGCGTCAATTTTGAAAATTTGCGTGACGCCGGAGATCCAGTGGAGCTCGCCGCTCGCTATGATGCTATGGGGGCTGATGAGCTCACGTTTCTTGACGTCTCAGCTTCGGTGCAGGGGAGAGGTACGCTGCTCTCTGTGGTGACGCGCACAGCTGAGCAGGTTTTTATTCCGCTCACTGTGGGTGGAGGTGTGCGCAGTGTGGGTGATGTGCAGGCTTTGCTGGAGGCTGGCGCCGACAAGGTGGGAATCAACACAGCAGCCATCGCGCGCCCTGAGCTACTCGCAGAGGTAGCCGATGCATTCGGAAACCAGGTCATAACACTTTCCGTCGATGCCCGCAGGGTAAAAACGTCGGATGTGAGCACTCCCTCGGGCTTTGAAGTCACGACTCACGGTGGGAAACGCGGCACCGGAATTGATGCGCTGGAGTGGGCGCAGCGCGCCGTGGAACTGGGTGCCGGAGAGATTTTGCTGAACTCGATGGACGCTGACGGCACCAAAGACGGATTTGATCTGGAGATGCTCACCGCTGTGCGAGAGGTGGTGGATGTGCCGCTCATCGCCTCTGGTGGAGCGGGACGAGCTGAGGACTTCGTGCAAGCAGCTCTCGCTGGTGCCGATGCTGTCTTGGCCGCGTCAGTGTTTCATTTTGGGCAGCTCACCATTGCTCAGGTGAAAGATGCCATGTGTGCAGCGGGAATTGAGGTGCGGTAATGGTGGATATTCTAGCGAAAGATGTGGCAGCTCGGCTCAAACGCGATCAGGCTGGTCTGGTCTGCGCCGTCATTCAAGATGCCGACAATGATCAAGTGCTGATGGTGGGGTGGATGGACGACGTGGCGTTAGCGCGCACGCTCAGCACCGGGCGGGTATGGATGTGGAGTCGTTCGCGTCAAGAATACTGGCGCAAAGGCGACACCTCTGGGCACATTCAACTTGTGCGCAGCGTCGATATTGACTGTGATGGCGACGCTCTGCTGGTGCGAGTAGAACAGCGAGGAGCCGCGTGCCATACCGGCACACGGAGCTGTTTTGAAGCTGGAGGCGCGCTGCCGGTGCAGATTCCAGAAGTTGTGGAGGGGCGTTGATGGGGATACTGGATCAGATCATACCGGCAGGGGCAGATGTCGCTCTTGCTCTGCGTCACGCCCAACAGGCGATTCCAGTGCCGCCAGATACCGATGGTGTGCTGATCAGTTTTGGGCCTTTCGCTGTGCGGTACTATGCGGTGGCGATTTTGCTGGGGATCGTCGTGGCAATGCTCATGCTCCACAAGCGGTACACAGCTAAAGGCGGCCCTGAAGAGACCACACTGGACGTGGGGATTTTAGCCGTCGTATGTGGAATTATCGGAGCGCGTATCTATTTTGTGCTCTCCACCCCCGACGCGTATTTCGGCCCTGAGGGAGATCTGCTTGGAATTTTGCGCATCTGGGAAGGTGGGCTGGCTATTATTGGGGGGCTCATAGGGGGAGCTATCGGCATCTATATTGGCTTGCACCGGCGCGGCCTGCGCTTTGGCCCGTTCGTAGATGCGCTGGCACCGGCGCTGCTCGTAGCTCAGGCGATTGGCAGATTCGGCAACTATTTCAACCAAGAGCTCTTTGGCACCCCCACAGATCTGCCGTGGGGGCTAGCTATCGACGCCGCACATATGCCGCCAGGATATCCGCCGGACACACTTTTCCATCCCACGTTTCTCTATGAACAAATCTGGAATGTGTGCGCAGCGCTCACGCTTGTATGGCTAGAGCGGAAACTGAAACTGCGCGGCGGGCAAGTGATGGCCGGATACTTCATCGCCTACGGCTTTGGGCGTTTCTGGATCGAGATCATTCGCACCGACTACGCCCATTCTTTCGGGGGATTGCGGTTTAATTCATGGGCAGCGCTATGCGTTTTTATCGTGGGTGTGATAGCCATGCTGGCGCTCACCAATGCGGTGAAAGCTCAGCCGCAGATCGCCGACATCTTCTTGTCAGATGCAAAGCGCACTGCGTTTGAAACGACAACGCCCAAAGGGACAACGCCCGACAATGCCCAAAAGGGCAACGCCCGAAAAGAAAAATTTTGAAGCGAAAATGCATGATATGGAAAGTGTGTGAAATGACCGACCCCGACTTTTGAGCAGCGCACGTGCGGGGCGTTCTAGGCTAGAATGGCACTATGCGTAGAGCGAAAATCGTATGTACCCTGGGGCCGGCCGTCGGTACCAAAGAGAAAATTGTAGACTTGGTGAAAGCCGGCATGAACGTGGCGCGTATTAACGCCTCACACGGCACGCATGAAGAGCATGAGCAGCGCATTGACTGGGTGCGGGAAGCCTCCGCAGAACTCAATGAACCAGTGGCGGTGCTCATAGATCTACAGGGGCCTAAAATCCGTCTCGGTACATTCGCCGAGGGGCCGGTGTTGCTCAGCCCTGGGGACGTTTTCACTATTACGACCGAAGATGTACCTGGCACCAAAGAACTCGTATCTACCACCCACAAAGGGTTGCCACATGATGCGCGCCCTGGCGACATTATCCTGATTGACGACGGTAAAGTGCAGGTGCGAGTGCTTTCTGTGGATGGCCCTCGAGTGACGACCGAAGTGGTGATCGGTGGGCAGGTGAGCGATCACAAAGGTGTGAATCTGCCTGGCGTGGCAGTGAGCGTGCCAGCTCTTTCTGAAAAAGATCGCGTTGATCTTGAATGGGGTTTGCAATACGGCTGCGATCTGGTGGCACTTTCTTTTGTGCGTTCCCCTGAGGACGTCCGCGATGTGCACACCGTCATGGACTCGGTGGGGCGCACTGTGCCCGTGATTGCGAAAATTGAAAAGCCACAGGCGGTGACGGTACTAGAAGAGATTGTGGACGTCTTTGACGGCATCATGGTGGCGCGTGGGGATCTGGGCGTGGAGCTGCCACTACAGCAGGTGCCGATTGTGCAGAAGAACGCGATCAACATTGCTCGCCGTCACTCGAAGCCAGTGATTGTGGCCACCCAGGTACTTGATTCGATGATTAATGCCCCCACACCTACCAGAGCTGAGACGAGCGACTGCGCAAATGCCATTCTCGATGGCGCGGATGCCGTGATGCTCTCTGGAGAGACGTCGGTGGGGAAGTATCCAGTGAGGTGCGTCGAGACGATGGCCTCTATCATCGAGTACACGGAAGAGCACGATCTGGCTGCGATTCCGAAGATCAGCAACTTGCATCGTACCCGCAATGGTGTGATTACGCGGGCGGCTATGGAGATTGGCGATCAGCTCGGTGTGAAATATATTGCGGTCTTTACCCAATCCGGCACGACCGCTCGGCGTATGGCGCGGCTGCGTCCGCGCATTCCGCTAGTTGTATTTACTCCTAGTGAGGATGTACGCCAGCAGCTGGCGCTGGTGTGGGGTGTGCGGACGATGCTCTCAGACAAAGTGGAGCACACCGACGATATGGTGAACCAGGTAGATGTACTCTTGCGCGATCACGATCTGGCACTTGACGGCGATCGGGTTGTGATTATCTGCGGGATGCCAGCAGGTAAAGTCGGTTCAACGAACACTATCCGTGTGCATAAGATGGGGGAGACGTTCACTCGCTCGCAGCTGATCGAGCACGCTTTCATGGGGTAGCTGCCGTGTGTATCCAGCTAACTCCTGTGTATTCGGCTAAGTGGCCATTATGCGTTCCAGGAGCTAGAGATGTTATCTCACATAGCGCGCGGCGTCTTCTACAGAGAGTGTGAATTTGTAGCTCGTCGCTCAACCTTATACACTTAACCAGTGTTCGCTCCGATGGTGGAATTGGTAGACACACAGCACTCAAAATGCTGCGCCCACAAAGCGTGAGGGTTCGAGTCCCTCTCGGAGCACCAGCTGATTATCTGCACATCTGACTCCCTGCGCGCCGGCGGGGTGCCTGCGTGGTCAATGTCTTTTCACGGGTGGGCTCTCTTTCGATGCTTTTGCGAGTTTTCCCTAGAAATACTCGGCTTTGGCTTCGGCGTTACAGGCATGCATGGCACATTGAGCAGGTGTGCCCGCGCCTGTGAATCGTCCCTCGTGAGTGCACTACTGTCGGGCTGGTGTTGTTATTTTTCTATTTGCCCAGCTCTGCGTGGTAACCTATGCTTTGCCCCGCCATGCCGATGTGCTTTGCGGCAATTGTACAAGCGAAGAACTAATCACAACTAATCAAGATGGGACTAATGATGGCTGTTCAAACATCTGATGACCCCGAATTCCGGCCAGAGAAGCTCGCGGATTCAACTGATCGCAGCGCTGTACGCACCCTCGTCGTGGAAGACGAGGCGCTGATCCGTCTCGACATTGTGGAGACCTTGGAAGATGCTGGCTTTACTGTGGTGGGGGAAGCTGCGAGCGGAGAAGAGGGCATTGCCCAAGCGCGGGAGCTGAAACCGGCATTGATCGTGATGGATGTAAAAATGCCAGGTATGGATGGCATCACAGCCGCAGAGCAGATTCTGCAAGAGCGCCGCTGTGCCATCGTGATGCTGACGGCGTATTCCCAAGATGATCTGGTGGCTCGCGCGCGAGATGCTGGGGCGATGGCCTACGTCGTCAAACCGTTCACTCCGAGCAACCTCATCCCTGCTATTGAAATTGCGATCTCGCGCAACGAAGAGATCCTCTCCTTGGAAAAAGAAGTGCAGGGGTTGGCAGATAAATTCGGCACCCGTAAAGTAGTGGATCGCGCTAAAGGATTGCTGCAGGAGAAGATGGGCTTTACGGAACCAGAGGCATTCCGCTGGATTCAAAAGACTTCAATGGATCGCCGACTCACCATGCGCGAAGTGGCAGACGCCGTGATTGAGCAGATGGGGTAGTGGTGGCATAGCAGCACACTGCTGTGTGTCTGTGTGTCTGTGTGTCTGCGCGTCACTGCGAACGATTGACGTCACTGCTCTCGCACCGACGCTGCGTGTGTACCGTCACACCAGCACAGATATCGTTACTAAACTGTTATATATCCAAAAAGTTGGGCATTATTCCTCTTTCCTAGAATGACACCAGCGCCCGCCAAGCGCGTTGGTGGATGCACACTCTCGTGGTTCCAAGCGCTGTTCCACGTGCACTCGGCAGTTCAAGGAGGAAAATAATGCCGACCGTCAAGACAGATACATCGCAACTGAGTTTGATACAGGTACAAGCGCGGCGGCGAGCCACGCTCTATGCTTTGATCGCTACTCTCGGCCCATTCTTTTACGGGTTTGAGGGAATGGTGCTCAACGGTGCCATTGCAGCCGTGGGCTCTGATTTCGAGCTGGGGCCGGTGGCCGCTGGTTTAGCCGGAGCGGCTGGCATTATCGGCGGCTTTATCGGAGCGATTTTCGCCGGACGCATCTCCGATAGAATCGGGCGCAAAACCACGCTGATGCTGGTGGGGCCATTCCTGCTTTTTGAAGCTGTTTTCGGTGCGTTTTCTCCGGTGTTAGGCGGCTACTTTTTCTTGATTTTCTGCCGCGTCGTCGGCGGTATTGGCTTCGGCGCGGCCACGACAGTTGCCCCTGGATACGTCGCTGAAATTGCTCCAGCAGATATTCGCGGGCGCCTCATCGGCTTCCGCCAGCTCGCCATTATTCTGGGTCTTCTCTTCGCCGCCATCATTAACTTCAGCGTCTCGAAAGCAGCCGGCAGCTCCGATGCGGTGCTGGCTTTGGGGCTGAAAGCCTGGCAGTGGATGTTTTTGTGCCTGCTCATCCCAGCTCTTGCCTTTATCATTCTCACGGCAATCATCCCCGAATCTCCGCGCTACCTCATCTCTGTTGGGCGTGACGCCGAAGCCAAAGAGATTCTTGGAAAAGTCAGCGCTGAGCGCGATCTGGATGCTTCAGTGAACGCTATTCGAGCCTCGTTTGCAGCCGTCGAACTCGCCAAAATGGGCATCGTTCAAATCATGCGCTCTAAGTGGCGTGGACTGGTGTTTGTCGGTGCAGCGATCGCTGCTTTCCAGCAGCTCACCGGCACCAACGGTATTTTCTTCTACTCCAATATGCTCTTTCAGACGGTGGGCTTTAGCGAAGACTCCAGCTTCCAGCAGACGCTGATTCTTTCGGTGTTCAAGATCGTTGGCGTCACCGCCGGTATCTTGCTCGTCGATCGTGTGGGACGTAAACGTATGTTGATGTACGGGGGAGGGTTGATCTTTATTGCACTCGGTATCGTCGCCACCGTCTTCACCATCGCTCCGCGCACAGATGACGGCGTGGATCTCACTCAAGCTCCGGTGCTCGGCTGGCTCGCTGTGGGTGCGCTGTGCCTCTTCCTGCTTGGGTTTACATCGTCATGGGGACCGGTCTTCTCGATTATGATGGGTGAAATGTTCCCCAATGAGATTCGCGGCGGTGCGATGTCGATTGCATCGGGTACAGACTTCTTCGTGAACTTTATTGTGGTCTTGCTCTTCCCGTTCTTGGTGGCGTGGTCGCCAGCTGGAATCTACTGGATTTTCTTCGTCTTCGGAGTGCTTGCCGTGATCTTCACGGGTGCTTTCGTCAAAGAGACGGCCGGAAAGAGCCTAGAGGACATGGGCAACTAAGCACACAACAGGACAGCAATTTTCAAAGGAGAAAAAATGCAGCAAGAAAACGCGGCACCTGCCAAGGAGCGCACTATCCCAGACAACGTGCGCAACATCCTCAACATTATGACCGATCAGCATCGCATCGACACGATTGGGTGCCTCGGCAATCCCTATGTACACACCCCGAATCTGGATCGTATGGGCAATAATGGTTTTGCCTTTACCAACGCTTATACGCCGACGGCGATCTGCACTCCGGCGCGCTCCTCACTGCTGACGGGGAAATTTCCATTCCGACACAAAGTGGTGGCCAACGACGAGTGGAATATCGCCTATCAGACGGCGATTCCGCTGGGTTCGTGGACGTACACCCAAGAGTTGCGCGATCACGGATACAACGTCGGCATTGTGGGTAAATACCACTGCGGTAGGAATCTGCCAGATAAATTTGGCATGGACGACGATTCCTACTGGGGCGCCGAAAATCCGGTGGCGAACGAAAAGTACGTAGCCTGGCTGGAAGAGAACAATCTACCTCCGGTGCGCGCCCACGATGTGTACCGCGGAAAGCTCCCTGGCAACCGCGATGGGCACATCATCGCGGCGCGGCTCTATCAACCAGAAGAAGCCACATTTGAGCGGTTCCTGGCGGATCGAGCTATCGAGAAATTGCGCGAATATGCAGCGGATTGGAAAGATCACAAGCAGCCGTTCAACTTGGAAGTACATTTCTTTGGGCCGCATTTGCCTTACTTCCTGCCCGACGAATGGTTCGACCTCATTGATCCTGACGTGGTGGAGCTGCCAGACAACTTCGCAGATTCGCTCATCGGAAAGCCACAGGTGCAGCAAAATTACGCCACATACTGGTCTACATCCGATTTCAGCGTGGAGCAATGGAAGAAGCTCATCGCCGTGTACTGGGGCTATGTGTCGATGATTGATTTTGAGATCGGACGCATTATGGATGTGGCGCAAGAGCTGGGAATTCTCGATGATACGGCAGTGTTTTTCAGCGCCGATCACGGCGAATTCACTGGCTCTCATCGTCTGAACGACAAAGGCCCAGCCATGTATGACGACATCTATCGGGTGCCGTTCATCGCCCATATCCCAGGGGTCTCCACCGTGGGGCAGTCGGATGCGTTTGTGTCAATTCTCGATATTCCAGCCACTATTCTCGATGTGGCAGGCCTTGATACTAGCCTCGTGCAAGATGGCCGCTCTATCGTCGATCTCACCCGAGGCGAAGAAGTGCCTGACTGGCGCGAAAATATCGTGTGTGAATTCCACGGGCATCATTTCCCGCTGCAACAGCGCATGATTCGCACGCGAGACTACAAGCTCATCATCTCGCCGGAATCCATCAATGAGCTCTACGATCTACGCAAAGATCCAGGGGAGATCAACAACGTTTACACCGTGCCAGTTTACGATGATATACGCCGAGACCTCGCCACCGAGCTGTATCGGCAGCTACGTCAGCGAGGAGATCACTCCTTTGCTAAGTGGATGGCGGCGATGGTTAATTTCGACGTTCCACTCGTCAATACGGCGCGTTCAGACCTCGACGAAGTGGCATTCGACTAGCGGTAAGTTGTAGCTGCTATATGGACTACGTGATGCGCCCGCCTCGCCCACGGCTCAGCGATCTGGTGATCGGAGAGCTGGCCGTGGGTGACGCCGCGCGCCAAGAATTGTGTGAATGGCTCGACGTCTCCCGCACCTCGCTGGGACGGGCGATTGATGAGATAGCCGCCGAAGGTTCATTCATCTCCTCAGTGAAAGAGCTCGCCGGCTCGCGTGGACGCCCTGTAGAACGGTTGCATTTCAACAGCGACGTCGGGTATCGGGTGGGGATTGAAATCTCTCGCTCCAGTTGCTGCGCAGTGGTGCTGAACCGGCATTACGACGTTGTGGCTACGGCATCACTTGACATTGAGGATTTTCAGGGGTGGCATGAGCCGCTGAAACGTATCAGCGATATGCTCTACAGCGCTGCAGAGAGCCGCCACGTGCAGATGCAGCACATTTCCAAAGTCGGCGTGGGCATTCCGGTGCCGCTCACGACGAATCCCCCTGAGTATGAGCGCGTCCTCAGTGAAGTTCGCACCCTCATTGAACAGCGCTGGAACGCTCCTACTTTGGTGGAAAATACTGTGCGCCTGGCTGCGATTGGTGAGAACAGCTGGGGAGCGAGCAAAGGATATGGGAGCCACGTGTACGTGCGCTTTGGTGCAGGTCTGGGATGCTGCGTGGTGATCGCCGATCAGATCACGCACGGCCAAGCCGGCTATGCAGGGGAGCTAGGGCACGTGCAGGTGAGTGAACTCGACACCCAGTGCTATTGCGGTGGCAACGGATGCCTGGAAACCGTAGCCTCATCTGGAGCTCTGTGCGAAGCTGCAGGCGTCCATAATCTTGCCCAGTTGGGCGAGGCTTATGCCCGCCGTGATGCCCGTGCTTGCCATGCCCTTGAGCGTGCTCTAGGGATGGTGGGCAGCGTGCTGGCTTCGGTGGTGCTCACGACTAGTCCTCAGGTGGTGCTGTGTGCTGGGGATGTGGTGGATGCTATTCCAGATTTTCCTCAGATGCTACGCACAGCCATCGTGGAGGCGCTCTCTCCGATGTTTCACAAAATTGTGACGGTTCAAAAAGCGAGCCTCGGGAAACTCGGCTCGGCTTTGGGCGCGGCTTTGGCTGCGAACTATGCCGTTGATGAAGAGAACTTCGGTGACGACGCTGAGACAGTCTAAAGCAGGAGCTGTTCGTTGGTCTGGACGTTGATTTCCGGTAGTGATAGCAAAGATGATAGTAAAGATGCTGTTCCTAACAGATGGTGAGTGTGAGTTCGGTTCTCGGCGAGAGCTACTCATTGCCCTAGATGCTGATTGCTAGCGTTGGCGTTGATCATTGTTGAGCGGCGACTTATCGAATAGGCGATGTGAATAAGTGACGTGAATAGGCGACGATATTAGTGCGTAACTCATTATTGGTACAGACGAGGATCGTTCGGCTGGTATGTATTGCTCAAGTACTAATTGTTGAGCGGCAGGGATATTTAATGCGGGCGGTGAGATCTGTGAATTGTGAGATCGGTAGCGGGCGCATCGGGGTCTTACATCGGGGTTTTAAGCTGGCCTCAGCACTAGCATAGAAATGAGCGCGCTAGCAGCGTGGGCAAGAGGGAGGATACGCATGGAGATCGAGCCATCGGCAGGGATACGTGTAGGAGGAGAAACTAAGCAGACCTATCGGCGTGCTGGTGAAAGCGCAAATACGTCTCACAAGGTGCGCCAAGGGAGAAGCACTCCTCGTCATGTGCCGCTCTCCGTCGTCACGAAACCCACAGGTTCAGCGTGCAACCTCGACTGTTCATACTGCTTTTTCCTCTCTAAAGAACTGCTCTACAATCAACGGACCCAGCAGATGAGTGACGAGGTACTGGAGAGTTATATTCGCGCGTTCTTGGACGCACATCCAGATGGTGACGTCACATTTTTGTGGCAGGGAGGTGAGCCTACCTTACGCGGCATCGACTTCTTTGCTCGCGCCGTGGATAGAGCACAGCAACTGCGCCGGCCGACGCAAACCATCCACCACGCGATCCAGACCAACGGCACGTTGATAACGAAACAGTGGGCTGATTTCTTTGCACAGCACGATTTCCTTGTGGGGATCTCCATTGATGGACCGGCCTCGATGCACAACCGTTTCCGCGTGAATCGGGCGGGGCGAGGAAGCCATGACCAGGTGGTGCGCGGATGGGAGCTGCTGCGCGAAGCCGGTGTACGATGCAATATCCTGTGCACCGTGCACGCGGCCAACCAAGATTATCCGCGAGAGGTATATCGTTACTTCCGAGATACGCTCGGTGCTGAGTTTATTCAGTTCATTCCGATTGTCGAGCGCGTGGAGGAGGCAGATCTCGCACAGGCGGAGAGAGGTTGGCGCAGCCCAGCGAGGGAGACCGACGCGGCAGAGGAGCACGACGCGGAAGGGCACGGCGAAGCAAGAGGACGAGACGCGGCAGGGCAGATGTGCACGGCAGCGGGAGAGTGCGCCGTGGAGAAAATGCGCGTGGCAGCAGGAACGGGTGCTCCAGAGCACACTCACAACAATCGCGGGGCGCTGCTCTATCGGCAACGTGGCAGCGCCGTCACCTCGCGGAGTGTAGATCCGAGAGCCTACGGGAATTTTCTGTGTGAAGTATTCGACGAGTGGATCAAGGCTGACGTAGGGCGGATGTTCGTACAGGATTTTGACGCGGCGCTGGCGGCTATGTTTGGGCAAGCTAGCGTGTGCGTACACGCACCCGAATGTGGCAACAACTTGGCTATGGAGTTCAACGGAGACGTCTACGCCTGCGATCACTGGGTGGAGCCTGAGTGGCTGCTAGGTAATGTGGCTGCCGGAGTGGCTGGTAACTCTGGGGGCGATCAGGAACGTGGTGCTGACCTAGGTATTGGTGGCGCTGGTCTAGGCGTCGGCGGTGCCAATGCAGCCGATAGTGGGGATTGCTCTGCGCCAGATTCTGCGCAGCACACGTTCCAGGAGCTGGTCAATACTGCGCGGATGCGCGAATTTGCCAAGAAGAAAAATGCGCAGCTGCCCGAGCAGTGCAGGGCATGCTCAGTTCGCCGCTTTTGCAATGGTGGCTGCCCGAAAGATCGGTTTGTGGCCGTGCCTGCTGAGAGCGAGCCCGCTGCCGACAGTGGAAATCCCGCGGCTGGGAAACCTGAGCACGCACTCAATTACCTATGCGCGGGGTATAAGCATTTTTACGAGACGATCAAGCCCGATATGGTGGCAATGGCTCGGCTGTTGCGCTCCGGCCGCCCCGCTGCAGACATTATGCAGCCGCAGGTGCGTGCTCAGCTGCGGCCCGCACCGATGCGACCAGCAAGCATTACATGACGATCGCATACACCTATATAGGAGTGTAACTTTCTTTTCGACTGTATTATCGACACCCACAATTGTAAAAGACGTTGCACTCCGAAATAGAACCCTGCCGCGCAGCTCTAGCCGTGGGTCTTTGCTAGGCTAGGAACGTGGATATAAGCAGTAATCGCACTAGGCAGATGGATGGGCAGGCGGATGAGCAGCGGCTGCTGCTCGTCGATGGGCACTCGATGGCATTTCGCGCTTTCTTCGCGTTGCGCGCTGATTCGTTCCGCACGCCTCAAGGGCAGTACACGAACGCCGTCCACGGATTTACCAACACTCTGCTCCGTATGATTAAAAACTATGCGCCAACGCATATTGCAGTGGCGTTTGATCTGCCGGGTGGCACTTTTCGCACCCGTATATACAGTGACTACAAGGGCGGGCGAGCTGCCACGCCGGAAGAATTCAAGGGGCAAATCGGGCTAATCCAAGAGGTGCTGGATGTGCTTGGTATAGCGTGGCTCACCTACGAAGATTTTGAGGCAGACGATATCGTTGCCACCTTAGCGGCGAAAGCGGAAGCTGCAGGTATGCGCGTCTACCTGGCCTCGGGAGACAAGGATTCCTACCAGTTAGTGGATAATGCCGTCACCGTGCTCTACCCGATGCCGCGCTCGGAAATGATTGAGATGACGCCGGAAAAGGTGTACGAACGCACAGGAGTTTTCCCAGATCGGTATGAAGATGTGGCGGCGCTTGTGGGGGAAAAAGCAGACAATATCCCTGGCGTACCTGGGGTGGGGCCTAAAACTGCCGTCAAGTGGATCACAGAGTACGGCACCTTGGAGAGCCTTTTGGCTCACGCCGAGGAGCTCAAGGGAAAAGCAGGGCAGTCGTTGCGCGATCATGCTGAGCAGGTGAAGCTTAATAGGCAACTCAATCAGCTGATACGCGATCTGCCTCTTGGTGATGATCTGGGTGTATTCGTTCCTGTGGGTGTAGACGTGACGGCGATGCACGATCTGTTTGACACCTTGGATTTTCACGCCGTAAGATCCCGTGTACTGGCCGAGTTACCGGTGCGCCCAGGATCGGAGGCTGCACCGCGTATCGAGAACGCTGAGGAGGAGAGCCGTCCTGCACGGGTACTGCAGGTGATGCGTGGAAGTGGACGTGACGGCGAACTGCCCGAGTTTTGCGCCGCCCATGCTGGCCCTTACGCTCTGGCAATTGAGGGCGATACCCGCCCAGGGCGCGGGACGATACAGGCTTTTGCTATCGCAGCTGACGACGGCTCCGTCTTTCTGGCGCACTATGATCCTCTGGAGGGTTACGTACCTCCGGAACGCCATGCTTCTCCGGAGAGCCATGTTTCTTCAGCGTACTCTGGAAAGTCTGGCCACAGCGACGATTTCTCTCGCTGGCTTGCCGATGAGCGGATGCACAAGGTAGGGCATGGGGTCAAAGCCTTGCACCACGCTGTGGCAGGTATTGGTTCCGAGCTAGCAGGAGTGGTGGCCGACACCGAGCTAGAAGCGTATCTGTTGCATCCAGATCAACGAGAGTACGACGTAGCGGATTTAGTTCGGCGTTATCTGGGAACGGAGATGGAGCTTCCCGAAAGCGGTCCAAGCCGCGACGTGCAAGGCGTATTGGCCCTCGATACCACAAGTGCTGCGGTCTCGGGAATGGCTGGGGATAGCACAGGGATGGTTGAGGATAGCGCACAGATGGAGTCTCCAGCAGAGCATCTGGCCAGTTTAGCTTTGGCCGTGCTCAATGTACACGATGCTTTGGCAACGCAGCTGAGTACCCAGCCGCATTCTGAGCGGTTAATCGCGCTGGAGTTGGCCGTCACCCAGGTACTTTTTGAGATGGAAAACCGAGGAATTGCCGTCGATCAGCAAGCTCTAGAGCGCTTGCGTACGGATTTCGAGGCTCGTGTGAGCGAAGCAGTTCGCCGTGCCCATGAAGCTATTGGCGATGATTCGGTGAATCTGGCCAGCCCTAAGCAGTTGCAAAAAGTGCTGTTTGAAGATCTAGGCTTGCCGCCGACGAAAAAAATAAAATCTGGATACACCACCAACGCCGAGGCTCTTTCTCAGCTGCTGCTCGCTATCTCGTCGCGTGAGGATGCGCAAGCTCTTGCAGGGCAACAATTTCTCATTGCGCTGCTCGAACACCGCGACGCAATAAAACTCCTGCAGTCGGTGGAGGGCTTGGAAAAGTCTATTCATTCAGACGGACGGATCCGCACCACCTATCAGCAGGCGGTAGCTGCCACTGGCCGACTGAGCTCGACCGATCCGAATCTGCAAAATATCCATGCCCGCACCGATGAAGGGCTGCAAATTCGCGGGGTGTTTGTGCCAGGTGAGGGGTTCGACTATCTGATGACGGCGGACTACTCGCAGATTGAAATGCGGTTGATGGCTCATCTATCAGGAGATACTGAGCTGATTGAAGCGTTCCGTGCCGGCGCAGATCTGCACCGCTATGTGGCTGCGAGAGTGTTTTCCGTGCCGGAGGAGGAAGTCTCATCGGCGCAGCGCTCACGCATTAAGGCTATGAGCTACGGTCTCGTCTATGGGCTCTCCGCCTATGGCCTATCCAGCCAGCTGCATATTTCGGTGCCGGAGGCGCAGGCGCTGATGGACGGGTATTTCTCTCGGTTTGGCCATGTAAAGACGTACCTCGATGGGCTCGTGGATCAGGCTCGGCGAGATGGATACACGCAGACGATTCTGGGGCGTCGGCGCTATCTTCCCGAGCTCACCAATACCAACCGGCAGGTGCGTGAAGCGGCCGAACGCATGGCACTCAACGCCCCCATACAGGGCTCTGCGGCAGACGTGATCAAAATTGCAATGGTGCACGTCGAGCGGGCGCTCGCCCAGGCGGGAGTGCGCTCACGAGTGCTCCTACAAGTGCACGACGAACTGGTGCTTGAGGTGCTTGCCAGTGAGCTAGAACAAGTGCGCGAGATTGTGGAACGCGAGATGGGCGGAGCCTGGCCGGAGCTGTCGGTGCCGCTCACTGTGGGAGTGGGGATAGGACGTTCTTGGCGTGATGCTGCCCACTGATACGTCACTGGTTCGAATATAGTGAGTCAGCGCGTTGCGACGGTGCACGCCCTACATCGTTCTGTGTGTTTCCCTATGCTCCGGTGACGCCGGTTCTGGTGCCGGTTCGACACGAAGCTCCTTGCATCTTCACGCACTGCCGTCACACATCTTTCTCAACCACTCAATACTGCCGTATGCACTTTTAAATGTACTGTCGTGGGAGAGGACGTTTGCTTTTGCGCTCTGGGACGCCGTAGACTGAGTTTTTGTGTGTGAGGGATAGCTCTACGCTCATGGTGCGACTATACGTCTATGAGGTGAGCGGTCGCTTGCAGACGTGTCCTTGTAAGAACTAGTTATATCCGTAACGGAGTCACCAACTCTATGTCCGAAATCAAATCCTCCTCCTATCCAGAGGTCGCAGTGAACGACATCGGCAGCGAAGAAGATATTCTCGCAGCTGTCGATAAGACCATTAAGTACTTCAACGATGGAGATATCGTAGAAGGCACTGTTGTAAAAGTCGATCGAGACGAAGTGCTTCTCGATATCGGCTACAAGACGGAGGGCGTCATCCCTTCGAAAGAACTCTCCATCAAGCACGATGTCGATCCTGAAGATGTCGTTAAAGTTGGTGACCATATTGAGGCGCTCGTCACCCAGAAAGAAGATAAAGACGGCCGCCTGATGCTCTCCAAGAAGCGTGCACAATACGAGCGTGCATGGGCTGAGATTGAGAAAGTCAAGGAAGCAGACGGCGTCGTCACCGGCACCGTTATTGAGGTCGTCAAAGGTGGCCTCATCGTCGATATCGGTCTGCGTGGCTTCCTCCCCGCTTCGCTGGTGGAGATGCGCCGCGTGCGCGATCTGCAGCCCTACATCGGTAAAGAGCTTGAATCTAAGATCATTGAGCTCGATAAAAACCGCAACAACGTGGTGCTCAGCCGTCGTGCATGGCTGGAGCAGACTCAGAGCGAAGTGCGTACCACATTCCTTGGCCAGCTGGCGAAAGGCCAGGTGCGCGAGGGCGTCATCTCCAGCATCGTGAACTTTGGTGCATTCGTGGATCTGGGCGGCGTGGACGGCCTGGTGCACGTCTCCGAGCTCTCCTGGAAGCACATTGACCATCCGAGCGAAGTGGTTGAGGTTGGCCAGCACGTCACGGTGGAGGTTCTCGACGTGGATCTCGATCGTGAGCGCGTGAGCCTCTCGCTCAAGGCTACTCAGGAAGATCCGTGGCAGGCGTTCGCCCGTCAGCACTCTATCGGCCAAGTTGTGCCAGGCAAGGTCACAAAGATCGTGCCATTCGGCGCATTTGTGCGAGTGGAAGACGGCATCGAGGGCTTGGTGCACATCTCTGAGCTGGCTATGCGCCACATTGATTCCCCAGAGCAGGTTGTGCACGTGGGAGACGATGCATTCGTGAGGGTCATTGATATTGATCTTGATCGCCGCCGCATTTCGCTCTCCCTGAAGCAGGCCAATGAGGGTGTGGATCCGAACTCTGAAGATTTCGATCCATCACTCTATGGCATGAAAGCTGAGTACGACGAAAACGGCAACTACAAGTATCCTGAGGGCTTCGATCCTGAAACGAACGAATGGATGGAAGGATTCGAGGAGAATCAGGCTGCTTGGGAAGCGGACTACGCCGCTGCCGAAGCTCGCTGGCAAGCCCACAAGACGCAGGTGGCTAAGGCACTGGAAGAAGATGCCGCAGCTGCAAAGGCGGAAGCCGTGGTGGCCAGCTCTAGCTCAGAAGAAGAGGTGCCGAGCAACTATTCCTCAGGGAATACCGCTTCCGGTACGCTCGCTTCCGACGAAGCTCTCGCCGCGCTGCGCGAAAAACTCACCAACAACTAAAGGTGGGCAAAAACTGAGGGTGGGTGGCGTGCACGCTTGCATCTGAGTGCGCCGCTCACGCCCGATTGACGTTGTGCCCAACAAAAGTGTTAATGTTCTGACCGCTTTTGTTGGGCACAACTTTTGCTTTTCTGTTGGGGATGCGGTAGAAAAAGTAAACTTTTGGCCTCGCACACTTTTGCCCTGGAGTATGTCGTGAGGTATTCGTGCCGCACGCATGGCACAATCTCGTCCTTAATGTTGTGCTTCTTGTCACACAATTTTGCCTTTGAGCAGGTAGACTAGGTACATCAGGCATCAAACAGCTAGCAGGAGGTGCAAGATGTATCAGATCGTGCTCACCGGTGGAATTGGCTCTGGCAAAAGTGCTGTAGCTCAGATATTGGCTCGGCGTGGGGCTTCGGTGATTGACTACGACGAGCTTGCGCGCGAGGTGGTGCAGCTGGGGGAACCAGCTCTGGCAGAAATCGAACAACATTGGGGCGCTGCCGTGCTCAACGCTGACGGCACTCTCAACCGGCTGGCACTAGCTGATGAAGTATTTACCGACCCAGAAGAGCTCGCCGTGCTCAATGACATCACGCATCCGAGGGTGTGGGCATTAGCGGCTAAACGAGCCACGGAACTGATGAACAGCAATCCGACTGGAGTGCTCGTACACGATTTACCGCTGATTGATCCAAATTCTGCCAGTGCGGCACTCAGAGACCACTGTGATCTGGTGCTCGTTGTAGAAGCTCCTGAGGAAATGCGCATTGACAGGCTCGCTTCCACACGCGGGATGACGGTGGAGGAAGCCCAAGCTAGGATTGCCAACCAGCCCAGCGACGAAGAGCGGAAGAAAATGGCTGATGTGGTGATTCGCAACGATGGTTCGCTTGCCGATTTGAAACGTAAGGTAAACAAACTCTGGGATGAGCGCATCGGTGATTGGGAGTAAGTTGCTCGATGGGAGTAGGCATCATAGTGCTAATTATTATTTCTGTACTGTCCTTTACATCGGACTTATTTGCGCATTTACAGTGAATACTGAGCGTATCATGTTGAATCCTGAGTAGATCCTTTAAGTCATTGGCTGTTGATAGGTTTATGTCGATGAGTGTTTTCCAGAGTGATTCATAGCTGACTAGTCGAGCTCTTGGCAGTCGGTGTGCTGCTGGCTATAGTGTTGCGTGGGCGCTGAACTGGCAGCGCTTTGCGAGTACATTTATACACGTCAAGGAGCTCAAGAGATATGCGGCCTGTCACTGATCTCGTGCGCGCTGACGCACCTTTTGAGGTGATTTCTCAGTACCAGCCCAGTGGCGATCAGCCTCATGCTATTAAAGAACTCTCCCAGCGTATCAACGGCGGCGAAAAAGACGTCGTCTTACTCGGAGCCACCGGTACTGGTAAATCAGCGACCACCGCCTGGCTGATAGAACGAGTACAGCGCCCTACATTGATTTTGGAGCCCAACAAAACGCTCGCTGCTCAGATGGCTGCTGAGTTCCGTGAGCTGCTGCCCCATAACGCTGTGGAGTATTTCGTGAGCTACTACGATTACTACCAGCCAGAAGCGTATGTGCCCCAAACCGACACCTATATTGAAAAAGATAGTTCGATCAACGATGAAGTGGAGCGCCTGCGCCACTCTGCCACCAATTCGCTGCTCACTCGGCGCGATACTGTGGTGGTGGCCAGCGTGAGCTGTATCTATGGATTGGGCACCCCGCAAGAATACGTCGATCGCATGGTGCGTCTGGAAGTGGGGCAGAGCATCGAGCGCGGCGAACTGCTGAAACGTTTTGTGTCGATGCAATACACCCGCAACGACATGGCTTTCACGCGCGGAACATTTCGAGTGCGTGGAGATACCGTAGATATCATTCCGGTGTATGAAGAGCTAGCTATTCGGATTGAATTTTTTGGTGACGAGATTGATGCGCTGAGCTATTTGCACCCGCTCACCGGCGACGTCATCAGGCAAACAGACCACGCTCACGTGTTTCCCGCTAGCCACTACGTGGCTGGACCGGAACGAATGGCACAGGCGATGGCAGGCATTGAAGATGAGCTGCAGGATCGGCTGACGTACTTCCGAGATCGCGGCAAGCTGCTAGAGGCACAACGCTTGGAAATGCGCACCACCTACGACTTAGAGATGATGCGCAATGTGGGTTCGTGTGCCGGCATCGAAAATTATTCACGCCATATTGACGGACGTGCACAGGGCACACCGCCGAATACGCTACTCGACTACTTCCCCGACGATTTTTTGCTGGTGATTGATGAATCGCACGTCACTGTGCCGCAAATTGGCGCGATGTACGAGGGGGATATGAGCCGCAAGCGCACACTGGTGGATTATGGATTTCGGCTGCCGAGTGCCCTCGACAACCGCCCACTCAAGTGGGATGAATTTCTCGAACGTATCGGCCAAACGGTCTATCTTTCAGCCACTCCTGGGCGCTATGAATTGGATAAATCTGATGGCGTCGTCGAGCAGATTATTCGTCCGACAGGTTTGGTGGATCCCAAAGTGATCGTCAAACCCACCGAGGGGCAGATTGACGATTTGTTGGAGCAGGTGCGCGAACGTGCAGATCACAATGAACGGGTGCTCGTCACCACGCTCACGAAAAAGATGGCAGAAGATCTCACTGAATATATGGCTGAACGTGGCGTACGCGTGGAGTATCTGCACAGTGACGTCGATACTTTGCGCCGTGTGGAGCTTCTGCGCGAACTACGCCAAGGGAAGTTCGATGTGCTGGTGGGGATCAATCTCTTGCGAGAGGGGCTAGATTTGCCAGAGGTGAGTCTGGTGGCGATTCTAGATGCCGACAAGCAAGGATTTTTGCGCAGCACCACCAGTCTGATTCAGACGATTGGCCGCGCAGCTCGCAATGTCTCGGGCGAAGTGCATATGTATGCTGACACGATCACGCCCAATATGCGTGAGGCAATTGATGAGACAAACCGGCGCCGTGCTAAGCAGATCGCCTACAACAATGAGCGCGGTATTGATCCGCAGCCGCTGCGCAAAAAGATCGCTGACGTCACGGATATGCTCATGCGTGAAGACGTCAGCACTGCGCAGCTACTGGAGGGCGGATACCGTCAAGGGGCTGGATATTCCGGAGCTAGAGCTAAAAATGCTCGCGTTGGGGGAGCAGGCGTTCCCAGCTCCGAAGAGCATGGTTCGCTACGCGATACGCATTTTTCCCATCAGGCCTACGACGGGCAGGCTATTGATGAGCTCCTTGCCGACTTAACTGCCCAGATGCACACAGCGGCTGAACAACTACAATTTGAGCTCGCGGCGAGGCTGCGCGATGAAATCAAAGATGTCAAACGTGAGCTCAGGGCTATTCGTAACGCTTAATGCAGCACGCACATGGGGGTTGCCTTAGTAAAACTAGTAAACAACTAGTAAACAACTGGTCAGCAACTGTGAGACTGCTTTAAACGGTGATAAGGCTGCTTTATTAACAAAAAGCTGTGGGCATGACACAGAGCACACTAGCGCAGGTTCGTTCCGTATACCGGCATGGACTAAGATAGGCGGGCGAAGGGGAGTATTTCCACCCAATATCGGTTCGTCACCACAGTGACGCAGGTGCAATGTGCCGCGTACTCGGGCCGAGGCCTGCGCCGCAGGCGGAAAGAGACCTTCGGTGATCAAGCAGTCTTGGCACGGGAGGCTTTTATGATACATGGTGGTGTGCTGCACTCAGCTCATTCTGTTATGACGGCAGCTGGTGTTCCGGCGAGTGCGGGCACGATGCACGTAGATCTGTGGGAATGGATCGTGTTGGCCGTGGTCGTGGTGGGGCTCATTCTCTTTGATCTGCTTGGCCACGTACGCAAAGCACACGAACCAAGCATCCGCGAGGCTGCAACCTGGACGGCCATCTATATGAGCCTTGCACTGGTTTTCGCTGCGCTTACGTTCATTCGCCACGGAGCCACGTTTGCCACCGAGTTTTTGGCTGGTTATATCACGGAGTATTCGCTCTCACTCGACAACATTTTCGTGTTTATCATGGTGATTGCCGCCTTCAAAATTCCTCGGATCTATCAGCAAAAAGTACTGATGTACGGGATCGTGATCGCGCTGGTGCTGCGCTTTATTTTCATTATGGTGGGCGCCGCGCTGGTACAGCGCTTTGTATGGGTGTTTTTCATTTTCGGTCTGTGGATGCTCTACACAGCCGTTAAACAGGTACTTGATGCCGTTCGAGAAACACGCGCCGGTGACGATGCAGTGGGTGAAGCTGAAGAAGAATACCGACCCAACGCCGTCACCCGTTTTGTGAATAGAATTTTTCCGGTGACGCGCGACTTCGTGGGGGATCGTTTGGTTCTCAAGCGCGATCATAAGCTCTGGCTCACACCGCTCGCTGTATGTATCGTCTCCATCGGCACCATTGATTTGATGTTTGCCTTAGACTCTATTCCAGCAATTTTCGGGCTCACCCGCGAACCATTCTTAGTGTTTAGCTCCAACGCTTTTGCACTCTTAGGGCTGCGCCAACTGTTCTTCCTGGTAGATGGGTTGCTTGAGCGTCTTATCTATCTACATTTTGGGCTGGCGGCGATTCTTGGGTTTATTGCCGTCAAGCTGCTGCTACACGCCTTCCACGGCTACGGGCTATTGCATATGATTCCAGAGCCTACGATTGTTGTCTCGGTAGGTTTTATTGTGGCAGCGATCATGCTCACGGTCATTGCCTCGCTCATCGGATCTAAGCGGGCTGGGCGAACTGGAGAAGGCGCAGCGTAAGCGACAAGTATACACAGAGTGTGCAAATGTATAGAGCGCACAAATGTATGGTGCTGTGCAGGCACAGGTTGAGACAAACTCGCTGAATAAGCAAGCGCTATAGAGCGGTCAAAAATAGTTGATATAGCAAGAAAAAGTGTTCCCCTCGTTCAAACGTCCCATATAAGTTTGTCACTGACGTTTACAGTAGTGTTATAAGGACAACGCTGTTTTTGTTGCCCGAATTGCTGATGTAGATCGGTTCACTATTCGTTCGTGGCTATGACCCAAAGGGGGGTTGCACAGATGGCATATAAACTTGATGCGCTTGAAGCCTTGCTTCTCTTTAAGACTCTTGCGCGCACCTACGATATTTACGCTCCGAAACGCTTTCCAGGAGAAGGACGTTACTCTGATACGGATCTGATTCGCTATGCGCAGGTGAGCGAGCCAGGTGAAGTGGTCTGGGATCAAATGAGTGATTTACCAGCGAAAGAAGTCATTACCCCGATTCAGGAGACGATTTTCTACTTCACCGGCGATGATTACCGCCCTAGCCCCGCTCCGACAAAGCCCCGCTTGGTGTTTGTACGTCCGTGCGATATTAATGCGCAAAGCATTCAGGATGAAATTTTTATCGGTAACGGAGCTCAACCGGATTATTTCTACAAACGTAAACGGGATTTGGTGCGCTTTGCCATGATGGAGTGCGGCGGTGGAGACGACACCTGTTTCTGCGTGTCTATGGGGCAAAATAAAACTGATGAGTATTCGATTGGCTGCCGTTTCAACTCCGACGGCTCGCTTGACGTCACCGTGAAAGATCCCGAGTTTGAGCAGTACTTCGCTCAAGCTGACACCACAGATTACGACTTCCATTTTGTGGAGGAAAACAAAGATCTCACTGTGCACATTCCAGATCTCGATGACCGCGACGTACGCTTGCGCTTGAAGAGCCATCCGATGTGGAACGAATACAATTCTCGATGCATTTCTTGTGGGGCGTGCACGGTGGCGTGCCCTACGTGCACCTGCTTTGTTTTGCGCGATGTGATCTGGAGTGACGACACCCAGGTGGGTGAGAGGCGCCGAATTGCTTACTCGTGCGAGGTGCCAGGCTTCGATATTATGGCTGGCCAGCGCGAAATGCGAGGCAACGCTGCAGCGCGCATGAGGTATAAAGTGCTGCATAAATTCCACGATCATAAAGCCCGTTTTGGCACGCAGCAGATGTGTATCGGCTGCGGACGCTGCTCGACGCGCTGCCCTGAGCTGATTTCACTGCCAGCCACTGTGGATAAGGTGAATCAGGCGGTGGCTGAGATTAAAGCACAGATTGCTGCTGAGGCGGCGGTTTCGGCGAGTGCTGAGAAAGAGGCATAGACATGGCTACCAACGTGATGATGCAACCTGCAAGCCGCGAAGTGAGCACTGACGAGAAAGCGTGGGCGATGCGGCTCGATCCGAACGATCCCGTGGAACCAGTGCCATGCGAAATTCTGGATGTCATTCACGAGACTGAACACGAGTGGACATTCCGTTTGGGTTGTGAAGCCCCTGCGGCTCCAGGGCAGTTCTTTGAACTGTCGTTGCCGCGTTTCGGCGAAGCCCCTATCTCGGTATCGGGAATTGACGATGGAATTTTGGATTTCACTGTGCGTGCCGTGGGGAAAGTAACGCGAGAACTATTTACCAAACGTGCTGGAGATATCGTCTATGTGCGCGGCCCGTACGGGCGTGGATGGCCAATGGAGCGTTTTCAAGGTAAACACGTCGTGGTGATCTCCGGCGGCACTGGTTTCGCTCCGGTGCGTCAGCTCATTCGGCATTTCAATGAGCATCCGGAAGAGATAAAAGGCCTGTGGACGATCCAGGGGTTCCGCGATGAAGCGGGAGTGATGTTTAAAGACGATATCGCCGCCATGCGCCCCAATCCTAACTGCCACTCGATTTTCTGCCTCGATAATGAGGAACGTCCAGGGTTCCAGCAGGGTTTTGTGACGTCGTATGTGAAAGATATCCCCTTCAAAGACTTTGGCGATGACTACGAAGTGGTATTGGTAGGGCCTCCGCCGATGATGAAGTTCACCGGCATTGAACTGGTGAAGAACGGTGCCACCGAAGAGCATATTTGGATGAGCTTTGAGCGCAAGATGAGTTGCGCGATCGGCAAGTGTGGAAATTGCCGGATTGATAGCACATACATCTGCCTCGATGGTCCGGTGTTTAACTACACCGAAGCGAAATATCTGATTGACTAGGGAGGCTCACGATGAACAAAGACATCAATATCAAACAGATGCGCACTCACTGCTTCCGGATGTCGAAAGTACCAGGTGAGTTTATGCTGCAGCTGCGCGTACCTGGCGGGGTGGTAAACGCTAAATACCTTGCAATGGTGCAGTATATGGCTCAAACGTGGGGCAATGGGGTGTTTCATTTCGGCACGCGGCAGACGTTCGATATTCCTGGCATCCACATTGATCATGTGCCTGCCGTCAATGAGTATCTTGAAGAGTATATCCGCACGGTTGAAGGTGAACTCGGCGTCAATATGGATACGATGGCTGGTGAGCCGGAGCCGTGGGATCCCTCGCAGGGCTATCCGGCCATTGGTTCGCGCAATATCACGGCGTGTATCGGCAACATCCATTGCCCGCTCGGGCAGGTCAATACCAGCGCTCTGGCTCATAAAATCGAGCCGCTCATCTACCCCTCGCACTACAACATCAAAATCAATATCTCTGGATGTGCCAATGACTGCAACAAAGCACACGTAGCTGATTACGGGATCGTTGGCTGTTCGCTGATCGACTACCATCCCGAGCGATGCATCGGCTGTGGGGGCTGCGTGAAAGCGTGCAAGCGCGGAGCTACTGGCGTGCTGTCACTCAATAAATCGGCGCGTGTGGATAAAGACATGAGTGCGTGTGTGGGCTGCGGTGAATGCGTGCGCGTGTGTCCCACGGGAGCGTGGACGCGCCGTCCGACGAAGTTTTATCGGCTGTTCATCGGTGGTCGCACTGGCCGGCAAAATCCGCGTATGGGCGAGATGTTTCTCAATTGGGCTAGCGAAGATGTGATCCTAGGTGTGATTGAAAACTGGCAAAAGTTCTCGGCGTGGGTGATGGACTACAAACCCGAGTATCTGCATGGCGGGCATTTGATCGACCGCGCCGGCTTCAAGAAATTCAAAGAGATGATCTTAGACGGTGTAGAACTCAATCCAGAATGCATCGTGGCTGAAGATCTGTACTGGCACGAGCGTGAATCGCGGGCAAATTTCTTGGTCAAGCCTTTGGAAGAACATCACGTGGCCGGTCCGCGTTCATAAACGAACAATATACATAAACGAACAATATACAATAAGCACACAATGCACTGGCGATAATAGCGGTCGGGCCAGTTTTATCAGCGTCGAGCACAGCTCCTCTTGATAAAACCGGCCTGACCGCTGTTGTCAATCTCTACCTAAACTTTACCGTTGCTTAACATATAACCTCGGTGTGCCTTTACATACGTTTTCTAGAGTTGAGCTGAGGGCAAGAACGATCCACAACGCACAGCTGCCCTTGGAAAGGAAACATGATCAATGCGTATGAAGAAACTGGGCACACTTGTCACTGCAGGGGTTATGGCCATGTCGCTGATGGGTGCGTGCGGGAATGCTCCGGCAGGCGATCCAGGTGCCAACGGGCAGGGTACGAGGTCTTCGCTATCGGGTAATGTGAAAGCCGCGGGAGCTACGGCTTTCCAACCGTTGGTGCAGGCAGCCGCGCAAGAGTTCAGTGCCCAACACCCTCAGGTGACGATAGATGTGCAAGGCGGGGGTTCTGGCACAGGCTTGAAGCAGGTGTCGGATAAGACTGTGGATATTGGCAACTCAGACGTTTTCGCCGAGGAAAAATTACAGCCGGAGCAGGCTCAAGCTCTCGTCGATCACCAGGTGGCCATCTCCGTGATGGCGCCCGTCGTCAATGCTCAGCTCGGAATAACGAATCTCACGACGGATCAACTGATCTCAATTTTCACGGGGAAAGCGAAAAACTGGAACGAGGTGGGCGGGCCTGATCTGCCTATTGTTCTTATCACCCGCCCAACCTCCTCTGGTACCCGTGCCACATTTAGAAAATACGCTCTAGCAGGAGCTGAAGAGGCGAACAACCAGAGCCAAGAGACCGACGATTCTGGCACGTTAATCCAGAAAGTACAAGACAACAAAGGGGCTGTTGGCTATGTGGCACTCTCCTATAGCTCAGCTAGTGACGGCGTGGCGGCAGTGAGTATCGACGGCGTAGCTCCCACTGTGGAAAACGCTTATAACGGCAGCTATCATGTGTGGACATACGAACATATGTACACCAATGGTGAGCCACAAGATCCGACGAAAGCGTTTCTCGCTTATATGTTGAGTGATGAATTTGCGCCGACTGTGGAAAAAATGGGATATGGCGTAGCTGCGAAACTCACCGACAAAGCCATAGCTAGCCACGCACAGTAGCCTCACGGTGATATCTGAAGGTATCGCTAGCCATGAATGCATTGTTCGCACGCAAGAACGCCGCAGTTCGCGCTAGGGTGGTGGATCGCATCGCCACGTATGCGGTGCTGATCTGCGGCGTTTCCCTTATCGCTATCACCGTGACGATCGCAGCTTTTTTACTGGTGCAAGGATCGGCCACCTTTACGGTGTTTGGCCATTCGATTCGGGAATTTATGACCTCTGACCAGTTCAATCCCAGCCAGGCTCCGCAGGGAACGCAGCGTGGACAGGTAGGCGCTGCTATCTATATCGTAGGTTCGCTCTACGTCTGCGCAGTAGCTTTGACGATCGCGCTGCCATTTTCTATCGGGGCAGCAGTGTTTCTCACGCAGATTGCTCCTAGAATCGGAGATAAACTTTTTCGTCCAGCCGTGGAGCTTTTCTTGGGCATCCCCTCTGTGGTCTATGGCTGGGTGGGGATGGCGGTGTTGCTGCCTTTGTTGAAAGATGAGAATGCAGGGCGCACGGGGGAGTCTGTGCTCGCAGCCGGAATTGTGCTTGCCGTGATGGTTTTCCCCACGATCACTACAGTTTCAGCAGATGCTATGAGAGCAGTTCCTCAGGAGTACCGTATGGGGGCTTACGGTCTAGGCTCTACCCGATGGCAGGTGATATACCGCATCGTACTTCCGGCGGCAAAGGTGGGAATTTTTACCGGAATAATTCTAGGTTTGGCACGGGCTTTCGGTGAGGCTCTTGCTGTGGCTATGGTTATCGGGAAAACTAAAGCCTTTGCCGTCACGATTTTTAATGGCACATCCACGCTCACAACGGCCATGACCGCCGATATGCAAGAGGCTGCTGAGGGAAGCGAATTCAAGGCTGCTCTGTGGACTCTCGCGCTGGTGCTCTTCCTCATCTCCATGCTCTGCATTTTCTTGATTCATCTCATCTCCAGGAGGCGAGTACCGTGAGCGTACAGACGCATATCGACGCTAGCGCGGATACGCCTGATCGAGCGATACGATCACGCCGCTCAGGGTGCCGTGTAGGGTATGGCGTTCAGATGGATGATGCCCTTATGCGGCGCATAGCTCGCGCCAGGAGAGTAGATGCCATGATGACGGGAGTTTTCACAGCCATCGGTGGATTCTTCCTGCTGCTGATCGTAGCGTTAGCTGCCTACATCGTGATTACTGGGCTAGCGAGTTACTACCCAGGGGTGCTCTCGTGTGGCCCAATGGGTATTGGGAATCAGATTTTCAATACTGTCTATCTGGTATTTCTCTCATTGATGATCTCGGCGGGGTTAGGGCTACCAGCCGGTATCTATATGGCTGAATACGCCCCAGATAATAAGGTGACGGCGTTTATCCGAGTGGCTATTGAATCCCTGAGTTCACTTCCCTCTATTGTGGTAGGGCTCTTCGGATATATGGCGTTTGTTTATATGGTGGGTTTGCACGCCAATATCTTCGCTGGCGCTCTCTCGGTGTCTATTTTGAATCTGCCACTGGTCACCACAGAAACTGAAGCCGCTATCCGTTCGGTGCCACGCGCGATGGCTGATGGATCGGCGGCTTTGGGAGCTACCCACTGGCGCACCATCGTTCGGGTGCTGGTACCTGCTGGGTTGCCGCATATCGTCACCGGAGTGATGCTCGCAGCTCAACGCGCCTTTGGAGAGGCCGCTGCGCTGTTGATGACGTCGGGGCAAGGCACCGCTATCGACTGGAGTAACTGGGATCCGTTCTATGCAAATTCCCCACTCAACTTCTTCCGCTCTGGTGAAACGCTCGCGGTACACGTGTGGATCCGCAGAACGACGGGACAACTGCCATTTTTAGGTTTTGACTCCAATGCCAACGCTGCGTTTACTGCTGCTGTGCTGGTGCTCATAGCGCTGTTTTTCTCGATCTGCGTCAATGCTATGACGAAATATGTGCACGCGCGCCAGTCGGGATTGACCAAGAAAGAGCCAGCAGCGCGCCGCGCATTCATCAAATCAAAGCGCTGCGCATCTATCGCATCAGAGTGCAGCCTAGAACCAGAAAGAAGAGCATCAGATGAGAACGATTAAATTTTCTACCCGAGATTTACATCTCTACTATGGCGATTTTGAGGCGTTGAAGGGGATTAATCTCGATATCGAGGCCAATAGGATCACCGCTTTTATCGGCCCGTCAGGATGCGGAAAATCAACGTATTTGAAAGTGCTCAATAGGATGCATGATCTTGATAAAGGGGTGAGCATCGAGGGTGACGTGAGCCTGGATGGCGTCAATATATTTAAGAACATGGATCCTATCGCTCTGCGCAAACGGGTGGGGATGGTTTTTCAGCAGCCCAATCCTTTTCCTAAGACGGTGTTTGACAATGTGGCCTACGGGCCGCGCGTCAATGGAATCCGCAAAAAGAAAGACCTGGAGCACATCGTGGAACGTTCCTTGCGTCAGGCGGCAATCTGGGATGAGCTCAAAGATCGGCTCCACAAAAGCGCTCTCGGTCTCTCGGGTGGCCAGCAGCAGCGTCTGTGCATTGCGCGGGCTCTGGCGATGGAACCCGACGTTCTCTTGATGGATGAGCCTACCTCGGCTCTCGATCCGATCTCAACGTCAAAAATCGAGGATCTCATCGCTGATTTAGCCAAGAGCTACACGATCGTGATCGTCACTCACAATATGCAGCAGGCGAGCCGCATCGCTGATAATACGGCATTTTTCCTGCTCGGGGAACTCATTGAATACAACAACACAGAGACGCTTTTTTCAGTTCCGGCCGATAAGCGTACAGAAGACTACATCACTGGGCGTTTTAGCTGACAGACGTTTGGTGGATATACGGAGGAAAACACGATGGTACGCAACAAGTTTGACCAGCAGTTAAAGGAGTTGAATCATCAGATGGTGCACATGGGGAAGTTGTGCGAACTGGCCATCACGAATGCCGCCACGGCACTCGCCAGTGGTAGCGCTGCAACGGCGCAGCAAGTGATCCGAGCTGATGCACATATTGACCAAGCAGAGCGCGATATAGAGCACCTGTGCATGAAACTTTTATTGCGCCAGCAGCCGGTAGCTCGAGACCTGCGTCAAATCTCGGCAGCTCTCAAAATGATCACCGATCTGGAGCGTATCGGAGATCAGGCTGCCGATATTGCGGAGATTGTGCTTACCTCGCAGATGCCAGGAATGGCTGGTTTTCCGAAAATTATCGACATGGCACAGTGCGTGACGCGTATGGTGGCAGATGCGATCTCGGCTTACGTCGATCGGGATGTAGCTCTCAGCTCGGCCGTTGTAGACACAGATGCGATCGTCGACGATCTTTTTACGCATATACGCAGTGAGCTGATCGAGTTTATCGTCCAATCAGGGCATCAGTATCTGCGAGGTAGCGCAGATGAGGATTGTGCGCAAGCTGATTGCCTAGAAGCATCAGAGGAAGCGCAGAGAGCTATTGACTTGATGATGATTACCAAGTATCTAGAACGCATTGGAGATCACGCCACCAACGTAGCTGAGTGGGTAGCTTTTTCCATCACCGGTGTGCACTCTGGCAGATTTGATGCAAAAGATACCCCGTCGCAATAACGCAATAAATAGTGGGATTCTCTCAGACGCTAGGCACATCGAAAAGCGGACTAGATATATCGAAAATTGCAAGCAAGAAACGAGGTCTCCATGAGCGATAATAGGTGTGTGATTTACTTTGTCGAAGACGATCGCAATATCCGAGATCTCGTTGTTTACACCTTAGACTCGACTGGTTTTGATGCCCGTGGCTGTGCAGATGCTACGCAGCTGTGGACTCACATAGCACAAGCGCTGCCAGATTTAATACTCCTGGATGTGATGCTCCCTGGAACTGATGGCATGAGCATCCTCAAGCGGCTCAAAGCGAAAGCGGCGACCCGTTTCATCCCCGTCATTATGGTGACGGCCAAGGACGCTGAATACAACAAAGTAGCGGCCTTGGATTTGGGTGCAGACGATTACGTGACGAAACCATTTGGGATGATGGAACTGGTCTCACGAGTACGCGCAGTGTTGCGTCGCAGTGCGCCCTTGCTCAATGAGGCGCAAGCAGGATTGAATGTGGGGTTGATTAGTCTCGACGTCTTAGCGCACAGTGCAAAAGTGGCAGATCATCCACTCGATCTTACCTTGAAAGAATTTGAGCTATTGGAAGAGCTGATGCGCAACGAAAATATCTTGCTCTCCCGAGACCATCTTTTAGATACCGTTTGGGGGTACAGCTTTCACGGAGCCACGCGCACGGTAGATGTACACATTCGCACTCTGAGGAAAAAACTAGCAGACGTGGATGCTGATGCCGCAAGCTATATTCAGACTGTTCGTGGAGTGGGGTATAAACTCTCTGCGAGTTCCACGCTCGCCACCTCCACACGCGCCACTCCGGACGGATTGGCCAGGTAGATGCTATGCAGCGCAGAATTTTACTGTCGATGACGGCGATTATCGCCACGGCTCTCATTCTTACTTACGTGAGTGTGATTGTGCTCTATTATGGGCAACTCAAGCGCTCAATGGAGGAGATGCTCGCCGATGAGGCCGCGCTGATCGCCACTACTGTGGATGGGCTTCCTGAGAGCGAACAAGTGCGCCTACTGCAAAGGTATTCGTACAAAGCGAGTATCCCGCGCTTGACCTTCATAGCTAGGGATGGGCGCGTGCTATATGACTCTCGTTATATGGCGGATACGCTCGATAACCACGCCAGTCGTCCTGAGATTCGTTCTGCCGTGGAATCTGGGCAGGGCATGGGGATTCGCCGCTCTATGACGGCCAGTGACGATCTCATGTATTTTGCTCAAGCCCTCCCCAGCGGTCAAGTGATTCGAGTGAGTCGGCCAGTACAAAATATCTACAGCGGACTGCTCGTCGGTCTTCCAGCGCTCGCCATAGTGGGGGTGGCGCTTTTTGCGCTGGCTTTTGTGGTAGCGCGCAGGCAGTCGAAAGAACTCGTGAAACCTCTAGCTCAGGTTGATCTCGATCATCCGCTGCGCCGCGTCGTCTACCCGGAATTTCGCCCCTTGCTAGAACGTCTCGACGAGCAAAATCGCACGAAAGAAATCGCCGCACAAAGCCGCCGTGAATTTTCTGCAAACGTGAGCCACGAGCTGAAAACTCCGCTCACGTCGATATCGGGCTATGCAGAGCTCATTCGTGAGGGAGTGGCTAGGAGTACTGATGTGCCAAATTTCGCTGATCGCATCTATCAAGAATCGAGCCGGCTACTCTCACTTATCAGCGATATTATTGAGCTTTCTCATCTAGACGAGGCAGAAGCATCGCAACAACTCATGGTGCGCGAAGACGTCGATCTGCTCGATGTGGCGCAGGCCGTAGTGATGAGATTGAGTCCCACAGCGCAAGCATGGGGCGTCCACCTTGAATTTTCGGGAGAGCGATCCGTGGTGCGTGGGCAGCGGCAACTGCTGGATGAGATGCTGGCCAATATGGTAGACAATGCTATGAAATACAATCATATAGGTGGATCGGTGCAGGTATGGGTGGGGCTGATGATGGATCGCGCAGCTTTGCGTGTGAGCGATGATGGCATCGGCATAGCGCCTGAGGAGCACGAGAGAATTTTTGAGCGTTTCTATCGGGTAGACAAAAGCCATTCCAAAGAATCGGGCGGCACGGGTTTAGGCCTGTCAATCGTGAAGCACATCGCTAGCATACACGGCGCTGAGATCAAACTAGAGAGCGCTCTGGGCAAAGGCACAATGATCACCGTGACTTTCCCCGCGCTCCATACGCGCTAACTATTCAGCTGACGCTGTGGAATGCTGCCGCTATACCGAAGGCAGTTCGCTCAGCATTCTCTGAAATTCGCTCAGGGTCCACTGAAAATAGGTCACTCAGGCTGGTGGAAAGTAGTCGCCGCTAGTTTCTCTCTCGCTACAGCGCATGTAGGAGAGGAGGTGGTATAATATGTGCGCCACAAAACCAGGACTGTGCGCCATAAATCAGGACGCGCAGAAAGCAAAAACAAAACAAAATACATTGCTCAAAGAAAAATACACTACTCAAAGAGTGGTACCCCGCACCGGATTTGAACCGGTGTTACCGCCGTGAGAGGGCGATGTCCTAGGCCGCTAGACGAGCGGGGCGTCGGCGATGATCGTATCATCTGAGATGGCTTTTGCCAAACTCGCTGGGGTACCAGGACTCGAACCTAGACTAAATGAACCAGAATCACTCGTGCTGCCAATTACACCATACCCCAATGATTCGTGCTGCCTCGCAGAAGCAACGCAAGAAAGTTTAGGCAAAAATTTTCTCCGGCGCAAACGCCATCTGAGGTCAATAAGGTGAAGCGTCTCACCTCATGCCTGTAGATAGGCTCCGAGCGGGTATGCTTAATCTGTTCTTGCGCAGGGATCAGCTTCTGCGCTTTCTGTTTCTTTACAATTGAACCGCGAGGAATCATGCCTAATTTTCACGATCACGAATCGAATCACACCTACCACAATGATCGGCGGCATTCGCAATCCTCCGGCTCTCAACATTCACATTCTCAAGATTCTGGCAGTTCCCAACGTGCTGAACGTGACCAGTGGCACAGTTCACGCGGGGAAGACAGCTCGGGAGGACGCGGCTCATATCGTCGTGATGATCGGCGTGGGGGGTATCAGGGGCGTGATGATTCGCGTGGTGGCTATCGCCGTGACGATGATCGGCGCGGTGGATACCGTGGGCGTGACGATGATCGGCGGGGTTTCCGTAGCCGTGACGATGATTGGCGGGGCTCTCGTGATCGAGATGATCGGCGCAGTGAGAGCCGTAGCCGCGGGGAGCGCCCAGACGACGGTATGCGTAATCTACGCGGGGGAGAAGAAAAGCGTGCCCGCGCAAAAGAACTCCAGTATGACATTCCGGAATCCATCACCGCAGATATGCTTCCAGAGCAAACGTACAAACACCTGCGCGGCCTGAATGCCACCAATGCCGAGATTGTGGCGCGGCATCTTGCCTATGCTGGCGAAATGATGGATATAGATCCGGAAGTGGCATACGAGCACGCAAAAGCGGCATACGCTCGCGCGGCGCGTATCGACATTGTGCGCGAGGCTGTGGGAATTGCAGCGTACGTGACTGGTCGCTACTCGGAGGCGCTCACAGAGCTACGCGCCTACCGCCGTTTCTCTAACGACTATTCTCATGTGGCTATTGAAGCTGATGCCGAGCGGGGATTGGGGCGCAGCGAGAAAGCTCTGCGTTTCATCTCAGAGATTCCGCTGGATCGCCTGGATGCTCAAGCAAAAGTGGAATTAGCAATCGTTACCTCCGGCGCCAAAGCGGATGTGGGAGATTCTGAGAGCGGCTTGAATCTCATGCAGAAAATCCTGGTAGAGAATCTAGATCCGGAGCTCGCTGCGCGCGTGGAGCTAGTGAAAGCTCAGCGGCTCGAAGAGCTAGGGCGTCTGGATGAAGCCCAAGACATCCGTTCACAGTGGGAGCCAGTGTATGAGGGCGCAGATGAAGATGCTGATATGCTGCTCGATCTCGACGACGTGCTCGATGACGTCACTGAAGCTCCGCAGCTAAGCCCCGACTCTGCTGTGGATGAGGAACCAGAATCAGATGCGGATGCCGAAGTAGATCCTCCGAGCGAGCTGGAAGACGAGGTAGGCACGCAGCTGCCATCAGAGCTATTAGCGCTCAGCGCAGATGACGCTGCAGACGGCGGTGCAGATGAGACTGAGGGCAGCGAACTGGATCAGGACGACCAGAACGAGCTGAGTGGGCCTCGCGGTGACACCGATCCTCGCGGGGGAATCGAGCCTCGCATCGACAGCGATCCTCGCAGTGAAACTGAAAAATCTGAGGATGCTGAGGACATTGAGGCATCTGAAGAAGCAGTTGCCGAGACGAGTGAGGCTGACGCCAGCGCTGAATCCGCACAGGTGTCGCTGCTCGATGAGCTGCAAGAAGAGCTCGGCGATGCATTTGACCTCAGCGAGTGGGGAGAAGAATTTGAGGATGTAGCTCCTGCTACCTACAGCGATCTCGGAGTCAAAGATGGCTTCGCAGATACGGATGCTGGCGTCACGGATAACGCCGATAGCGTTGCGGATCGCGCAGAAGAAGCAGATCGAGACGAAGAAGGCGAGCAACGATGATCTCAGGCGCAGCGCATCGCCATCCAGCTGATGTGGCTCAAAAGAAATATCTGGCGAGCAGTGCCACCTTGAGCATGGCGTACGACACCTTGCTGCTGGATCTTGATGGCACCACATACCTCGGTGCCGTAGCTGCGCCGCACGCACCCGAAGCTCTGGCTACAGCTCAGGCTAACGGCGCTCAAGAAATGTATCTCACCAACAACTCTGGGCGTTCTCCCGAGGTGGTGGCGCGTCAGCTGGTGCAGATCGGCATCCCTACAGATCCTGCTGCGGTGATGAACTCTTCGCAGGTAGCTGCCCGTGAAGCTGAGCGGCTACTCAGCCCTGGAGCAAAAGTGCTGCTGGTGGGTGGTGAGGGATTGCGTGCGGCGTTCGCCAATTCGTCCTTAACCGTAGTGGCCAGCGCCGATGACGTTCCAGATGCCGTCATTCAAGGCCTGAGTGAACAAGCCACCTGGGCAGAACTGTCTGAGGCAGTGTTGGCAATCCATGAGCATGGAGCCATTCATATTGCTACCAATATGGATGCCACGATCCCTAAGGAGCGTGGACTGATGATTGGCAATGGCTCATTTGTGGCGTGTGTACAGAATGCCACCGGCTCACACCCGATCAACTGCGGCAAGCCTGAGCCCACCATGTACCGCCTGGGGGCCGAACGTGCGGGGGCTCGGCGTGCTCTCGCTATTGGGGATCGGCTCGATACCGACATTGCCGGTGCCTGTGCGGGCGGCTACGATTCGTTACACGTGCTCACGGGAGTTTCTCGTGCACGTGACGTCATGCTGGCGCCGCCAGATCGCCGTCCTACCTACGTGGGAATTGATTTGCGTGACGTCAATACTCCTCATCCCGCTGTCACGGCTCGCTACGATGCTCGGCTCGGGGCGAACACCTGGGAGTGTGGTGCGGCTAGTGCCACAGTTCTCCAAGGAAAGCTGGTGATGCGTACTGGCGGCTGGGGCGCAGATGCGGCACTTGCGGAAGACGGCGCCGCTGTAGCAGCCCCTGTGCGCATTTCCCTCGATGTGTACCGCGCTGCGGTATGTGCCCTGTGGGACGCTATAGATAGTGGCTCTATCAATCCTGATAATGTACAGCTACCAGATATTGAAGTAGCGCGAGAGGTGGAGCATGGGCGATGAAGCAGGCGAAAGCGGTGAGCGTCAAACTCTGCGGCCGCAGCCAAAACCACAGGCACCGCTGTCTGTTCAAGCCGTTCTCGACGATCTTGAGACGCAGGTGACGCATCGTGCTGATGATACTTTAGGCGCCCATGCTTTAGGCGCCCGCGATAGTTTGCATGAGGAGGATTGTGCTGGCGTAGAACGAACACTGTCCGCTGATGATATCGCCGATACCGATGCCCACATCGACGCGTTGGAAGCGGTGCACGCTGAACTGACGCGCCGCCTTGGACGGGCTCAAGCCTGAGTAGGTGTCGATGGCAAAACTCATCCGTATAGACGCCGAACTCGTCCGCCGTCATCTCGCTCGTTCTCGCGCTGAAGCGCAAGAACTCATTCGCGCTGGCAAAGTATTTGTGGATGGTTTTGCCGTCGTCAAACCTGCACGCCAGATCAATCCCGCGCAAGCCGTCCTAGTCAAGGAAGACCATTTAGAGCATTGGGCATCTCGTGGTGCCTATAAACTTTTGGGCGCTCTGGATTATCTGGGCGAGCGTGCTCCCCGCATTGAAGGCGTGCGAGCGCTCGATGCCGGAGCATCGACCGGCGGCTTTACGGACGTTCTCTTGCGCAAAGGGGCGGCACACGTCGTCGCCGTAGATGTGGGCTATGGCCAGCTTTTGTGGCGACTGCGAGAAGATCCGCGGGTGAGCGTGATTGAACGCACGAATGTGCGCACACTCGATCCGGCTATCGTGGCTCCGGCGCCAGGGCTCGTCGTGGCTGATCTGTCGTTTATCTCACTCACCTTGGTGATTCCGGCTCTAGCTCGGGTGGCTGCCGCCCATGCAGATTATTTGCTGATGGTGAAGCCTCAATTTGAAGTGGGCAAAGATGCCGTAGGTGCTGGTGGGGTGGTGCGTGATACCCGCCTGCACGCACAGGCGATCCGTGCTGTCGCGGACGCAGCTCAAGCGGCTGATCTGGGGGTGTTGGCCGTAGCGCCGTCGCCATTGCCAGGCCCAGCAGGCAATGTAGAGTACTTTGTACATTTGCGCGGCGGTGTGCCGTCACAGTTAGACGATGGAGTGATGGCAGCTATCGACGCAGCTATCGCAGCAGGGCCAGCAGCACATTCGGGCACCTGACGATGAGATGAACGTCAGCGATACGGTTTAAGCTAGAACCAGCAGACGCACGAGCCGGTGGATCGTCGTCACTCACTATGAGAGCTATGCGAAAGGAGCAGGGGAGCGTCTATGAATCGCGTGATCGCCATTCTTCCGCATGAAAAGCGCCTTGATGTGGCAGCTTTAGCTAAAAGCTTTCATCAGGAGCTGCAGGTGTACGGTGTAGCGGCTCACATTGTGCATTCGCGTGCAGACGTGGAGGCTCTTGAACGGCCAGAGCTGATGGTGGTGCTTGGCGGCGATGGCACCATTTTGCGGGCGGCTGAGTTGGTGCGCGGACTGGGCGTGCCCATTCTCGGTATTAACTACGGCCATGTGGGCTTCTTAGCGGAAGTGGATCCATCTTCACAGGCAGATGTAGTTTCGGCGATTGTGCACAGTGAATGGAGGACAGAACAGCGCATGACGATTGACGTCACCGTACGCCACCCCGACGGTGATGTGATCACGAGTTGGGCTCTCAATGAAGCCTCTATTGAAAAAAGCCACGGTTCGCGGATGATTGAAACGGATATCGGGGTGGATGGAGAGCCGGTTTCCTCCTTTAAGACAGATACCGTCTTGCTCTCCACTCCCACCGGTTCCACAGCCTACAACTTTTCAGCTGGCGGACCGATCGTGTGGCCAGACGTCGAAGCAATCGTACTCACCCCCATTGCCGCACACGCCCTCTTTACTCGACCGATGGTGCTTGGGCCACACTCGTGGCTGGATGTGCAGATCCGCACAGATGACGCACTCATTTGGTGTGATGGCCGCAGACGGATGAGCGCGCCCGAAGGATCGTCAGTGCACGTGGAAAAAGGGCGCTATCCGGTGCTGCTCGCACGCCTCGGAGATGCTCCTTTCTCTGAGCGGCTGGTGAAAAAACTCCATTTGCCGGTGCATGGATGGCGCGGGCAGCGAGCTGCCGGCAATACAGAGCGAGCTTCCGACAATGCAGATAGGCCACAGGTGAACGCTGAAGTAGGCGCACAATGATCGACGAATTGCGAATCTCGCATCTGGGCGTCATCGAATACGCACAGGTGAATTTTGAACCAGGGATGACGGCGCTCACTGGCGAAACGGGCGCAGGGAAGACGATGACCGTCACAGCTCTACAGCTGCTCATGGGGGCGAAAGCTGATGTAGCTCGCGTGCGGGTGGGGGCTGAGAAAGCTGTCGTCGAGGGTGTGTTCGTGGTGCACAATAGCTCTCCTGCTATAGCGGTGGTGCGCGATGCTGGAGGGGATGTAGAGGAAGTAGATTCGGAGCACTCCAGCATTATTGTGGCTCGGCAAATACCAGTACAAGGACGCTCACGAGCCTATGTGGGAGGGCGCTCAGTGCCCTCTAGCGTGCTCAGAGAGCTTGCTAGATACACCCTTACGTTGCACGGGCAAGCCGATCAACTCCGGCTCAGTTCTGCTACCCAGCAGCGCCATGCCGTAGATGCATACGCTGGAGAAGCTGCCCGCATTGCCTATCAGCGCTACAGCGATGCCTGGGATCGACTGCAAAGTATCCGAGCGCAGCTGGCCACCTTTGAAAGCACAGCTCGAAGCGCAGCTACTGAACGCATGGCGATGCAGATGCTGGTAGAGCGGGTAGATGCCGTCAAACCGCATATCGGGGAGGACGAACAGCTCAAAGCGCAGGCAGTGCGGCTGAGCAATGTCGAAACACTGCGGGTGGCGATGAACGATGCCCAGATGGCTCTCAGTAACGAATCTGGCAATGGTGCGTTGGAGCTGATTGACGTGGCATATCGTGAACTTGAGCGCACTCACGATCCGGAGCTCATGAATCTGGCGAGCCAGCTCGAACAGATAAGTGCAGTACTGTCTGATATCTCTCATACGCTGGGGGTAAGTGTAGAGAATCTGGAAGCAGATCCACAGCGGTTGGAAGAGATTCACGCTCGTAGAGCCACGTTGCGAAATCTCGAACGGGAAGTGGGGATGGGTATTGCAGATATTCTCGCTGAAGCAGAGCGTGCCCGCGCTCAGCTCGATGCGTTCAGTGATCCCGATGCACATCGCAAGCAGCTACACGAACAGCTCGCGGCGGCAACTGCTGAGGCAACTGCTGCCGCCCAAGCGCTGACGGATGTGCGCACGGGGGCTGCGCGGGAGCTGGCCGATGCCGTGAACGCTGAACTAGCTGAACTCTATATGAAAGATGCCACATTTTCAGTGCATATAAGCCAGCGTCAGGAACTCGCCCCTTGGGGAGCTGACGATATGTCATTCCGCCTTGCCCCGCACTCCGGAGCCTCAGCGATGGAACTGGGGCACACAGCCTCTGGAGGTGAGATGAGCCGCATTATGCTGGCGCTTGAAGTCTCTCTTGCTGGGCGCGCAGCCGAGGTGAGTCACACCTTTATTTTCGATGAGGTGGACGCAGGAATTGGCGGAAAATCGGCACTAGCTGTAGGAAAGCGACTCGCTCAGCTAGCGCGCCACTCGCAGGTGCTGTGCGTCACCCACCTGGCTCAGGTAGCTGCTTTTGCCTCTGAACAAGTCGTCGTAGAGAAAGCTAGTACTGCGTCTGGAGCGGTGACGGCAGTACGAGCTGTGCACGGGGAAGAGCGTGAAACAGAGCTCGCTCGAATGCTCTCAGGTCACGCCGAATCGCAAGCGGCGCGCACCCACGCAGCTGAGCTTCTTCGCAGTGCGTATATGGCACTATAAGAATGTGAGAGTTTTCGGTACAAAATCCGGCACAAAGTCTGGTGCAGCAGCCGGCACAAAGTCTGGCAAAAAGAGACGCGATCGCGGCGTCAGCCAAACGGTGAGTGGCACGGCTTATGTAGATCGCAATACTCACGCTCTAGTGCGGCGGCTCTCCCCTGGAAGCGTGGCCATTATTGACCACTCAGATATTGATTCTGCCAGTGCGCAAGCGCTTGTGGAAGCTGGTGTGAGGGCGGTGCTGGATGCGGCTCCAGCCACTTCTGGGCGCTACCCCAATCTTGGGCCTGAGGTGCTGCTGAATGCGGGGGTACTGCTGGTCGATAATCTCGGCTCAAGTGTGATGGATATTTCTGAGGGCAGCGAGGTGTCAATCAGTGCTGATGGCGACGTGCGGGCGAATGATCAGATCGTCGCTCAAGGTACAGTGCAAAGCGCTGAGTCCAACGCTGCTAGTTTTCAGCAAGCTCGGGCAGCGCTGCCGGTGCAGCTCAAGGCCTTTGCCTCCAATATGATGACGTATATCGACACGGAGCAGGCACTCATTTTCGATAGCGTGGGGATGCCAGAGGTGCATACCCGCATCTCCGGTCGGCAGGTACTGGTTGTGATGCGTGGGTATGATTATCGTCAGGAGCTGAAAAAGCTGCGTCACTATATCAGCGACTACGATCCGGTAATCATTGGTGTGGATGCAGGTGCTGATGCCGTGCTGGCAGCGGGATATCGCGTAGATCTCATTGTGGGGGATATGGATACTATCTCTGAGAAAGCCCTCACCTGTGGAGCAGAAATCGTGGTACACGGCCCGAAAGAGGGGCGGGTGACGAGTGAAAAGCGTGTGCAAGATCTGGGTTTGCCCCATGTGGTATACCGAACGGCGGGAACGAGCGAGGATGCAGCCGTCATGCTGGCCGATGCCTGCGGGGCAGAGGTGATCGTGCTGGTGGGGAGCCATCGTACATTCGCGCAGGCGATGGATCGTGGGCAGCAAGGAATGGTCAGTGCCGTCGTCACCAGGCTGTGTGTGGGGGCTAAGCTCATCTCAGCAGATGCCGTCACGCAGATATATCGCCGTCGTATCTCCAACTGGCAGCTGGCGTTTTTCATTCTTGCAGCAGTGGCAGCCATGGGAAGCGCAATAGTGACCACGACAGCTGGGAGCGTGACGTTGGGCATCGCCGGTTCATGGATAACGGCGTTAGATTCGTGGTTGAGAAGTATTTTCTGATGCGGCTCATAGATGGCGCAGGTTTATAGGTAGCGCAGTGACCGCGCTGCATACAGAGTGTCTCTGTACAGATAACGTCTAGATATAGGGTGTGAGATAGAGATTGTGAGGCGGCTTCCAATGGTCGATTTTCGGTATCACATAGTTTCTTTAACGGCGGTATTCCTCGCACTGGCGGTGGGAGTGATTTTAGGGGCAGGGCCGCTGCAAAATGCCATCGGTGATGCTCTCACCAGTGATATGGCACAGTTGCGTGATTCCAACGCGCAACTTGTGCAGCAAAACTCAGCGGCACAGGAGCAACTCGACAAACAAGATGACGTTTTTGAAGCTATTGCACCAAGCATTCTGAAAAATACGCTTACAGGGAAAAGCGTGGCGATTATTCGGGCAGCGGGCGTCCCAGATGATACCTATAGCGCGGTGACGGCAAAGCTCAAGCTCTCTGGAGCTCAGGTGGGAACAGTGATTGGACTCACGGGTTTGTGGACAGACTCCAACCAGAACTCGTACCGCTCGGCCTTTGCTCAGCAGATTTCAAGTTACGTAAAAGGTGTGGAAGCCGGAGCTGATGCGGATACTGCATTGGGAACGGCTCTGAATCAGCTGGCACGGACAGGTTCTACGGATGCTAACAACGCCATGCTCGCACAAATGATGAGTGAATCTGACACTCCTATGCTGGAAAAATCAACAAAGCTCGCTGGGGCAGCTGATGCTGTCTTGCTGCTCGTACCCGATGCTGTTTCACCAGTAGTGAGCGGCGACAAACAAGCAGATACTCATGCTCAAGCTCTTGTCGATTACTCTCGAACAATGTTGGTGAAATTAGTTGATACTCTCGCTGCCAAAGGCGGCCTCGTTGTAGCTGGAGCTGCAGATTCAGATGGCGACGTCGTCACGGAGCTGCGGGCACGTAGTACGAAAGCCGCCACTGTGGATGCTCCAGCTAGTGCGCTGGGAAGCCTCAATGTGCCAGTGGCTATTGCACATACCCTCTCAGGAAAGCGCGTCGATCTCGGTATCGGCACCGGAGCCACCCAGGCTATCGGAGAGCTGCGCTCAGCTCCTCAAGCTGCTCCAGCGGGCGGCGATGCTCAGAAATAGCAATCGTGAGCGCAGCAGAGCAGATGAATGTAGCACGTGATCATAGCAGCTGTGCTGCGCCAGGCATGGCAGTAAAACAGCGCGGCCATGAAACGATATGCATAGGGGCGCTCAAGGCTAGTAACTCAAGGCAGCAAAGATAAGGCGCAGAGGTGAGAGCGCCTCGCAGCACAGCCGTGAAAGCGGCCCGTGAAAGCGGCTATGAAAAATGGATCATGGCCGCTCATGGCTAGCAAAGGCAGGGCACGAAAGGAAGACAGAGCACAGAGGCGAAAGTGCCAGAGGGCACAGAAACGAGATTGTGTCTGGCACACCTCGGCGATGAGATTGCGATGTGATAGCGATCATCCAGTGATGGGATAAAAATGATGAAACTTACAGGTGACGGCAATGCTTTGCGTGATGATGCCCTGCGTGACGAGGCTGCTCTAGAGCACGTCATCCTCAGCGATCAACAAGTGGAGTACGTGGGGCCAATTTTCACAATCCTCAATGACACTGTGGAGTTTGCGGCAGGGGATCAGGCGCAGCGGCAGTATATGCGCCACGACGATGCCGTCGGCATCGTCGCATTGCGCCAAGGGGTAGCTGGAGAGGCGGAGATTTTGCTCATACGGCAATACCGGCATCCGGTGCGCCAGCTGCTGTGGGAGATACCTGCTGGGCTGCTCGATCACGAGGGAGAATCTAGGCTGGTGGCAGCGCAGCGAGAGCTAGCTGAAGAGACGGGAATGCGGGCGGAGCAGTGGCATCCGGCGGTGAGCTATTTCTCTTCTCCTGGGTGTTCTACCGAAAACCTGGATATTTACATTGCCACCGGTTTGAGCGCTGTGGGCAAGGGGGAGCCAGGATCGGATTTTGTGCGCGAAGCAGAGGAACGCGAAATTGTGAGCGCCTGGTGGCCGCTCGAACAGGTGTATCAAGCTGTGGTGCGCCGAGATTTGCGCAGCCCCAGCTTAGTGCTTGGGGTGCTCGCCGCGCGTAATTTTCTCCATGATCGCGCTGCTCTTCATCCCCACGATTCTCTCTGATCGCGCCGCGTTCATGGAGTGTGCAGAAGAAATCTGCCAGGGTCATGCGAACACTGGTGCGAACACTGGGCTGATAGAGTGATATGGCAGTGGGGCGATATCGACCACGGCCTGCAGGGAAGTAGGCAATATGGGCGATGTGATCGGCCGTGGCACAAGTTGGGGACGCGATTGGTCTGAGCACGGTCAATTCGTTGGCGGGCTGATAGCATCGAGTGATTCTGGCTGAGATGCTCACCCGCAATAGACCCATATAGTGAGGTGCCAGCTGGAGGCGGTTGAGATGGTACGCTGATCGGCATAGGCAAGACGATAGAAGGGGCATGGGAGCTATGGATGTGAACCTGAGCGGACGTAGTTTTTTGAAACTTTTGGATTTCACAGCACAAGAGATTCGCTATCTCATTGATCTGTCTGCGCAGTTGAAAGCACTCAAGTGCTCTGGCCAGCCACACCGGTATTTAGAAGGTAAAAACATCGTCTTGCTGTTTGAAAAGACCTCCACGCGCACCCGTAGTTCCTTTGAGGTGGCCGGCTACGATCTGGGCATGGGCGTCACCTATCTCGATCCGGCTAGCTCTCAAATGGGGACCAAAGAGTCCATCGAAGATACCGCAAAAGTGCTAGGTCGTATCTACGACGGCATTGAATATCGCGGTTTTGGGCAGGATATAGTCGAAGATCTCGCGCGGCACGCAGGAGTGCCGGTGTGGAATGGACTGACGGACGATTTTCATCCCACCCAAATGATCGCCGATATGCTCACAGTGCGAGAACACTGCGGTGAGCTAGCGGGAAAGAAACTCGTCTTTTTTGGTGATTGCCGCAATAATGTGAGCAATTCGCTCATGGTGGTGTGTGCCAAACTGGGTTTGCACTATGTGGCGTGTGGGCCTGAACAGTTGTGGCCTGATGCCCAGCTCGTCGATATCTGTACAGATATTGCTCACCGTAGCGGCGGATCGGTAGCGCTCGTGGCGGATCCGCGAGCGGCAGCGGCAGATGCTGATGTGCTGTACACGGATATATGGGTCTCAATGGGTGAGTCTGCGCAGCTATGGGCAGAGCGTATTGAGTTGCTGCAGCCCTATCGAGTGACGTCGGAGCTCATGGATCTCGCTCGCCCGTCGGCTATTTTCCTGCACTGTCTGCCGTCATTTCACGATCTGGGCACCACAATTGGCCAAGAAATTTACGATCGTTTCGGCATCGCCGAGATGGAAGTGGCCGATTCGGTGTTTCGATCTGAGCGCTCGAAAGTATTTGATGAAGCCGAAAATCGGATGCACTCGATCAAAGCCATCATGTATGCCACCTTGCAGTAGCTGAGTATTGCTGATAGAGGCGCTGAGCGATCTGGACGTGTTTCTGCCATCGTGCATGGCAGAAACACCTTGCCTGAGCGCTGTATTGTTCACAGTTCATTCTTTTACGGCACGTTCCACTTGCTAAAATTCATTTTAGTTACGAGAATGTTTCTTAAAGGATCTGTTGTGGGTCTGATGAGCAAACTTACTGAGAAGATGATCAGCGCTGAATGCGGCGAAATTGAGGTGAGCGATGGCGGATATGAACGATCTGGGCACGTGTGAACAGATCCTGCGATACATCGTAGAGCGTGGCCCGATTACGTCTAGTGAATTAGCGAAAATTCTCGTGCTCACCCCAGCTGCTGTACGGCGTCACATCTCCACGTTAGTGGAGAATAGTCTTATCAAGGTGTACCAAGGAAATGTGAATGCGCCGACGCGCCGTGGCCGCCCATCTCGCCGCTATGTGGCCACGGCGAAAGGGCAGGGGGAGCTGCAAGAGTCGTATGCCGACCTCGCCGCTCAAGCCATGCACTTTATGAAAGCCAGCATGGGTGATGACGCTATCAACGAGTTCGTCAATCAGCGGGTGGCGACGCTAGAAAAGCGCTACGGGCACGTATTGGCTAATGCTGGCAATACTCCGGCGGAGAAAGCAGCTGCACTTGTCGTCGCACTCAACAACGACGGATATGTGGCGACGCTGCGGCGCGGCGGGCCCAACACTATGGCTTTGCAGCTGTGCCAGGGGCACTGCCCCGTGCAAGATGTCGCCTCTGATTTTCCAGAATTTTGTGAAGCTGAAACGGCGGCTTTCTCACGTCTGCTAGGTGTACCGATCCAGCGGCTGGCCACCCTCGCTGGTGGAGAACACGTGTGTACAACGAATATCCCTATAGGAATGCCGGTGATGCGCCACGCACGATAAAGCAATGAACAACACAACACGCAACACGCGGACAGTTGCACATGGGTGGGCAATGCGTGTGCTGGTAGAGCATATTCTCCGTCTTACGGGATGGTGCTCTGCAGAGCTCCACAACTACGCAGTGTCTGTATGCCACGGACGACTGGCCAGCAGCAACGGACAGGGGATGGAGCAACCTGGGTAGCGCCGTCACCGCGAATGTATCAATAAATATCTAAATGAGCGTATAGGCACAACGAATGAACGATGAGAAACACGCACGATAAGGCGCATCTCTGAAAGGACAACATGACTCAACCTGCACGACAGCCAAGAGCGGACGCCGCAGCGACCACTGGGGGAGCTAGCGTTGCGCTGAATTCGTCTCCCCTCACTCAAGAGGAAACCCTTGAGGCATTGGGGCAAAAGTATGCTTATGGTTGGCACGATAGCGATGCCGCTGGCCAGGCAGCTCGGCGAGGACTCAACGAAGATGTCATCCGTGAGATTTCCACGATTAAAGGGGAACCGCAGTGGATGCTCGATATGCGGCTCAAGGCTTTTGACTCTTTCGAGCGCCGCCCGATGCCTACTTGGGGTGTCGATCTGTCGAACGTGGATTTTAATTCGGTGAAGTACTACGTGCGCCCCACCGATCAGGTGGCAAATTCGTGGGATGATCTGCCCGATGATATTCGTGCCACCTACGACAAGCTGGGCATTCCTGAAGCCGAGAAAGCGCGGCTGGTGGCCGGCGTGGCAGCGCAGTACGAATCCGAAGTGGTCTACCATCAGATCCGCGACGATCTAGCTAAAAAAGGCGTGGTTTTCCTGGATACTGATTCCGGCTTGCGTGAATATCCAGAGCTGTTCAAAAAGTATTTCGCGAAATCGGTGCCGCTCGGAGACAATAAGTTCTCAGCCCTCAACACCGCTGTGTGGAGCGGCGGGAGTTTCATCTATGTGCCCAAGGGGGTACGCGTCGATATTCCACTGCAGGCCTATTTCCGTATGAACACTGAGAATCTCGGCCAATTTGAACGCACGCTCATCATCGCTGACGACGATTCCTATATCCACTACGTAGAGGGCTGTACTGCCCCGATCTATAAGAGTGATTCGCTTCACGCGGCTGTTGTAGAGATTTTCGTCGGGAAAAATGCTCGGGTGCGCTACACCACCATTCAGAACTGGAGCAACAACGTGTACAACCTCGTCACTCAACGCGCCGTCGTTGAAGAGGGCGGCACGATGGAGTGGGTGGATGGCAATATCGGCTCAAAATCTAATATGAAATACCCGTGCTGTATGCTCGTGGGCGAACGTGCCCGAGGCGAAGCACTGTCTATCGCTTTTTCGGGTCAAGGCCAGCATCAAGATACTGGTGCAAAAATGGTGCATCTGGCTCCGCACACATCGAGCACGATTGTGAGTAAGTCGATTTCGCGTGGCGGTGGGCGCAGCTCTTATCGGGGACTTGTGAAAGTGCTGCCGAAAGCGGAGCACGCGAAAGCTAGCGTGGTGTGTGATGCCCTTCTCGTGGATGATATTTCCCGCTCAGATACGTATCCATACGTGGATGTGCGCACCGACGATGTGCAGCTTGGCCATGAGGCCACTGTGAGTAAGGTGAGCGAAGATCAGCTGTTTTATCTGATGAGCCGTGGGATGAGTGAGACTGAAGCAATGGCCATGATTGTGCGCGGCTTTGTGGAGCCAATTGCGCGGGAGCTTCCGATGGAATATGCGCTCGAACTCAATCGACTTATTGAACTGCAGATGGAAGGATCGGTGGGCTGATCTATGGCAGCACAGACCTCAACGACATTACAAGCCCTGAATCCCAACAACGTAGCGCAAAAATCACCTGCGAGCCGCGCTGATCGTCCGCTCAGTTTTCAGGTGGCTGATTTTCCTCCGCCGAGTCACCGTGCTGAAGAGTGGCGTTTTGCTCCGCTGCGTCGCTTGAGCGCTTTCTTTGATGCCACTGTGGAGCAAGTCGTCCATGAGCACACCGATTCGGCGGGAGTGTCGATCACGGCTGAGGGTATTTCCTTGGAGACCGTGCGCCGTGACGACGCTCGGCTGGGGCAGGCACAAGCTCCTGAAGACCAGCTCGGAGCGCTCGCTTGGGAGAGGGCTCCTCAGGCGCACGTCGTCACCATACCAGCTGATACTGAACTTGCACACGAAGCGATAGTACGCATATATGGGCAGGACGCGACCCCTGAGGATCAACCTGTGCGAGCCGCTCAACTGCTGATTGACGCCGACGCCCGATCCCGAGGAACTGTGGTGCTGGTACACACTGGATCGGCAACACTCACCGAGGGTGTGGAAATACTGGTGGGGGATGGCGCTCATCTGACACTCGTCAGCGTTCAAGACTGGAACGATGACGCCATCCATGCACTGAGTTTGAGGGCGCGCGTGGGAACGGATGCCACACTCAAACATATTGTCGTCAGCTTGGGTGGTGCTGTCGTGCGGGTGACGAGCGCACTGGAGTATGCCGGCACAGGTGGAGATGCTGAGCTACTCGGCGCCTATTTCGCCGATACTGGCCAGCATCTCGAACACCGCTTATTCGTCGATCACAACCAGCCGAAGTGCCGTTCCAATGTGCTCTACAAAGGGGCTCTGCACGGTGATGGTGCCCATGCTGTGTGGGTGGGAGACGTCTTGATTCGCCCGAATGCGGAGGGAATTAGCACCTATGAGCTCAACCGCAACTTGGTACTCAGCGATGGTCCGCGTGCCGATTCGGTGCCTAATTTGGAGATTGAGACGGGCAAGATCGAGGGGGCTGGACACGCATCAGCTACTGGACGTTTTGACGACGAGCAACTTTTTTATCTGCTCTCTCGCGGTATCCCCGAGAAAGAAGCACACCGGCTGGTGGTGATGGGATTCTTTGGCGAACTCATCAACCAGATCGGTGTGCCCTCGGTGCAAGAAAAACTGTTGGCACACATTGAAGCTACACTCGACAAGTTTGGGCAAGAATCTCCTGAGATTCAGGACGCTGAGATTCAGGACGCTTCAACTGGAGATTCTGGACGTTTAGGAAAATCTGAACAGCTTGGAAATCCCGAACAGCCTGGAAATTTCGACCAACGCAGCGCGCCAGTAAGTTTTTCCGATGCTGAGATTGGCCGAGCAGCCTCAGCTAATGAGGGTGAAGAAGACGAGGCTGCGGCGTAGATATAGCTAGTGCAGCGCAAACCATCCGCGCACGGATTCACGCACGGATGAACGAGTATGAGTATGGAAGCAAACGAGAGGCTAAAGGACGAGCAATGTCGAAACTGGAAATTATCGACCTCCATGTGCAGGTGGAAACCGCTGAGGGGGCAAAATCTATTCTCAACGGAGTGAACCTCACGATTAATGACGGCGAGATTCACGCGATTATGGGGCCGAATGGTTCAGGGAAAAGCACCCTCGCGTACTCCATTGCCGGACACCCGAAATACCACATCACCAGCGGGCAGATTCTGCTCGATGGCGTAGATATGGTGCCGCTCACGGCTGATGAGCGTGCACGTGCAGGGCTATTTTTAGCTATGCAGTATCCAGTGGAAGTGGCTGGTGTGTCCGTGAGCAATTTCTTGCGCACGGCTAAAACGGCTATCGACGGCGAAGCGCCAAAATTGCGCACCTGGATGAAAGAGATGAAGACCGCTATGGCCAATCTCAAGATCGAGAAAGATTTTGCTGAGCGGGATGTGAATGTGGGATTTTCTGGTGGCGAGAAAAAGCGCGTTGAAATTCTGCAGATGGAGATTTTGAAGCCTAAATTTGCGGTGCTTGATGAGACCGATTCCGGCCTCGATGTGGATGCGTTGCGGCTCGTGAGTGAAGGGGTGAACCGCGTCCATGAGAGCACCGGCAATGGGGTGTTGCTGATTACGCACTACACCCGAATTTTGCGCTATATCAAACCGCAGTTCGTACACGTGTTTGTGGGCGGTCACGTGGTGGCATCGGGTGGCCCAGAGCTAGCCGACCAGCTCGAAGAACACGGCTATGAAGAGTATGAAACCCTAGCTGCGCACTCTTAGCGCTGTGGAGCGTGCGTGTGCCTGCGCGTGATGGCTGCGCGTGGGCGATGTGCACCTGCGTGGGATGCCAGCTGCGCGCAGGTGTATACAGGTGCGTAGAGCAGGTGCATAGAATTGCCTGCGGCTGGCTATGCGTAGTTGTGCAAAATTGTGCACAGAATTAGTTGTCCAGACAACGGTTGCTCAGGGAGGGGCAGAGTATGAGCGAGGGTAAAAAGGCGCTGTTTGATCGCGCTGATTTTCCGATTCTTTCGCGTACGATGCGCGGCGGGCATCAGCTGATATACCTCGATTCAGCAGCCACAGCCCAAAAGCCTCAGGCCGTCATCGACGCTGTGGTACGCCAAGAGCTGCAGCTCAATGGAGCCGTGGCGCGCGGTTCGCACGAGCTGGCAGAAGCGAGCACCCTAGCTTTTGAAGATGCCCGCGCAAATATCGCGCACTTTATTGGAGCGCAACCAGATGAGATCGTGTGGACGAAGAACTCCACTGAGGCGCTCAACGAAATTGCCTATGTGCTCGGCAATGTGAGTGCTGGGCGGGGCGAAAGCGTGCGCACTCGGGCAGAACTCACGCAGAGGCTGACGCTCACGCCAGCAGATAATATCGTCGCCACGCGCCTTGAGCACCATGCCAATATCATTCCTTGGCAAGAGCTGTGCCAGCGCACGGGAGCTGAGTTCCGCTGGTTGGAGACCAGCGCCGATGGCCGCATTAATCTTTCCAGCGCTGAACGAGTGATCGACGAGAATACGAAAGTATTGGCTTTTACGCATATTTCAAATGTGACCGGAGCGGTGAGTCCGGTGCGTGATCTGGTAGCTCTCGGTCGCAGTGTCGGAGCTCTCATCGTGTTGGATTCGTGCCAGAGCGTGCCGCACATACCGATTGACGTCACAGCTCTCGACGTCGATTTTGCGGTGCTCAGTGGGCATAAAATGTACGGGCCGACGGGCATCGGGGCACTCTATGGGAAACGGGAATTACTCCAAGCCATGCCGCCATTCCTTTTCGGTGGTTCCATGATTGAAATTGTGCGTATGGAGGGTACCACGTATGCTGATCCACCAGCTCGTTTTGAAGCTGGTAGCCAGCCGGTTGCTCAAGCCGTCGGGCTCAGCGCAGCTGTGGACTATATGCGTGCGGTGGGGATGGAGCGCATGGAGGCCTATGAGCGGGAGCTGACGGCCTATCTCATGCCGAAAATCGTGCAGATTCCGGGGGTGAGGGTGCTTGGCCCTGCAGATAGCACAGATCGGGTGGGCGTTGTAGCTTTTGATGTGGAAGGCGTGCACCCACACGATGTGGGGCAGGTGCTCGACAGCGCTGGAATTGCGGTGCGCGTTGGGCACCACTGTGCCCAGCCTATTCATCAGGTGTACAACGTTTTTGCCAGCACCCGTGTGAGTCTTGCCCCGTACAACACCCGCGAGGAAATAGATGAGTTTCTGGATGCGCTATCAGGAGTGAGAAAGTTTTTCGGACTGGCGAACTAGGGACAGCGAATTAGGGCTAGCGCACTAAAATTGGTACGCGATAGGAATCGAGGAGTGACGATGAACGATCTGGAACAGATGTATCAAGCGATTATTCTCGACGCGGCGCGTGAGCGGCACGGCGAGGGCAAGCTGGCGGCGCCGGACGGGGAGAGCTTCCAGGTCAATCCCACGTGTGGCGATCAAGTGACGATGCAGGTGAAACTCTCCGGTGACGGCCAGCGGCTCGCTGATATTAAATGGGACGGTCACGGATGCTCTATCTCACAGGCCTCGATCTCGATGATGACTGATATGCTTGCGGGCAAGAGTCTCGAAGAGATGCGCGAATTATATGAAGCCTTTCGCACCATGATGGATTCTCGCGGAGCTGATCTTCCTGAAGAGTTGGCCGATCAGCTGGAAGACGCCTGCGCATTTCAAGGGGTGTCGAAGTTTCCAGCGCGTATCAAATGTGCGCTGCTAGGCTGGATGGCTCTGCGTGAAGCCGTCGATGAAGCGTTAGAAGCTGCGAGCTGCTGATGCTTCAACCCACTGTGCCTATGTCAAGTACTACTGGGCATGAGGTTATTGGCGTCATCTCGGCGCTAACACACGTGAGCACACAAGTGAAGGAGAACGAATGAGCGAGAATCCTACGCCGTCAGAAGCGGCACCGCTCACCGAAGAGGACGTGAAAGAGGCACTGCGAGACGTGATTGACCCCGAGCTGGGCGTCAATGTGGTGGATCTGGGTCTGCTCTACAATGTGGAGATTAATGGCCATGATGTGAGCGTGGATATGACCCTCACCTCAGCAGCGTGCCCCCTCACCGATATGATCGAGGAACAGAGCCACATGGCTATGGATGGGCTGGTGTCTGATTTTCGCATCAACTGGGTGTGGCTGCCACCGTGGGGGCCAGACCGAATTACTCCCGAGGGACGCGAACAGCTCCAAGCGCTCGGTTTTAACGTCTAGCGGCTGCGTTGGCTCGTGGCTGCGTTGGCTTGCCGTCAAGATCCGTCAGGAGAGCCGTCAAGGTTAAGATGATCCGTTGAGTCCGTCGAGCTCATCAACGTGAAAGTGGCTTGAACGTGCTGGGGTGCTCCTCGCAGGGCGCCACTCCTCGCAGGGCGTCAGGAGTGTGGTCTTACTATCTGTTTATGCCCACGGGCTATCTGTTTATGCCCATGGGCTATCTGTTTATGCCCACGGGCCGATGACTGGCTGCCACTGCTGGGCGCTGCGGCTGGCGATGATACCAGCCTGGTTCAACGGATCAGGGCTGAGCAGCTCAAGCGCCGCAGTGGCGTCACTCGCCAAGATGATAATTAAGGCTTCGCCCTCACCTAGGGGGCCAGAGGCAAGCAGTGAGCCTTCATCGTGTAGCGCACGTAAAAACGTGCGATGTTCGGGGCGGATGCGCGCCAGATCCTCGCCGCGCTTCGGATCGTACACATAGCGCACCGCAAAAATAGTTTTAGCCATATCCATATTCCTAACTCTTAGTGCCAAGCTAGCTCGCACGCCAACTATTAACAGCTCGGGGCGATCACGATTGCCTCACAATTGGGCTGCCTGCTGGATTAGTTGTGCCCAGCTACTCTTGGCACTAGCTACTCCCGCCGGCCTACTCCTGGCCGACGGGAGCCGCCAAATTGAGGCAGTGCCACGGCCAGACTAAGCTAGCTACGTGCACGATTCTATTCACGTCCAAGGCGCGCGCGAGCACAATCTCAAGAATGTGAATCTCGATATTCCGCGCGATCAATTAGTGGTCTTTACGGGGCTATCCGGTTCGGGCAAATCATCCCTTGCTTTCGATACCATCTTCGCTGAGGGGCAGCGCCGATATGTGGAATCGCTCAGCTCCTACGCCCGCCAATTTTTAGGCCGGATGGATAAGCCGGATGTGGATTTCATTGAGGGGCTCTCGCCAGCCGTCGCCATTGATCAAAAATCCACAAGCCGTAATCCGAGATCCACGGTGGGCACTATCACTGAAGTTTACGATTACCTACGTTTGCTCTACGCGCGTGCCGGCACCCAATACTGCCCTGTGTGCGGCGCAAAAATTGAAGCTCAGAGCGCCGAACAGATCGTCAATCGGTTGATGGATGAGCCTGAGGGGACGAAAATTCAGATTCTCGCTCCACTGATTCGAGGCCGCAAAGGTGAGCACCTCGATCTCATTGAGCAGCTGCGCAGCGACGGCTATTCACGGGCGATCATCGACGGCGAACTCGTGCGCCTAGAATCGGCTCCGGAGCTGGCGAAGACGAAAAAACACAGCATTGCCGTGGTCGTCGATCGCATTGCCATCCGAGCAGGTGTGCGCAGCCGCTTAAACGACTCAGTGGAGACGGCATTAGGGCTCACAGGCGGCCTCGCCGTTGCCGATTTCGTCGATCGAGATGTGGATGACCCGCAGCGGCAGCAGCGATTCTCTGAAAAGCGTTCATGCCCTAATGGTCACCCGCTCGAACTGGAAGAGATCGAGCCGCGCACGTTCTCTTTTAACGCCCCTTATGGAGCCTGCCCAGCCTGCGACGGCATCGGATATACCAGTGAGGTAGCTGAAGATTTAGTGGTGCCTGATGGCTCGCTCTCAGTGGCTGAAGGAGCCATTGTGCCGTGGAGCGTGACGGCAAGCGCGCAGGGCAAAGAGTACTTTATGCGCCGCTTGGAATCGCTCGCGCAGCAGCTAAATTTTAGTCTCGCGACGCCGTGGCAAGATCTGCCTGAGCAGGCGCGCGAAGCGATGCTCAACGGGCATGATTTCAAGGTGAAGATGGTCTATCGCAACCGTTGGGGAAGAGAGCGTAGCTACTCCACTGGTTTTGAGGGAGTCTTACACTACGTGCGCCGCAAGTTCGACGAGACCGAATCCGAACAACAAAAAGATCGCTACGGCGGTTTTATGCGTGACGTGCCATGCTCTGTGTGCCACGGAGCGCGGCTCAAACCCGAGGTGCTTGCGGTGCGCGTGGGAGAACTCAATATCTCGCAGCTCACCGATTTACCGATCAACGAGGCGCATGATTATCTGGCGCAGATTCAGCTTGGCGAACGCGAAAGCAAAATTGCCGCCCAGGTGCTGCGCGAAATTTTGGAGCGGCTGAAGTTCTTAGTGACGGTAGGATTGGATTATCTCACGCTCTCTCGCGCCGCTGGCACATTGAGCGGCGGTGAAGCACAGAGAATCCGGCTCGCCACCCAGATCGGCAGCGGATTAGTGGGCGTGCTCTACGTGCTCGACGAACCCTCTATCGGGTTGCATCAGCGAGACAATCGCCGGTTGCTCGATGCTTTAAAACATCTGCGCGACCTAGGAAATACTCTGATTGTGGTGGAACACGATGAAGAGACGATCCGAGAGGCAGATTGGCTCGTAGACATCGGGCCACGAGCCGGAGAATTCGGTGGCGAAGTGGTCTATAGCGGCGCCCCTGCAGGTATTGAAGCGGCAGAACGTTCCATCACTGGCCAGTATTTGAGCGGACAACTCTCAGTTCCAGTGCCAACGAAGCGCCGGCGTACCTACAAGACGAAACAGATCACGGTGGAGGGCGCCGCAGAAAATAACTTGCGCGGTATCGACGTGCGTTTCCCGATCGGCGTCTTCACCGCCGTCACTGGCGTATCCGGATCAGGTAAATCATCGCTGGTCAATTCAGTGCTCTATCAGGTGTTGGCCAATAAACTCAACGCTGCTCGCCGGCTTCCTGGCAAGCATACGCGGGTCAGCGGCCTCGATGAGCTGGATAAAGTTGTGCACGTAGATCAGAGCCCTATCGGGCGCACTCCGCGCTCCAATCCGGCTACATACACCGGTATGTGGGATCCTATCCGCCAGCTTTTTGCCGCCACTCCTGAAGCAAAAGTGCGTGGATACGGGCCCGGGCGATTCTCGTTCAACGTCAAAGGTGGACGCTGCGAAGCCTGCAAAGGCGATGGCACCATAAAGATCGAGATGAATTTCTTGCCCGATGTGTACGTGCCCTGCGAGGTCTGCCACGGCGCCCGCTACAACCGCGAAACCCTGGAGGTGCACTACAAGGGGAAAAGCGTCTCTGACGTGCTCAACATGACTATTTCTGAGGCACGCCCATTTTTTGAGCACATCCCACGCATCACGAAGTATCTCGACGTGCTTGACGCTGTTGGGCTTGGATATGTGCGTCTCGGGCAACCGGCCACCACGCTGTCAGGAGGTGAAGCACAGCGCGTGAAACTGGCTTCTGAACTGCACCGCCGCTCCACAGGGCGCACAGTGTACATCCTCGATGAGCCCACGACGGGGCTACATTTTGACGACGTCAAGAAGTTACTCGGGGTGCTGCAGGCGCTCACCGACAAGGGCAATACCGTAATAGTGATCGAACACAATCTCGACGTGATTAAATCTGCCGACTGGGTGATAGATCTCGGCCCTGAGGGAGGCAAAGGCGGCGGACTCGTGATAGCCCAAGGCACGCCCGAACAGGTGGCTAAGGTGCCTGAATCGCACACAGGGCACTATCTACAACACGTGCTCTCCCACACGTGAGGACGGGTGTTGAGCGCTGCGGGCTATCTGTCTATCAGCTTGCAGCGCTCGGCATGCAATTGCATCTGGTGCTAGGTGCTTGCACTGATCGAATGGAGCATGATGGCAGATCCGCAGAGCTATCGACCCAAGACGAGCGATATTCCGGCTCAGCCAGGCGTCTATCGCTTTATCGACGCCGAAGATCGAGTGATTTATGTGGGCAAAGCGAAATCTTTGCGCTCGCGTTTGGTGAACTATTTTCAACCTCCTGAAAAGCTCCATCCGCGCACCCGCACGATGGTTTTTACAGCTGTGCGTGTGGTGTGGGTTGTGGTGGCCAACGAGAGAGCTGCCCTCACCCTTGAATACCAGTGGATCAAGGAATTCTCGCCGCGCTTTAACGTGATCTTTCGTGACGACAAAAGCTATCCGTATCTCGCCGTCACTGCCTCCGAGGAGTATCCGCGCCTCTTAGGTACCCGCGCCGCCCACAAAAAAGGCGATAAGTACTACGGTCCGTATACCAAAGGATCTATCCGAGATTCTGTGGATCTGCTGCTGAAAGTATTTCCAGTGCGTTCGTGCTCAAAAGGAGTCTTTCACCAGGCGCAGCGCTCTGGCCGCCCGTGCTTAAACGGATACATCGACCGCTGCATAGCTCCGTGCGTAGGCCGAGCAGATGCTGAGGAACATCGCGCACTCGTCGATGAACTCATTGCCTTTTTAGATTCGGATGGGAGCGCACTGATAGCTCAAAAAACTGCCCAGATGTATGCGGCTGCCAAGGCGCAAAACTACGAACAGGCAGCTCGGCTACGCGACGAGGCCACAGCTCTCAAAACGCTGGCAGAAAAGAATGCCGTGGTGCTAGATAGCAGCGTCGATGCAGACATTTTTGGGCTCGATTTTGATGAGCTGGAAGCGAGCGTACAAGTGTTTTATGTGCGTGGGGGAAGAATTCGCGGCCAGCGCGGCTGGGTGAGTGAGATTGAAGATGTGAGTGAGCATCAGCTTCTTGAAGATGTGCTGGTGCACGTATACGGCGACGGAGCCGCTGCAGCGCACGCACACGATCTATCTGCCTCGGGGATTGGCGTCACGCATGAGAGCGAGTCGTCCGCAGCAGGGCGAGCACGGGCAAAAACAGCTCCGCGCTACGTGGATGACGTCGAGCACACCGAAACGGATGCAATTCCGCGCGAAATTTGGTTGCCTGCTAACCCACACAACCGCCCAGTTTTAGAGCAATGGTTGAGTGAGCTACGCGGCGGAGCTGTGCGTATTAAAGTGCCGCAGCGGGGGCAGAAAGCTCAACTGATGTCTACTGTGCACGTGAACGCCGCCCAAGCGCTGCAGCGGCATAAATTAGCCCGTTCGGGGGATCTCACGGTGCGTTCGCAGGCTTTGGAAGAACTGCGCGAGGGGCTGGGGCTGAATCGGGCACCGCTGCGCATTGAATGCTTCGATATCTCGCACACCCAGGGCACGAATCAGGTGGCGAGCATGGTTGTCTTTGAAGATGGCCTGGCGAAAAAAGCAGACTATCGAAAGTTTATTATTCGCGGCGAGAATGGCGAGGGAGCCACGGACGATACTGCGGCGATGACAGAAGTGCTTACTCGCCGCCTCTCTCGCCTGGCTGCTGGTGCGCGGCCAGATGATGCCTCTGACGACGAACCCCTTACAGGTGGGCAGGGGGGCGCTGCATCTGCCAAGCGGGCCGGCGTCCGCAGCGATGCTCTTGGACGAGATGAAGACGGTGCTCGGGGGCAAGGTCAGAGTGGCGTCCTCAGGCAGGAGCGGTGGGCAGGCAGACAAGCAGACGCTGGCGATGGTTACAGTGAGCGCTCAGGTTCAGCAGACGCTGGCGGTGGTAGCTGCGATCCCGCACATTCGGCAGCGGAGCTTTCAGCTACTGTGCAAGCAGGAAGATCGACGCTCACGCAGGTGGACAGCTCGCCACTCATGCAAGCAGGCAGTGCGCCGCTCACTCAGGCGGGTAGATCGCAGCTCATGCAAACCGGCAACTCGTCGCTTCGCCAATCAGGAGCGCTCAGCCCAGACGATGCGTCCAATACCATCCGCCGTTTTGCCTACCGCCCCGATCTCATCGTGGTCGATGGCGGCTTGCCACAGGTGAATGCGGCGCAGCGGGTGATTGATTCTCTCGGCGCGGATGTGGCGGTGATTGGCTTGGCCAAACGCTTGGAAGAAGTGTGGCTGCCCGGAGAAGAATTCCCGCTGATTTTGCCTAGGCAGAGCGCCGCCTTGCATCTGCTGCAGTTTGTGCGCGACGAATCCCATCGCTTTGCGATCACGTTTCACCGCAAGAAACGCTCCAAAGCGATGGTGCGTTCGGCTCTCGATGCCGTGCCAGGATTGGGGCCGAGCAAACAAAAAGCACTACTTAAGCGCTTCGGATCGCTCACCCGCATCAAAGCGGCGAGTTTTGAAGAGCTGTGCACAGTAGCTGGAATCGGCCCTAAAATGGCGCGCACTATTCTGGCTACTTTCTCGCCTGAACAACCGGCATTTGCTCAGACGCCCGTGTCTTTTGAAGCGTCTGCTTCCGGTGTATCTTTTGAACCGTCCGCTTCCTTGGAAAACCCCGCCTCGTCCACACCAGACCCTGCCTCCCCTCTGTCCGCTATATCTGCGGCGCCTGTCGATCCGGAGCGAGCGAAGTAGCATCAGGGAAAGAGGATCGCACTCAGTGCGGATGATGCGTCCCGAGCAAGCGCCGAATAGGCAAAGACGAGCCAACACCCGCACCGGCATGAAAAACATGAAAAGATAGCTGTATGGATAGTCTCGAAAATATCAATGATACTGGCCTGATTCCGCGAGGAATTACGGCTCTTGATCGCGCTGCAGGCGAACAGATCAAACAGGAAACTGAAAAACCGGAAGTGCTGATCATTACCGGAATGAGTGGGGCGGGTCGCTCCCGCGCTGGCGCGACGCTGGAAGATCTCGGCTGGTACGTCGTGGATAATCTTCCTCCACGGCTGATGCGGGCGATGATTGGACTCATGGGCGCTGGTGGTGGCGTCACCCATCTAGCGCTCATCGTGGACGTGCGCTCTCGGAAGTATTTCGACGAGCTTTCAGCAGCATTGCAGGAACTCAGTGAACTGCAAGTGTCGTATCGGATTCTTTTTCTTGACGCCACGGATGCTGAGCTCGTCAAACGCTACGAGAATGTGCGCCGTCCGCATCCACTCCAAGGAGATGGTCGGCTGTTGGACGGTATCACGCACGAACGACAGCTGTTGATGCAACTGCGCCAGCGGGCGGACGTCACTATTGATACAACGGCGCTTTCGGTGCACGATTTAGCTCGCAAGATACGCTCGTTTTTAGCCTCAAACTCAGGCGTTTTGCCGGTGCATATTACCGTGATGAGTTTCGGCTTTAAGTACGGCATTCCTCTAGATGCCGACAACGTGCTCGATATGCGCTTCTTACCTAATCCATATTGGGTGACGGAGCTTCGGCATCTCACCGGAAAAGATAAACCCGTGCGGGATTTCGTTTTATCTAAAACGGGCGCCCAGCATTTTGCCGATCAATACACCGAACTTTTTTCAGGAATCATCGAGGGATATCAGCGGGAGCTCAAACCGTATGTCACTCTTGCTATTGGTTGCACTGGAGGTAAACACCGCTCGGTGGCAATGGCTGAAGAGATATCTCAGCAGCTGCGCGATCGGGGTTTTTCCGTGCACACGACGCATCGAGATTTAGGACGTGAGTAGCTGTGCAGATGCAACCTCCTATCGGTGCCGGCGGGGTCAAAGTAGTAGCGCTTGGTGGCGGGCACGGTCTCTATGCCTCCCTCTCCGCGCTCAAACTCCTCACCAGGCAGATCACGGCGATTGTCACCGTCGCAGATGACGGCGGTTCTTCGGGGCGTTTACGCAAAGAGCTTGGGGGATTGCCGCCAGGGGATTTACGCATGGCACTTTCGGCTCTATGCGAAGATTCGCAGTGGGGGCAGACCTGGCGAGACGTCTTACAATACCGCTTCAGGTCGGAGGGCGAGCTCAACGGGCACGCGCTTGGGAATTTACTCATTGAGGGGCTATGGGATTTACTCGGAGACAGCGTCGATGGTCTGGACTGGGTGGGGAAACTTCTTGATGTGCGTGGCCGTGTGATTCCAATGGCCGGCGCCCCGCTAGAAATTGAGGCAGACGTGGTCGATTCTGAGCGTGGCACGGCGACTCTTTACGGGCAGAATAACGTGGCAAAATCTCGTGCACCGATCCGTGATATTCGCATTACTCCAGCAGACCCTCCGGTGTATCCTGAGGCACTGGCCGCGATAACAGAGGCAGACTGGGTGATTTTTGGCCCTGGATCGTGGTTTACGTCTGTCATTCCGCATCTGTTGGTACCGCGTCTGCGCGAAGCATTAGAACGCAGCCGTGCAAAAAAGATGCTGGTGCTCAATCTGCAGGCAGACAGTGAGACGGTACGCTTTGATGCTGCCGCCCACGTACTGTCTTTCCATGAGCGGGCTCCATCTCTGCCGTTGGATATTGTGCTTGCCGATCCGGATGCGGTGCAGACCTGGGAACCGTTGCGCGCCGCAGCAGCGCTGTGTGGTGCGCGCGTGATGGCGCATCCGGTGGCGACTAGCACTGATCTCAGCCGACATGATCCACTGTATTTAGCGGCGGCTTATCGCCGAATTTTCCTAGAAGTTGCTCATTGAGCTGCGCTGGGAACGGGCGTTGAAGTTGCGTTCGTGAGACGTTTTAAGTATTTTTCTCAAAAGAAGAGAAGGTGGTGGTATGCCAGCATTAACTGCGCGCGTCAAGGATGAACTTTCGATGGTTTATCCGCAGCTAGCTTCTTCAATGCTGGCCGAAATTTCCACTATGTTCCGCTTTGCTGGTGGACTCGAAATCAATGCGGGCATCGTTGCTGTGCACGCTGAGCTCACTCACCCGTCCGCAGCACGGCATCTGTGGGAGCTGGTGCACAAAGCGTTTCGGATTGATCCGGAGATGATCGCCGTCAATAACTCAATGCGTCATGGTAATCACTACGTTTTGCGGGTGACGACGAACGGTGAGCGCTTTGCCCGACGGGTAGGGTTGTTAGATACCAAGGGGCGCCCAGTGCGCGGCCTGGCTGCACATATTGTGGGCGGATCCAAGGCTGATGCGGCAGCGGCGTGGCGCGGAGCTTTTCTGGCTCGCGGTACATTGATGGAACCAGGGCGCAATGCCTCATTGGAGGTTACGTGTCCCTCTCTGGAGGCGGCTTACGCTATTGGCGGTTTGGCGCGGCGCATGGATATTCCGTATCGAGCCAGGGAATCCCGCGGGGCTCATCGGGTAGACATCCGTGAGGGGGATGCTATTTCAGCCATGCTCACTCGCATGGGGGCACACGAGGCAGTGCTCCAATGGGAGGAATTGCGCACCGAACGCGAAGTACACGGATCAGCTAACCGACTGGCAAATTTTGACGATGCCAATATGCGCCGTAGTGCAGATGCGGCTGTGGTGGCTGTGATTCGCGTGAAGCGCGCCTTTGAGATTCTCGGTGAAGACGTGCCGGAAAATTTGCGCCAAGCTGGGCAATTCCGCATTGACTATCCTGATGACTCACTGAATTTGTTGGGGGAGCGGCTCACTCCGCCAGCTACTAAAGACGCTGTGGCGGGGCGGCTGCGCAGGCTCAACACGATGGCAGACAAGCGGGCTGCCGAATTGGGGATTCCCAACACTCTCGACGCTGTGGCGGTAGCTGAACGCCACGGAGATGCCCCTGGCGATCCAGGTCTTGGCGGTCTACGTCACACCGGCTTGGCTTAGCTCACAGTCGTTAGTCCTGTGAAGATGGCTTGTCTGCGGGTAAAATGATTGACGGATCGAGAAAGAGGCGTCTCATTGCTCTCTTTTCGAACTGGCGCGAGGTTTTCTCGCGCGGTAGTTAGTAATGTGCATAGGCACAAGGAGGATACAGAGTGACTACTCGCGTTGGTATTAATGGCTTTGGTCGTATTGGCCGCAACTTTTTCCGCGCAGCGCTTGCTCAGGGTGCTGATCTTGAGATCGTGGCAGTAAACGATCTAACCGACAACAAGACTCTTGCTCACTTGCTGAAGTACGACACCGTACTGGGCAAGCTCGATGCTGAAGTTTCTTATGACGATAAGAACATTATCGTGAACGGCAAGAAGATTGCTGCCCTTGAAGAGCGCGATCCGGCTCAGCTTCCGTGGGGCGAGCTCGACGTGGATATCGTGATCGAATCCACCGGTCGTTTCACCGACGCTACCAAGGCAAAGGCTCATATCGAAGCTGGCGCGAAGAAAGTGATTATCTCTGCTCCGGCAAAGAATGAAGATGCGACGTTCGTGATGGGTGTGAACGACGGTGACTACGATCCCGCCAAGCACAACATCATTTCTAACGCTTCGTGCACCACGAACTGCCTCGCTCCCGTAGCTAAGGTGATGAACGACGAGTTCGGCATCGTGAAAGGCCTGATGACCACGGTACACGCTTACACTGGCGATCAGAACCTCCAGGATGGCCCGCACAAGGATCTGCGCCGCGCTCGTGCTGCTGCGCAGAACATCATTCCTACCAAGACTGGTGCTGCTCAGGCTGTGGCTCTTGTCATTCCGGATCTCAAGGGTAAGTTCGACGGCTTCGCTATGCGCGTACCAGTGATCACTGGCTCCATTGTGGATCTCACCTTTGAAGCTGGCCGTGAAGTCACCGTTGAAGAGGTGAATGCAGCTGTCAAGAAGGCTGCTGAGGGCGAACTCAAGGGCATCTTGGGCTACACCGATGAAGAGATCGTTTCCAGCGATATCGTGACCGATCCGCTCTCGTCGGTCTTCGACGCGGGGCTTACTCGCGTGCTGGGCAACCAGGTGAAGGTGTGCTCGTGGTACGACAACGAGTGGGGTTACTCCAACCGCCTCGTGGATCTCACCGAGCTCGTTGCTGAAAAGCTCTGATTCTGATGCAATGATGCGCTGATTGAGTGGGTGTTCGCGCTTGCGCGAGCACCCACTCGCGCGTTTGAACTGTTCCAGTTAGCAGTCGTCTCTCGTATGATGTGCCTTGAGAGCGAGGTGCCTTGATGCGTTGCGTACGAGATACGAAGATTTCCCTCGCAATTCGACGAAGGAGCGAAAATTATGAGGACTATTGATTCGCTCGGCGATCTTGCCGGCAAAAAAGTATTTGTGCGCTCGGACTTTAACGTACCGCTCGACGCTGAGAAAAACATCACCGATGATGGCCGTATTAAGGCCGCACTGCCTACGATTACTCGCTTGATCAAAGCTGGCGCAAAAGTGATTGTGGCCGCCCATTTGGGACGTCCTAAAGGACAGGTCAATCCAGAGTTTTCACTCGCGCCAGTGGCAGCGCGTTTAGCTGAGCTACTCGGTCAAGAGGTGAAGCTCGCAGCAGACACCGTGGGCGAAAGTGCCAAAGAACTCACGGGAGCCATGAAAGATGGCGACGTGGTGCTGCTAGAAAATGTGCGTTTTGACAAGCGTGAATCCTCCAAGGTAGACGCTGAACGCGAAGAGCTGGCAGCGCAGTATGCTGCTCTGGCCGATGTGTTCGTCTCCGACGGTTTCGGCGTGGTCCACCGCAAGCAGGCCTCGGTGTACGACATCGCACAGCAACTGCCGAGTGCAGCGGGCGAGTTGGTCTTCAAAGAGATCGACTCTCTATCCAAAGCGACGCAGAATCCACAGCGACCCTACACAGTGGTACTCGGTGGCTCGAAAGTGAGCGATAAGCTCGGCGTCATCGACAATCTCATCGAGAAAGCAGATCGGCTGCTCATTGGTGGCGGTATGGCCTACACATTCTTGAAAGCCCAAGGATTCGAAGTAGGAACGTCGCTGCTTGAAGAGGATCAGATCTCAACTGCACAAGAGTACTTGGCAAAGGCGCAAGCAAAAGGCGTGCAGCTTTTGCTCCCTGTGGACAACGTCGTTGCCCCAGAGTTCAAAGCAGACGCCCCAGCTACTGTAGTAGATAATGCCGATATGCCAGCCGACCAGATGGGACTCGATATTGGCCCTAAGACGGCTGAACTATATGCGGCTGCTATTGCAGACTCGAAGACGGTTGTGTGGAACGGCCCAATGGGAGTATTCGAGTTTGATGCATTCTCACAAGGAACGCGCGCAGTGGCACAAGCTATGCAAGATGCTGCCGGATTCACTATCGTGGGTGGTGGAGACAGTGCAGCGGCCGTTCGGACGCTCGGTTTTGATGAGGAAAAGTTCAACCACATCTCCACCGGCGGCGGCGCATCACTCGAATTCCTTGAAGGTAAAGAACTCCCAGGCATCGCAGTATTGGAGGATTAATCATGGCACGTAAACCATTGATGGCGGGCAACTGGAAGATGAACCTCGATCACATGGAGGCAACAGCTCTGGTGCAGAAGCTCGCTTGGACGTTGCAAGATCTCAAGCACGATTTCAACGCTGTGGAAGCTGCCGTACTGGTGCCGTTCACCGATATTCGCAGCGTACAGACTCTTATTGAGGCAGATGAGATTCCGATTCCTTACGGTGCTCAAGACGTCTCGATTCACGACAACGGCGCCTATACCGGCGAAATTTCTACAGCTATGCTCACGAAGCTCGGCTGCACATACGTTGTGGTTGGGCACTCAGAGCGCCGTGAATACCACGGCGAGAGCAACGAACTGGTGGGGCAGAAAGCGAAGAAAGCACTCGACGCTGGATTGATCCCGATCATGTGCTGCGGCGAAGCACTGGACGTTCGCAAAGCTGGAACCCATGTGGAATTCGTGCTCGGGCAGATTGAAGAAATGCTCGCCTCACTTTCCGGCGAGGAAGTGGCTAAGAGCGTAATTGCCTATGAGCCTATCTGGGCTATTGGCACTGGCGAGGTGGCCACTCCTGAGGATGCTCAGGAAGTATGTGGCGCTATTCGTGGCAAGGTGGCTGAGCTTTTCGATCAAACCGTAGCGGATGCGGTGCGCATCCAATATGGCGGCTCTGTGAAGAGCTCAAACGTGGTGGAAATTATGGCTCAACCCGATGTGGATGGCGCCCTCGTGGGAGGTGCATCCCTCAAGGCTGAGGAATTTGCCAAGATCGTGACGTACCAGGCCTGAGTTGTGCAATAGCAACTATGCATGACGCTGCGCGGCGTGCCATAATACCTGTGGTACGCCGCGCAGCAGCTTCGCTCAAAGCAACTGTGCTTCAATGCGATAGCAGCGCCGTGGGCGCGCTACAAGAATGAGCGCGCTGGAAAGAAACTATATGCGCATCAGCGCAGAAATGAGAAGGTTAGAATCTCGTGAACGTAGTGTTGATTATTTTAGACGTCCTGCTCGTAGTGACGAGCCTTCTCTTGGTAGCTACTATTTTGCTGCATAAAGGACGAGGTGGCGGCATTTCAGATATGTTTGGGGGAGGGCTGTCCACCTCGATGCGTTCATCTGGTGTGGCAGAGCGCAATCTCAACCGAATTACCATAGGAGTGGCGCTTGTGTGGTTCGTCATCGTCGTGGCGATCGGACTCATCACCAAATTCTGGGCGGCGTGAGACTCTAGAAAATGTGGGGCTCGTTACTATGGCTTGTGCCATCTGTAACGAGCCCCACACATATAACCGCCGGCATCCACTAACCCTACCGCCGAGAACCCGCCCTCGTCGGATGCTGCCTAAGCCACTTCCTAGCTGCTGGCATCAATTCTGGCCTTTAACCCTCAATTCCGCTAGCCACAGCCGCACTATGCCAGATACTATGCCAGATGACGAGATTCCTGCCTTGCCACAGCGACTACGATAGTCAATAGCTTTCGTCCACTAGCTCAAAATTTACGTCAGATCTCGATCTATACGCTCATCCGCGATCTATGCTCACTCGAATAGTGGTGTTTTTAGCGCGGCGCAGCACGCCCTCAGCCAGATCGGACGCTGCTAGCCGAATCTCTGTGTTGGGTCGATCAATGGCGTGCCACAGCCGCACAATACGGGCGAAAATCTCCTCAGACGTGTGACGTCGAGACACTTTATATATCACGGGGACAATCCCTTCCTCGCCTCCGCTTTCTGCATAAAGCCAGACGTTCTCATCGCACGCACGCTGGACAGCCATCACTTTTTCGGTATCTATATGCACTCGCATATTGACGATATGTTCAGAAATAGCAGACATGAGATATCAGCGTACAGCTTTCAGAGATTCCAGCGCAGCTGCCGTCACTCGTTCAGGGGTGATACCGTACTTTTCCATGAGTCGCCCACCCGAGGCAGATTCACCGAAGTGATCAATGCCGACGCACTGACCGGCCTCACCTGCAAGAGCTTTCCAGGGAAGACTCACGCCTGCTTCCACGCACACTCTAGCTTTCATGTTCGGCGGAATCACGGAATCTCGATAACTCTGCTGCTGCTCACCGAACCACTCCAAACATGGCAACGAGACGACGCGTGCACTCACGCCTTGCTCGGCTAGCTGAGTGCGCGCTGCCAGCGCCACCGACACTTCCGATCCGGTGGCAATCAGCAGCACATCCGTCCCCTCGGCAAGCACGTATCCGCCTTTGAGCACCCCTGAGGCGCAGGCATAGGCATCCCCTTGAGCCTCGCCGGCAGCGCGCTCAATCACTGGTAGATTCTGACGAGTGAGCACTAATCCAGCTGGCCGGTCAGTGCGTTCAAGAATGCCGCGCCATGCCCACGCCGTCTCATTGGCATCTGCCGGCCGCACAATATCGAGATTCGGGATCATGCGGTAGGCCCACAGGTGTTCAACTGGCTGGTGAGTAGGGCCGTCTTCTCCCACGCCCACGGAATCGTGCGTCCATACAAAAATGGAGGGTACATTCATAATGGCTGCTAAGCGCACAGCAGGGCGCATATAATCAGCAAAGACGAAGAACGTTCCACCATAGCAACGTGTGAGGCCGTGGAGCGTGATGCCGTTGAGGATCGCGCCCATAGCGTGCTCGCGGATACCGAAGTGCAGCGTGCGTCCATACCACCCTCCTGGCCAGGCCTTTGAGGCTCGATCTGGTGGTAAAAATGACGGTTCCTCATCCATAGTGGTGTTGTTCGAGCCAGCTAGATCAGCACTTCCTCCCCACAGCTCGGGGAGCACATCTTTGAGCGCAGTGAGCACTTTGCCCGAGGCTGCGCGGGTAGCTAGTGACGTCCCAGGTTCAAACGTTGGGAGTGCATCCGTCCAGCCATCAGGGAGTCTGTGAGCTCTAAGCCGCTCAAGTAACTGTGCTTGCTCAGGATGCTCAGCCGTCCATGCCGTCATCTGCTCATCCCATGCTGCGTGGCAATCGCGTCCGCGCTGCGCCGCCTTGCTACGAACCTGTGTGAGTACATCGGTATCCACGGCAAAGGAAGCGTCTGGATCAAAACCGAGAGCCTCTTTGAGGCCGCGAACTTCTGCTTCTCCAAGTGCACTGCCGTGGGCGGCTGCGCTGCCCTGGACGTTTGGAGAGGGCCACGCCATAATTGTGGAAAGCTGAATGATAGATGGCCGATCAGTGACGCTCTTGGCCTGTTCAATAGCCTGATAGAGAGCGTCGAGATCCTCTTTATACTCGATGGTTTCATCATTGCGCCAAGCCACGTGCTGAGTGTGCCAGCCGTATGCACGATAGCGGGCGAGGACGTCTTCGCTTAGAGCAATGCTGGTATCGTCTTCAATAGAGATGCGATTGTCGTCAAAAATGACAATGAGATTGCCGAGTTTTTGAGTGCCTGCGAGCGAGGAGGCTTCGGCGGTGATTCCCTCTTCAATATCGCCCTCGCCCGCGAGCACGTAGATAAAGTGATCGAAAGGACTACTCCCAGCAGGAGCCTGCGGATCTAACAACCCCCGCTCGCGCCGAGCTGCCATCGCCATCCCCACTGCCGAGGCAAACCCCTGACCAAGCGGACCGGTGGTCATCTCCACGCCCTTTGTATGGCCGTATTCTGGGTGGCCTGGAGTGAGCGACCCCTCGGTGCGCAACGCTTCTAAATCAGCCAGCTCAAGGCCATAACCAGAGAAAAACAACTGAGTATAGAGAGTGAGTGATGAGTGCCCAATTGAGAGTACGAAGCGATCTCGGCCCATCCATTCGCTGTCAGCTGGATCGTGCCGCATCACTTTCTGGAAGAGAAGATAGGCTGCTGGAGCCAACGAAATCGTCGTCCCAGGGTGGCCGTTGCCAGCTTTTTGCACCGCGTCCGCAGCAAGTACACGGCTAGTATCTACAGCTTTTTGATCGACGTCACTCCACTCTAATGTGCTCATCTATGAGCCGCCTTTCACAGTATGATGAATAAGACCTCTTGGCCACTGATATGCATCTCTACTATATCGTGTTGGCAGTGGCGTATGGCGATCTGAAAGGCGTGAACACACGAGATGAGCGCACAGCGAAATAGGATAAAATCTGCTGAATCACTGCAACATAGGTCAATGCGAGATGAACGAGCCGGCTCTTCTCTTCCCAACGAGAAGAGCTCCCGTGAGAATCCGCGTATGCGGCGAGCTCTTGAGCAGTACCTCGCCCATCTGGCAGTCGAGCGCTCCCTCTCTACTCACACGCTCACTTCCTATCGCCGAGATCTCACTCGCTATCTACACCATCTGAACTCCCGCTCAGTGCAACGGCCAGCAGATATCGGCAGCGAAGATGTGGCTGCTTTCGTCGATTATCTGTACGCCCAACCCGCTTCCAAAGTCTCCGGCCTTGCTGCTGATGATCCAGAAAACGCCGTCACGAAACCTTTTGCTCCGGCCTCAGTGGCACGAATGGTGACGGCAGTACGTGGTTTCCACAAGTTTCTCTGCGATGAGGGAATAACGCCTAGCGATCCGGCGCGTGAGATCCACCCGCCTAAAATCCCGCAACGGCTACCAAAAGCCATCACTATTGAGCAGATGGAGCAGCTCATCAACGCCGCTTCGCTGGCAGATGATCCAATTTCTTTGCGGGATCGAGCCCTCGTAGAGCTGCTTTACGGCACAGGGGCGCGTATTTCGGAAATCGTGCGGCTCACGGCAGACGATATAGATGCCGAGAGTGCCTCAGTGCGGCTTTTTGGAAAGGGAAACAAAGAACGAATCGTGCCTTTAGGCTCGTATGCTCTTGAGGCTGTGCACGCCTATCTGGTGCGCGGGCGGCCCGCACTAGCGGCACATGGCCGTGGAACGCCAGCGCTTTTCCTCAATAAGCGCGGGGCACCTCTCTCACGGCAGTCAGCCTGGGAAGAGATACAGACCATTGCTCACAGAGCTGGCCTGGAACATATCTCACCACACACATTTCGCCACTCTTTTGCCACGCACCTGCTACAAGGGGGTGCAGACGTACGCATTGTTCAAGAGCTGCTTGGGCACGCTTCGGTGACGACGACGCAGATATATACCAAGGTGACGCCCGAGAACGTCAAAGAAGTGTACGCCAGCGCCCACCCCCGCGCTCACCACGGGTAGGGAAGAAGTTGAACGCCTGCGCGGGTAGCGCAGTGCGGACATGGTGCACGGATTCTTCCTAATATATGAAAAATATACGAAGTTCACGGAGTGCATCGAGTACAACGAGCGTGACGAGCCAAGGGGAACTCCCCACGTGCGTTGAGCATAACGAAAGCGTGGACACTTCTGGACGTCGTCTTCACTCGGGAGTTCCCCACGTGCGATGAGCATAACGAGAGCGTGCTGGGTGCGAAGATCGCCGCCATGAAAAAGACCTCACGTAGCTTTCGAGAGAATCGGCAAAAATCTAGTAAATTAGAAGTGTGAGTTCTCATCAGACTGATATCCTTGGCGAATTAAATCCAGAGCGCGATTTTCCGCTGCCCGAGCCGCTAGCTGCCCACGGCCCAGCACGTATCATCGCCATGTGCAACCAAAAGGGGGGCGTGGGGAAAACCACGACTTCGATTAACCTCTCGGCGGCGCTGGCAAGCTATGGACGTAAAGTGCTGCTCGTTGATTTCGATCCGCAGGGTGCAGCTTCAGCGGGGTTGGGCGTCAATGCGATGGCGCTTGAGCGCACAATTTACAACGAGCTGGTGGCAGCGAAGCCAGATCTCGCAGCAATTATCCAACCTACGAGTGTGGAGAATCTCGATCTTGTCCCCGCTAATATCGAGCTATCTGCAGCTGAAATTCAGTTGATTAATGAGGTGGCTCGCGAACAGACATTAGCTCGGGTACTGCGCCCAGTGCTGGGGGATTATGACGTGGTGATCATTGACTGCCAGCCCTCACTTGGCCTGCTCACGGTCAATGCACTCACAGCCGCCCACGGCGTAATCATCCCTCTGGAAGCCGAGTTTTTTGCTATGCGCGGTGTGGCGTTGCTCATGGAGCAGATCGAACGGGTGCAAGAGCGTCTCAATCCGCGTCTCACTGTGGATGGCGTCTTGCTCACTATGGTGGATACCCGTACGATTCATGCCCGTGAGGTTATTCAGCTGGTGCGCGATCAGTTTGGAGCGCAGGTATTTGACACCCAGATTGCACGCACAGTGAAATTCCCCGATGCCACGATCGCCGCTGAACCAATCACCACCTACGCGCCGAGCCATCAAGGAGCAAAATCTTATCTGCGTTTGGCTCGGGAGTTGATTGCCCGTGGTGCCAGTGCCTGATTGTGCTATCAGCGAGCCTCAAGGAGATACGTCCACACCGCAAACCGAGGGGGGCTTCTCCGTTTCTCTGGCCGTTTTTTCAGGTCCCTTTGAGGTGTTGCTCTCACTGATTAACCGGCGCAAACTCGATATCACCGACGTGGCACTCTCAGAGGTGACGGACGAGTTTCTCGCTTTCGTGGCTGCCCAGAGTGAAGCTGATCTTTCGCAGGTAAGTGAATTTGTGGTGGTGGCAGCCACGCTGCTCGATCTCAAAGCAGCTCGCCTGCTGCCGCATACACCAGAGGACGAAGAAGATGTCGAGCTTTTGGAGGCTCGGGATCTGCTTTTTGCTAAGTTATTGCAATATCGAGCGTTTAAAGAGGTGGCCGCCGATATAGCCCAACGGTTGATGACGCAGACACTTTTTGTGCCCCGCAGTGTGCCTTTGGAAGAACATTTGCGTGGCCTGTTACCACCAGTGGAACTGAACATTACTCCGCAGTATCTGGCGATGGTGGCCGCTCAGGCTTTCACCCGAGAAGAACCGCAGATCAGCCTGGATCATATCCACGATCCGCTGGTTTCAGTGGAGAGCCAGATACACGCTATTTATGAGCGGCTTGCCGTCGGAGATCGCATGAGTTTTCGGGAATTATGCAAAGACGCTCCTAATGTGGCCACAGTCGTCTCGCGTTTTCTCGCCGTCGTAGATCTGCTGCGGCGCGGCGAAGTGGATGTGGAGCAGGAGCACGCCCTGGCTCCACTGCTGGTCGTGCGGGTGGCTAGCGCCGCTCAGGCGGCCAGCACAGCTGGCATGATAGACGCCGACTCGCTGAGCGTGCAGGAACGCGGCGACATGGCAAACGAATCTACACTCGAAGAACGACCGTATGGAGGTGATTGATGCCATGACAGATCAAACAGATAAGCCTATGCCGTCGGCTTCCTCCTCATCTGGGGAAGCAGGATCAGCAGCTATCGTTGCGACATCTGCGAGCGCAGCGCCGCTCGCGTCGCCAGATCTGGCGCTAGGCCAGGAAACGTTAGCCTCATACAGATCCCCTGATACCTTAGCTGTGCGAGGAGCTTTAGAAGCTATCCTGATGGTGGCTCCCGAACCAGTTTCGGCTCGGGCGATGGCCACAGCTATTGGCGTCACTGAAGCCCACGTAGATACCTTGCTACGCAAACTAGCTCGAGAGTATGAGAGCGAACCAGCCCCTCGAGGTTTTCAGCTCAGAGAAGTGGCTGGAGGTTGGCGTTTCTACTCACATCCGCGCTACGCCACTGAAGTGGCAGCTTTCGTGACGGCAGGCCAATCGAATAAACTTTCAGTGCAAGCGCTGGAAACGCTCGCCGTCGTGGCCTATAAGCAGCCTGTGACGAAAGCACAGGTAGCTGCTATTCGCGGTGTTGATGTAGACTCTGTACTTCGCACATTGGAGACGCGCGGCCTCGTTCAGCACGTGGGAGCTACGCCAGCCACAGGGGCAGCTCTCTACGGCACTACTGAGCTTTTCCTGGAACGCATGGGAATGAATTCGCTCGACGAATTAGCACCGTTGGCACCGTATCTTCCCGATGATGCACAACTTGAAGATATCGAAAGTGAGCTACCATGAGCCGAGCAGAACAGTCGCTGCACAACCCCCAGGGGGAGCGCGTGCAAAAAATCTTGGCGCACGCCGGAGTGGCCAGTAGGCGTGCCGCCGAAGAGCTGATCACCGCTGGGCGAGTAAGCGTCAACGACATACAGATCACGCACGTGGGGCTGCGCGTCGATCCGAACGCCGTCACGATCAAAGTAGATGGCGTCACTGTACCGACCAAGACTGATCTACTCACGCTCGTGCTCTACAAGCCGCCAGGGGTGGTGAGTACAATGAGCGACGATCAGGGCAGGAAAACTCTTCAGGATTTCGTCAGCGAGTATCCACAGCGGCTTTTCCACGTGGGGAGACTCGACGTGGATACCGAAGGCGTGATTCTGCTCTCTAATGACGGCGAACTCACGCACCGTCTGACTCACCCGTCCTACCGCATCCCCAAAGTGTATGTGGCACGCGTGGAGGGAGCCGTCACCCGAGGGTTAGGGCGAGTGCTGGAAAAAGGCATCACTCTTGAGGATGGGCCTATCAAAGTGGATAAATTTGTGCTGCGCGAATCCCAACCGAAAAACTCTATCGTGGAGATCACCTTACACTCAGGACGAAATAGGATTGTGCGCCGCATGATGGAAGAAGTAGGGCATCCGGTGATGGAACTTGTGCGGATGCAGTTTGCCAATATTACGGCAGGGCATCTGAAGCCTGGGCAGACGCGCGTAATTGCGGGATCAGAGCTGGGTGCGCTCATGCATATGGTGGATCTATAGGCGTGCTCTGCTGTAGATGCGCTAGGCGTGTCCATAGGCGCGCTGCGTAAAACGGCAGATCGAATCGCTGAGGTGATGGATAGTCAATGAACTCAACTACGCTGTTCACGACGACGGGGCCAGTGCTGGTGATTGGCGCTGGCCTACTTGGCACGTCCATTGCGCTGCGCCTACGCAGCGCAAACGTCGAGGTGCACGTGAGTGATGCTTCACCCGTGGCAGCGGGGCTAGCGCGCGATCTGGGTGCGGGAAGTACTGATCCGGTGGACGATCCGCAGCTTGTGGTAGTGGCCGTGCCTCCAGATGTGACAGCTCAGGTGGTGCGTATGGCGTTGGAACGCTATCCCCATGCCGTCGTCACCGATGTGGCTTCAGTGAAGCACACAATCGCTGCGGATCTCGCCGGAGACCCGCATATCAGCCGCTGGGTGGGTTCACATCCGATGGCCGGCAAAGAGCGCTCCGGAGGGATCGCCGCCGATGCCGATCTGTTTGTGGGGCGACCGTGGGTGATTGTGAGCGATGAGAAAACCGATCAGAAAGCCGTGCTGTGCGTGCGGAATCTGGCTGCGGATATGGGGGCGGCCGTGATGAGTATGAGCGCGGCTGAGCACGATCATGCGGTGGCCGTGATGTCTCATGTGCCGCAGCTGATGAGTTCACTAGTGGGGGCATCGCTGCGCGACGAGCCGGCGCAGGCTCTCGACCTGGCCGGACAAGGGCTACGCGACGTGACTCGCATTGCGCATTCCGATCCGCTGCTGTGGACGTCTATTATCGACGGCAACCGCGCAGAAATTGCCGCCGCCCTGCGCGGAATTGAGCAGAATTTGCACGCGCTTATCACCGCGATTGAGTCCGAGGGCGGCTTGGATGCAATTTCAGGCATTATTCACGAGGGGAATCTCGGGGTGGCGAGGATTCCTGGCAAACATGGCGGGGCTCCGGCACACTATTGCGAGGTCACGGTGCTGGTGCCAGATGAGCCTGGGCGTCTTGGCCAGCTTTTTAGCGATATCGGAGCCATTGGCGTCAATATCGAAGATTTCAGCCTCGAACACTCTATGGCACAGCCAGTGGGGCGTGCAGGAGTGTTTGTACAGCCTGCGAGAGCCGCTGAGCTGGAGCACGGGCTGGATGAGCGCGGCTGGCAAGTGGTGAGTACTGAACGAGAAGGGGAGTGACGCCAATGTCTGTGACCATTGCGATTGACGGGCCTGCGGGATCCGGAAAATCGACTGTCTCCAAGCACGTGGCGCGGCAACTGGGGTTGGCGTATCTTGATACCGGAGCGATGTATCGGGCGGCAGCCTGGTGGGCGCTTCACAACGGCATTGACCTTGACGATCAAACAGCCGTCGCACGCGCAGTAGCCCAGATGCCGCTCACGATTCATCTCGATCCTGACGATCAGCACCTGAGCTGCGACGGCATTGATATTACAGACGATATCCGCACCTCAGAGTTAGCGAGTGTGGTCTCTAAAGTGGCAGTCAATATGGACGTGCGCTCGGAGCTGATACGCCGCCAGCGTGAGATAATCCGCGAGCAGAGCGATCCTAAGAGTTTTTCTGCTGGGCGTGGGATCGTCGCTGAGGGGCGAGACATCACCACAGTGGTTGCTCCTGATGCCACTGTACGAGTGCTCATCACGGCCAGCGAACAGGCACGGCTGGCTCGGCGAGCTCTGGACAACCACGGGAGTACAGACGCTCAGGCGTTGGAAGCCACCAAAGACGAAGTGCTGCGCAGAGATCGTGATGATTCCACAGTGGTGGAGTTTATGCAGGCAGCCGAGGGAGTGACGACGATAGACTCCACAGAGCTCAGCGTCGCCCAAGTGGTAGCGGCCATTGTGCAACTCGTAGACGACGCGCAGCGGGAAATGATGCTGCGCGATCTGCTCGACGATTTTGAACTCGAAGATGATGATCGTGCCGTCATTGCTGGAGATGACAGCGATGATCATATCCAGTCTGCCGCTGCTGCGCCCGTCCTGGCCGTCGTCGGCAGACCTAATGTAGGAAAATCCACGTTGGTCAATCGAATTGTGGGTAAACGGGTAGCAGTCGTGCAGGATACTCCTGGCGTCACTCGTGATCGTGTGCGCTATGAAGCGAACTGGGCAGGGCGTGATTTTACGCTCGTCGATACTGGCGGTTGGGAGCGCGGGCTATCAGGGATTGATAAATCGGTGGCAGATCAGGCTGAGTTTGCCATCGCCGACTCTGACGTGGTGCTGTTTGTGGTGGATGCGACAGTGGGTGCAACGGCTACTGATGAGCAGTTCGTCCAGCTTTTGCGGCGCTCAGGTAAGCCTGTGGTGCTGGCAGCCAATAAGGTTGATTCTCAGGCAGGGGAGGCCGATGCTGCCGCGTTGTGGAGTTTGGGTTTGGGAGAGCCCATTGCCGTGAGTGCTTTGCATGGGCGAGGAGTGGGTGATCTACTCGATGCTGCAGTGCGGGTGCTCCCTGAGGTGTCTGCTGTGGCTAACGTACTTCCAGCTGTTGGCCCACGGAGAATTGCGCTGCTCGGGCGCCCTAATGTTGGCAAAAGTTCGTTGCTCAACAAGCTCGCCGGACAGGAACGGGTAGTGGTAGATTCCCTGGCTGGCACCACCCGCGATCCTGTGGATGAGATAATTGAGCTTGACGGCGAACCCTGGATTTTTGTGGATACTGCGGGTATTCGCCGGCGCGTGTATCGCACCAGTGGAGCCGACTACTACGCTTCCATTCGCACTCAGAATGCGCTGGAGAAAGCAGAGCTGGGTTTGGTGCTCATTGATGCCTCGGAATCTTTGACAGAGCAGGATATTCGGGTGATGCAGCAGGTGGTAGACGCTGGACGCGCAATGGTGATTGTGGCGAATAAGTGGGATGCCGTCGATGATGAGCGTCGCTATGAGCTAGAGCGCGAGCTAGAGGAAGAACTATCGCAGATCCGTTGGGTGGAGCGCGTGAATCTCTCTGCAAAGACGGGTTGGCATACGAATAGGCTCACCAGGGCGATATGTGAGGCTCTGCAATCGTGGGATCAGCGGATACCGACGGGCAAGCTCAATGCATTTCTCGGCCAAGTGGCTGCTGCGCACCCACACCCTGTGCGCGGCGGTAAACAGCCCCGCATACTTTTCGCTACACAGGTGGGGAATCGTCCGCCTCGTTTTGTGATGTTTGCGACGGGCTTTATTGAGCATGGGTATCGCCGATTCTTGGAGCGGCAGCTGCGCGATGAGTATGGTTTTCATGGCACTCCGATCCAGATTTCGGTGCGGGTGCGCGAGCGGCGAGATAGCAAAGGAAAGAAGCGGCGGAGCTGAGCAGCGCTGGCTTGAGCGGTATCCTTGGTAGGCGGCCGATGCATCAGTGCGTATGCGCGAGGTAAAAGTGCTGACGCGCCAATGAGTGATCGGGGAGTATGGACGCGGGCACGCACAATTGGAGATTGTCGCGCTTCATGCGCTACCATCGACTAGTCGCATGACGACAAACGGGCTATAGCGCAGCTTGGTAGCGCACTTGACTGGGGGTCAAGGGGTCGTGGGTTCAAATCCCGCTAGCCCGACCGACGAGCACGCCCAAGCGCTTGCGTTTGAGGCGTGCGAGGAGGGAAGGGCGTGGAAAACACGCCAGTGTTTTCCAAAGGCCCGACGATCATATATGTACTTTGTCACGCCCAAGCGCTTGCGTTTGAGGCGTGCGAGCCATATCCTCCACAGTGTTCATCACGATTGCATAACGCCACGCTAGACGATTAGGCTAGGGTAGTAGAGGTCAGGGTGGCCTAAACGTTCGGGGTATATCTACCTAGGGCATAGTGTCTGCCTGAGGTGTATGGACTGAGGGCATATAGAGGGGATAAAGAAGCATGAGCATGAACGATTCGGATGCTACACCAACTCCAGCAATGCCTGACCCTACAGCCACGTCGCGTTTTTCGGCTATCCGACGTGGTTCAATGGAGGGACCAGCTCAGCTGCATGGTTTGGACGCCGATGATCTCGCTGCGATTGAGGCGCTTCCGCCTACGAGTGCGCTGCTGATTGCTCGACGTGGCCCCAATGCAGGTGCTCGTTTTCTGCTCAACTCAGATGAAACAACGGCAGGACGCCACCCTAAGTCGGACATTTTCCTAGATGATGTGACTGTCTCTCGTCGTCACGCACATTTTTTGCGTCACGACGGCACGTTTACCGTCAAAGATATGGGGTCTCTCAATGGCACGTACGTCAATGGGGAATTGATAAACGAAACGCAGCTGTTCTCGCATGATGAAGTGCGGATCGGGAAATATCAATTTACCTACTTTGCCTCCACTCAGGCGGCTTAGTATGGCACAGACTTCTGCCTCTATACCTGCCGATTCCGGACGTGACGCCGCAGCGGAGCAGCTCAGCTGGCCGCAAGATGTGTCCCATGAACCCACACTAAAAATCGGGGAAGTGCGCGCTATAGTGAGCGGGGAGTTTCCTTTTTTGGCTGCCTCTAAAATTAGGCACTTTGAGAATGAGGGGCTTATTAGTCCGCATCGCACTCCCTCAAATCAGCGTCTTTTTTCGCTGGCAGATGTGGAGCGGCTGCGCTTTATTCTGATTGAGCAGCGCGATCGGTATGCGCATCTTGCACAGATTAAAGAGATGCTCCGGCAGCTGGATTCAGGTGCCGCTACCCATGAGCACCCGGGACGAATGCACGCCGTCGGTGGGGGAGAATCAGCTGCAGTGCGTCCTGGCACACGTTTAACGAAAACGGAGCTTTCGCAGCTAGTTGGGGTTCCTATTCATCAGATTGAATCTTATGTTGAAGCGGGGCTGCTCGCTCCTGATTCTCGTGGACGTTTCACATCTCAAGCCATTGATATTGTGCGATATGCAGCGGCGCTTGAAGAAGCCGGAATGCCTACACGGCAGCTGCGTGCCGTACATACCTCAGCTCATGCTCATGCGGTGGCCTTGGTGAATATGTTGGCGCTTGAGCGGGCGCGTAAAACGCCGTTGGCTCAGGAACGTGTGGTGGCAGCGACGGGGGAGCTCTCCGCTTTGCTCACGCATTACTATCGCGCTTTGCTCTTAGAAAGCATTGACGTCGAGCTGCGATAAACACCACAGGAACGCAGCTAAAACTGGAGCGCCGATGTTGTATATCGGTGCTTTTTCATGCGAAAACTTAAAGTTACTCAGGAATTACTTTAAGAAACACTTTGCGACACGCCGATATAAGTTAAATAATGTCGTTGTATTTCGACTCCAACAGGCTTACGCTTGTCAGTAGGTTAAGGGAAAGGCAAGCTCGATGATTGATCCATCCACGCACGATAAACAGCACACATCGCAGCAGCAGATGCTTTTCAGTGACGGCTTACCGCAGCTCACTGACGATCTCGGGTATCGCGGCCCTGCAGTGTGCCGAGCAGTGGGGATTAGTTATCGGCAGCTTGACTACTGGGATCGTACCGGACTGGTGGGGCCAACCGTACGCACAGCACAAGGCTCCGGCACGCAACGGCTGTATTCATTCCGCGATATTTTGGTGCTCAAAGTAGTCAAACGTCTCCTGGATACTGGCGTTTCTTTGCAACAAATTCGTACCGCAGTGTCCAAGCTGGAAGATTTTGGCGTGGACGATCTTGCCAAGATCACCCTTATGAGTGACGGCGCTTCGGTATATTTGTGTACCTCGAACGATGAAGTGATTGATCTGATTAACGGCGGTCAAGGAGTCTTCGGTATCGCCCTTGGAAAAGTGTGGCGTGAAGTAGAAGGATCACTTACAGAGCTCCCTGTGGAACACACAGATTCAGTGGCTGATCAAGTCGTGGATGAGCTCGCTTTGCGCCGCGCACAGAAACGAGCTCGTGGATAACGCTTGCGCATCATCAATCATCATCAATAAATTGCAGTCACGCAGAGATTTGGCCTTGTGTGGGGAAGGGACTTTTGCGGTGCATAGCTAGTGGTTGTACGGTGTCGTTCTGCACCCAAAACTAATCTGACATAATATACATTATCGGATGTTTAATAATCATTGGTCTGATCGACGTTTCAGCATCGCCGGATTGAGGCTGATTCGCTCTCCATTAGCGATCTCGATAAACTAGGTGAACGCAGCGGGAACAATGAGTGATCACTGCACGTTACACAAGCGGTATATAATACGTGGCTCGAAAGAAGGAAATCTGAATGGTTGAGCGTTCACTGCGCGGTATGAAAATCGGTGCGAATTCTTTAGAGTCGGATGAGGGCGTCGCTTTTGTGGAACGCCGTGAGGTGAAGTATCTGTGCGAGAATGGCCACGAATTTGACGTCACGCTCGCAGTTGATGCCGATGCTCCAGCCACCTGGGAATGCAAGTGTGGCGCAGTAGCTCATCTCGTTGGAACTGGTGACGACGACGACAAAAAGCCCGCCAAAGCTGTGCGCACCCACTGGGATATGCTGTTAGAGCGCCGTAGCGAAGAAGAACTCCAGGTGTTACTCGATGAGCGTTTAGCGCTGCTTCGTTCCGGAAAACTCTATAAGCGGATGCACTGACATCTATATGCGCGCAGGCATCTGCACGACACTTCACATCGCATATTTGAGCTACGTAGGCGCATATTTATCTCATGTTTATCTCGCGTGCGTTTGCCCTACACCCCCCTCCAGTATGAGTGACGTATCGCATATCTAGCTACACTGGGACGCACCTAGTAGCTGGCGCTTCCACGTATGGATGCACCGGCCATACTGGAGCCGTACTAGGCTTAGGCTGTATTATATAGACGGCGCAGACCCGCTATAGCCCACAGGCTCGCTACCGTGAAGCCCACAAGCACGATGACTGTGCGCAGCTGGTAGCTCTTTGCTGCGAGCGTGACCTGCGCGTGCAGCGATACTGGCAACACTCGGGCATCTTGCTCGAAAAGGTTTGTTTGATACTGAACCCTGCCCTCTGGCGTCACGACGCCTGACGTGCCCATGGTTGAGACTTGAATCGCACTGCGAGCATTCTCAATCGCTCGAAATCTCGTGATGGCAAACTGTTGAAAAGCCTCATGCGAATCGCCAAAAGTGACGTTGCTCGTGGGGACGACAAGAAGTTCAGCGCCCGCAACTCCCTGCGAGACGATAGCAGAGTAAGCTACTTCAAAGCAGATGGGCACCGCCACAGACACATCACGCCCAGGCAGCTGCACCTTGAGTTGGGCAGGTTTCTCCCCCGCCACCATGTCGATGGAAATTTGATCGACTTTATCTGTGAGCTTTTCAACCATAGCTCTCAGCGGCACATATTCACCAAAAGGCACAGGGTGTTGCTTCGAGTAAGTGTCGTCAGCTGTGGGCACAGCCGCATCGGGATACTGCACCACGTAGTCATTCGTGCGCATCTGCCGGCCATGCTCTGCAAAATACCGCTGCGTGCCAAGTAGCAGGGGCACGCCTGCCTCCCGCGCCAGATCCATAATGAGAGTATGAGGATAGCCCGCTACTCGATAGTCGTCATCTGACGTAGATTCGGGTAACACAATGAGATCTGGCCGTAGCTGCTCCCCTGATACCACACTCCGAGCTGCCTGCACATGGTTGTTCGTGGTGATCGTGCTCCAGGAGGAATCTGGCACAGTGCCAAGCCGAGGGGCATTACCTTGGACAATGGCCACATTCACAGTGCCAGTGGTGGGTGCCGAGAGCGGAACACACAGCGGAGCGATGAGCATAGCTACACACAGAAATGCGGCTTTCAAGCTGCGCCAGGGATGCATTCGCAGTGCGTTCTGAACGGCTAATGCACCGCTCAGAGCGCATACTACCCCAGCGCCGCCCACCAGTTCCGTCGAACCGAGCGGAGCCATGTGCACCAGCGGTGAATCGACTAGTAAATAGCCCAGCAGCCCCCACGGGAGTCCGCCAAAAGGCAGCATTGAGCGGATAACCTCACTTCCTACCCAGATCACGGCCGAGGCGAGTAGCGCCGCTAGCGTGGCCAGACCACTTCGGTGAGTTCGGCTACTTCTCCACACCCCAGCCCACAGCGCCGCGACAATTCCTAAAAAGACTGCCTCGACTGCAGCCAGCAGAATTCGTGCTGCTATCAGACCTGTGGCCGTGAAAGCCCAGTCAAAATGGAGATAGAAAAATACGCAGCCCGCCACGAATCCGCAAGCAAAGGCGCGCAGCCACGTACTGCGCCGCACCGCCCACCACAGCGCAGCTATGCCGATGAGCGCTGCCGGCCACCACGAACGCGGCGCACCAGCGGCCGACAAACTGACTCCGGCCATCGTACTGAGTGCCAGTTGAAACAGAAATATGAGCGAGCTGCCAGGTCTGTACATCATCATCTGCCGCCCCCACACATTATCTGACACCTCTGCCGCGTTCGCTTTTCCTCGCTGTATGCGGTGCTGTATACAGCATTGCATACAGACATCACAACCACTCCCAGCGTCTGAGGAGCCGAGCACTCCGATCGGCTAACTCCCCCACTGCAGTATCGGGGGTGGCAAGAGCGATCTGCCCTAAGAGATCGAGGAGACGGCGATTCGCCGCCATGAAATCTCCAACATCCAATTTGTGGCTTTTGAGAACCCCAGCGAGCGAAGCACCCGCAGCCCACTGTGTGAATGCCGCTATGCCTCCCCCTTGAGGCTCTGGCGTGCGCACAATACCGCGCGCCAGCTCCAGCTGATTCACAAATTCATAGTTGCGCCGCAGAGCTTTCCAGGCTGCTTCGCTCGCCTCGCTCAGATGGCCAACGCGTTCTCCTAGGCGCCGATCTGCAAGAAATGCCGTGCATAGCCCTGCAAATTCAGGAGCAGACAGCTCACTGACGGCGCTCTCTTGCAAACATAGCGTCATCAGCAGATCACTTTCGTTGTGGATGTGAGCGAGGAGCGGCGCTCCGCCAGAGAGTTTCACCCATACTTGATCGGCTCGTCCAGGGGTGTGCGGAACGCCTTGCAGATATCCCAGATAAGCTAGCACGCTTGCAGTTGCATCAAATTCTCGAGCCACGGAATCGGCTGCCGAGCTGATCGTCGTCTCCAGCTGTGCGAGCTGACGATCCAACATCAGCAACTCCCGCGTGCTGCGTAAATGCTCGGATAGATCAGGGCAGGAATGTACCGGATGTGCCCACACCGCTGGGTCGTTAGGAGTGGCAGATGCGGCCCACGAGTCTGTCAGATCGAGATCCAGTCCCATGTCAATGCGCTGCGCCACGAGTTCGAGAATCTCATCGGCGATCTGGTTGCGGCCTTGAGAGTCTTTAGCCCCGATACCAAAAGGAACTGTAAACGTCCCCAATTCGCGCAGTTCACTGCGCACCTCGCTACGCCGTATCCACCGAAGTCTTCCCTGCATCGTCACCGTCCGGAGGCGTTCTCGATGCGTGGACAACACACCAAAATACTCTACTTCACCGCCGAGTGAACACACGTACACCCGCCCGATCTTGGCATCTGCCCAGGAGTGCTCAATACGTTCTCGATAGGCTGCTTTTGCGCGCTTGCGTTGGGCTTGCGAAGCTCGATGAGCATGGGCACGCAGCCGCGCGTATTCCACGATGTTTCCGTGTTCACACGCTCCAGTGAGTTCTCGCTCAATTTCAGCAATGCGAGAGCGGATCCGGCGTGCTTTCACTTGTGCGTGCGCCAGTTGATCATTGGCTTGAAATTGCGCAAATGAGGCACCCATCACGGCTCTAGCGGCGGCATAATCAGAGAACTGTAGAAGATTGACGACGGTATTGTACGAGGGGAAAAAGGCACTTTTGAGCGGTTCGACTCCGCCGGTAGCTACCGAGAGTAGCTGTTGTACGGAAAGGTCTCCCCTAGCGAGCACCACGGCATAGCCCACGGGATCTTTTCCTCGGCGCCCTGCCCTGCCAATGAGCTGTGTGTACTCGGTGGCAGAGAGATCGACGAAATCAGTTCCATCAAAACGTCGCAGTTCCTCCACTACGACGCTACGCACGGGCATATCAATTCCCAAGGCTAGCGTGCCGGTTGCATAGACCAACGATAGCAGCCCCTCCCCCATTAATTTCTCTGTGAGCTCTTTGAGCGCCGGAAACATACCAGCGTGGTGGGCTGCGAAGCCTCGGCGCAGAGCGCGCGCCCAAAAATTAAAACGAATTGTGCGTGCATCTGCATCGGTGAGCTGTTCGCGCAATTCCATCAAGGCTTCGTTAATCCGACGCTCCTGATTCTTATGTGTGAAACGCACGGAGCTATCGAGCAGATCCGACACAGCCTGATCGCATCCTTTGCGGGAGAAAATAAACTCTATTGCCGGCAGCATATGCTCGCGCTCCAGAGCTGCTATCACTCGCCTGCGCTCACTGCTCGCTACCGCCGATCTGCGCCGCCGATATGTTCCATCACTGCGGTGGTTAGCAGCTTCTAAAAGCGCTTGTGCGGACGGAGAGAGCTTAGCTTTTTTCGTCAAAAGTGGCGTGAGCTCACCGCTACTGTAAAGGTACTGAACCAGCGGAACGGGACGTTTGTGTGAGAGTACGACAGTGGTCTGCCCACGCACCGAGTGAAGCCACTGAGCCAGCTCATCGGCATTCGCCACTGTGGCCGACAGGCTCACCAGACGCGCGCGTGAGGGAAGTTGCACAATAATTTCTTCCCACACTGGTCCGCGCACCGGATCAGCTAAATAATGCACTTCATCGAGTACCACGTAACCAATATCTGCTACTGCAGAATCGTGAGCATAGAGCATATTGCGCAGCACTTCAGTAGTCGCCACCACAATCTGAGCATCGCGGTTGATCGTTTCATCTCCCGTGAGCAGCCCAATATGTTCTACGCCGTAGCTGGCACAGAGCTCTCGATACTTTTGGTTGGAGAGAGCTTTAATGGGAGCTGTATAGACGCAACGCAGTCGTCTGGCCAAAGCTAGCTCCACAGCTCCGAGAGCCACCATCGTCTTACCTGAACCGGTCGGAGCGCACACCAAGACATCCTGATCGTCACTCAATGCCCATAAAGCCTCACGCTGCACAGAGTCGAGGACTATTCCGTGGGCAGCCTGCTGGTCAATAAAGTTTGATATCACATGATCGTTACTCATAACGCCATCCGTATCCTGCTCGGGAGAAGACGGATACGCGCGGGTGCGTGGCAGATAAATTCTCCGTCTGCCATCAGTGCCGGCAGCGGCGATCCTGCCGTCGGGTCTGGCTCGACGTAGACCTCTCGCGCCACGATCTCATGCACTCTCGGATCTAAGACGTGGCGAGCAGTCGCTAATTTGCCCAGCAAACCTGGAAACTCTACTGCTCGCAAACCGCGAAGCACCACCACGGAGAGCAGGTGATCGCTCGGATCAGCATGGGGGGCTAGATTGAAACCTCCACCGGCAAAACGTGTGTTTGCCGCCAGCAGCAACACCATTGAACCGCTCGCTTGTACCCCGTCTATCGTGATGCGCACACCGTAAGGTCGGTAATGCCACAGCGCGCTGATCAAACCTCGCAGGTAGCGCAGATTTCCCTTCGGCCAGTGCAACTGGTTGGTGCGGAGATTCGTATCGGCATCCAGTCCGATATTGGCCATGGCCAGCGCCCGCTCTGTTTTTCCTCCACCCTCGATTTCAATCACGTCAATCTGGCGAAATTTGCGTGTAAAGAGAGCCGTCATCACCTGGTGTAGCCCCTCGTCGGGGCGGTGCGTCGGCAGGCTAAATTCTCTGGCGATATCATTTCCAGATCCGGTGGCCACAATTCCCAGTGGGATCTGCGAATCTCCGAGAGCATTCACGGCGAGGTGGATCATTCCATCCCCTCCGGCCACAATCAGAGCATCAATCATCCCCGTCTCAGCAGCACCAAACATATCGCCTTTGAGCACAGCAGGATCGTCGCTGTTAAACCACACCACCTCCACCGGATAGGCGGCGAGTAAGTGGGCGATCTCATCACGGTAGGTGCGTCCCCGTCCTTTTCCCGAATCGGGATTTATTGCTACACCGACAATCATCATCCCACCTTTCTGTAACGTTCATGCCCAGTTATGAGCTGTCTCTATTTTTCCTCACGACGCAACGCACTAATTTTTGTGACGGTCTTTTTCGTAACGGCATCACCTTTCTTGTGACAGCATCGCTTTTTACGACCGAGCACTCCCCGCCTACAGCGCTATCGCCCGCAGATGCGCGCATCGTGCGTCGTGCTTCGCGGCGTGACGGCAATCCACTTACACGCGAACCGGCCTACGCATTGGGGTGACGCGGTGCTATCGGAGCCGCTAGCGCGTTTACGGCTAGCTCAGCCATTCTCCACGTTCACGTTGAGATCCGCTACGGCTCTCCCCCGCTGTACGTATGTGCTATGGCTGATAATGCCGGAGCTAGCTGTCTGCACACGCTTTCAGGTTGCAGCGCTATGCAATCCGCGCCCAGTCGCACGAGTAGCGTTCGCAGCCACTGCAGATTGTGCACGGTGGCAGAGATAACGAGCTGATGATTCTCAGCGTCTACCTCCATTCGAGCTTCAGGAAGTTCTTCACGTAACCATCGCGCTCCTGGGCTGCACACAAGCTGCACAGGGGTACCCGTAAAGTGCTTCGGCGTCACTCTATAACTTGTAGACCAGGTGCGCACCTGCATCTTTTTGGCATATTCATCTGTGGGCGTGACGTCAGAGATACGATCAAGCCGGAACGTGCGTAGCTCCCCACGTCCATTAGCAGCTACGAGCAGTGGATTGATGGCGGGATCGATGGCAAAGGGGTGAATGTGCTCTTGCCTATATGTTGCGCCGCCCTGTGGGTGGGCTTGCCAATAGCTGATAATGATGGCATTGCGCTGCTCAATAGCAGCAAAGATAGAGTTGGCAATAGCCGGAGCGAAGCGTGCAGTGGGCGGCTCCCAGATGGCATCTCCATATCCTGATGTCCGTGCAGCTTGAACAAAGACCGCGCGCATATCGAGCAGAGCGCGCTGATGATCTCCTACAGCCACCGCGAGCAAGGAGTCTATAGCTCCCAGCAGCGATATCACTTCTGCCAAGGTAAAACTCGCTACCGGATAGCTGCCTGGATCGTCACCCCAGGCAGTATTTCTTCGAGCTTCAATCACCCAGGTGTCGTCAATGGGCTGCCCCTCTTCCCACGGTGGCATGACCAAATCATAGAGCGCCTGTGGCTGGCCATCCACCACGATCTCAGTGGTAAAGAGATCGCGCAATTCACGGCGCACCATGAGCGGAACTAAGGAAAAATGCGTAGCCAGCTCTTTCAACGTGGTAGGGCCGTGGCGCAGCAAATAGGTAAAATACGACTCTCGGCGGGGCACGCTAGCATCGACAGCTTGAGTGGGCGGAGCTGCCTGGCTCTGCATCTGCGGCATCGAGTTTGTTGTGCGTGACGACGTGCCTCCAGTTGCGTCTTGGGGTACTGGATGCACCGTGCTGGTGGTATCCGCAGTGATGTTCGTGGCAGTCGGATGTGGCTGCGCTGGCGCGCTCACTATGCGAGCAGCGTGTTCACAGCGCTGCTGGACGTCGCGGGCGTAGTCCACGGGAGCCACGACTCTCAGATCACGCCCATAGAATCCGCACTCCTCTAAAAAACTGAGCCGATTGACGTCACGCAGGAGATAGTAGCGCCATACCGGTGAGGAGTAGCGTTCTGGTGAGGGGCAGGATTCCGGCAGAGAGTAGGGCTGAGGTAGTGACGCAGCTGACTGTTTGGCGAGCGCTTTATGTGCTTCAACATGGTGTGCTTCAGCAAGGTTTGCTTTAGCATGGCCGGTAGCGACGAGTGGCCTGACGGTTTGACTCGCGCCATCCCATTCGCACGGTTCACTGCGATCTACCAGTGGCACACAGGTGCCAGCGCGCACCGCAAACACCACTGTGATCGGAGCCAACAACGACGCCTTACCTCCGCCGTGAGCATCCACAGCTGGAGTGTATTTATTCTTCTCGACGCATTCGCCAGATGTAGATTCTCCAGGTGCAAAATCCTCAGATACGGCCACGAAAGCACCGTCCGCACGCGGCGCTGCATCGGCCTGCACGAGGTCACACGACAGCATTCGAGCCACTTTGTATGTGCGTAGAGGCGTCTCGGGGTGGATATGACGGCTCCTGTGCTCATCACCCTCCATCTCATATTTGATAGCGCGCATATAGAATTCTCCGCCATGCACCTCAAGAGCTAGTGGCTTGATGAGCCGCTGCGAGGGAGCCGATTCGTTGAGGCTTTGGTAGCGCATAGAGATCAGATCGCCGTGCTGAATGGCTGTTGCCACCACTGGAGTAAATTGCCCCTGAGGCACAGTGGTCAGTAGCGGTCTGCGGGCTGTGGGCCGCTGCGCATCAGCACCGCTCTGTCCAGCTTCAAGGGCTTTGCGTACTCCAATCTGGGCGAATACTTCCGTCTGTGAACGTCCTTTGAAATCCAATAACGGCATGAGCAGACCCATGTTGAGCCCGCTGGTATCGACTGGGATATTAGAGGAATCGTCGAGGTAATAAGCGTACTCTCCATCTTTGCTGCGCGTGCGGTAATCAATGAGTTCTCCGCCGGCACGCAGCGTGGCGATGTCTAGCCGTACAGTATCTTTCACCGCCTCAACAGTGAGGCTTTCACCAAGATAGCGATAGACCGGCACATCACGCACAATTTCTGCGAGTGAGAGCGGACTGTGGCGCAGCGCCATTTTCAAGCTGAATCGGCGGTGGCCTGGATGATCGTGCACAGCTGGGTGCGCGGCGTCTCTTGCCCGTTTCGGCCTACCCCTCTGTGTCATAGTCTCAGTTTAGCTCAATGGCGCTGCAGCACCATCTGTGCACGGATATCTCGCGCCGATCAACGCCGCACCGATTGATAACGACTGATTGATTGTATCGGATTGATCGTATCGGCAGGATAATTTTGTCGATAGCCGCTTTCGAGAGTGGCGGCACGCTGGCTATGGCGCTGCGCCGCTCAGATGCGCGAGGTGAGGATCGGCGTCACGATAATGCCACGAGCCCCGATAGCGTGTAGCTCATCCATGACGGCGTTCATCTTCGCCCGCTCCACCATTGTGCGCACAGCAAACCATCCCTCTTCGTGCAGCGGGGAAATCGTCGGGCTCTGATATCCAGGAGCTACTTGTACGGCCTGCGCCAATAAATCCTGATGGCAATCGTAATCCATCACTACGTATGAGCGCGCCATAATGACGCCCTCTAGCCTGCCGTCGAGAATCCGCAGCTCAGGGGTCACTTCAGCACCGTCACGACGAATCAACACGGCCTCAGACTCCAACAGTGGATCGCCGAAAACTGCAAGTCCTGCAGCCCGCAGCGTGGTGCCAGTTTCTACGACGTCCGCAATCGCATCTGCAATTCCCAGACGAACGGAAGACTCCACCGCTCCATCGAGGTGCACCACCTCGGCCTGTACCTGCTGTTTGGTGAGGTATTCACGCAGTAAATGATCGTAAGAGGTTGCAATGCGTTTGCCCTGCAGATCCTGCACGCATTGTGCCGTGTGCTCGGGAGCAGCGAAACGGAACGTAGAACGCGCGAAGTTAAGACGGCGATGCTCGAGTGCATGAGCGCCAGAATCCAACAGCAAATCGCGTCCAGTGATCCCCACATCCACAGTGCCCGCTCCAACGTAGACGGCGACGTCACGCGGACGGATGTAGAAAAATTCCACGCCATTTTCGCCGTCGTAAAAGGAGAGTTCCCGAGTGGAGCGCCGCTGGTGGTAGCCCGCCTCTTTCAGCATTGAGATGGACGGTTCGGAAAGTGCACCCTTATTGGGCACGGCAATACGCAGCATATCTCTGCCTTTCATACCTGAGTGACGGACATGGGCGTGACGTCACGACTACCTCTAAATATCTAATGGCATACCTAAACGTCTAGTGCGACCTCATCTACAGGTATCGGTAGACGTCCTTGAGCGTGAGCCCGCGAGCTAGCAGCATCACCTGCAGATGATAGAGGAGCTGCGATACCTCTTCGGCGAGCTCGTCGTCGCTTTGGTATTCAGCTGCCAGCCAGACTTCACCGGCTTCCTCCGCAATTTTCTTTCCAATAGCGTGGATTCCGGCATCGAGTTCATTCACGGTGCCGGAATCCGCAGGGCGGGTAGCTGCCTTATCTGAGAGTTCGTCAAAAAGCTGGTCAAAAGTTTTCATAGTGCCAGTCTATAAGAATTTCTATCAGCTGGCCGACACCACCTCAGTAGTGAACGCCTCCTTGGCTGGCACGGCCTTGTCGATAAGCCCCTGATCGAGCATAAACTGAGCCATCGCCTCCCACTTAGAGCTATCTTGCTGCCCGAAAACCTCGCTGCCCTCATAGAGCTCCAACGTGGCTTTCAACACTTTCTCGGCCACGGCGCGCTTGTCGGGATCAGCTAGTGAGGGCACCTGCTTTTCGGTGATCGCAAGCGTCCCCTCTGGATCTTGCTGTGCGCTGTGCATGCCCTGCTCTACAGCTGCCAAGAACTCTTTGTAGACCTCTGGGCGGATATTAGTACTCAACGAGCCAAATCCCACTCCGATCAGTGGCAAATCCCCCGATACAAGCGGAATCGAGCGCACCTTTAAGCCGGCGTTTTCCATAGCGATCACGTCGTTGTTGGCAAAACCAATCACCCCGTCCACCTGCTTATTTTGTATGGCGGCGGTCTGCGTATATCCGATAGATTTCACGCTAACTTTGACTTCTAAGCCATGATCCTTGAGCGCAGCGAGCAAACCGTAGTAATTCTCGCCATACTCCCCCGGCAAACCCACCGTCTTTCCAGCTAGATCTTCCCACGCCGTGACGCCGGAATCTTCCGATACGATCAGCACGGCGGGATAGCGTTGATACATTGTTGCCCAATTGACGACGTCAATCCCCGTGGAGCGCCCTTGGAGCATCTCATCCCCACCGGCAAAAACGATGTCTTCCTCCCCCGCAGCAAGCGCCCCAAGCAAGGATTCTTGCGCACCGTGATGGCGCAAACGCACGTCCAGGCCGCGATCTTTGAAGTATCCCTTTTCGGCTGCCACATAGAGCGGTGCGAATTGAACGTCTGGCACGTAGGTGAGACCCACCGTTATAGTTTTCTCCGCAGACGAGCCGGTATCGGCACCGTTGCCAGTGGCTCCGTCTGTAGGGCCAGCGCAGCCAGCTAACGCCAGTAGCCCTGCTCCTATCGCAGCAATAGTGGCGCGTATCCGCTTGTTCATGATGTTCCTTTCTCGATAACACATCGGTGCTACAGCAGATAGCCGTAGCCTGGTAGCTTAAACTGATGAGGTCACGTGAGTTCACGCCGTCTCCTGCGTGGCTCTGAGAACGGCGTTTTCAAGAATGCGCAATGCGAGATAGATTCCCACGGCCACCGCCGCCAACAGAACAATCGTGGCAAACATTCCCGAGACGTCATTCACGTGCTGAGCGCTGACGAGCTCAATGCCGAGCCCTCTCTCCCCGCCGATCACCATCTCTCCTACCACGGCTCCGGTCATGGCTAGCGTGAATCCCGTCCGCAGGCCGGCCATGATATTTGGCCCTGCCAACGGAATCTCGATGCGGCGTACCAGAGTGAGTCCACCGGCACCATCGAGGCGCGCCGCTCCGATCACCTCACTGCTGATGTGGCGTATTCCTACAGCCGTCGAGATAATCACGGGGAAGATCACCATAATTGTGCACAGCACCACAATTGCTGTGGTGCCATAGCCCACCCATGTGACCAGAAGTGGGGCGATGGCAATGGCCGGAATAGCCTGAGAAGCCGCTAGATAAGGTTCAATAGCGGCGCTGAAAAGTTTGAAATGGGCGATTGCTACACCCAGTGGGATTCCGAGCACAGCTGCTGCCAAGCATCCAAGAAAGGCTTCACGTACCGTGGAAAGCAGCGCCTGGCTGAGGTATCCTCCCTCAAAGCCCGCGAGGAGCCGCTGTATCACCGCATACGGACTGGGGAGCGCAAAGGCGGGGACGATTCCGAGCTGAGTCGTCACTACCCACGTTCCGAGCAGCACGATAGCCACGATAGTTGGGGCAAGCCACGCTGCTCGTTTCATCTATCTGGCCTCTCGATCACGTGCTGAACATATACGTGCACGTCCGTGACCAGGCTTCATAGCGAAAACAAAAGCGCGCGGTAACGAAAGTTACCACGCCGTGTGCCTCCCATCCGGACTCTCACCGTCGGTTGAGGAATTTCACCTCATCGGCCGAAGCAGACTTGCCTCAGTTCGCGGACTATCACCGCCGGTTCAGATTTTCACTGACCCTGGCGCACGTGTGTGCTTCTTCAGTATAGGCTCTCAGCGGCGTCATTCCCAAAGAGACACGAGCATTCTGACGTGGAACGCAGCGCTGGCAGTAAAACAGCACCCTTAGTTCGTGTCTGCTCTGTGTGAGAATGGTGCAAAAAAATAAAACAGTATCAACGTTCACGCAGCACTGGCAGCTACCGGCAGCTGTGCTTCGCCGCCAGATTACGCAGAGCTGCAATCTCTGCGCTAGCATTTTCGGCGCCAAACACCGCTGAACCCGCCACGAACGTATCTGCACCGGAATCTGCCGCTAACCCAATCGTCTCCTGCGAGATTCCACCGTCTACCTGAATCCACACATCGAGCCCACTTTTCTCCACTGCTTCGCGGGTTCGTTGCACTTTCGGCATCATCTGTTCAATGAATTTTTGGCCACCAAACCCTGGCTCTACCGTCATAATTAAGATCATGTCAAACTCATTGAGGAGTTCTAAGTACGGCTCAATGGCTGTGGCAGGTTTGACGGCGATCCCCGCGCGAGCTCCCATAGCTCGAATCTCGCGCGCCAGGCGAATAGGAGCGTGAGCCGCCTCAGCATGGAACGTGACGGAACCCGCCCCCGCCTCCACATACTGCGGAGCCCAACGATCGGGATCGTCGATCATCAAATGGCAATCCACGGGCAGCGGTGAAGCTGCGACGATTGATTCAACGACCGGCACCCCTAACGTCAGATTCGGCACAAAATGCCCATCCATCACGTCAATGTGAGCCCAGTCTGCACTGCTGATCTTGGCAAGCTCTGCACTCAAATTTGCAAAGTCGCTATTTAAAATGGAAGGACTCATCCGCAGGCTCATCACTACCTCACTCCATAGACATATCTGCACTTATGCGACCATTTGGCTCACACGCTAGCACTTAGTATCCGCATTTTTGCGCACAATAGCCATATACATAGCATCGCTGCCATGCAGATCCTGCCACAGTTGCAGATGCCCTCCCACACCCGTCAGTTCTGTGAGCGCCTGACCGCTGGCAATACTCGGTGCATCAAGCAACCGTGCTTGCGGATAGCGATCTAGAAAACCTCTGATCACGGCGTGTGTCTCACGCACATACGGGGAGCACGTGGAATACATGACGATCCCGCCGACTCGGGTACACGCCCATGCAGCAGCGAGCAGTTCTCCTTGCAACGCAGCTAGATCAACGCCGTCACCAGCTTCTTTACGCCAACGCGCCTCGGGGCGACGCCGCAAGGCGCCAATTCCGGTGCACGGAGCATCCACGAGCACCCTGTCGTAAGTATTCGGTTCCATCTGCGCAAGATCACGTCCATCACCGCAGCGCAGCTGGACGATATCGCTCCACGGAGCTATAGCTTGCTCCACCAAATCGAGGCGGTGCTCATGGAGCTCATTGGCGTGCACCCGAGTCCCTCGCTGGCCAGCTATTGCTGCAATAGTCGCTGTCTTTCCTCCTGGTCCAGCGCACATATCTAGCCATAGCTCATCGCGCCCTTCCACTGGCACTGCCGTAAATGTGCGCGCCACGAGTTGGCTGCCCTCATCTTGCACCCCCGCACGCGCATCGCGCACCGCAAAGACACGGCCAGGGTCTCCGCCCTCAAGTGCCACAGCAGTATCAACGAGTGAACCTGGAGCGCTGCTCATGTGGCCGCGCTCAATATCTGCGCGTAGCTCACGTACCGAAATATCGCGAGCAGCGAGTTTGACGGAAGCTGGCTCATTATCTGCGGCTAGCACTGCCAACAGCTCTCGGTGGGTGCGCCCATTTGCTTTGAGAGCTTCGTCAATCGCCCGCACAATCCACTGAGGATGTGAAAACCACTGAGAGAGGAATTGCAGTGAATTGATGTGTCCGCCTGCATCGGCGATGAGCTGATCTCGCCACTGCCGCTCGCTGCGCTCGCTCACGCGGTGCAAGACGGCGTTCACCAGACCTGAGATACCCGTCCCCACTTCGTTGCGGGCGAGTGTGACGGTCTCATAGATCGCCGCGTGCGCAGGAGTGCCAAGGCCGAGCAGCTGATGAATCCCCATGCGTATCAGCACTAGCACCTCAGGGTCGAGACTAGTCAGAGAGCGCCCATCTAGACAATGGCTAGCAATAGCTTCCCACCGACCTTGTAAACGCAGTGTGCCGTAGCACAAATTTGTGGCATAGGCCGAATCTTGGCGATTGAGTCGCGCGCGGCGAATCTGATGTGGCAGTTCGATATTGGCATAGGCGCCGTCAAGCTCTACTGCCATGAGCGTCTCAAATGCTACCAGCCGAGCGGGGTCTGAATCATGGCGGCCAGGGCGCCAGTGAGTGGGACGGCGATTGCTCATAGACGGGTACCTCTCTGCATAGCTTGCTCGCTAACCTGTTCAGCTCGCTTGTGTATCTGGGGCGAACTCAACTCACGTGCCGCTGGATCGCTGTGCATCTGTTCAAAGTGGAGATCCTCGCCGCGCAAGCCGCGCGCCCAGGCAGCGCCATCCATCGTGTGTTTGCCAGCCGGCGTCACTTCTCGAAGCTCCACTGCACCAGTGGCAGTGCCAACCAATGGATATCCATTCTCCCCCACATATATCTGACCAGGTTGCAGCTCGCTGGCCTCAGCTGCTGGAGAATCCTGTGCAGCAACTGCGCCTGTGCCCGATGCGTGCGGCGATGCTAGTACTGCACGTGATATTTTCATGCGCTGCCCATTGAACAGGCTCCAGGCGCCAGGCTCTGGAGTGTAAGCGCGCACAGCATCGACGATTTTCCTTGCTGGCGTATCCCAAAAGATCTGTGAATCTTTCGTGGAGAGGCTAGGAGCGTAGGTAGCATCTGTCTGCTGCGGTGAAAAATGAGCCCGCCCTGCCGCAATGTCTTGGAGCGTCTGCGAGAGCTGCAGCGCTCCGCTCTGGGCCAACTCTGCGAGCACTTCTCCAGCACTGGCTTGGGGAGCTATTGGATGCTCAACTAGGCTCACAATCGGCCCAGTATCAAGCCCTTGCTCGATACGGAAGACGGAGGTGCCAATAGTCTGCGCCCCCGCAGCGATTGCATATTGTACGGGCGCAGCCCCTCTCCATTGCGGCAAAGAAGAAAAATGCAAGTTAAACCAACCAAAACGAGTGATCTCCAACGCCTGCTCAGGCACTATTAATCCGTATGCCACCACCGCTACAGCATCGGCCTCCAGCGCCGCAAGCTGAGCGAGCACGGCTGGATCGTTCAGCTTGCGAGGCGTGAGCACCGCTAATCCCAACTCTTGGGCTCGCTCGTGTACGGGCGAGGGGGTGAGTACTCGCTTGCGTCCTCGGGGAGCGGGAGCCCGAGTGAGCACAGCTGCCACCTCGTGATGAGCAGCTAATTCGTTGAGTGCTGGCACTGCTACTTCTGGAGTTCCAGCGAAAATAATTCTCATAGGTGCCATTCTACGGCGTAGCTCCTGTACAGCTTAAACGGACGTACTATGTGCTTGTTGCAGACGGTATATGTGCGCTGTTGTTGCAGACGAGGCAGCACGCCGCGGGCATCGAGCGGGTGAACAGCACGAGCAGGACACAGAGCGCGCACAGCGAATAACGCTAAAGCTGCGGATCGACTGTCACAGTCACTCGTGAGCCGCGCGTTCCCTTGAGCGCCAGCTCGCTGCGAGCTAGGCGCACGATCCGTGTACACCACGGACGATTTTCTTCACTGCAGCGCACATACGTAAGCGTGGTACCATCGGGGCGCCTGGTCGGCCCCAACACAGCAGCGTGCGGTAAGAGCTGATGCACGCCACCAGCCAAGAGCGCATCCAGAGGAGTTTCGTCGCTCATCACGGCCATCTGAGGGGAATGTTCAGCAGGATCAGCGCTCATCTCACGCGCCGCGATCCCCCGCATTGCCGCTAAAAATTCACGCACATCTTCCCACTTCCCCTCTAGGGAAATCCAGGCGGCCGTGGGCGGCAACGCCAGAGCCTCCCGCTCCCTATACGCCTCTTGCTCCCACCCGAGCCAGCTTCCCTCACGCACAGTAGCAGCAATGTCATCTTCTATGGCTCCCACAATGAGAACGGTGCCGCCTGCTTCCCGAGGGAGCACACTACCTGCCACCTTCGCCCAGATATGGAAAAAATTGAGCGGAGCATCTAAGCCAGAGGTGTGCAGGACGGATCCCGCATCTATGATAACGGCCGCCGCATAGGGCTGCTCAAAAATCGGTATTTGCCCTGGAGTAGCTACCACAATAGCGTGGCGCCGCGGCGTACTGATCTGCTCGCGCTCCTCTCGTGCAGTGATGATCGACACTCCCGAAAATGCCCGACCAATCTCTTGGGCGGTACGGACTGAACCGATACGGATGGGACGCAGTTTGCGAAAACCGCAGTAGGCACAGACAAATCTTGACGTACGCCATCCGCAGCGCTCGCATATTGGCGGAGCGTCCGGTTCCATAATTGCCAGTTCTCCCCCACACTGCGGGCATTGTGCCCTTTTCCCACAGCGGGCACACGCTATGCTCGGAATATACCCGCTACGAGGTACCGTAATCAGCACATTTCCGAGGGTGAGCGAGCTGCGGATCGTGGAAAACACTGAGTCTGGCAACCGTGCCCACGGGGCTCCCTCGTATGCCACATCCTGAGCGAAAACAATATGAGGCATGAGCGCTCGCCGATAGCGGCTAGCTATCGTGATGCGCGGACGAGCCCATTGAGAATGTTCGAGTTGCGCCAGATCTAAGGATGCAGATCGGGAGAAGACCAACAGGCTCGTCTTGTCAATGTCTGCTCGTTCTCGAAGCACCTGCATGGTGTCGATATAGGGACTGCGCCGTTCGCGTTGAGCTGGATGCTCGACGTCAATCCCCACGATCAGGCCGACGTTCGGCAGGGGTGCATAGGCAGCTGAGCGGGTGCCGATGACGACGCGCACACGCCCTTCTAGAATGCTGACGAACATCTGATAGCGCTGCGCGTGAGGGAGCTGCGCGGTAAAAACACCGAGGGGCTCGCCCACAAGTGCGGCGCGCAGCTCAGCAGCTAGACGATCAGCAGCTTTCGGTGTGGGCACCACGATCAAGGCGCTCTTGCCCGCTGCTAAGACTGCCTGCACCGCCGGAGCGAGCATCGCACTGTCTGAGTGGGCAGGAGCGAGGATACATCCGCCGCGCACCCGCAGGCCGGCACTCATATCGGCAATCACCTGCGCGCCATCCTCATACAACTCCCAGAGCCCTGGATCTGGTGAGGCGGAACTAGGGAACACCGGCGCCGCCAAAGCCGATACTTCACGTTCAGCCCTCGCATGGCGAGTAGGTACGGCTAGGCGTATCACGTCTATCACAGGAGCAGCCTGGCGCCGAGCAATCCGTTGGCACAGCTGAAAAATCGGTTGGCTGAGTACCGGCAGCGGCGAGACTACCGAATCGAGCATCCGAAGCTGTCGCCCCTGAGTGGCTTCAGAGCTACGCCCGATAACAAACCCTTCGACTCTCAGCGCACCGAACGGCACGCGCACTCGGCAACCAACCACTACCTGCCGGTCTAGTTTTTGTGGAATTTCGTATTCGTAAAAAGGATTCCACTGCGCTCCTGGAGCATCCACTAATACGTGTGCCACTGGCAAGTGCACCGCAGACGCCAGCACGGCTTTTTCCGGCACCGGAAAGCTCATCAACTCCTCTTGCTGAGAAAACTCCGGCACATCATCCAAGCCTGGCCTGAGAGCTGGTTGCGAATCTAGCTGCGACGTATCCACTCTTCTATTGAATCATCTGCCTTGGTAAAAAAATCAGCAAAAATCAAAACTCCTCTTCCAGCTTACGGCTGCCAGCAGATCGCACTGTCGTCACCACAGCGCATCCCGTGGTCACGTCATCACCGTGATCGCGGCAGCTTTGCCAGAACTGCAGCGCAGACAATCTTGCGCAAACGCTGCCAGCAGATCACGCCGCCAGCGCAGCGCATCAAATTGCCGCCAGAAGAGCATTCACTTGATCTGTGCGTTCCCACGTGAAATCGGCGTCGTCGCGCCCAAAGTGCCCGTAAGCTGCAGTCTTCTGATAAATCGGCCGAAGTAAATCGAGGGCGTCAATAATTGCTGCTGGCCGCAGATCAAACACTTTGTGGACGGCGTTTGTAATCCGTGAAAGTTCCACCTTTTCTGTGCCAAATGTGTCGATCAGTAACGATACTGGCGTCGCTCGTCCGATAGCGTAAGCCACTTGTACTTCACAGCGATCAGCTAACCCTGCAGCGACCACATTTTTAGCCACCCACCGCGCCGCATAGGCACCTGAGCGATCCACTTTAGAAGGGTCTTTTCCAGAGAAAGCTCCTCCGCCGTGGCGGGCGAATCCGCCGTAAGTATCAACGATAATCTTGCGTCCGGTAAGCCCTGCATCTCCCATCGGCCCGCCAATCACAAATCTTCCCGAGGGGTTGACGAGCGTGGAATAGTCGGTGAATTCTGGCACTAGCTCTGAGAGTACGGGAGCGATCACGTGCTGTTGAATGTCGCGGCTGAGATCGGCTTGGGTGAGATCGGGATGATGCTGCGTGGAGACCACCACAGTTTCAATCCCAGCCGGTTTGCCATCCTCACCGTAGCGCACAGTTACTTGCGTTTTACCATCTGGGCGTAGCCCTTGCACATCACCCCGCTTGCGCACATCTGCGAGCCGCTTGGCAAGCCGATGAGCCAGATAAATCGGCATCGGCATAAAGGCATCAGTCTCATTGGTGGCGTAGCCAAACATCATGCCTTGGTCTCCCGCACCCTGGCGGTCGTAGCGATCAGTTACTTTCCCGGAGCGCACTTCCAAAGAATCATTCACTGATTCCGCAATATCGTGCGACTGCTGGCCGATGGACAGCTCAATACCGCACGATCCGGCATCAAAACCAATTTCGGAAGAGACGTATCCAATTTCGCGCAACACTGAACGAATGAGTTCCGGAATTTCCACGTAAGTATGCGTGGTCACCTCCCCTGCCACGTGCACCAGCCCAGTAGTGGCAAGCGTCTCCACTGCCACCCGAGCGTGTGAGTCTTCGGCAAGTATCGCATCCAAGATGGCATCAGAGATCTGATCGCACACCTTATCAGGGTGCCCCTCCGTCACTGATTCAGAAGTAAATAGTCGCATCACTGCCTACTTTCTATGCTGTACTCTACCGAGTATTCTACCTACGTTTGACAGCCGTGCACGTCACGACCTGATCGAGATGATTGATCTGTATGCCGAATTATTATTGCTTACTGCCCCTCAGGCACAGCCACACCCATCATGCATCATGTATCGTCTCTGCGCCTGTCGATGTATCCGTGTTATGTGTCTATGCTATGGCTGATGAGTCCACGTGCCTGCGCAGCTGCACCGATATAACCCATGATCGCAGTTCCCACAGCAATTTTCGTGCCACTAGCCGTGCCCAGTTCAGCCCCCTCGGCATCAACGAGCGTCACAGCGGTGGGGACTGCACCAAATCCAGTGCTCTCTCCCACCTCATTGACCACGATAATATCTGCGCCTTTCCGAGCCGCTTTGGCTTTCCCATAGTCGAGCACGCTGTGCGTGCTATCACCCGTCTCCGCCGCAAATCCTACAATAAGCTGCTCTGGACGTCTGCGATGGCGGGCTAAAGAGGCCAAGATATCTGGTGTCTCTTCGAGTTCCAAAGTGTATACTCCGCCGCCGTTCTTCTTTATTTTGCTCACTGCTCGATGTGCTGGTCGATAGTCTGCCACAGCGGCAGCCATCACGATCACGTCTGCGGTATCTGCCAACTCTCGCATAGCTTCGTAGAGGTCTTGTGCGGTGACGACGCAGCGTAGCTGCACACCAGCGGGCACCTGATCGCGCACCTCGCGGCTGAGGTTAGCGCCCACGAGGAAGACGTCTGCCCCAGCTCGCTTTGCTGCATCAGCTAAGGCCACTCCCATGTAGCCAGTGCTGCGATTGCCGATAAAACGCACGGGGTCAAGCGGCTCGTGCGTGCCACCAGCACTGATCACTATACGCAAACCAGCGAGAGCTCCGCGTTTGCTGAGTAAAGCCTCGCCATAAGTGATATCACCAATATCACCATGAGAGGTATCCGCCTGCGCACGGCTATCTCTCATCGTGAGGATATTCAAAGCTGTACGCACAATCTCATCTGGCTCACTCATTCGCCCTTGGCCAGAATCAGCCCCCGTGAGCCTCCCGACCTCAGGGCCGATCATCTTCACTCCACGGCCACGCAGCGTCGAGATATTAGCTTGGGTAGCCCGATGGTTCCACATTTGAGTGTGCATGGCTGGAGCAATCAGCATCGGACACGTGGCGACGAGAGCCGTGGCCGTCAAAAGATTATCTGCTAATCCGCAGGCCAATTTGGCGATGGTATTGGCCGTAGCAGGGGCAATAATCAGCAAGTCTGCTTCACTGCCGGTGCGTACGTGTATGACGTCGTCTGCAGCTTCCGTCACTTCTGTATGCACTGGGTGTCCGCTGATCGCCTCCCAAGTGGTGATACCCACCATGTTCAAGGCCTGCGCAGTGGGAACGACGCGTACATCGCAGCCGGCAGCCCGTAATCCTCGCACAATGGCAACGCTTTTATAGGCTGCTATTCCACCAGTGACGCCGAGCACCACGCGAGGCACACCAGCAACTGCACTGACTGCACCGTGTACATCGGTGGAACTCTGCGTCATGCCTACCTCTGTTCAGTTTGATCTCAGGCAGTGAGAGCTCACTCGCGAGAAGTTTCCAGATTGAGCTTATCTTGAGCGATCTCTTCCAATGCCACTGAGAGCGGTTTGTCGTCTGGAGTGGAGGAAACAAGCGGACCCACATTCGTGATATTTCCATCGCCAGATTTCATCTCCTGGCGGTAAGCGTTGATTTGGCGGGCACGGGCGGCACTGTAGACAGCTAGGGTGTACTTGGAGTCTACTTTCGACAGCAGATCGTCAATAGCTGGCTTTGTGATACCTTGCGGATCAGCAGATGTTCCGATCATAAGACCTCATTCATCGTCATATTTATCGCGTGTTTACCGCGTATTCCATCGCATATTCCATCATCGCGCCACCAAAGCGATGCTCTAGCCACAGCGCACAACACACCCTATTCTATGCCACTATTTACTCTCATGCGAGTTGCATAGCGTGCGCTATGTCGATCACGGCCTGTTCAACAGTGGTATTGACCACGACCATATCGAATTCATTCTCGGCAGCGAGCTCCACTCGAGCAGTCTCTAAGCGGCGAGCTTGCTCACTGGCATCTTCCGTGCCTCGGCCAACGAGTCGCCCGACTAGCTCATCCCATGACGGCGGCGCCAAAAATATGTGGACTGCTTCCGGCATTGATTGGCGCACTTGCCGAGAACCTGCTAAATCTAGCTCCAACAGTACGGTTTTCCCTTGCTCAAGCGCTCGCTCGACGGCAGTTCGTAAAGTGCCATAGCGGTGTCGGCCGTGTACGCGCGCCCATTCCAGCATCGCCCCTGAGCGCACAAGTTCATCAAATTTTTGTTCAGAGACGAAATAGTAATCTACCCCGTCGATTTCGCCTGCTCGTGGAGGACGAGTGGTGGCTGAAATAGAAAGCCACACATCAGGAAAACGAGCAGTGAGCTGTTTAATGACTGTGCCTTTGCCCACTGCAGTCGGCCCCGTGAGCACAAATACATGAGAACTTCCCATGCACTAAAGATAATCATGACAAACAGAAAACGACAAGCGCGAGAACCCTCAGGCTTGTCGTTTTCAGTCTATTCATATCGAGGATATACCATGGATCACAGCATACGTTATGTCTGTGCTTGCGGGAAATACAATGATGAGATCTAGCCGAAAAGCTCAACTAGTTTTTCCCTCTGTACAACTCCGAGTCCAGCCACTCGGCGCGTTGCAGAGATTCCGATCTCTTTCATAATAGCGTCAGCTTTCGCCACGCCAATCCCCGGAAGTGACGTGAGCAAAGCCTTCACTTTGAGCTTGCCCACAACATCGTTGTCCTTTGCCTGCGCCAGTGCTGCGGAGAGCTTCAGCGAACCACTTTTAAGGTCAGCTTTCACTTGAGCTCGTGCGCGGCGCATATGTGCAGCTTTTTCCAGTGCGGCTGCGCGCTGCTCTGGAGTTAATGGTGGCGGTTGAGCCATACGAACCTCCCTACGTTTTGTTAGGTGGTTTAATCGTAAACGAGATGAAGTTCTTTTGCTGGCGATTTACTGAGTTTTTCCTAGGATTTTCCAGAACTTTCTTGAGCAATGTACGTTATAGTGCTTTTTCCGCCTCAGTTTCTTCCTCAGTATCCTCCTCGGCCGGAGGATATCCCTGCTGCAAATCGTCCTCGCTTGAATCTGTCTTGCCATCCGTCACAGCGGCATCATCGGGCAGAGAAAGACCATCATCCGACGCCGACAGGCTGCCATCGGATAGCGACACCCCAGCGAGGCCATCAAAACCGGAACCGGACGTCTCTAAATCGTGGATATCTGCCACTCGGTTGAGTACTCCCATCGTGAATCCTACAGATTTCTCGGAAGAAAACTCGCGCGCCAGGCTCGCTGCTTCTTTCACGGCTATCGGCCGTTCCACCTGTAAATAGACGAGCTCAGTGGTGCCAATGCGCAAGATATTGCGATCCACGACGCTCATACGGCCGAGCGACCATTCGGGTGAGGCGGCGTCGATAAAGGCGTCTACATCGTGTGAATGTGCGAGATATGTCTGCACAATCTGCACCCCATATGCCTGAATCGGCTGCTGAGCAGTGGAGATCTGCTGCCGTTCTTCCAAGAGCGCCTGCGCCCGTGGGCCGCGCAGGCGGCGAACATCTGCTTCAAAAAGCACGTCGAGAGCACGCTGACGTTGCAACGAACGCCCTTTGCGGCGGGTATTGCGCCGCTTGGCGCGAGGGGCACTGCTGCTATCGCCGTGATCAGAATGCGCAGCCTGCCCTTCAGGCTGCTGAATCTGCTCGTCCATCAGGCGCGGTTGATGTACTCGCCGCTACGGGTATCGACCTTGATCTTCGTTCCCTCTTCAACGAAGAGCGGAACCTGAATCTCGTAACCCGTCTCAAGCGTAGCTGGCTTAGTTCCGGCGTTTGAGCGATCTCCTTGCAAACCTGGCTCAGTGAACGTCACCTCAAGCACTACTGACGCCGGAAGCTCAATAAACAGCACAGTGCCCTCGTTTTGAGCCACAATCACGTTTTGGTTTTCAAGCAGGAAGTTTTTGGCGTCTCCAACTATTTCGGCACTCACGGGAAGCTGCTCGTATGATTCGAGATCCATAAACACATAGTCGGAACCATCGTTGTACAGATACTGCATATCACGACGATCAACCGTGGCCGTCTCTACTTTAATACCGGCATTAAACGTCTTATCGACGTTCTTGCCCGAGAGCACATTCTTGAGTTTCGTACGTACGAAAGCGGGGCCTTTTCCTGGCTTGACGTGCTGAAATTCCACCACCTGCCAGAGCTGATTGTCGATCTTCAAGACCATACCATTTTTCAAATCATTTGTGGTTGCCATTGCACTCCCATCTGCTACGTCTACATTGCCAGCTAGCACACATCGTATGGAGCCAGCGCACATACCTACCTAAGAATAGCGGCTTGCGGCATTATCTGCGGCATTTCACTCGCACATTATGAGCGGAATAACGCATTGCGAACCCAGTGCCGTGAGCTCCTCCCTCACTCAAACGGTACAGGTGCTAGAGTCCCACTGCTGAAAAGGCTTGCGCCAATGCTTCACGAGGAGGATCAGTGACGACAGTGGGCTCACCTATCTCTTTGAGCACCACGAAACGCAGATGCCCGTCACGTACTTTTTTATCTGAGTGCATTGTTTGCAGCAGCTCTTTACGCGAAGCCCCGCGATAACTGATAGGTAAGCCGACCGCTGCAAAAGCGCTGCGGTGCAGATCTGTGAACCCCGCTGGAGCAATTTTCATCGCCTCTGCCAAAGCAGCAGCAAACACACAGCCAATAGCTACAGCTTCGCCATGACGTCGATGATAGTGCTCGTGCCGTTCGATCGCATGGCCGAGGGTATGCCCGTAGTTGAGGATTTCTCGCAGACCTGACTCCTTCAGATCGGCACTGACGATGGCGCTCTTCACCGCTACTGATCGTTCGACCAATTCGTGTAGCGGGCCATCTGGCTGCACGTTGAGCACTCCTTGACCATGCTCAGCCACAACTTCTAAAATTGCGCGATCTCGGATAAATCCACATTTGATGACCTCTGCAAGCCCTGAGCGAATTTCTTCTTGAGGAACGCTGGCCAGCACATCTAGATCGCACAGCACAGCTCGCGGAGGGTAGAAAGCCCCCACAAGGTTCTTTCCGTGGCTGGTGTTGATTCCGGTTTTTCCGCCGACGGCCGCATCCACCATCCCCAAAAGCGTAGTAGGAACATTGATCAGCGGAATCCCGCGCAGCCAGGTAGCGGCTATAAAACCGCCGACGTCCGTTGTGGCTCCTCCCCCAATCGCCACAACCACCGCATCTCGTCCAAGCTGATGTTCTCCAGCAAAATCCCAGGCAGCCTGTACGGTGGAGATATCTTTGGCAGCTTCTGCGCGCGGGAGCTCAAAGAGATGCGCCATGCTACCTGCGCGCTGCAGATCGGCTGCCACCTGCTGGGCGTACTCTCGCAACGGAGCTTCGGGAGCGTGCACGATCAGCGCTGCAGGAGCACCAGCGGCAGCATTGGTAATCCGCTGGCGCAGCTGATGCCCAATATGGACGGTATACCCGTTCTCGTCGCCTACCTGCAGCGACGTATAAGCCCCCTGGAGCATCGCCACTACCTGATGTGCCAGCTCGACTGCTGGCTGAGCAGAGGAATAGATAATATCTGTGGCTAGCTGGTGATAGATAGCATCTCTCTGAGATCGTAGACGGGTCAAGCCTCCACGCGGATCGTCGCGCAGCAGCGGACGTTCATTGCGCGAGTGTATGATGCGGTCTGCAAGTACCTCATCATCGGCATCAATCAAAATCACGCGATGCCCTTTCAGCGCGCGCCTCGTGGCCGCAGACGTGACCGCACCCCCACCAAGCGACAGTACTCCGCCGAAATCTTGCAGTTTCTTAGCAATGACGTCGGCCTCAATTGTGCGAAATCCAGCTTCTCCAAACTGCCCCATCACCTCGGAAAGTGATGTACCAGTACGCTGCACAATCAGCGCATCCGAATCCGCAAAAGGCATATTGAGTAGGTGCGCTACAGCGCGCCCAACCGTAGATTTGCCAGCTCCTGGCATTCCAATAAAAACAGCAATCGGACTCATCGGCGCCTCACAGGGGGGATACTCTCACAGTAGTTTGTGAGATTGCGGCGTGCTTCAGCGAGTGAATCTCCACCGCATTTTTCTACAACTGCCTGTGCCAGAACAAGACTCACAACTGCTTCGGACACGACTGCCCCTGGCACAACGGCGGTTGTGTCTGAACGTTGGTGCTGCGCCCTCGTGGCCTCACCGGTGGTGGTATCGACTGTGCGCAGCGCGTGAGGCACAGTCGAAATAGGCTTGAAAGCGAGCCGCACCACAATCGGCTCTCCATTCGACATACCTCCCTCGATGCCTCCTGCACGGTTGGAAAGCCGGCGTATCCCCTCTCCACCAGGATGAGGAACAATCTCATCGTGAGCACTACTGCCACGGCTCACTGCCTGAGCAAAGCCATCGCCTAGCTCTACCCCTTTCACCGCTTGGATTCCCATGGCTGCTCCGGCTAAACGGGCATCCAAGCGCCGATCATCTTCCGTATAGGAACCGATCCCTTGCGGCACATTCCAAGCGATCACTTCTACGATCCCACCGAGAGTATCGCCCTCAGCGTGCGCCTGATCAATATGCGCAATCATGGCTGTCTCTAGATCATGATCTAATGTGCGCACCGGAGAGGCGTCGAGGGCAGCAACATCCTCTGGGCGAGGCAATGGCTGGGGCTCAGCAGCTTTGACCGTTCCAATCTGAACAACTCGTGAGACCACATAGGTATTGCTCACCTGCGCTAAGAAAGCCTTGGCCAGAGCTCCTAGAGCTACTCGCGCCGCCGTCTGCCGAGCTGAGGCACGCTCCAGTACCGGCCGAGCATCGTCAAAACCAAATTTATTCATCCCCACCAGATCTGCGTGGCCTGGGCGCGGATGCGTCAGCGGTTTATTACGAGCAATCTCACGAGCATCCCCTTTTCCGGCATCCACCATCAAGGCCGCTGGCGGCACCGGATCTGGAGCCATCACCGCTTCCCACTTCGGCCATTCCGAATTGCCAATTTCCAGGGCAATCGGGCTGCCGATCGTTTCCCCATGCCGGATTCCGGAGAGCACTGTGAGCGTATCTTGTTCAAATTTTTGCCGCGAACCACGCCCGTATCCTGCGCGTCGGCGCGCCAATTCCTGCTCAATCTCGGCGCTGGTGATCTGAACACCAGCGGGCATACCTTCCATAAGCGCGAGAAGAGCCCGCCCGTGGCTCTCCCCTGCTGTACTCCAACGCATCATAAGCTGATTGTGCCATCGTTTGCCGGAAAATCTACGCAGTGCCCATCTACAGATACAGCCCCCACACTACCTGCAGTACCACTTTCAAATAGTGACGCCACACACATCAGAACGGGCGTTACGTCACGGCGTTACCGTATCACTGCATCACTGAGCTATTAGACACTGAGTACTCGGCACTGCGCCGCTTATAGCGGCTATACCTCTGCACCACCGAGCTACTAGGGCACTGGCTGTCATATTATGATGCACATCATCCATGCTGCACATACCAGAGCTGGCCCAAACGGCAGCACTCTGAGCCGCTGAGCATTCGCCTGTTTTCCAAAGGCCAGCTCTTCTTTCCCGCAGCTCAGCTCGGTGGAGCACAACCTACGCGCCACGGCCCAAAGGGTAAAACCCAGCAGTTGCAAGATGCAGGCGCATCCTACAAAGGATGCCATATATATGGGTGACGCCAGGTCTCCTGCATCTGCAGCCACTGCCATCACCCATGCACTGAGCACCACGATCAGTCGCACGTCACCTCGCCCTAACCCCTGCGAGCCACATAGAGATAGCCCTCCCATACACAGGCCTGTACCACCAGCCCACGCAGCAGAGCCTAATGCCGCTGGCAGCTGCCCCTGTGCTGTGAGGATCCCCATATAGATGAGCCACAATACTCCTGCCGCATTGCTCCACAGCGGAAGAAGCGTCATCGTGCGAGCGTCAATGTAGGCGTTGAGAATACACCAGCCAAAAGCTGCTCCCCCGAGTATGCAGCTGAGCAGTTCACGCCCACGTACGCCCCAGAGTAGTGCCGTCACGCACGCTGCTATGCTCCATACAAGCACAGCGCGTCGCAGAGGTATGCCAGCCCAGAGAAGTTGCTCATCGCTACCAGCGCTATCTGCGTGTCGTTTCCGTTGTTCGCTCACGCATTCAGCTTAGAGACATATCTTCTTACCTGAGAGGGGCTGTGGATAACTCCAGCGCAATGACCGCCACTCAGAGAGTGAGCGTTCCTAAAGACAACTTCTCGAGAACTTCCAAAAAACTCCAGAGAAAACAGTGAGTTTAGTTCGAACGCTGCTGTATATGTGCGCGTACTGCTGCGTGAATCGCCTCGGCATCCGGCTCGCGTCCGCTGAAAATTCTCGCCTGCTCAATCCCCTGATGGATCAGCATTTCATAACCAGGGATATCGGTGCCTCCGGCGGCGAGAACTGCTGTGGTGAGATCGCTCGGATACGGGTTGTACGAGGCATCGAGCACGGCGAGATCGGGCAGTCGCAGCCCTCGTAGACGTTGCGCTAAAGGATCTGCCACGTGCGCTGGCAGTGTGGAAATCACAATATCGGCTTGCTCAATATGCTCATGCGCATCGGTCAGCGGGGCGTGCTCCACCGACACCCCAAGGCGTTGAGCCACGGCAAAGACACTGTTGTCCATCACCCGCCGCCGCGAGCAGATACGAGTCTGTGGCTGGCCAAGATCTTGCAGAGCGGCCAAAGCCGAACCGGCCGTCGCACCTGAACCCAAGATCACGGCGTTAGTGAATGCGGCTTCCTCCCCGAGCGTTTCGCGTATCGCCTGCACGATACCAGCCACATCGGTATTGAGCCCATAGATGGTTCGCCCCGCTGAGGGGCGAGAGTGCTCAATCTGCTGACCACGCTGGCTACTCTCTGCGTTTGCTCCGCCCTGAACGTTTTCGCCACTCTGGCTACTCTGAGCCTGTGCGCCATGTGCATAGCTGTGCGTCCTCTGAGCACCCTGGGAGCCGTGAATCATCTGTTCATCCTGGGCGCCCGCATCGCCGTCTGTATCTGCTTCTTCAATGACGATCGTATTGATCGCCCCCACGCGCATAGCCAGATCCTCCACCTGAGTACAGATACTGAAAGCTTCTTTTTTGAGCGGCATCGTGACGCTCAGACCGCGATCTGCTTTCCCTGGGCCTGCCAGGAAAGCAGCCAATTCTCCACGGTCGACGTCAGCCCGCTCGCAGTGGATACCCACTCCTGCCGCAGCAAGGATGGCAGGACTCAAAGAGTGGGCAATCGGGTGGCCTACCACGTGTGTATGCAGCAGCATTCTCGTTCACTTCTTAGAGGTGGTTAAAAATTTCGGCTATTGATCGCCGTCTGTTTGCTGATCGTTATCGCTCTCTTGCGATGGACGGTTTTTCGCATACCATTCATAGAATTGTTCCGCGTATTTTTCGTGTTCTTCTAAAGTGGTAGAAAAGTGCGTCTCACCGGTATCCAAATTCACCGTCACCCAGTAGAGCCAGTCGCCAGCAGGAGGATTGACGGTAGCATTCACCACGGCCATACCTGGATTACAGATCGGCGTGGGCGGCAATCCAGGATGAATATACGTGTTGTATGGAGTGTCTTTCTTATAGTCGTCGCTGGTGGCGGTATCGAGGGATTTTCCAACTCCGTAGAAAACGCTCGAATCAATTTTGAGCAGCCCCTCTGGCCAGAGAGTCTTATTCAGACGGTTTTCTATCGCCCGAGCCACTTTCGGCAAGTCATCAGGGTTATTGACTTCTTTTTCAGCAAGCGACGCAATAGTGAGCTGGCGCTGCCACAGATTGCGAGCAATTCCTGATGCTTCTAGCTCTTTGACACGGTTGTCTACCATCTGTTTCAACGCCTGTACCACAGTGGTATCCGGCATGAAAATGTATTGCCCTGGAGCGAGCCACCCTTCGAGATGTCCATGTGCTTCAGCAGGCAGACCGATGGCTGCCACATCTTTTGCCTGCTTGGCCACCTCATCTACACTTAGCTTAAATACGTTGGCGATCTTCTCATAGATCGCTGCTGCAGTGAATCCCTCCGGAATCGTCATGGTGTACTCAGCTCGGGCTGCCGGATCGAGCAAGGTTGCCACCGCCTGCGCAGCCGAAATATGAGTTTTCACATAGTACGTGCCTGGCTGAATAGAGTTAGCTCGCGGATTGGCGTTAAAAGCATCTATGAATGCCTCTTTGGAGGCTACCACTCCGGCTTTGAGCAGCACATCCGCCATTTGTGCGCCCGTCGATCCCTCAGGGATAGCCACCAGCACCTCTTGGCCAGCCTCTCCGGAATAGTCCGCGGCTTTTTCAGGGATAAAAACGTCTCGCACATACGGCCACGCGAGTGTGCCTGCGAAAGTGACGAATGCCGTCACCATGAGCAATATCAATCCCACCCGCAAGGTGCGCACGGCTGAGCGACGACGAGATACTCGCTGGCGCTGTTGGGCGCGTTCGGGGGGCGCGTCAAAAAAGTCAGTCACGTTCACTCTCCGCTCGTTGCTGTGCTTCGCAGCTTTGTTGAACCAGTGCAGTGACGGCGATACCTGGCTCACCGCCGGTCGCACGCTCTTGTTCTAAAGCTGATTCTAGGATATTCACGGCCGCAACTTGATCAACGACAGCTCTGTGGTTGATTTCTTTCCGCCCAGCCTCGTGTAGCTGCCGATGGGCGATCACGCTTGTGAGCCGCTCATCTATCATACGCACCGGAATGGGAGCCACCTTTTTAGCCAGTCGCAGTGCCCAAGTGCTGGCGGCACGAGCAGCCTGGCCAGCTGATCCATCCATATTGAGTGGATATCCGACGTAGATTTCGAGCGGATGCTCGGTACGCACCAATCGCATGACGATCGACAAATCATTTTTCCAGCGTTGCGCAGTGGCAACGGGCGTGGCCATAATTCCCTGGGAATCGCTTTTAGCAATGCCCACCCGCACGCGGCCTAGATCTACAGCTATGCGTACGCCGGAGCGTACGCGCTGGCTCTGCTCACCACCGCGTACCTCATCGTCTCTGCCGACGTCTTCAGCGCTGCGCAATCGCATCCTTCATCGCCCGCACGGCTGCATGTATCTGGCTCGGGTCTGAGCCTCCGCCCTGAGCCAGATCGTCTTTACCGCCGCCGCCACCGCCGAGTACTGCTGCAGCTACTTTCACTAGCGCTCCGGCTTTGACGCCGTGTTCACGCGCCTGCGCAGTGGTGGCTACCACCACGACTGGCTTGCCATCTAGATTGCCGATGAGCGCTACCACAGCCGCGGTATCGTCTAAACGCTGGCGCAGCTCAAGGACGGCAGCACGGACATCATCTGCACTTCCCACTGCGCCTAAATCTGCCGCCACAACGCTCAGCCCAGCGATCTGTTCCCGCCCGTCCAAGATTGACGCAAACGAAGCGCGCAGTTGCTCTTTGCGTAGCGCTGCGATCTCTTTATCTGCTGCTTTGAGCTTGGCGAGCAGCGCGTCGATGTGTTCGGGTAGTTCTTCAGCGCGTACGTGCGTGAGCGTTGAGAGCTGAGAGAGTACTGCCCGCTCCCGAGCACCGGCTGCATAGGCACCTCGCCCCACCAGCGCCTCAATACGCCGCACTCCCGAGCCGATAGACGACTCCCCGAGCAGCGTGATCAAACCGATCTCGCCCGTATCTTTGACGTGCGTGCCAGCGCACAGTTCTTTGCTCCAGTCTCCCCCGATGCTCACAACGCGCACCACATTGCCGTATTTTTCACCAAAGAGAGCCATCGCTCCAGCAGCTTTAGCTTCCTCAATCGGCATCTGCTCATCGCTCACGTGCAGATCGTCTTGCAGCCGTTCGTTGGCTCGCGCCTCCATATCAGACATCATGCTCGCTGGAATCTGGCTGCCGTGGCGGAAGTCGAAACGCAGTCGGCTCGGCGAATTCTCTGAGCCAGCTTGAGTGGCTTGCTCGCCTAAAAATTCGTGCAACACTTTGTGCACCATATGTGTGGCCGTGTGTGCACGAGCGATTTGAGCGCGGCGATCAACGTCGATCTGCGCAAACACGGTGTCGTCCAACGCAACCGTGCCCTCTGTGAGACGTGCACGGTGGACGTGCAGCCCTTTCACTGGCATCTGTACATCTGTGACGTCAAGCATTCCCCCACCGCTCACAGACATAGTGCCCATATCAGCGAGCTGGCCGCCCTGCTCTGCCCAGAACGGAGTCTGATCGAGTACCACATCCACGTCGGCCGGTGCCTGCACTGCGGGAACTGGTTGGCCGTCAACGAGCAATGCCACGACCTTGGCGCTAGCCGCACTTTCGGTGTAGCCCAAGAATCTCGTCGCCCCACCCGTGCGCGCCTCAATATCGTGGTAGACCGTCGCATCCACATGGCCGGTCTTCTTCGCTTGTGCGTCTGCACGCGCGCGGTCTTTCTGCTCTTGCATAAGTGCACGGAACTGCTTCTCGTCCACGTGTACTCCCTGCTCAGCAGCCATCTCAAGGGTGAGATCAATCGGGAACCCATAGGTGTCGTGCAGAGTGAAAGCGTCAGAACCAGACAGATCGTGGCCTTGTTTCTTCGCTTTCGTGACGGCGAGATCAAAGATCTGCGTACCCGCGCTGAGCGTGCGCCGGAACGCTGCTTCTTCCTCGTATGCCACTGCCGAAATCTGATCGAAATTCGTGTGCAGCTCAGGATACGTCTCGCTCATCACGTCCATACTCGCAGGCAGTAGATCTGGCAGCGCCACAGCGTCTACTCCCAGCAGACGCACTGAACGTACAGCCCTGCGAATCAGCCGGCGCAAGACGTACCCACGTCCGTCGTTGCCAGGGCGCACACCGTCGCCAATGAGCATCAGGGCGCTGCGCACGTGATCGGCGATCACTCGCATCCGCACGTCGTCTTCGACATTGGCTCCGTATGTTTTTCCCGTCATCTCTTCGGTGGCCGCAATCACCGGAAAAACCTGGTCGATCTCATACATATTGGATTTGTCTTGGAGCAGGAAAGCGATGCGCTCCAAGCCAGCGCCGGTGTCGATAGCTGTCTGATCGAGTTTGCCCAGCAACGGGAAGTCTTTCCCCTCGCCCTCTCCACGCAAGAACTCATCAAACACTAGGTTCCAAATCTCCAGATACCGATCCCCACCTGGGTCTACCGTGCCCCCCACAGCTTCAGGGCCGTATTCGGGGCCGCGATCATAGTGAATCTCAGCACACGAACCAGCAGGGCCTGGCTGCCCAGTACTCCAGAAGATTTCTTCGCGCTTGAGTTTGACGATGTGATGCGGATCCATCCCCACCACTTTCGTCAAATGCTCGTAAGAAACGTCGTCATGCTCCCAAATCGTCACCCACAGGCGTTCACCATCGAGCCCGTAGCCACCCTCCGCTTGGCTCTTCGTGAGCAGATCAAAGGCGAGATCAATCGCTCCCTCTTTGAAATAGTCACCAAAAGAAAAGTTGCCGCACATCTGGAAGAACGTGCCGTGGCGAGTAGTATGCCCAACGTTGTCGATATCGTTCGTGCGGATACATTTTTGCACCGAGGCTGCCCGCGGAAAGGGAGCTGGCTCAGTCCCCACAATATAAGGGATAAACGGCACCATCCCAGCGATCGTGAAGAGAATGGAGGGATCTGGGGAGACCAACGGCACACTCTCTTTGATGATGTGATCGTGCTCTTTGAAATAATTCAACCAACGGTTTCGTATGTCCGCACTGCGCATGAACAATTCCTTCGACCTATCCGTATATTGAAGCTACCCATCAGCCTAGCTTCACCGCTACGGCACACGTGAGCTAGCAGCGGCGAAACTAATAGTCGTGATGGCGATAAGACAGCGCGCCACGGCTCAGCCGCGGCGCGCCCCACACTACATCAACCGACTCAGCATCAGCGTGAATAGTGCTCAACCACGAGCTGAACTTCACACTGCACTGGCACCTCAGCGCGCTTCGGCTCGCGCACCAGTTCGGCGCGCAACTTGGTGAGATCTACCTTGAGGTACTCAGGTACTTTTGGTAAAACGTCTGCGTGCTGCCCTTTCGCAGCGGCCACAAACTGCGGCGACGTCTGGCTCTTGGGCTTCACCTGAATCACCTGACCAGGCTTCACGCGGTAACTTGGACGATCCACAAGCTGCCCATCCACGAGCACGTGGCGGTGTACAACCACCTGGCGAGCCTGAGCGATGGTGCGTGCAAAGCCCGCACGCAGAACCAGCGCGTCGAGGCGACGCTCCAACAAACTCACGAGATTCTCACCGGCCATACCGTCCATGCGGCGGGCATCATTCCACACCTTACGCATCTGCGCTTCACGGATGCCATACTGGGCGCGCAGACGCTGCTTCTCTTTCAAACGAATGGAATAGTCGGAATCCTTCACGCGGCCACGGCCATGCTCGCCTGGGCGATATGGACGGCGCTGCAGATACTTCTCAGCTTTGGGCGTGAGGGCAATTCCAAGGGCGCGCGATTGGCGCACCGCCTTACGGGCACGATTTCCAGCCATAAAAATTCTCCTGTCGCATCTATGGCACAGCACGCGGCGCGGAGCCGCCCGCTGCGGGATCAACACAAGTGCTAAGATCCCAGGTCTGTATGTCTATACGTCGCTGTCTCAAGCCTCAGCACTGCTTCTGACGAGTCGAGGCTCGCAAGATACTCGCTGAACTGCACACCAACGGTGGCATACGCTGCGCACACTACCGCTCCAGTATTGGCAGGTATCGACTATTCGCAGGCATGAACCTGCAAATATCAACACGCCATATACACGCTGAACCGGCGGCGCACCGAGACGGCAACTGCTTAAGGATAGCATTAGTCTTTGCCGAGCACCCCATTGATCACCGCTAAACGCTGCGTGATTTTGGCCTCGAAACCGCGCTCAGTCGGCTGGTAATAGCGCGCATCTATGAGTTCATCAGGCAGATACTGCTGGCGCGCAATCGCCCCTGGCTGATCATGGGCATACACATATTCGGCATTGCGGCCAGTTTGCTCAGCAGCAATGCGTGAGGCCTTCACTGATTTATCGCGCAAATGCACCGGCACGGCGCCGATTTTTCCCGCCCGTACGTCTGCAATAGCCGCGTTGATTGCTTGATAGGAGCGATTCGATTTTGGCGCAGTAGCCAGATGAACCACTGCCTCAGCCAAAATGATGCGCGCCTCTGGCATTCCCACAAGTGCCACCGACTGAGCGGCTGCCGTGGCCGTCTGCAGAGCTGAAGGGTCTGCCATGCCCACATCTTCTGCCGCGCTGATCATCAGCCGACGTGCAATAAATCGCGGGTCTTCTCCCGCTTCGAGCATCCGCGCCAAGTAGTGCATGGCAGCATCGACGTCAGATCCGCGAAGCGACTTAATGAATGCACTAATGACGTCGTAGTGTTGATCGCCGGCTCGATCATAACGCACCGCGTAGACGTCTACAGCTTCTTCCACGTCTGCGAGCGTAATCGGATTGTGCCCCGCGCCTGCAGCGGCTTCGAGGATGGTGAGTGATCGGCGAGCGTCGTTGCCAGCGAGTCGGATGAGCGCTTCGCGGGCGTCGTCAGCAAGCTCGCGCGTGCCGTCAAAACCTCGTGGATCAGCCAGTGCACGTGAAAGTAGCTCGGAGATATCGTCAGCTGAGAGCGGATGCAAGGTGAGCAGTAAAGAGCGTGAGAGCAGCGGAGCAATCACCGAGAAACTCGGGTTTTCAGTGGTGGCTGCGATCAAAATTACCCAGCGATTTTCCACTGCTGGCAGCAGGGCATCTTGCTGAGTCTTGGAAAACCGGTGCACCTCGTCGATGAAGAGCACCGTCTCTCGCCCACCCGTCACAAGCCGGTCTTTCGCCTGAGCAATGACGTCACGCAGCTCTTTCACGCCGGCGCTCACTGCAGAAATTTCCACAAATTCGCGCTCTCCTTGACGCGCCACTAAATAGGCCAAGGTCGTTTTACCAATTCCAGGTGGCCCCCAGAGGAAAACAGAGCTTGGCGCACCGCGCCCATCTGGCTCAATGAGCCTCCGTAGCGGCTGGCCAGGGCGCAACAGGTGATCTTGGCCGAGCACTTCCTCCACAGTGCGCGGCCTCATCCGCACAGCTAACGGAGCACCAGCAAAATCCGGTAGTCCGCGTGCATCTCTCCCCGCGCTCTCAAATAAATCCATGTCTCTATCCTAGATCCGAGCTAGGGGAAAAATCCGAACCAATATGGGATGCGATGCAGAACTCTGCTACTACTTCCGGATCAATCCCATCGCCACGGGGAAAATCTGAATCAAGATGAGATGCGATGCGAAGCCAAGACGACACAAATAGTAGAGACAGCAGCAGCGCTCTAGCGAAGTAGCCAAGACGGGCAAAGCAGCAGGGCAACAGAGACGGCAAGGGTGGAGCTTACACAACGTACAAGCTCCACCCCCGTTATCTTGTACGCCTGAAAATCTCAGGCGTCACGCTATGGCGCAGCTACTCCTGAGCTGCTGGGCATGGGGCAGCCTCAGCTTTCTTCTTAGGCTTAGCGTCCACACCGGCTTCTCGGCGTTGTTGAATCGTAATCGGAGCTGGAGCGTCCGTCATCGGATCCCAGCCATTACCGATCTTCGGGAACGCAATCACATCGCGGATACTCGGAGCTTTCATCAACAATGACACGATACGATCCCAGCCGAAAGCGATCCCGCCGTGAGGTGGTGCCCCATACTTGAACGCCTCAAGCAGGAAGCCAAACTTTTCTTCGGCCTGCTCGCGCGAGAGTCCCATCACCTTGAACACTCGCTCTTGCAAATCACGGCGATGAATACGGATCGAGCCCCCGCCGATTTCATTGCCATTGCAGACGATATCGTAGGCATAGGCGAGCGCATGGCCAGGATCTTTATCGAAATTGTCGAGCCACTCCGGCTTGGGCGAGGTGAAAGCGTGATGTACCGCCGTCCAGGCACCATCTCCCACGGCCACGTCGCCCTCAGCCTGAGCCGTTGCCGTTGGTTTGAACAGTGGAGCATCGACCACCCACACAAAATTCCAGGCGTTCTCGTCAATCAGCCCCACTCGCTTGCCGATCTCCAGCCGAGCAGCTCCAAGCAGTTCACGGCTCTCAGTTGCCTCACCAGCAGCGAAGAAGATGCAATCACCAGCACTTGCCCCAGTGACGGCGAGCAGTCCCTCGCGTTCAGCATCTGAAATGTTTTTGGCCACTGGCCCACCCACTGTGCCCTCTTCGCTCACTGTGACGTATGCCAAGCCTTTAGCCCCGCGTGCTCTCGCCCACTCCTGCCACTTGTCGAACGTGCGCCGAGGCTGATTCGCTCCCCCTGGCATTACGACAGCACCTACGTAGGGTGCTTGGAAAACCCGAAATGGCGTATGCGCAAAATACTCCGTGAGATCGACCAGCTCTAAGCCAAAGCGCATATCCGGCTTGTCGGAGCCGTATTTTTCCATGGCGTCTTTGAACGTGATGTGCGGGATCGGTGTAGGAATCTCGTAGCCGATGAGCGCCCAAATGTTTTTCAACACGTCTTCAGCCATCTCGATGACGTCTTCTTGAGTCACAAAACTCATTTCTATATCGAGCTGTGTGAACTCTGGCTGCCGATCTGCTCGAAAATCTTCGTCGCGATAGCAACGAGCAATCTGGTAATACTTCTCCATGCCAGCTACCATGAGCAGCTGCTTAAACAGCTGTGGACTCTGCGGCAGCGCATACCAGCTACCTGGAGATAGCCGCGCCGGCACGATGAAGTCACGAGCCCCCTCGGGGGTGGAGCGAATGAGCGTAGGCGTTTCAATCTCCACGAAGTCACGCCCATCTAGCACTCGCCGCGCTGCCTGATTCACTTTGGCGCGCAAGCGGATAGCTTTCTGCTCGTAGCTGCGGCGCAAATCCAGATAGCGATATCTGAGGCGAGTTTCCTCGTTCACGGTGCCGCCATCTTCGGCGTGATCGCTCACCTGAAATGGGAGCGCGGCAGCAGGGTTGAGCACCTCGACGCTGCTCGCCTCAACTTCGATCTCACCAGTGGCAATGGCGGAATTGGCGTTGCCTTCGGGGCGCTCATTCACAATGCCCACTACTTTGATCACGTATTCACTGCGTAATTCGTGTGCCACTTCTTCACGAATCGTCACTTGCGCGATACCTGAAGCGTCACGCACATCAATAAACGCAATTCCACCGTGATCACGCCGACGATCCACCCATCCGGTGAGGGTGACCTCTGAGCCAATATCTTCTTTTCGCAGAGAACCTGCCATTCGGGTGCGTAACACGCATACCCCTTTCTTCCACATCCACAGTTCACCCGCTAGACGGGCGGGCTACAGCTCGGCGCGAGACAGGCGCTGAGCACCCGTTTAGTGTACGCCAGGGCACCTAGCTAGCTCCAAACACTAGCTCCACAGTTGTGCGGGAGCACCACAGACCACTCCATCGGCAAGGCAGAGAATCACGTAAGAATCCCCCATCGTATTCATTGATAAAATCAGTCAGAGCGGTTTTGTCGGTGCACAATTGATGCACAATCAATGCACAATGGCACGCTCATATCACCAATCTGATAAGCGCATATATGCGAGCTCATATAGCCAATACGCCGCACAACTCAGCCGGTGACGCAACGCCAGCGGCAGCGCCAGGATTAGCCGCCAGCGTATTTGCTCTTTTCATACTCTCCCATCAGTATGAAGACATGAGCGAATTAGATACCTACGATCACGCAGATAGCCACCCCGCGCTTTACGAGCAGGTCAGTGGCCGGCTTGCACTGTGGTTCAAGGTGATTGCCGTCACGACCGTCACTCTTGTGGCCTTTGAAGCGCTAGCCGTCTCCACCGCTATGCCTTATGTCGTGAGTGCCCTTAAGGGTGAGCAGTTCTACGCTCTTGCCGCAGGAATCCCTATGGCCACTCAGCTCGTCACCACAGCGCTTGCCGGCCCCTGGTGCGATGCAAAAGGTCCGAAACCGGTGCTCTATATAGGTTCGTCGACGTTCACGGCTGGCTTAATCGTAGCCACGTTCGCTCCCGATATTTATTGGCTCATCGTCGGACGTGCCATTCAAGGTGTCGGAGCCGGTCTACTAGTGGTGCCGCTCTACGTGATGATCGGAGCTTTTATTAAGCCTTCCAAGCAGCCTGCATTTTTTGCCGCTCTTTCGATGGCCTGGATCATGCCCTCACTCGTTGGTCCATCGTTGGCAGGTCTACTCGTCGAATACATACACTGGCGGGCAGTGTTTGCGATCTGCCCGATTTTATTCATCATCATTGCCCCTTTGGCAGCTCAACGCATTCGTCAATTCCCAGATATTCACGCAGTCAAGGCACTACATTTAGGAAGCAAACTCTGGGTGAGCGCGCTCGTGAGCGGAGCCGTCATCAGCGTGCTTCAAGTGCTCTCAGGAATAGATCCTGCCCAGGCAGGCTTCCTGGTGTTCGCCGTCACGCTTGGGCTTTCCGCCGTGCTGTTTTTCTCCTCTCGCGCTCTGCTTCCACGAGGTACATTCATGGTGCGCCGCGGAGTGCCCGCCACCGTCGTCTTGCGGATTCTCCTCAACGGCACCCTCACGGCTACCGAGCTCTATCTTCTGCTGATGCTGAAAAACGTGCATCATTGGGGGCCTACGAAAGCGGGGCTGATTCTCACCATTAGCTCTGTGATGTGGGCAGTCGGAGCGTGGATCCAAGGAAAGATCACTGATCCTCACCGGCGGGCAGCGCTCTTTATCGTCGGTCCGATCCTGCAGTTCCTCGGTATGGTGACCACACTGATAGCGCTCATACCAGGATGCTCAGCGTGGTTTGTCTTCCTCGGATGGCTCATCTCTGGGCTCGGCTTAGGGCTAGCTTTCCCTGCAGCAGCAGTACACGCGCTGGCTCTCACTCCCTCCGAGCGGCACGGAGAAGTCTCGTCAGCGCTCAGTGTGGCCGACACACTCGGCGCAGCGCTGTTTGTAGCTTACGGAGGCATTATTTTCGCGCTCACGTACTCGCTCGGCTCAGGGGCTTTCGCGGCCACTATTATCTTCCAGTGTGTGCTGGCCGCTTTCGGAATTTGGGTGGGCACTCGCACCCAACCGGCCGCCTCCGCTAAGCTGCGCTGAGGTTTGCTGCGGCGCTTCGTCCGCATGGCGTGATGACGGTATCGAGCGAGATCTAACGGTCGGCACGACATCTAGGAGATCTGACAGACCAGCACGAATAGCGGCGGCTTCGACAAGATGGCGATGGCTTCGACAAGAGCTAGGCACATAACTCCAGATTAGCGAAAGCACGCAAATAGCCTATTAGCCTACAGCCATTATCGTGACGACAGCGCCCAGTGCTCTGCCCACATATAGCACTTCAACTCGCACTCGTGCTCTGTCAGCTCTGTGTGCGTTGGGCTCGCGTCAGCGCTTGCCAAAATTCACGGTAGCGTTCACAGTGCGAGGTGAGCGGTTGAATGATAGTGGTCTTTGCGTGGGTATCTACCGCCTTGATCAACGCCGCACGCACTCGTCGCTGCGTGCGCAGTGCCCCACGGCTGAGCAGCGCTGTACATAGACCTGCCAGCAGCCATCCACCGAGCAAACCGGCTATTAGCATCAGCGTTGGAACTGGAAAAATCCCCCAGGTGGGCGGATGCGGGAGAACGAGTTTGAGCACGTCAGCGGCGCTCCATGCGGCCAGCCACACTCCGCCAACCACGGCTATAAGCAGCACCAACCACTGCACAACGTTAGCTATTGTCCACCATAGTGGTTGAGGATCATAGCGAATAGGAGCTCGCTGGAAAAGCGAATCTGCTTGAGTGAAAAATTCCTCAGTGCTGACGTCCATCTGGGTACGCACCTGAGACGACCACTGGTGCGGCATATACTGCGTGGCTGAACGCACATAGGAGCCAATAGCGGTGCGGGTGGCTGAGCGTGCTGCGCTGGGCACCTGGATCCCCGTGACAGATGGCACAGATGGGAGTGTCTGCGCCCCACTCGTCTCACCATCAGTCGCATGACCCCCAGCCCCGCCCAATCGCAGACGTTTCAGCGGGTCTCTTGCGCTGCTTCGCACAATTCTCACCAGTGGCCAGCTCGTCGCCTGGCGCCCACGGAAACGGTAAGAATCTCCAGCTGCACGAGCAACAATATCAGCCCCTAGCCCCTGAGCGAGCGTGGCCGTGACGTCAGCAAACTTCGGCAACGCGGGCGCAGGCTCCCCGCCGCCGTCACGGCGTATGCCGTCTTCTAAATTCTGTGCGGCTGCACGAATTTCTCCTGCCAGACGCTCAGCCATCGCTGATTTTGCTTTCACCAGTGCGTTGATCCGCTCGCGCAGACGCACAATTCCCTCCCCAGTCAGAGCCGAACACACCTCAAGATCGGCCTGGAAATTGTCCGCTGCCAATAGTCGGCGTACATCGGCAATCACGTTCGCTCGCTGACTTTGCGGCACGGCATCTATCTGGTTGAGTACCACGAGCGCTGAATTGGCCACGGCACTCATGGTGTGCAGATACTTTTCGTGAATCACAGCATCGGCGTATTTTTGCGGATCAAGCACCCAAATGAGCACATCTACTCGCTGCGCTAGAGCGTGAGCAATCTGCTGATTTTCCATCACGTCTGAATCAATATCGGGAGAATCGAGTACGACGAGTGTACGGGCACGCACGTGGCGACCTCGGGGACGCAAAGCTGGAAAGATCTCCACCAGCTCTGGAGCCACTATCCTGGTGCGCACGTCGAGATACGACAGTAGCTGCTCGGCGCTGGCAGAGCTCACCGCCTGTACCTGACAAGTGGTGGGACGAGTGGCTGCCACCGGCGCATAATCTCCGCCAAGCACGGCGTTCACGAGCGAAGATTTGCCAGCACCAGTGCCGCCAGCGAACGCTATCACAGTGGTGTCAAAACCAAAGTGGGAACGTTCTTCCACGTGTGCGAGCACCTCACGTGCCCGTGCGCGTTGCGGCGAGTCATCATACCCAGCGCTGAGCACCACTGCTTTTTCCAGCGCTTCTGCTCCCTCCTGAATCTGTACGCTCATGGCACTCCTGCCTCTACCGCTGCCGCCACCTCAGCATAAGCATCTTCCAGTTCCAGCAGTGTGCTGATCGCTACAGTTGTGTGCTCCAGCGCGGCATCAAAAGCTGCGCGCTCTTGCCATGCTTCGGCTCGAACTCTCCGCATTAAATCCTTTTTCACCTGGGCCGTCATCCGCCGAATGGCGTCATCTCCAAACACCGCCTCCAGTACTTTTTGTGCCACCACAGCCGTGCCGCCAGCTACTGCCACTTCCCCGCCGACGAGCCCGCCTGTATTGGCAAACACTGCAATCATCAGGGCAATACCCACGGCATTGACCCCGAAAGAAAGAATCCGTGCTGTGGTCTTTTTTGACGCCCCCTGGCGGCGCACCAGCTCGATCACGTCTGCTTCCCACCCCCGCACGAGTTGAGCGATGGCGCTTCGGCGTTCGTCGTCAGAGCGCAGAGCTCCCCGAGCCGCTTCCACTAGCTCCGCCACCCCTGCTGTGCGTTCCCACACATCGAGGACATCACTGGAGGCAGCCGCCAGTTCATTCACGATTAACGAATAGACGCTCTCTTCGATAGCTTCCTGTGCGCGCTGCACGGGCATCGGAGACTTCCCGCGCAAGAATCCACTCACGCGATCACGCAGCCGAGAGATTCCGCTCTCCAGTTTGCGGCTCCACTCGCCGGCACCCACTAGATCTTGCCAACGCCCGAGGAGCTCCCCTCTGAGCAGTGTGCCGTCTGCCACCTGGTGCTCGATGGCCGCTACCGCCTGATCGCAACGTTCACGATGTGCTTTAGCAAGCTGCATGGCCAGGCTCACTTGCTCGGAGTATGGCTGAATCACGTTCAGCCGATCCTCAACTAGAGTATGCAGAGTACCGCGCAGCGTGGTGCGCACCACCGCTGCGCGCGCCGAAGCATCTGACCCTAGCTCGCCCAGCCAGTGTTTGAGCGGGGCGATTTCCCGCTGCGATATGAATCTCTGATCGTCAAGCTCCATTTCTGTGATGACGAAGAGCGGAGCAGCCCCCAGATCGCGTTCAGCCAGTTTCTTCCTCAGATCCTCGCTCACCTGCGCCTGTGCCTGCTCAGGCACTCGATTGAGCACCACGGCACTCACCACCTGGCGTTTCGCTGCTTCTCGTAGCAGCTGCCAAGGAACAGCATCCGCATATCTGGCAGCCGTCGTCACGAAAATCCACAAATCGGCTGCGCGTAGCAGTTCAGCAGCCAAAGTGCGGTTGTGCTGCACCACAGAATCAATATCAGGAGAATCGAGCAGCGCCAAGCCTACGGGCAGCACTTCACACGGCACCAAGGAGAGCTCCGTTATCGGAGACGTAGTAGCTGCCCCATCAGGCGACTCATCGGCACCGGCGCTGGCCAACTCGGCGTCAGTGCCAGCTAGCTTAGGTTGCCTCCCTGTAGATCGTATACGCATCAGCTGCGGCAAAATCCGATCGTCGCTAAACCATCTTTCGTCACTGGGCGCATAGAGGAGTGTGGGGCGACGCGTCGTCGGCCGCAAGGCAGATGCACGCACCACCGGAGCGCCCACAAGCGAATTGACCAACGTAGACTTCCCCGCCCCTGTCGAGCCACCTACCACCGCTAGCAGCGGAGCGTCGAGAGTGGCCAAACGCGGAATCACGTAGTCAGATAATTGGCGAGAAACCTGATGAACGGCTGCTTGCCCACTGCTGGAATGCGCAAGCTGAAAGGGAAAGTGCACCTCTTGTAATGCCGTCTGCAGCCGCTGCAGAGCCCACAAAACCGCTGTGGACTCGCCAGCTGATCTGGCACCTCTTCCGCTCATCCGTTTTCTCACTTTCTCGCTCGCCGTTCTCACACGTCACTGCTACGCTGTGCTACATGGCGGCGCTACACAATGCCGCTACACAGAGCTCTCGTCGGGGGCAGAGAGGCAGGGATGCAGATCGCTCCTAGGAGGAAGCCACCGCGTCGGATCGGCATTCACCTGCTCTCCCGAACGGATATCTTTGACTTGCTCGCCCTCATCCGTTGCAAACCAGACGAACGGAATCCCTCGTTTGTCGGCATATTTAATTTGTTTGCCAAATTTCGTGCTCGTGGGGCTCACTTCCGTGGGAACACCCCGTGAACGCAGCTGGTAGGCTGTTTTCTCTGCGTGACGGCGTTCACCCTCATCATTGACGGCTACCAGGACTGCCGTCGGCACCTTGCGACTAGGTTTCGCCAATCCAGAGCCAATCACACGAGCGAGAATACGTGAGACTCCAATGGAAAGCCCCACTCCTGGATACGTGCGTTTTCCATCCGACACCAGCGAATCATAGCGCCCGCCAGAGCAGACAGAGCCGAGATCTTCATGACCAATGAGGGTGCTCTCGTAGACGGAGCCAGTGTAATAGTCTAGGCCACGGGCGATCTTCAGATCCGCGCTCAGCGATCCTGGAATCAGATCGTTTGCTCCCTCCACTAGATTCACTAGTTCATCCAAGCCCTGATCGAGCAGCTGCGAACGATAGCCTAAGGCTAGTACCCTATCAGCAAAACTGGCATCGGAGCCGGTGATGCTCGCCAGCTCTAACGCGAGGCGGGCTTGATCGTCGGTGGCGTGCACCGTTTCGCGGAGCATTTCAGTCACAGCCTGCGGGCCGACTTTATCTAGCTTGTCTAGAATCCGCAGCGTCTCCTCCACGTCGTCAATGCCAATAGCTTCATAAAATCCTTGAGCCACCTTGCGGTTGGATGCACGGATCACCACCGGCGGAATCGGCAGGCGCGAAAGCGCATCAACCATCACTAACGGCAGTTCAATCTCGTGATGGAAAGCCAGCGTATCAGAACCCACCACATCCACATCGGCTTGAATAAACTCGCGGAAACGTCCATCTTGCGGGCGCTCACCTCGCCACACTTTCTGAATTTGATAGCGCCGGAAAGGAAAGTCGAGATGCCCGCTATGTTCGAGCACATAGCGGGCTAACGGCACAGTGAGATCGAAGTGCAAGCCTAGCTGTGCCTCGTTCTTCTCGTGGCCAGATTCGCGGCTCTGCGCCTGCAGCCGTGAGAGCAGGTAGATCTCTTTACTCGTTTCCCCTTTGCTCAGCAACTGGCTCACTGGCTCGACAGCCCGCGTTTCAATACTTGAAAAACCGTGCAGCTCAAAAGTGGAGCGCAACGTATCCAGCAGGCTCTGCTCAACGATACGGCCTTCAGGGAGCCATTCAGGAAAACCAGATAAAGATGCAATTTTTGCCATGTGCCTATTCTCCCACCCAACTGCCATATTTCTCAATCATGGCGGCGAGTAGCAATCATGACGGCCAACACCTCCTGATGCGGGCATGACGGCGAGTGGACGATCACGGCGGAAAACATCGCCGATGCAGATCCAATGAAAACCCGATGAAGCCCGATGAGGGGCGCCTACAAGTGACGAAAGAGCGGTACAACCACGCCCCCACCCCTTGTCCCGAGCATCAAGAAGCAGTGGGCAAGAAACGGTTCAGCTCATTGCGGCCTGTAGGTAAAAGTTGTGGCGAGTTTCGTGAAACATCGTGGTGGCAGGGCCGTGGCCAGGGAGCACAAAGACGTCGGGCTTGATCACATTGACGAGGAAACGCAGTGAGGCCTCCATCTCTTGCTGGTCTCCGCCAGGCAGATCAGTGCGCCCCACACTACCTGCAAACAACACATCCCCGCTGAGCATATACGTGCGCTGCTCGGTCTTGCTCAGTATGTCGTCACTGAAAGCGCTGCGTACAGTCCCTGCGAAGAGAAATACCGCCGAGCCTTCCGTGTGCCCTGGCGTCGCCACCGCTCGCATGGATAGCCCTGGTACCAGCGATACCTCCTGCGAAAAAATCTCAGCTGGTAGCGCGCGCACCCCGCTTGGCTTCACCCAGTGATCGCTAGCTCCCATCCGCTTGAATCCCAGCTCTGCGCCAGGTGCCCCCAACTGCGAAAGCGGATCATCTAAACGATACATATCTGGCGCAGCAAGATAGACTGGCGCATCACCAGCAACAGCCGCTGCATCCCACAGATGATCAGCGTGCCCATGCGTGAGCAAGACGGCTCCGAGCCTGACGCCAAGCCGCTCCAGCTCCTCCAACGCCCACGCTGCCGCTCCAGCCCCTGGATCCACCACCAGCGCTTCTGATCCTTGCTCGGGGGCTATCACATAGCAGTTTGCTTCATAGAAAGTCTGTGCATACCTGCTGATCTTCATACTGCTACGGTACCCGAAGATCGTCTACAGCAGCTAAAGATCAAGGCGGCGTGCTTAGCGGCGGCAAATGCGAGTAGACTGCAAGTGTTCATTCGAGAACGGTGAGGCACTGCCTACCCCGTCTAAAGGAGCTCAGAATATGACCGACGCACAGCCATCGCGCCCAATGCCACATCCCATTCCGAAGCCGCAGCAGAACCCGTCGCCCTCTGCCACACCGCCCCAGCCTGCTATCGACGAGGCAGCGGCCGCAGAGGCAGCAGCATGGGGGCGCGTCGATAACGATGGTAATGTGTGGTTGCGTTCTTCAGGGGACGATCCGGAGCGGATCGTCGGGCAATATGCCGCAGGGGGCACTGAAAAAGATGCCCTGATGATTTACGTGCGGCGCTTTTTAGATCTGAAAGCTAACGTCTCACTATTGGAATCTCGGATGCGCACGATCTCACCAGAAGAGGCAAAGAAATCTCTGCAAACGTTGCATCAGCAGCTGGTGGAACCAGCCGTTATCGGAGATGTGGCCTCCCTGAGAGAGCGTGCTGCTGCACTCGATACTCGCCTCGCCCAGCGCGAAGAGGAAGTGGCGAAGCAGCGAGCCGAAGCAAAAGAGCAGGCGCTCGCCGAACGCACCAGCATCGTGGAAGAAGCGGAAGCTATCTGCGCTCAAGATCCCGCCAAAACTCATTGGCGCGATTCACATCAAAAGTTTGCACAGCTCTTAGAGCGCTGGAAGTATGCACAGCGCCACGGAGCCCGCATCGACCGCACGGCTGAAGAAGAGCTGTGGAAGCGTTTTAGCAGCGCCCGCACCCAGTTTGACCGCCATCGACGCCAGCACTTCTCTGAGCTGGAGGCACAGCATAAAGCGACGATCGCCCAGAAAGAAGCAATTATTGCGCAGGCGGAGCAGCTTCAAAGCTCAACAGATTGGAGCGCTACCTCTGCGGCCTATCGGCAGTTGATGGATGAGTGGAAACGCGCAGGGCGCTCCACCAAGAAAGATGACGACAAACTCTGGGCTCGCTTCCGCGCCGCTCAGCAGGTATTCTTTGACGCTCGCAGCGCTTACAACGCCTCAATAGATGAAGAATATGCTGCCAATCTGGCAGCGAAGTTGGAGCTGCTGGAGAAAGCCGAAGCGCTGCTGCCCGTCACCGATGTTGAGCAGGCAAAAGAAGCCATTCGAGCCATCGGCGAGCAGTGGGATGCAATTGGACGGGTGCCGCGCGCAGACGTGAATCGCACAGAAGGGCGAATGCGAGATATTGAACGCGCTATCCGCGATGCTGATCAGGCTGTGTGGCAAAAGAGTGATCCCGAAAAAGAAAAGCGCTCCAGTGGGATGGCTGCTCAGCTTGAAGCACTCATTGCTGAGTTGGAAGAGCAGATTGCCGCCGCCCAAGCAGCTGGCAACACTGAGAAAGTACATGAGTTTGAAGAGGCTTTAGCTGCTCGAAAAGCCTGGCTAGCTGAAGTACTGAAAGACTGATCACCCTACCGTGGCCGAGCTCAAGCGTGCCTACACAGTGCTAGTTTCAGCTCGGCCACATCCATAACTCTTGCCGTTTTTCTCAGCTTGTGGAGTGCATCGTGGATCTCATTCTCACACCAAGCTCGCTCGCGGATCGCAACGAACTTGCCAACGCTAGCTACATCGGTGCGCGTATTGCAGATACCTATTTTGTGCCTGCCCGCTGGTGCGACAGTGCCACGATGCGCGGATACGTAATGAGCTGTATCACGACTCGCACTTCAGTGGTGACGCATGAGACGGCGTTGTGGATTCACACTGGCCGGACGACTCTAGCTCTCGAACGCGGACTGTCTATTGCCGATAGTTCGAACAACACTCACGGGCGCTCACACAGATCTTTCGTCGCTGCAGCAGATACCGTCAGCTGCGGGTCACAGATTCTGACTACTCCAGAACGCACCGCCGTCGATCTTCTCCTTCGAGATATCCCCACAGGAATCAGCTATCTACTGGAGATCGCCAGGGCATATCCCCAGCTACGGTTAGCGGCCGTGCAAAAATGCGCCTACGCCATGAGTTCCGTGCGTGGAATTCGCCGTGTGCGTGACGTTCTCACACAGCTTGAGACGGTATCGTCGTGTCTGTTTTCTACAGGTGATGATTCCTGATTGCGGGTCTTGCTACCTAGTTTTCCTCACCTGCGCACCGCCCTGTGCTATGAAGCGTCTGTACTATCAAAATTCTGTGTTATCAAGATCCTGTGCTATCACGATTGTGCACTATCGAGATTTTATGCTGCTAAGGGACTGTGCCAGCAGCAGCGGATGCAAGAGCTTGGGCTGTTGTGAGGCCGTTAGCCCGTGTGATCGGCGAGCCCTTGCCAGCGTTTGCCTATCACAACGCACAACCTAGACAGTCGAGTGATTCACAGCGTGGGCACTCGTTGTAGCCCATCTTTCTTGCCAGCGACCACTCGATAAGCGTCGTAGACGCCCTCAATTTTGCGTAGCTCTTTGAGCACGTGTTTGAGTAGTCGAGGCTCAGCCATTTCAAAGGTAAACGTGGAATGTGCCACCCGTTCAGAGCTGGTGTTGATTGAGCCAGAGAGCATATTCACGCCGTTGTCTGAGAGTACCCGCGAGATATCGGCGAGCAGTCCGCGCCGATCGAGAGCCTCGATCTGCACTTGCACTAGGAAGATCCCCTCAGGGGTATTGTCCCACGCAATGTCGATAAAACGCTCAGGTTGGCGGCGCAGTGCCTCGACGTTCGGGCAGTCGGCGCGGTGCACTGATATTCCCTTACCACGAGTGACGAATCCGACGATTGGATCCGGAGGAACCGGCGTGCAGCACTTCGCTAACTTCACCAAAACGTCGGTGTCCTCAATATCGCTCACCACCACGGCGGAGCTCAAATTGCCCTCCCGACGGTGGTGGATGCGCGTGGGGGTGACGGCTTCTGCCATCGTCTCTTCCACACTGAGATTTCCTCCCTGTGAAGAGATGATTTGGCGTACCACGGTTTCAGCGGAGATCGACCCTTCCCCCACGGAGTGATAGAGCTCTGAGACGTCGGCCAACTGCAGATCGTGAGCCACAGCTCCGAGCGTCTCGTGACTCATCAGGCGCTGCACCGGCTCATTTTTGCGTCGAATCGCTTTAGCTAGCTTCTCTTTACCTGCCTCGATGGCTTCTTCTTTGCGGCTGCGCTTAAACCACTGTTTGATCTTGGCACGTGCGCGCGCAGTGCCCACAAATTCAAGCCACCCCTGCGAGGGGCCGGCATCGTCACTCTTCGAGGTGATAATCTCCACGGTATCGCCAGATTCAAGCAGATGATCGAGGGTAACGAGTTTATCGTTCACCTTTGCACCTACAGTATGATGCCCGACCTCGGTATGCACAGCATAAGCAAAATCGACGGGAGTAGCACCGCTGGGCAGCTCCATCACTTCCCCAGCTGGAGTGAAAACATAGACCTGATCGCCGCTCATCTCGTAGCGCAATGAATCGAGAAATTCTGCCGGATCTGCTGTCTCTCGCTGCCAATCCACGAGTTGGCGGAGCCACTCTAATTGCGTGTCCTCAGCACTCGTGGAGATGAGTCCTTTTGTCTGATTGGGATTCTCTTTATAGCGCCAGTGCGCGGCCACGCCGTATTCAGCTCGCCGGTGCATATCGAATGTGCGAATCTGCACCTCCACCGTCTTATCGTCTGGCCCGATCACGGTGGTATGGATTGACTGGTAGAGGTTGAACTTCGGAGCGGCGATGTAGTCTTTAATGCGTCCTTGGATGGGGGTGAAGACCGAGTTCACCACACCGAGAGCCGTATAGCAATCTTGCATCTCATCCACCAGCACCCGTAGCCCGATGAGATCGTAGATATCTTCAAAATCGCGTCCGCGCAGAATCATCTTCTGATAGATCGAATAGTAGTGCTTCGGGCGTCCGGTGATGGTACAGGAGACGTGCGCAGCTGCGAGCTCACGCTCCAGAATCTCTTTCATCTGTTCGATATAGGCTTCGCGCTCGGGGCTGCGCTCGGTCACCATACGTTCGATCTCCGCATAGACAGCAGGATAGAGCGTGCGGAATGAGAGATCTTCCAGCTCCCATTTGATCGAATTCATACCCAGCCGGTGAGCCAGTGGAGCATATATTTCCAGCGTCTCTCGGGCTTTATTCTGGGCAGACTTATTCTCTACAAAACCCCAGGTACGCGCATTGTGCAGGCGATCTCCCAGCTTGATTAGCAGCACCCGAATATCTTTGGCCATGGCGATCACCATTTTGCGCACCGTCTCAGCTTGTGCTGCTTCACCGTATTCCACTTTATCGAGTTTGGTGACGCCATCGACCAAGAGCGCTATCGTCTCGCCAAAGTCTTTCGTGAGTTGCTTAAGGGTATAGCCGGTGTCTTCCACAGTGTCGTGTAGCAGCGCCGCTACAAGCGTATCTTCATCCATGCCAAGCTCGGCAAGAATCGTGCAGACAGCCACGGGATGAGTGATATAAGGTTCGCCGCTTTTGCGCTTTTGCCCCTCATGGTAAGTATTTGCCACGTTAAAGGCTTGTATCAGGCGTTCGGTATTAATCTCCCGTCCGGCGATTGCCTCCATAACCGGCGCGAGAATCTCAGGGTAGCTAGGCTGAGTGGACTCTTGCGCTGTACGCTGAGCACCAAAAAACCCGAGGTGCTTACGAACTTTCCCTGTGCCTGCCATGAAAGCATTATACGGCCTTGCTGCGCATTCCGCGTAAGTGATCGCACTGAGGGAAACCGACAACCAGTCCGAGAGGCGTATGCGACGTCAGTATGTGAGATCAGTAGGTGAGGACGGCATCAATGGGGACGGCATCGCCCAAATGCTCTCGCCCGCCGAGCTCAGCAAGCTCCAGCAATACGCACAGCGCCGACGGAACACCGCCAGCCTGGCGAATCAGGTTAAATGCGGCGCCAGCCGTACCACCAGTAGCTAAAACGTCGTCAATCACGAGCACACGCGCGCCATCCTCAACGGTGAAAGGCTGCAATTCCATACGCGCCGATCCGTATTCCAGATCGTAATCCACACTCACCACTGGCCCTGGCAACCGTCCGGCTTTGCGCACCGTCAGCATTCCCACGCCGAGGGCAATCGCCAGTGGAGCGCCAAGAATAAACCCGCGAGATTCCAGCCCTGCTACGGCATCCACACGCCCACGATAGTGATCTGCGAGGATACGTAGCAGCTCTGAAAAAGCGTGCCCATCAGCAATGAGCGGCGTGATGTCACGAAAGAGCACCCCTGGAGCGGGAAAATCGCTGACCTCACGCAGGTGAGATTCTACGAGTTTCACCACATCATCAGGAAACGGATCCCCAGCACTCATCGCTTACTCCTGTTCTTGCGCTTTGGCTGTGCTTTCACTCCTTGATGGCTGCCAGCTTGGCGCTCATGTTCAGCCACATAGCTGAGCATATCCGAATCGGCTTTGTTCAAGGAGGATCCGTCCACATCGTTAGAAACTGCTGTTCGCACCTCACGTACGTGTTCGGTGTGAGCTTTGATATCAGGGCGGCGAGAACCGAGGGTAACGGCAAGCGGAGCTGCGATGAAGATCGACGAGATCGTGGAGAGCAGCATCCCCACAAACATCACTAAGGCAAGATCTCGCAGCGTATCCGCACCGAAAATCCACACGCCAATCACCAGCACGCTCAGCACTGGCAGTAAGCCCGTCAGCGAAGTGTTGAGCGATCGAATGAGCGTCTGGTTGATGGCAAGGTTCGCCGATTCCTCATAGGTGTAGCGCAGCTGTTTGTTGAGTTGCTGGGTGTTTTCACGGACTTTGTCAAACACCACCACGGTATCGTAGAGCGAGTATCCCATAATGGTGAGGATGCCAATAATGGTTGCCGGTGTGATCTCAAGGTCAAGGATCCAGTAGACGCCGAGAGTCACGATGAAATCGTGTAGCAAAGCTCCAATAGCGCCCACAGCGATCGTCCAGGAGCGGAAATAGATGATGAGCACCAGTGAGACGGCCACCATGAAAACGATCATCGCTCGAATGGCTTTGCTCATAATGTCTGCGCCCCAGCTCGGCCCCACAAATGTGCTCGTCACAGCATTCACAGGTACGCTATAGGCCTCGGCAAGAGCTTCTTTCACGGCAGCGGTCTGCTCGTTGTTCAACTGCACCGTCTGCACCCGCATACCACTTGCGCCGAGGTTGGATACGCGCGGAGCCTGGTCGTTACCCTCCTTGGCAATCACGTCGTAGGCGAGCTGCTGATTCTGGCTGCTCACCCCAGAGATCGTGAACTGCGATCCACCCCGAAATTCGATGCCTAGATTCGGGCTTTTGACCACGAATGAGAGCAACGAAATCAGCACGATAACACCAGCCACCGCAAACCAAATTTTGCGATGTTGAATGATCTTGAACGACAGGCGGCCACTGTAAAGGTCATTTCCAATTGTATACATCGACATTAGGCTCTCCCCTCACTCGTAGCATCGCCGTCTGCGGACGTATCTCCCGCTTTAGCTTCTCGGCGTAAACGTGCTTTGCGCTGTGCAAGCGTTTCGTTTTCTGCGCGTTCTAGCACTGCCACTCGCGCCGCTACTTCTGAATCCATATCTGCCGAAGCGGGCGCATCCATATTCGCGGCTGGCTCCTTAGAACCTTGAGCCGTCAAGGAATTTTCCCCTCGTTCAGATCCACCGTGGAATGCACTGCCCGCGGTGGTATCAGACATAGCAAAGGCGTTGCCACGGCCGCGATAGAGCGGGGTGCGCTGCAGCTGGCTCTCTTCCAAGCCGGAGAACTTTCTCCCCTGGCCGAAGTACCTGGTCTTCATAAGTTTCACCATCAGCGGATGCGTGAAGAGCATAACGACAACGAGGTCGAGCACCGTCGTAATACCGAGTGTGAAAGCAAAGCCTCGCACCGAGCCAACTGTAAGCAAGTAGAGAACCACCGAGGCAATCAGGTTCACACAGTCAGAAATAATGATCGTGCGCTTAGCGCGATCCCAACCGTGTTCCACAGCTGCCGGAATTGTGCGACCATCGCGGATTTCATCTCGGATACGTTCGAAGTAGACGATGAAGGAGTCTGCCGTCACGCCTACGGAAATAATCATGCCCAGCACACCTGCCATCGAGAGCCGGTATCCCATCAGCCACGACAGCAAACAGACCACGAAGTACGACAGACCTGTGGAGAGCACAATCGAGGCCACAGAGATCAGCCCCAGTGAGTGATACTGCCACACCATGTAGATTACAATCAGGCCGAGGCCAATCAGACCAGCGATCAAGCCAGCGGCCAGCTGCTCTGTACCCAACGTAGCCGAAATTTGTTCTTCACTCTGCACCGTAAAGTTCAGCGGCAGGGAGCCGAAACTCAACTGATTTGCCAAAGACGCGGCAGCCTCTGACGTAAAGTTACCAGTAATCTCCGCACGCCCTCCAGCGATGGGCCCGCTCGGCACCGGAGCAGACAGCACCTGCCCATCAAGCACAATGGCAAACTGGTTGCGTGGCGACTCTAGATTGTAGATACGCCCCGTGACTTCAGCGAATTTATCTCCACCAGCTTTATTGAACTCCATATTGACGGCCCACCCGCCCGTGGGAGTGCCCTGATCGTTCACAGCCAGAGAGCTGGTAGCTTTGGTGAGAGCTGTGCCCTCAATATCTGCTGGTCCGAGAATATATTTCACTGCACCAGAAGAATCGCACGCGACAAACGGTTTCTTTGGATCATCTTTTGTAGCTTCGAGACGCGCCGTATCTGAACCGCACTGTAGCAATAGCGCATCGTAGGTATTCTGCTCGCTCACCCACGCAGGATCCGAGGAGTCTGTCGGGGTGGCAGCAGGAGCGTCGGAGAGTTTGCCGTCTTTATTGACGTCAGCTTGCTCACGGGCAAACTTCTCCACGTCCTTATCGGTGAGCTTTTTGGCGGCCTGCTCAATGGCCTGTGGATCAGGGGCAGCCTGGTTTTGCTCTGGAGCTGTTGCCTGCCCATCTTGGCCGCTCTGCTCCTCTTGAGCGCTCTGCGAGGAACTCGCTTGTGCAGCTGCTACATCTTGGGTCGTGAGCGCATTGGGATTCATCACGGCCAACACCGGACGAAGTCGAAGCACAGCGGACGTACGCACCAAGTCGAGAGTCTCTTTGCTTGGCTCCCCAGGCAGAGCCACCACGATATTGGAACCACCTTGAGAGGTGATCTCTGCCTCAGCCACGCCAGATGCATCCACGCGCTGGCGAATGATCTCAATTGCCTGGCGCACATCCGAATCTGTGATCTGGGAGCCGTCGGTCGTGATCGGCGTCAAGATTAGCTGGGTACCGCCTTCAAGATCCAGGGCAAGATCGGGGGTGTAACGGTTGTTAGCGCCCTTGCTCAGCACTGTTCCCACGCCTAGCGTACCGATGAGTGCGATCACTAAAACTGTCAAAATTACTAAGCGCTTGCCCGCTTTATAGCGAGTCTCTGCTCTCTTCGTTGCCACGTTGTTCTCTTCTTCACATTCGTCCGGATAGCTGTGCCATGCGGTGAAAACGCTCCAAACGCTTCACTTTTAGGCACGTTCTACTGCGTCACTTCACCTGATCTGAGGCGATGGGGTCGTGTTCTTCATCTTCTTCATCGCTCTGCCGAGTCTCAGCTCCTGCTGCGGAAGCTGCTTCCTGAGCCACTAGCTCGGCAGACTCATCCGCGCTTTCTCCTGAAGCAGGCAGGGAGACATCCTCACCATCGTGCTCCGGCATATCGGTAGCTTCAGTTTGCGCGTCTTCTTCTTCACTGACAGCTGCAAAAGGAATCTCCATCGCCTGTGCAATCGCCGAGCGCAACCACACCGTCTCAATACCAGAGGGAGATTCAAGCGTAATGGCGTCACCATCAATATCGACGACAGTGCCGAAGAAACCGCCATTCGTCATCACCGTGGCACCGAGTACGATCGCAGCATCTCGCTGCTCTTGCATCCGCTGCTGCTGTTTTTTGGCGCTCCTGCTCATCCACCAAAAGAGCCCTATCATCACCACGAGAATTACAGCAAGCTCCAAGCCCATGCGTACACTCCGTATTTGTTGAGTTGAGTAAACCGAATATGAGTTTACCGTCTTTTTGGCTATTTCCTAATTACGCAGCGTACGGTGATACAAACCGTCTGCAGTATCGGCTACAGATGGGCTTTTCAGGCAGCTGCAGCGGCGTCAATGCAGTGCCGCCAACTCACACACTTACCGAGGTTCAGCTAAAGAGCGCACCCTGCTGTATCCCCTCAGGCGGGGTGATACCTAGATGCCGGAAAGCCAACGGGGTTGCCATCCTTCCTCTCGGTGTGCGCACCAAGAATCCCTCGCGCACCAGATACGGCTCAGCTACGGTTTCCACCGTTTCCGGCTCTTCCCCCACAGATACCGCGAGAGTGGTGAGCCCTACTGGCCCTCCACCAAAACGGGTGATCACCGCTCGAATTACTTCTCGATCTAGGCGATCGAGTCCACTTTCATCCACTTCAAAAACCGTGAGCGCCGCCTGTGCTGCCTCCAGATCGAGCAGCCCCGATCCGCGCACCTGCGCCCAGTCTTGCACTCGCCGCAGCAGCCGATTCGCCACCCTCGGGGTGCCGCGCGAGCGAGAAGCAATCTCCGTGGCCGCTTCTGGAGTGATCGTGGCGGAGAGCTTAATCGCATTACGCTCAATAATCTGTGCCAACTCCTGATGAGTGTAATAGTCGAGGTGGGCGGTGAAGCCGAAACGATCCCGCAATGGCGCAGGCAATAGTCCGGCGCGAGTCGTTGCTCCCACCACGGTAAACGGAGGCAGTGGCAACGGGATAGAGGTAGCTCCTGGACCTTTCCCCACCATCACGTCCACCCGAAAATCTTCCATAGCGAGGTAGAGCATCTCTTCAGCGGTGCGTGCCAGGCGGTGAATCTCATCAATAAACAGCACGTCCCCTTCTTGCAAAGAACTGAGCACCGCCGCTAGATCTCCAGGATGCTGGATAGCAGGCCCGCTGGTAAGCCGCAGCGATCCCCCCACCTCGGCGGCAATAATCATGGCTAAGGTGGTCTTCCCTAATCCTGGCGGGCCTGAGAGCAAAACGTGATCGGGCGCGCAGCCGCGGGCAATAGCGGCATCGAGCACCAGTGATAGCTGGCTCCGCACCACTTCTTGCCCCACAAATTCACTCAATCGCTTGGGACGCAGCGCCGCCTCCTGCGCACGTTCAGCGTCTGTAGCTTCCTGCGAGGTGATATCCCAACTTTCATTCATCAGCGTTTCGCTCCCAAAATTCGCAGTGCGTTGCGCAGCAGCTCCGGCACGCTCAGGCTTTGGCTACCCGCTAGTTCACGAGCTTCAGCAATGGCACTGCGAGCCAGAGACTCCTGCCATCCGAGATTGACGAGCGCATCAAGGACGTCAGGATCGGTGGCTGCGCTGTGCGTGGATGGTGCGCCGATGCCAGTCTCAGCGTGCGCCGGCCCGAGTTTCGTGCCGATTTCTAAAATCATACGTTGCGCACCTTTTTTACCGATACCTGGTACTCGCGTGAGTGCGGCTTCGTTCTTGTTGGCAATCGCCAGGCGCAGCTCATCGGGAGGTAAGACGGAGAGGATCGTCAGTGCCGTGCGTGCCCCAATTCCAGAGACGGACAACAGCGTGGAAAAAACGCTCTTCTCATCAGGGTTAGCAAATCCAAAGAGCGTGAGTGAATCCTCTTTGACAACCAGCGTCGTGTATAGCGATGCCTGCGCCCCCACTTGTATCCGCGAAAGCGTATCGGGCGTGGCAAACACTTCAAAACCCACGCCGTTCACATTAACGACGGCCGAGCCAGTATTGACGGCTTCCACCGTGCCACTCACTAATGCAATCATTCCATCCTCCGCGCTATCGAACGTCCGTTCTAATCTACCGCAGCGCTCTGGCATCTGCGCACTGACGCGCGCTATGGACACAATTATGTGAGACCTGTGGGCAGTAGTCTCGCGTCGTCACGATGTCTTTTTCGGGGCAACAGCTCCGTGACGTGAGCTAAGCCGTTCAGCGCGCGCCCACATTTTCTGCGCCTCAGTGAGATCTGGCCCTTCCGCGCGAGGGAGCATACCAGCGCCGCCATGCTGTGCCCGACTCGCATCCTCTGATTCCATATAGTGCGCTCCACCGCGCCAGGCGTGAGTGATAGCAATCGCCAAAGCATCAGCTGCATCTTTAGGACGAGGGAGCGCGTCTAGTTCAAGAATCCGCTGCACCATCAGCTGTACCTGGATTTTTTGTGCCCGTCCATTGCCTGTGACAGCCGCTTTCACTTCCGAGGGAGTGTGAAAAGCCATCGGTAGGCCATGCTGGGCGGCGGCAAGCATCACGATACCAGCTACTTGTGCCGTGGACGTCACCGAGCGCACATTTTCCTGAGCAAAGACCCGTTCTGCGGCAATCACGTCAGGGCGCAGCAGCCGAATAGTCTCTTCCAGCTTGTTGTAGATAATGAGCAGCCGCTGATGCGGCGGTAGCTCCGGTGCAGAGCGCGCCACGTCCACATCGACGAGCTGCACCCGCCGTCCGCCATGAAACTCAATGGCGCCGAGACCGCAGCGCGTCAGGCCAGGATCCACGCCGAGAATTCGCACGCAGCTATCCCCTCTTTGGCTCCTCCACCCCGCTCACTCATCGTCCTCAAGCTGAGCGGCTACGTCCTCAGGGATATCCATATTGGAATAGACGTTTTGAATATCGTCGAGATCGTCAAGAGCATCAAGCAGCTTGAGCACTTTCTGAGCCGTCTCCACATCGGCCGTCACTTTCATGCTCGGCACGAACTGAACTTCAGCAGAGTTGTAGTCAATACCGGCATCGACCAAAGCTGTGCGCACTGCCACCACATCTTTAGGATCGCAGAGCACCTCGAACATCTCTCCCTCGTCGGTGACTTCTTCAGCGCCAGCGTCTAAGACGGCCATGAGGATCGTATCCTCATCAATATCGTTTTCTTTGGGGACTTCCACCACGCCTTTGCGGTTAAACAGATAGCTTACCGATCCGGATTCGGCGAGAGTGCCGCCGTTACGTGTGAGTCCCACGCGCACATCGGAGGCGGCACGGTTGCGGTTGTCCGTGAGCACCTCAATGAGAACGGCAACGCCACCTTGCGCGTAGCCTTCATAGATGATCTGCTCGTACTGCACGCCGTCTTTGCCCTCGCCGCTGGCGCGCTTCAGCGCCCGATCAATGTTGTCGGCAGGCACGGAGTTTTTCTTAGCTTTCTGGATAGCATCAAAAAGTGTGGGGTTTCCATCAGGATCGGGGCCGCCAGTTTTCGCCGCCACTTCGATATTTTTGATCAGGCGGGCAAAGAGCTTGCCACGCTTGGCATCAATAGCAGCTTTCTTATGCTTTGTGGTGGCCCACTTGGAATGTCCTGACACGTTGTCCTCCCTTGAACGATAAAACCGGATATATTCTAGCGCGCGAGCACACTCATCCACGAACTGCAGCCGCACACTGCGCGAGCCGCAATGCCAGCGCGCTGCAGTCGCGAGCTTGTAGCCAGCCTACTCAGGTAGCTCATCAGGCTGTTAAATAGCTCAGACGCCCATCGCCGCTCACGGCATCTCCAGGCTCACTTTTCTTCCTCTGCTAAGTGGATCACGCAGCCATCCCAACCGCAGTGCCACACACGCACATACTGAGCTAATTCCTGTGGAAAGACGTGATCGCCAGCAGCTATCAGCTGATCGAGCTGGGACGGGCTAAACCACCCAGCACGATCGAGCACATTCTCTTCGAGCGCCGTCAGTTTCCGCCCTGCGCCCGCCGTCACGATATCCTCCTCATGTCTATCTAAACGGGCAAGGAAAAAGCTCTCATCTTGCTTGCGCGTCGAGCCGACGAAATGAAATGTGGCCTGCCGATAGAGCACAGGGCCTTCCAGACGAGCGGGTGAAAGCTCCAAGCCCGTCTCTTCATGCAGTTCACGCACTGCGGCTTTCCTGGCGCTCTCTCCCGCCAGGATGCCACCGCCTACCGTAAACCACCAGTTGAACGTGGGGTCGTCTACGTCGTGCCCATGAATGAGATACATTTCTCCCTGCGGATTGATGAGCACTATGCGAGCAGCTTTCCGATGCGGAAAGCCATCTGCGTCGAGCGGCCATTCACGCTCAATCACGTCGCGCTCGATGGCCTTGGCGTCCTCCGTACCGCGAGGCGCTGCTCCCATTCCCAAGGTGGCATCAACGGGCACAATTGCGTTATCAGAAGCCTGCATATTTTCCGTGACGACAGCATCTTCCGGCAAGGTTCGACGCAATGCCGTGACGACAGCATCCACCACAGCGGAGCCCTGAGGGCTGTGCTGCGGGTCGCAGGCAGCGGCGGTCTGCATCCCGCACTCCCGATGGGAGTGTAGATCCCGCGCGCCAGATTGTTGCTGCGGCATTCGCCCGCTCACTGATTAACGTGCGTGCGGATTTGCTCCACAATGCGTGCCACTGCCTCGCCCACAGGCACACCGTTGTCTTGGCTGCCATCGCGCATTCTGAAGCTCACAGCTTCGGCTGCTGCGTCGTCTCCTCCAGCAATCAACGTAAAGGGCACCTTTTCTTTGGCGGCATTGCGAATTTTCTTTCCGAAACGATCATCGCTCTCGTCTATCTCAACACGCACACCTTCGGCTCTGAGCTGCGCAGCCACACGCTCGCAATACTCATTGAACGCCTCTGCGACAGGCACTATCTTCACCTGCACCGGAGCGAGCCAAGCTGGGAATGCCCCTGCGTAGTGCTCGACAAGCACCCCGAAGAAGCGCTCAATCGAGCCAAAAAGTGCGCGATGGATCATCACTGGCCGCTGGCGTGAACCGTCAGGAGCGGTGTATTCAAGCTGGAAACGCTCAGGCAAATTAAAATCGAGCTGAATCGTGCTCATCTGCCAGGTACGCCCCAGCGCATCACGCGCCTGCACTGAGATCTTCGGCCCATAGAAAGCAGCTCCCTCAGGATCGGGTACTAACTCTAATCCAGAGTCCGCAGCTACCTGCGCGAGCGTTGCCGTCGCCTCATCCCAAATGTCGTCATCCCCCACAAACTTGTTGGGATTCTTCGTGGAAAGCTCCAGGTAGAAATCGTCGAGCCCATAGTCACGCAAAAGATCGAGCACAAATTGCAAGAGCGCCGAAAGCTCAGATTTCATCTGGTCGCGGGTACAATAAATGTGCGCGTCATCTTGGGTAAAACCACGAGCACGAGTAAGACCGTGGATCACGCCGCTCTTCTCGTTGCGATAGACCGTACCAAATTCAAAGAGTCGCAGCGGCAATTCTCGATAGGAACGCCCACGAGATTTGTAAATCAAATTATGCATCGGGCAATTCATCGGCTTGAGGTAGTAATCCGCACCCTGCTTGACGATATTGCCCTGTGCGTCGCGTTCCTCGTCCATGTGTATCGGCGGGTACATTCCCTCTGCGTAAAAATCGAGGTGGCCGGAGATCTCATAGAGATTGGATTTTGTGATGTGTGGGGTATTCACAAAGCTGTATCCGGCTTCCACGTGTTTGCGACGCGAGTAGTTTTCCATCTCCATACGCACGATTCCACCCTTGGGGTGGAACACCGCTAGGCCAGAGCCAATCTCATCGGGGAAGCTAAAAAGATCGAGCTGAGCGCCGAGCTTGCGGTGATCTCGCCGTTCAGCTTCGGCGATACGGTCTTGATAGGCGGTGAGCTCCTCTTTGCTTGGCCAAGCTGTGCCGTAGATACGCTGGAGCGAATCGTTTTTCTGGTCTCCGCGCCAATATGCAGCGCTGGAACGGGTGAGAGCAAAACCATTGCCGATGAGTTTCGTCGAGGGCAGATGCGGGCCGCGGCACAAATCCGTCCAGACGACTTCTCCCTTGCGGTTCACATTGTCGTACATGGTGAGCTCTGCGCCGCCCACTTCGATGCTGGCTCCCTCGGCGGCCTGATCGCGCTCGACGTCACTGCCGCCTTTGAGCCCAACCAATTCAAGTTTATATGGCTGGTCGTTGAGTTCACTGAACGCCGTCTCTTCGTCCGTCACGCGCCGCACGAAGCACTGCCCCTCTTTGACGATGCGCTTCATATCTTTTTCAAGATCACGCAAGAGCTCTGGAGTGACAGCCTCGATATTGCCGAAATCGTAATAGAATCCATCGGTAATAAATGGGCCGATACCCAAATTAACCTCGGGAAATTTGTTTTGTACAGCTTGAGCGAGCACATGGGTGCATGAATGGCGCAAGATATTGAGTCCGTCGTCGCTGTGAATATCGACGCTCTGCACAGTGGCATTTTCAGGGAGAGACGTCAGTTCAGTGGCGAGATCTTTCAGCTCACCATCCACGCGCAGTGCCACCACATCGCGCTGGTCTTTGAAAAAATCAATGCCGTTAATCGGGCTGGCGAGCTGCGTGGCTTCGCCGTCAATAATGAGCTGCATCGTGCCTCCAATAAGCCCGCTGCTATACGAGGGCAGCGAGCACAGTGAGCTGCGACGAGCTCACGCATCGACGCAGCATAATTCCTTTTGCACAGACAGCTTACGCTCTACAGCCGCAGAGCTGAAAATGTGGGGGTCTGTTTCGGAGTGCAACGTCTTTTACGATTGTGGCTGTCGAAAAAAATATACAGTCGAAAAAGTTGCACTCCTATGGGGATAGGGTATCGTCATGTGACGCTTGAGGATCGTATCGAGATGGAAAAGCGTCTTGAGCGTGGTGACCATCTCTCGCCCAGATCGCGCGAATACTAGGCTTTCACCGATCCGCGATCAGCCGCGAGATCAAGCGCGGCTGAGTCCATGTAGCTTAGCATGGGTAGCTGATGAGTCCATGTAGCTTAGCCTGGGTAGCTGAAACGCCGGTGGCTGAGCTGTTCACGGTAACGGCGGATGTAGAACTGTGCCATCGAGAGGTTGTGGTCAAGGTAGTTGCCGCACTGCTCTGGCTGCGCACCAGGCACCTGCCCCGTGTAGCTCAGAATAAAATCACACATACCTGTCACAACAGGCTCTATCTCTTCCGGTGTGAGCTGCCCAAACATCACTAAGTAGAAGCCGGTTCGGCACCCCATAGGGCCGAAGTAGATCACGCCATCTTTCGCAGAGCAGTTGCGTAGATACGTAGCTCCGAGATGTTCGATTGTGTGCACAGCCGGAACGTCCAGCACCGGCTCGCGGTTGGGCGCCGTCAAACGCAGATCAAATGTGGTGACGACGCTCTGCCCGTTTGTGTCCACACGCGACAGGTAGAGCCCAGGAAGTAGCGCCTGATGATCCACGGTAAAACTTGCGATCTTTTCCATCTTTCCCACTTTTCTGTTGTATTCGCGTGCCCTGCTTCTGCGCACCTGTTTTATGCGGACTTACTTTATGCGGATGTGCTTGTGTTTTCACGCTCACTTTTACGCCCTGTTGCACTCCCACTAGCAGGGCACATACGCTATCTACTCCCCTACCAACTCCCTTGTATGCGTTCAGGTTCTATATAAGGATCGACCCTGCGCATCTGTGCACGCGCTTGTCTGAGAAACGCTCGTCTGAAAAAGCCGCATGGCTAGACCAAGCGAATAAGTAGAACAAGCGAATAACCCGACGGGCAGCTCCCCAGAGTGCACACCTCAAGAGCCGAACGCCACTGCCAGCGCCGCAACGAACGTGGTGAAAATCATGGCTAGTACCACCACAATAGCGATGACTCGCTGAGATTTCTTTGGCCCGCGCGGGCGCCATTCACCGCCATCGGTATTGTGTGACTGCCTCATAGGATTGCTCATAGGCGCCATTCTAATGGAGCTAGAACGCAGCTAAAAATATGCGCAGGAAGATTATGCCTGCGAGAGGCAGCCACTCACGCCTCAGCCGCGGCAGTGAGGTGCTAGCTGGCGCCTTGCCCCACAGTACCAGCTCGCAGTATCTGCCACATCCGAGTGCCCAGCTGCGAGCACAGATTTCAGGCGCCGCTGCCCGCAGCTCTAGCTCACTATGCTCTAGGGGCTGCGGGCAACAACTGCCGCGGCTGAGTATCGGTACAGCGCACGGCCACGTATCGGCACAGCGTCAGCAACGCGTCGGCTATGCGGCGCCACGAGAAACGAGCCCGCATGGCGCCCGCGCTTATCTCGGCTCGCCCTATTTGAACACGCACTGTCTGTGGCTTCGAGCGCGCCTGAACCTCTCAGAGCGGGCTGTTACCAGCTCAGCGGGCAGCGTGGCCTTGCTGATAGTCCGCATCGACGGCGGATCCCCAGGCAAACATCTTGCGCAGGTCAAGCCCCACCTTTTCGATTTGATGAGATTCTCCGGCAGCGCGCAGCTCCTTAAATTCCGCAGCTCCGCTATCTTGATCTGCGATAAAGCGCTCAGCGAAAGCACCGCTTTGAATGTCATCCAGCACTGCCCGCATATTGTCTTTCACCTCGGGGGTAATCACGCGCGGGCCGGAGACGTAATCGCCATACTCAGCAGTATCCGAGATGCTCCAGCGCATCTTAGACAGACCACCCTCATTGATGAGATCCACGATGAGTTTCATCTCGTGGCACACCTCGAAATAGGCGATTTCTGGCTGATATCCAGCTGCTACTAGAGTCTCAAAGCCGCTCATAATCAGCTTGCTTAATCCGCCACACAGCACTGCCTGCTCGCCGAAAAGATCCGTTTCCGTCTCTTCAGTAAAGGTGGTCTTAATCACGCCAGCACGGGTGCCACCGATAGCTTTGGCATAAGCCAAGGTGATCTGCCAGGCTTGGCCGGAGGCATCTTGCTCCACGGCGATAATGTCAGGCACGCCTCGCCCCTGCTCAAATTGCCGGCGCACGGTGTGCCCTGGACCTTTAGGAGCTACCATGCACACATCATGTCCGGCACCTGGCTTAATATAGCCAAAACGGATGTTGAAGCCGTGGGCAAAGAAAAGCGCGGCGTCGGGTTTCAGATTCGGCTCGATTTGCTCTGAGTAAATAGTGCGCTGATACTGGTCGGGCGCCAAAATCATCACAATATCGCCCTGCTTGGTTGCCTCTTCCACAGAAGCAACCCGCAAGCCCTGCTCCTCAGCTTTTGCTACGCTCTTGGAATCTGGGCGTAGCCCCACCACTACATCGACGCCAGAATCGCGCAAATTGAGCGCGTGTGCATGACCCTGGGAGCCGTAGCCGATCACCGCTACAGTCTTGCCCTCCAGATACTTCAGATCGGCGTCATCATCATAATAAATCGTTGCCACGGTATTCTCCTTTTTGTTGTCTTTAGCTGAAAACTTAGCTGTCAAACGTATTGACGTGTTCTTTTATCTGTCGTTCTACTTTATTGTGTGCACCACGTATTGTGTGCGCCATGCTGAGTGTGCCACACTCGCTGCGCGCTACGCCCACTCACGCACATAGACCGTTTTCCAGGTACCTGGAAGTTTTCCAGGTACCTGGCTGGAGCTGACGTCACGCAGCACATTGTCTTCCCTATTGATCGGCGTGAGGTGCGTCGTCATCCGTATGGAGCACATCTGGTTCCACGTGTTCCTGGCGCTGACGCGAGAGCCGCACACGTAGCTGCTCGCTCATGGAATCTGGCCCTCGCCCGATTGCCACCGTACCTGATTGCACAATCTCCTTGATCCCATACGGCTCCAGGGCAGCCAAAAGCGCCTCCACTTTCTGCTTCGATCCAGTGGTTTCAATGGTGACGGCTTTCGGAGCCACATCCACCACGTGCGCCCGAAACATCGAAATCACCTGCAAAACGTTGCTGCGGTTGGAGTCGTCCGCCGAGACCTTCACCAACACCAGCTTGCGCTGCACAGACGTATCGTCCTTGAGCTCTTCGATGGCAATCACGTTGAGCAGTTTGTTCAACTGCTTGGTGATCTGTTCGATCGGGGCCTTTTTCGCATCTACCACTAGAGTGATTCGAGATATCTCCGGATCTTCCGTAATCCCCACAGCTAATGAATCAATGTTGAACGCTCGCCGCGCATATAGGCCAGCTACGCGCGTGAGAACACCCGCCTTATTCTCTACGAGCAGCGAAATTGTGTGTTTTTTTGCCATGATGGTTTTACGCCTCCACTTTGCTGAAATCTGGGCGCTGATCGAGCGCATACTGGATTGAATCGTTTGCCGTGCCGGCAGCCACCATTGGCCACACCATCGAGTCTGGGCTCACCACAAATTCCACCACCACTGGACGATCATTGATCTGCATAGCTTGAGCGATCGTGGCATCGACATCCGCGTATTTTTCCACGCGGAAAGCTGCACAGCCGTAGGCTTGGGCGAGCTTCATAAAATCTGGGATACCCACTGTACCAGCGCCATCATTCAGATCCGTGTGGGAATAGCGTTTGCCGTAGAAGAGCGTCTGCCATTGGCGTACCATCCCCAAGCTAGAGTTGTTGATAAGTGCCACTTTGATGGGGATATTGTTGAGCGCGCAGGTCACGAGTTCCTGATTCGTCATCTGGAATGAGCCATCGCCGTCAATACACCACACGGTTTTATCTGGATTGCCAGCTTGAGCTCCCATAGCACTGGGCACGCCAAAGCCCATTGTGCCAGCTCCGCAGCTCGTCACGAGCTGGCGCGGGAACTCCATCTTGATGAACTGTTGAGCCCACATCTGGTGCTGGCCCACGCCAGTGGTAAAAATTGCATCTGGAGCCGCTGCTCCGAGGCGCTCAATCACGTACTGTGGGCTCATCAAGCCATCTTCTGGCTCGTCGTAGCCAGGGCTGTAATTGGCTTTGAGCTTTGCGAGGAACGTCCACCACGTACTGAGATCCGACTCTCCATAGTGGGTGATCGCCTCGGGTAAAGCGTCCAGCAGCGCCTGCACGCTAGCTTTTACGTCTCCCACAAGAGCTACATCCGCTGCTCGGATCTTACCGATTTCAGCCGGATCAATATCTGCGTGGATCACTTTCGCATGGGGAGCAAACGTGGCGACATCACCCGTGACGCGATCATCAAAACGCGCCCCGAGGGTAATCAGCAGATCTGCTTTCTGCATTCCAATGACGGCTGGCACGGTGCCGTGCATTCCTGGCATCCCCAAGCTGTGACTATCAGAATCAGGGAAAGCTCCACGCGCATTGAGCGTTGTCACCACCGGAATGTTCGTCAGTTCTACCAGCTTCTTCAGCTCTTCGCTCGCCCCAGCACGTACCAGACCGCCACCGACGTACAGCACCGGACGTTTCGCAGCGGCGATCAGCGCTGCCGCCTCTTCGACAGCTTCAGAATCCGGCTGCACTTGCGGGCGATATCCAGGCAGGTCAATGCGCGGCGGCCACACGAAATCCGCTTCTTGGGTCTGCGCTGATTTCGTCACATCTACCAGCACTGGCCCAGGACGTCCGCTGGCTGCGATGTAAAAAGCCTCAGCTAGGCGCGCTGGAATATCGTTGGCATCAGTGATCAGGAACGAATGTTTCGTCAATGGTAGCGTGGCGCCGATAATATCGGCCTCTTGAAAAGCATCTGTGCCGATCGCATCGGCACCCACTTGGCCAGTGATAGCCACCATCGGCACCGAGTCCAGGTTCGCATCGAGGAGCGGCGTCACTAAATTAGTAGCTCCTGGGCCGGAAGTGACGAGCGCCACCCCCACTTTACCTGTTGAGACGGCGTATCCCTCCGCAGCATGGCCGGCACCTTGTTCGTGGCGAGTGAGGACGTAGTTGAGTTTCTCTGCGTGATAGATAGCGTCAAAAGTGGGCAAAATAGCTCCACCAGGAATCCCAAATACCGTCTGTACGCCCAGCTCTTCGAGCGTGCGCACAATCGAACGTGCCCCCGTGGACTTTTCTCGTATCGCTTCTCTTCCGCCTGTACAGGCGAATGAACTAGGCTTCAGTGCCTCAGATTCCTGAGCCATCGTGCCCCTTTCGTGGATGGGTGATCTACCGTTTGGCAGATTCGCGGGTGTGACAATAAAAAAGCCCCTCGTCAGAGGGGCGCGCACCAGGCTAGCAACTCACCAGCTGGCGCGCTGTCTAATTACCAAGTGCCGTATTGTCATGGCATCAGCGTAGTACATACCGACTGTTCCACACCAACACGGCAGTGATCGTCTCATATAGTGGATTACGCTCTCGATATGCGGAAAAGAGTATGAGCTATTGCACTGCTGTGACAACACTTACCACGGCGTTTTCGCACTGTTCGACCGCGCACCACCCTACGCTTAAATGCCTTGAAAATCGGGCATAGACGGTGCGCTGCCCCACCCACGATTTCCCACCACAGACTAAAGTCCAATGCGACTATATGCCCGCTTTTAGATTCGTTTTCCTTTTTTACAATGGCGCCGTGGACAGCAATAGCGTAGACGACACCAGACACGATGATCTCACTGCGGCGCACCGGCGCCTGGCACACCAAATCGGAGTAGTCCTACACATGGGGTTGATGATGCTCTCTGCTGGAGCTTCATCGTATCGCGTCAAAGACGCTATGGAGCGTCTGGCACACTCCATAGGTATTGACCGTATGTACGCTCAGGTCACATACACCGAGATTTCGGTGACGGCGTACGCCAACGGCACATTCCGCACCGAAATTGCCGAGCAGCGCATCCTCGGCGTCAATGCTGATCGTATTGACGCTCTCGAACATTTCATCAATTCGCTACCACCGCACGGATTGCTCGCAGAAGATGCTGAACGGGCACTGACCCGCATTGAGCGCCGCCCTGCGCTCTACAGTGTGCCGCTCTCGGCTTTCCTATCTGGTATTGCCTGCGCCGCATTTGCCTTTCTCAACAAGGGCGGCTTCTCCGAATGTATCGCCGTTTTTATTGCCGCCACCTGCGGCCAATGCGTACGCCGCTTTATGATGAAGCGGCACATGAATCATTTCGGCACCTGGTTTGTGTGTGGGGTGGTCGCTTCCTTTATCTACATCGCCGTCATCAGCGCCGGACGCTACTTCTCTCTCATCGACGCCACGCACCAAACGGGCGTCGTGGCAGCTCTACTGTTCCTCGTTCCTGGCTTCCCGCTCGTCACAGCTATTTTGGATCTTATTCGCCAAGATTTCTCTGCGGGCATCTCACGCTCAGTCTACGTGGCAATGCTGATGTTTTCCTCAGCTATGGCCGTCTGGTGCGTGACGGCAGCCCTCCATTGGTCTACCACCTCAGACATTGATGGCTACACTCTCAGCGCCGGAGTGTTACTCGCTGCCCGCTGCGTAGCATCGTTTATTGCTTCCTTTGGCTTTGCCAGTTTGTTTAATGCACCGCTCCGCGCCTGCCTCATCGCCAGCATCAATGGAGCCATCATCAATACTTTCCGGCTCTCCATACAAGATTGTGGCTTTCCTTGGCTCGCCGCAGTGGGGCTGGCCGCCTTTGCCGCTGGTCTCTTTGCCCAGTATGCTGCCCGTTTCTGCGAGCATTCCCGAGTGTCGCTCTCAGTGCCGGCGGTGGTATTGATGATCCCTGGCGTGCCGTTCTACAGAGCACTGAGTGAGATTAACAACGGCTCAGGAGCTCTGGCTTTAGGGGAAATCGTCACCATTGTCTTGGTAATTTCAGCTATCGGCTGCGGCCTTGCGGCGGCACGCATGGTAACGGACTCTTCCTGGCGCGTCGATCGCACGCCAGGACTACCCAAGCTCAAAGGCTCCGAGCAGACAATTCCGCCTGAGCCAAGCGATGGCTGGCAGGAAGCTCCGGCAGTGCCCCGAGACGTCCCAGTAATTGGCCGCCCTAAGCATCTCAAGCATTTCAAGCGGCGGCACTGAATAAATGGCACTGAATAATAAGGTCAGGCTACTTTTATCAACTCTGGCGCAGCCCAATTAATAAAAGTAGCCTGACCGAATTTCACCGCAAACAGCAGGATCGAGCCAGAGCAGATCGAGCCTCAGAGCGATCCTAGAATTGTGCCGACGAGAATTTTCCCGATCATTGCCAGCGGATAGACCAAGGCATAGCCAAGCGCCACCCGAGGATCAGAGTTCGTGCGCCCATTGGCAAAAGCGAGCACAGCCGGCTGCGTCTGGGCGCCAGCGAGTAGCCCCGAAAGTTTCGTTCCACCCATATGGAAGAGATAGCGCATGACGGCATAGAGAGCGATCGCCTCCACCGTCGTGAGAATGACGCCGAGCAACAAGATCCCCACCCATTCGCCAGTCGTGAATGCCTCTGAGATCTGCATCCCTGCATTGGTGCCAGCCTGCGCCAAGAAGAGCAGCAAACCCAGCTCGGAAAGCACCGCATTAGTGGTATTCGGCAGAGCCGTCACCTGCTTTCCAATTCGCCCGATACGACCAAAAATTAGCCCTACGATGAGGGCACCAGCAGCCGCGCCGATACCGAAATGCACTCCGCCCGGCAGCGGGATTTTAAACTCCCCTAGCATCACGCCCAGAGCCATCCCAATCCCAAGAGTCACCGGATTGATATCCGTCAAACCCTTAGAAGAATCGCCGAAATACTTAGAGATCTCCTTCATCTTTGCGGTGGGCCCTACCACGCGGATACGATCGCCCATTTCAACCATGAGATCTGGAGCAGCCAACATATCCACATCGCCGCGACGCACCCTGGAGCAGATCGCTCCGAAACGTTCAAAGAGATCGGCATCCAGCTGTGCAATAGTTTTCCCAGCGATCTTAGGCTCTGAAACGGTGATCCGCCGGAAATCCAAATACCGCCGATTGGCGCGCAGGGAATGCGACGACTGATGCCCAACTAACGCCATAAATTCTTTGAGCTGTACTTCACTACCCAAAGCCGTGAGCAGATCGCCTTTTTCAATCACGTCGTTGTCTGTGGCCACCCAAATTGGTCCCTCTTCCCCACGGCGAATGCGCGAGACTTCCACAGGGTTTTTCATGGAGGCAAGCAGATCTCCTAAGCGAGGCATATCTTCACGATCAACGCGCAAATTCATGTGCGTCACCCGCTCGGGCTTATCAGCATCAGAGGCTGAATACCGAAGAGCTGCAATAGCCGCTACGAGCATTCCCAACACTCCGAAAAGATAAGTAATCGAATAACCCACAGTGGCAGCTGCCGGAAAACCTGAGGCTTCCCCCGCCGCTGCTAGCGCCGGCGTATTGGTAGTCGCCCCTGCAAAAACGCCAGCAATCTGAGCCGGTGCCATGTGAAAGACGTTTTTGCCAACCACAGCAGCGATCACCGCTACCAGCGCATAGATACCGATGAGCGCCACCATCGGCCCTACCGATTTGCGCACATTTGAAAAAAATGACGGGCCAGAATTATTGCCGATAGCAAAAGTAAACAGCACTAACCCGAACGTGCCAATGACCGGTGGAAGTACCGCCTCAACGCCGTAGGCTTTCCCCCAGGCTGCTAAAGCAATGGCCAAAAATAGCACTGCCGCAGCACCGAGTGAAATTCCTTTCACTTTAATATGGCCAAATGCCATACCTACGCCAACGAGGAGGAACACATAAAAAATTGGGTAGTGCGCCAGATACTCAAACACAACATACATTGAATCGTCTGCCTTTTCGCGTCAATCACAGCAAAGCCTATGCGCGGGCTTCGACTGCCTTAGTGAGAAGTCCGCGCATCTATTATCTACGATAGATTGAGACGCAATGGCCCATGAGTCCTAGATAACACTCGTTACCCGTCTGGATAACGCACACTGCGATTCATCGGCGCATCAGCAAACGTCTATGTAGGTGCCGACGAGGGCACTGGTTGAACTGAGGTTGAACCGAAAAGTTTAGCTGAGTGCGCGCACCGCTCCTGCCGATGCACTCATTGCCATAGAGGCATAGGCCTGCAAGGCTTTACTCACTGTGCGTTCGCGCTCTGCTTGCCAGGGAAGCGCTCCCTTACTCTGGCGGCGCCGCTCAATCTCGGCATCAGAAACATCGAGTTTCAGCAACCTAGATGGGACGTCAATCACAATACGATCGCCGTCACGCACCAAACCAATCAGGCCGCCAGAAGCTGCCTCGGGCGAAATATGTCCAATAGACAAGCCACTGGTGCCGCCAGAAAAACGCCCATCCGTAATGAGTGCACAGCTCTTGCCCAGCCCCATTCCCTTGAGGAAGCTCGTCGGATACAGCATCTCCTGCATTCCTGGGCCGCCTTTAGGCCCTTCATAGCGGATGACGACGACGTCTCCTGGCTGCACGTGCTTACCAAGAATCAGCTCAATAGCCTGCTCTTGGGAATCCACCACTCGGGCTGGCCCCTCAAAGTGGAAAAGCTGCTCGTCAATCCCAGCGGTCTTAATCACCGCCCCATCTTCGGCAAGATTGCCGAAGAGCATACACAACCCGCCGTCTTTAGTGTAGGCGTGCTCCACGTCTCGAATGCACCCGTGTTCGGCATCCACATCAGGGCTTTCCCAGCGCGCATCTTGCGAAAATGCCTCCGTGGTGCGCACTCGTCCTGGAGCTACAGCAAACAACTCGCGAGCCTGTGCACTCGGAGCCACGCCCCGAATATCCCACTCTTCTAGCCAGCTCTTCAGATCACTCGAATGCACTGAATGCACTGTATCGCGGAGCAAACCAGCGCGATACATCTCGCCCAAAAGCGCAGGAATCCCTCCGGCGCGGTGAAAGTCTTCCATATGATACTTCGTAGAATTCGGAGCCACTTTACTCAAGCAGGGCACATGGCGAGAAAGCTCGTCAATATCGGCGAGCGTGAAGTCAATACCGCCTTCCTGAGCAGCCGCCAGTGTATGCAAGACGGTGTTGGTGGAACCCCCCATAGCAATATCCATACTCATAGCGTTCAGGAATGCATCACGATTGGCGATATTGCGAGGCAAAACGGATGTATCATCGTCCTGGTAGTAACGTTGAGCGAGAGTGACGACAGTGCGGCCAGCTCGTTCGAAAAGCTCACGGCGCTTCTTCGCCGTAGCCAACGTCGAGCCGTTTCCTGGCAGTGAAAGCCCCAGAGCTTCGGTGAGACAGTTCATCGAATTGGCAGTGAACATCCCCGAACACGAGCCACAGGTGGGGCACGCTGATTCTTCCACTAAAGCCAGCTCGGCGTCACTCACATCATCGCTCGCAGAAAGCGACATTGCATCAATCAGATCTATGCGGTGATCGACCACACCAGCTACAGCATTGCCCGATTCCATCGGCCCGCCACTGACGAAAATCGTCGGAATATTCAGCCGCAATGCCGCCATCAACATCCCTGGCGTCACCTTGTCGCAGTTGGAGATGCACACCAGCGCGTCTGCCCGATGAGCCTGCACCATATACTCTACTGAATCGGCAATCAGCTCACGGCTAGGCAGCGAATAGAGCATACCGCCGTGCCCCATCGCAATCCCGTCGTCTACAGCAATCGTATTGAACTCTTTCGCCACGCCTCCGGCTTCTTCAATGGCATTCGCCACGATCTGCCCCACATCTTTGAGGTGCACATGCCCTGGCACAAACTGCGTGAAAGAATTTGCCACCGCAATAATCGGTTTGCCAAAATCTTCGTCTTTCATGCCGGTAGCTCGCCACAGCGCGCGCGCTCCTGCCATATTGCGCCCATTCGTCGAGGTTGCAGATCGTAATTCTGGCATGGTGTGCATCCTTTCTCTAGCTGTGTCCCATCATAGAGCGCCCATGCTTATTGCGCGACGGCGCCCAGATACTGCACACGCCATACGTACGTGTGATACGGCAAGCTCACCATCTCTCCTGGGAGCATCGCCAACTCGTCGTAGAGATACCAGCACAGATTGCGGCGCATTCGCACCCGCTGAGCCTCTGTAGCCCGAATCCACGAAGCGCGCGTCGTGCCCAGCTGAAGTATCTGCTCCGGCGTCACGCCATCATTCCAATCCACGGAGAAAAATTCAGGCTCCGTGAAAGCATCGCCGAACACTGGCGGTTTATCTGGGCGCTGTACATCGCCGGAACGCATAATCCGCGTGAGCCGGTGCACCCAAGAATGCTCCACCGCCAGTTGGTTGTACACCACCACCAGCGCTCCGCCTGGGCGCAGCACACGCGCTGCCTCTCGGGCTGCGCACAGCGGATCAAGCCAATGCCAGCTCTCCCCGTACGTGAGCGCTGCAAAGAGATGATCGCCTAGTCCCGTGGCCTCAGCGGTAGCAGAAAGTAGCCGTACATGAGGAAAATCTGGCAAGTGGCGGGAAAACTCAGCGCGCATATCTGCTGCCGGTTCCAGCGCCCACACCTCGTAGCCACGGCGCAGCAGAGCCTCAGTGAGTCTGCCAGTGCCAGCGCCAATATCTGCCACTCGCGCACCGGCACCCACACCTGCTAACGCCCAATCCAACGCCGAGACGGCATAGCGCGGACGCACGTCCACATAGGTGACGGCGCTGCGTCCGGCTGCGGCGAAAGGATTAGGACCGGCTGCCGATGCGAGCCTCATTGACGTCTCTGCGGGCAGGCCGCGCAATAGCGCCGTGCTCACAGGCGCGAGGCCGTCGCATTCCACCAAAGGTTAATTCCACCTTCGACAGCATAGGAGTCGATCGCGGCTAGTTCGTCGTCGCTAAAGTGCGTATTGGCCAGAGCCCCGAGGGAATTTTCAAGTTGCGCCACAGAGCTGACGCCAATGAGTGCACTCGTCACGCTGGCTGCACCTTGATCGCGCAACACCCACGCAATCGCCATCTGTGCCAAGCTCTGCCCGCGTTCTCTCGCCAGGGCATTGAGTGAACGCACGTGCGCGAGATTTTGCTCAGTGAGCAGTTCACGCCCCATCTTCCCCTCGCCTACACGCGAATGCTCGGGCACGCCCTGAAGGTATTTGTCCGTCAGCAAACCCTGCGCCAAGGCTGAAAAAGCGATGACGCCCATGTTTTCATCAGCTGCCGTGCGCAGCAAGCTGGCCTCCCCATGCTCCCCTGGCTGCTCTATCCAGCGGTTGAGCAGTGAATAACTCGGCTGATGGATCACCAGCGGCGTGCCCAGATCACGCATAATAGCAGCCGCCTGTGCCGTAGCTGCCGGAGAATAGCTGGAAATGCCTGCGTAGAGCGCTTTTCCGCTGCGCACTGCATCGTGCAGCGCCATCATCGACTCTTCGAGATTCACGTCGGCATCTGGGCGGTGGTGATAGAAAATATCGACGTAATCAAGCCCCATCCGCTCAAGTGACTCATCGAGCGACGTCAGCAGATATTTACGTGATCCGCCGATGCCAAAATACCCTGGCCACATATCCCATCCGGCTTTCGTGGAGATGATCATTTCGTGGCGGTGAGCACGGAAATCTTTGCGCATTATCCGTCCAAAATTCTCCTCTGCTGCGCCATAGGGTGGGCCGTAGTTGTTCGCTAGATCAAAATGCGTGACGCCGAGATCGAAGGCACGGCGCACAATGTCGCGTTGCGTCTGGAAAGGGCGGTCGTCGCCGAAGTTGTGCCACAGCCCAAGGGTGATAGCTGGAAGCATCAAGCCACTGGTGCCGCAACGATTCATAGGGATCGCGTCAATGCGATCTGCAGATGGCGTATAGTATTCATCTGGTGTCGATAGAAGTTCAGCCATGTTTTGATTCTCTCATATTGCCACTATCGACGCCCGCACACTGTGAAAATTCCTCACGCACTTTTTGTGGGGACTTGCGCTGCTGGTGGCTGCCGTAGGAGTACCAGATTGCCAAGAAAACTAGCCAGACCGATTTTCTCAAAACGGCTCGTTTTGAACGAGAAAATTGGTCTGAGTAATTTTCTCAGGTTAGGCTAGCAGGTATGTTGCACATCGTTTATCACGAACCTGAAATTGCAGGAAATACTGGCGCGGCGATTCGTCTCAGCGCCTGCACCGGAGCTCGCCTACACCTGATTGAGCCGCTCGGCTTCGATTTTTCTGATACTCATCTCAAGCGTGCAGGGCTCGACTACCACGATTTAGCAGACGTGGTGATTCACCCAAACTGGGAGGCAGCCAAAGCATATTTCGGCATCGACCAACGAATTTTTGCTTTTACGTCGCACACCACAAACGATTTTGCCAACGAGAGCTACCGTGACGGCGATGTGTTGCTGTTTGGCAAAGAAGCCACAGGTCTTCCAACCGACGTGATGGAAGATCCCCGAATAGAAAAACGTGTGCGCATCCCCATGCTTCCCTCACGCCGTTCACTCAACCTCACCAACTCTGCCTCAATAGCCGTCTATGAGGCGTGGCGTCAGCTGGGATACCCAGGAGCCACATCCGCCGCAAACTGATATCACCAATGCCCCGAATACGCGGCTACGTCGATGTTCCAGGAGCCACATCTGCCACAAACCGATATCACCAACAGATACCCAGCACCAACAGACACTCCACAAGTACGGGTGGCCGATACCAGCCAGCCTCGCCAGCTGTGCCCACCTGCTATCGCCAGCGGGCGCGATATTGCAAACGGCGTGCCTTAGCCCCTTTGCGCATAGATCGTTGAGCACAGCGAGATGAGGATGTCTGCGCGTGACGGCGCAATCCCATAACGGCGCCGACAGCGGGAACGGCGATGCAAACGTAAAACCTACAGAGGCGTGCACGGGAGATACTGCAGCGCGACTGGCATCTTTTCGCGTGCTCGCGCCCCAAAAAGCAGATGCCGTGTGTACACCGCAGACAAGAATGTAGTGTGTACCCCATATTTTCTCTGTGAGGCATTATTCCGTAGCAGAGCAGACGCTAGCGCACACCCTTGCCCGCACGCTGCGCTCCCGACGCCGTGAACTTGGACTGAGCCAAGAAGCAGTAGCTCACGCTGCCGGCCTGGATCGCACTACTTATCAGCTCATGGAATCTGGCCGATCTGATCGCTCTACCAATAGCCTACTCAACCCGCGCATTTTTACGCTCATGGCACTCGCCCAGGCGCTGCAACTGCCGATGAGCGCTCTTTTAGGAGAACAGCCGCGCGCTCAGCAGACTCACACTCAACAAACTCAAGCTCAGCAAACTACTTATCATGCCGCCTCCTCTCCTGCTAGCCATTCCACTGCAACTAACAGCGAGACACTCTCCCACCTAAAAAGGATTAAAGATCAAAGGTGACGGCCAAAAGGCACAGGCTAGTAGCTAAAGTTGTTAATGATAGATAAAGGAGTCTCCGTGGTGGAGCGCCGAAGTGGAGTGACGTGGCGGAGCAGAGCTATCACCGCCTGACCGTGCTCGCTATCGAGAGTAGATGCTATCGGCTAGCTGCTACTGTTACGGCGCCTCGACGTCGCGCACTCGATTCGGTGAGCTTACCGTGATCACTCAGGCTTACTTTTACCGCCTGAGACGCCACTCTCGGCGGGGTTTGTGCTCGGCGGAGGTGTTGTACTATCTGTCGGCCTGCCGTGATCGCTCAGGCTTACGTATGCTTAGGTTAATAATTGCTCAAGTTGATAATTGCCTGGCTCATAATGCTTGTAATAGCTCATAATGGCTCATACTAAAGCTATCGGTCAGAGCATTGTTATCAACTCAGGGCGTAGCCCGTATTGATAGAAATGCTCTGACCGATATTGTTGAAAAAGCAGCCACGTACGCTCACGTTAGCACGGCATCCACCACTCTTATAGAACGTTAGAGCGCTGGCGAATCCGGTGCTTGTCCAAGCAGATCCTCAGGTTTTGCCGTCTGCCCAGAACCAGTGCCAGAAGCAGTTGCCTCACTGGTGGCATTCTGTGCTTCTCCGCGTGCCATAGCTAAAGCGGTGTCCACATCTTCGAGAGTGGTGTGTGCCAAGGCATCAGCAATTTTATCAGCAGCACCGAAGTCTGCTGCAGCACTGCCAGCATCGTCATCATCAGCACTGCCTGGAGTGTTTCCTGCAAAACCGCGCGAGACGGCATCCAATGCAGCCGTGAGCTCAGTGGGGACAATCCACAGTTTCGAGCTGGCAGAATTGGCGATCTGCGGGAGCGTTTTGAGGTACTCGTACGAAAGTAGCTTAGGATCGGCGTTGCCGCGGTGAATGGCGTCAAACACCTGCAAAATAGCCCGAGATTCACCCTGAGCCTTCAAAATCGTGGATTGCGCTGTACCTTCGGCGCGCAAGATCGCGCTTTGTTTCTCGCCTTCTGCCGTCAAGATCGCGCTTTGTTTCACGCCTTCTGCCGTCAAGATCGCAGCACGGCGATCACGTTCGGCTTTCATCTGCTGTTCCATAGCACTTTGCACAGTTGCCGGTGGATCAATGGCCTTGAGCTCTACACGGCTCACGCGGATTCCCCAACGCCCAGTAGCCTCGTCGAGCACCCCACGCAGCTGGCCGTTGATTTGATCGCGGCCGGTGAGTGCTTGCTCCATATCCATCGAACCGATGATATTGCGCAGCGTCGTGACGGCAAGCTGCTCAATAGCAGCCATCGGATCAGCAATCTCGTATGTGGCCGCCTCCGGCTGCGTCACCTGATAGTAGATCACGGTGTCGATATTGACCACGATATTGTCCGATGTAATCACCGGCTGCGGTGGGAATGGCACCACCTGTTCACGCATATCAATGCGCTGGCGCACAGAGTCAAGGAATGGAATGAGGAAGTGCAGGCCTGGCGTCAGCGTCTTGTTGTATTTACCAAGACGCTCAATAATGACGGTGAAGCCTTGATGCACCATCAGAATAGACTTGGCAATGGCCACGATCACTACAAGTGCCAGCACAATGAGCACGATGGTGGCGAACATTCCAGGGTTAATATCTGGCATCTTTTACCTTTCAGGTTGTTGTTGACATCGACTTACCTCAGCCGCAGCTGGAGAAGATTCTCAAAATTGTGTTAGGTGGGGTTGCGACGGGCGAGGTATAAACGGCGTGACGTCACACCCGCAATGGCGTACGAGATGCGCCTGAACGATTGTTTCAGCGCGGCTCCACACAGCCTGGCTCCATAGAATCGGGGGCAGGCACTGCAAGAAGCAAATGAGCACCATCCACGCCAATGACTGCCGCTTCTGTCCCCTGAGGAATACTGCCATCTTCCGTTTTGGCGCTCCACACTTCCCCGCCGACTTTTGCTCGGCCAGCTGTTTCGGTGACGTCAGTGAGCGTGCGCGCCGTCTTTCCCACGTAAGCGTATACGTTGGACTTTTTCGTAGGGGCAGAATTCACGTGCCGGCGCACCCAGGGACGCACAAAGCCCAGCAAAACCACCGAGACCACAGCGAAGACGACGAGCTGCACCGCCCAGGAATCTGTAAAAATAGCCGTGAGCACTGCAGCGAAAGCACCGCCCGCCAGCATCAAGAAAGTGAAATCAACAGTGAACATCTCCACAATGAGCAGCACCAGTGCGATAATCGCCCAAATTCCCCACATATCAGCCTCCACCGTTCGCGATCCCCTACGCGCACTACCCGCTGCATCGCTTTGCGACACATGATGACACGTGATCCGTTTCATTCAGGCGATCTCGCGCGTGCACAATACTTATTGCAATCATACCGCAGTGAGTGAGCAGAAGCTGAACTGGAAGCTCGCGGCTGCGCGTGCTGCGTCAGCGCACACTGCACGCCCACACCACATTAACACTATCGACCAGAGCACTTGATCGACTTAGGTTGATCAACTTGGATACAACCCGCATGAAGAAAATTGACCTGACCGATATGATCAGCCCAACCAGAGCAGGGATCCTTGACCGGAGCAAGGCGATCACTGCAACCAGCTAAAATGCTCCGCGGCACATGGAAGCCTGCTACCGTGCCACTGCGGAAAATCGCCCACGTTGCACCGTCAGCTCGACGTCCACTCCGAAAAGCTCAGACAGGTTGGCGCTCGTGAGCACTGCTGGCAGCGATCCGACGGCAAACACCTCTCCAGCCCGAAGTAGCAAGGCATGGGTGAATCCGGCTGGAATTTCCTCCACATGGTGAGTGACCATCACCGTCACCGGAGCCAAGCGCCCGCGCGCCAACTCCCCCAGCGCCGCCAGCAGCCGTTCCCGTCCACCCAGATCAAGGCCAGAAGCAGGCTCGTCGAGCACCAGCACCTCCGGATTGGGCATGAGCGCGCGGGCGATGCCCACGCGCTTTTTCTCACCAGTGGAGAGCGTGGCGAGTTGGCGTTCGGCAAGGGTGTGCACGTCAAGCGCTCTGAGCAGCTCGTGCGCGCGGGCGTCATCTTCGGGCGCATAGCTTTCTCGCCAGGAAGCACTCATGCCGTAAGCTGCTGTGCGCACCACGTCAAGTACCCGCTCACTGGGAGGAATTGTCTGATCGAGAGCTGAGGAAGACAGCCCTACCAGTGGCCGCAGCTGCGCTATATCTACGTGCCCGAGGCGTTCTCCAAGGATCTCCACCGTGCCGCGCGTGGGGTGCATTCTCCCCGAGATGAGTTTCACCAGCGTGGTTTTTCCTGCGCCATTCGGCCCGAGAACGACCCAGCGTTCGCCGTCATTGACCGACACATTCACATCGCGCAAAATATCGTGGCCGCTGCGGCGCACCCACACGCCTCGCACATCTAGCACATCGCCCATAAATTCCCATGCCCTCACTCTGCCTGCATTTCTATACCTACGTTTCCACGTGTAGGCGCAGCTGCAGAATTAACCGTCCACCGGCAGCTCACTGATGGAGCACACTGCGGTAAAAGTCCATCGTCTTAAGTGCGATTGCACTCCAGGCAAAGTGCTCTTCCACACGCTTGCGCCCAGCCTGCCCCATCTGCGCAGCCCGCTGCGGGTCAGCACACATCTGCGTGAGCGCGGCCGCGAGATCAGCCTCAAACTGTTCAGGATTAAGAGGGGTACCAGAGCCGTCGTTGAGCTGCTCAATCGGTACCAGCGTGCCGGTGACGCCATCGTCAATGCAATCTGGTATGCCTCCGGTAGCCGTGCCCACCACTGGCAGCCCCACGGCCATCGCCTCTAGATTGACGATGCCAAGTGGCTCGTAAATAGACGGCGTGACGAACGTCGTCGAGCACGCTTCCAACGCCACAATCTGATCGTGCGGCAGGTGTTCCTCAATCCACACCACACCATCACGCTCCCGCTGCAGCTGCGCTACCAGCGTGCGAGTTTCTTCGGCAATCTCAGGAGTATCTGGCGCCCCAGCGCAGAGAATTACCTGCACATCTTTAGACACCTGCCGCAATGCCCGCAGTAGTCCAGGCACTCCTTTTTGCCGTGTGATACGCCCGACGAAAATAATGGTGGGGCGTTGCAAGCTCAAGCCAAAACTCGTGAAGAAAGCCCGCGCCTGCTCCCACTCTTCCTCACTGCTTGGAGCTTTCCAATCGTCGAGGTCAATGCCGTTGTGGATCACCCGCACTCGCGTCGGATCAATGGCTGGATAGGCAGTGAGAATATCGGCACGCATGGCGTTCGACACCGCCACAATTCCATCGGCCGCCTCATAAGCGGTTTTTTCGATCCAGCTCGACAGATCGTAGCCACCGCCGAGCTGCTCACGTTTCCACGGGCGCAATGGTTCCAATGAATGCGCCGAAATCACGTGCGGAATCCCGTAGAGCACGCTGGAAATATGCCCAGCCATATTGGCATACCAGGTGTGTGAATGCACGATGTCTGCACCTTGTATATCCTTGACCATTTCCAAATCCACTCCGAGAGTGCGCACAGCATCGTTCGCTCCTGTGAGCCCCTCGGGGTAGGTATAGCCGTCGAGGTGTACACCAGGCACGCTCGAAGCACGCGGCCCATCAAAAGCGTGCACGTGCACGTCAGCGTGAGCCGCCAGCACTTTCGATAGCTCCGCCACGTGTACGCCCGCTCCACCATAGACATGAGGTGGAAATTCGCGTGTGAGAAGATCAACCCTCATCGGACTCATCGGATTCCTTTCCATGCGAGAAACTGCACCTATTCGGCACAGTGACACCTGCACACTGGCCTCGCCGCGCAGAGCATCTGCCCGCACGAGTCAGATGGTCTCCGGCGGTGCGGATCCAAGCCATGAGCTCTGACCTTGAACTCTAAGCTATGAACTCTGAGCTGTGAGCTCTTCACAGACGGCGCTGTGTGCCTACTGCCAACCATATCTCACCTGCAGCGGAAAAATTGGCAAGAAACGAGAAAAGATATGCATTTCTTCCCCACAGCACAGCGCGAACAGATACCATAGCAATATGGATAAGAAACCGACTGTGCTCGCAATTGTACTAGCTGGCGGTGAGGGCAAACGCTTGATGCCGCTCACCCAAGACCGCGCCAAGCCCGCTGTACCATTCGGCGGCATTTACCGCCTTATTGATTTTTCACTGTCGAATATCGTCAATTCTGGGTACTTGCACATCGTGGTGCTCACTCAGTACAAGAGCCACTCTCTCGATAGGCATATCTCCCGCACCTGGCGCATGAGCAACCTGCTGGGCAACTACATCACTCCAGTTCCAGCCCAGCAGCGTGTCGGGAAGAACTGGTATCTTGGCTCAGCGGATGCCATCTATCAGAGTCTGAATATCGTAGACGACGAACAGCCAGACATCATTGTGATCACTGGCGCCGACAATATCTACCGCATGGATTTCTCGCAGATGGTGGAGCAGCACATCGAATCCGGCCTCGACCTCACAATAGCTGGCATCCGCCAGCCCAAGAGCCTCGCCAGTGCATTCGGCGTGATCGACCGCGATCCAAGTGACCCATATAAAGTGCGGCAGTTCCTTGAAAAGCCCAAAGAAGTAGAGGGTCTACCGGATTCTCCAGATGAGGTGTTGGCCTCCATGGGCAATTACGTCTTCACCACCAAAGCCCTGGTGGATGCGCTCAAAGAAGATGCCGAGAATGAAAATTCGGCTCACGATATGGGCGGCAGCATCGTGCCGATGTTTGTGGAATCGGGAAATTGCGGCGTCTACGACTTCACGTTTAATGAGATCCCAGGCTCTACGGAACGCGATAGAAACTATTGGCGTGACGTCGGCAGCATCGACTCGTTCTTCGCAGCAAACATGGATCTGATCGCTATTAGCCCGATTTTCAATTTATACAATCGGCGCTGGCCACTGCTCACCGGATACACCGGATTACCTCCAGCCAAGTTTGTCTATGGGCATCACGAACGTCTCGGCCATGCGCTCGATTCGATTGTTTCCCCTGGCGTGATCGTCTCTGGCGGCGAAGTGATCGGATCAGTGCTCTCCCCATTTGTCCGCGTCAATTCGTGGAGTTCGGTGCGCGATTCAGTACTTTTCGACAACGTGAATGTTGGGCGTAATGCCACAGTGGTGCGCGCTATCGTCGATAAGAATGTACGTATTGACGACGGCGCTCAGCTGGGTGTGAATCACGAGCGCGACCGCGAGCGCGGCTTCTTTATCTCTCCCGAGGGAATCGTGGTGGTGCCCAAGAATGCACACGTGACGGCATAAGCAGCTTATCGACTACTCTCGACGACGTAGTAGCTTTCCAAGCTGGCAGCGTCACGGCTGCTTCTCACTGACGCCACACAATCTCTAGGCGAGAAAAGGAGTCACGCTGCAGCACCTACAGAAAGTAGTGGGGCATCTGCCAGAGAGCAGATGCCCGCGAGATCTACGCCAGCGAGATGAGTTCGCGGTAGTCGTCGTCCCAGAGATCTTCGTCTCCCTCTGGCAGTAGCAGCACCCGCTCAGGGCTCAGCGCATCCACAGCCCCCTCGTCGTGCGTCACAAGTATTGTGGCTCCCTCGTAAGTGTGCAGCGCGTGCAGAATCTCTTCGCGTGAGGCCGGATCGAGGTTGTTCGTAGGCTCGTCGAGAAGCAACACATTCGCCCCACTCACCACTAGTATGGCCAGTGCAAGCCGCGTCTTCTCCCCGCCCGAAAGCACAGCGGCGAGCTTGCTGGCATCGTCACCCGAGAAGAGGAAACTTCCCAGCACGTTGCGCAGCTGGGTATCGTCGAGTTCAGGAGCGGCGGCACGAAGATTCTCTTCCACAGTGGCCTGGGTGTCAATCGTCTCGTGTTCCTGTGCGTAGTAGCCGAGTTTCAGACCATGCCCGTCAATCACTTCACCGGTATCTGGCTGCTCGATGCCAGCGAGGATGCGCAGCAGCGTGGTTTTACCGGCGCCGTTCAGCCCCAGCACCACCACCCGCGAACCGCGGTCGATAGCGAGATCTACACCCGCAAAGACCTCTAAGGAACCGTAGGATTTCGATAGATCCGCAGCGCGCAGCGGAGTTTTGCCGCAAGGTATAGGATCGGGAAAACGCAGATGCGCCACTTTCTCCGCTTGCCGCTGCTCAGGTAGCGCTGCGAGCAACTCCCGGGCTCGGCGCTCCATATTCTGCGCTGCCACCGCTTTTGTAGCTTTATAACGCATTTTGTTGGCCTGCTCCAGCAACGCTGCAGCCTTTTTCTCAGCGTTAGCTCGCTCGCGTCTGCGGCGTTTTTCATCTACGTCGCGCTGCTTGAGGTACGCATCCCAGCCGAGAGTATAAGGGTCGATCACGGCGCGGTTCGCGTCGAGATACCACACCCGATTGACGGTTTCTCGCAGCAGCTCCACCGAGTGTGAAATCACTACGAATCCGCCTGAATACGAGCGCAGCCACTCGCGCAGCCACACGATAGAATCATGGTCGAGGTGGTTGGTGGGTTCGTCCAGAAGCAAGGTTTCGGCGTCAGAGAAGAGCACCCGAGCCAATTCCACTCGGCGGCGCTGCCCACCAGAGAGCGTGCCTAAGGGTTGATCAAGTACCCGCGTGGGCAAGCCGAGCGCTGCCGTGATCTTTGCAGCCTCAGATTCTGCAGCGTATCCGCCAGCTGCGGTGAACTCGGCATCTAGCCGGATATAGCGCTCCATCGCTTTTTGCTGCGCCGCCCCCGTCAGCGTGGCCATATCGTGCTCAGCTTTGCGGATATTACGCAGTTTCGAGGCGATCCCACGAGCCGACAGCACGCGATCACGGGCACTTTGCCCATCTTCCCCTGCGTGCGTATCTTGCGGCAGATACCCCACTGTTCCTTTTGCAGATACGATGCCGGTGTGTTCCACGGCCTGCGCGTTCACGCCTTCTCCTGCCATGAGTCGCATGAGCGTGGTCTTTCCAGCACCATTACGGCCCACTAAACCGATGCGATCTCCTTTATTCACGCTGAGAGTGGCATCCTTCACTAACTGTCGAGTGCCGATTCGAAGATTAAGATTGCTCAGTGTGATCACGAAAAGCCAGTGTAATGCGCGAGTGTAAATATGAAAAAGCAACCATCGGCGCTGCACATATACACGGCGTTGTGCACATACACGGAGCAGTGCATATACACTGCACTGTACAAGACCCAGCTCCGTACACAGAGACGAAATGTGCCCCCTCTCACCTACTGGCCGTTCCCTATGCAAGCCGCAGCGTTTCATACAATGGGAAGTATGACAACACCTGCAATTCTCGTGCTCGCTGATGGTTCAGTCTTTTCAGGAGCAAGCATCGGGGCAAGCGGCGAAGCCGTCGGCGAAGTCGTGTTCAATACGTCCATGACGGGATATCAAGAAATTCTCACTGATCCCTCCTACGCTGGCCAGCTCGTCACCCTCACGTATCCGCACATCGGCAACACTGGGGCAAACAGCGAAGACGTAGAATCTGAGACCATCCAGGCTGCGGGTTTGATCATCCGCTCTTTGCCCGTGGCTCACTCCTCTTTCCGTGCCGAAGAATCGCTATCAGCCTATCTGCTGCGCGAAGGGAAAGTGGCCATCGCCGATATCGACACCCGTCGGCTCACCCGCATACTGCGAGAAAAAGGATCTCAAGCAGGTGCCATCGTGAACGGGGTAAGCAAGTATGACGCCGATGCGGTGGCTCACGCTCAGGAGCGGGCGCGCGAGTTTGGCTCTATGAGCGGCAAAGATCTCGCCCGTGAGGTGAGCACCGCGCAGGCATATATTTTTGATGAGAGTAGCTGGGAGCTGGGCACTGGCTACACCAACCCCCCATCCCCCACTCGTACAGTGGTGGCCTACGATTTCGGGGTGAAACGCAATATCCTGCGGATGCTCACCGCGCGCGGCTGCCGCGTACACGTCGTGCCCGCCACGACGAGCGCTATTGACGCGCTCGCCCTGAAGCCCGATGGCATTTTCCTGTCTAACGGCCCAGGCGATCCCGAGCCGTGCACCTACGCCATCTCAGCCATCCGAGATTTTCTCAGATTTGGCATTCCGATGTTCGGCATCTGCCTGGGGCACCAGTTGCTCGGGTTGGCTCTGGGAGGAAGCACTCGCAAGATGCCTTTTGGCCATCACGGAGCAAACCATCCCGTGCGCGAATTGGCCACTGGCAAAGTGATGATTACCAGCCAAAATCACGGGTTCGATGTAGACGCCTCCACGCTGCCAGATAATGTGCGCGTCACCCATGAGAGCCTCTTCGATGGCTCACTGCAGGGCATGGAACTCATCGACAAACCCGTGTTCTCTTTCCAAGGGCACCCTGAGGCGAGCCCTGGACCGCACGATTTACACGAACTGTTCGACAAATTTGTAGCTGCGATGGATATGCAAAAATCTGGGCATATAGCGCAGATAGGGGAGCATACAGCTCAGAAAGGTGGCGACAATGCCTAAGCGCAGCGATATTTCGAGCGTGCTCATTCTCGGAGCTGGCCCCATCGTCATTGGCCAGGCGTGCGAGTTCGACTACTCTGGCGCACAGGCCTGTAAAGCGCTGCGCGAAGAGGGATACCGCGTGGTGCTCGTCAATTCCAACCCCGCCACGATTATGACCGATCCGCACATGGCTGATGCCACGTACGTCGAACCAATCGTCTGGGATGTGGTAGAGAAAATCATTGCACGCGAACGTCCAGACGCTATCTTGCCTACGATGGGCGGCCAGACTGCCCTCAACTGCGCTCTTGATCTGGCCAAGCACGGCGTACTCGATAAATACGGCGTGGAATTGATCGGCGCCACCGCCGATGCCATCGACAAAGCTGAAGACCGCGGACGCTTCAAAGAGGCGATGCACAAGATAGGCCTGCGCACACCTAAATCCCACGTGTGCTACACCATGAGCGAGGTGTTTGCCGCCCAGAAAGACGTCGGCTTCCCCACTCTCATTCGCCCGAGCTTCACCCTCGGTGGCACCGGCGGTGGCGTCGCCTACAACCGCGATGAGCTCTTTGAAATTTGTACCCGTGGCTTCGATGCCTCTCCAGTGCATGAACTACTGATTGAGGAGTCGATTCTCGGCTGGAAAGAGTTCGAGATGGAGGTGGTGCGCGATAAAGCAGACAACTGCATCATTGTGTGTTCCATCGAAAACCTCGATCCTTGCGGCATCCACACGGGCGATTCCATCACGGTGGCTCCCGCACAGACACTCACCGACAAAGAATACCAGCTGATGCGCAACGCCTCGCTTGCAGTTCTGCGTGAAATTGGTGTGGACACTGGTGGGTCAAACGTGCAGTTTGCTATCCATCCTGAGACCGGCGAGATGATTATCATTGAGATGAATCCGCGCGTCTCTCGTTCCTCCGCGCTCGCCTCGAAAGCCACTGGCTTCCCGATTGCTAAGGTAGCGGCCAAACTTGCCGTCGGATACACTCTCGATGAGCTGCGCAACGATATTACTGGTGGCGTGACGCCGATCAGTTTCGAGCCCACGATCGACTATGTGGTGACGAAAGTGCCTCGCTTCGCCTTTGAGAAATTCCCTGCCGCTAACGATAGGCTCACCACTCAGATGAAATCGGTGGGCGAAGTGATGGCGATTGGTCGCACATTTGAAGAATCGCTGCTCAAAGCGCTGCGCGGTCTGGAGACAGGGCTCACCGGTCTGAATCCGCGCACGGATGACCTTGAAACTATTCACCACGAGATCTCTAACCCTGGTTCGGAGCGTATTCTCTATGTGGCTGATGCTTTCCGCTGCGGCATGAGCATTGATGAGGTATATGCGGCCACGAAGATCGACCGCTGGTTCCTCGCTGCCATTGCCGATATTGTCGAAAGTGAGCGTACACTCGCAGTTGCCCACGCCGAGAAAGGCTTGGGCGTCACCGATCTTGATCATGCTCATCTGTATGCCCTCAAACGCAAAGGATTCTCCGATGCTCGCTTGGGCGAACTGCTCGAATGCAGCGATGAAGATGTGCGCGCTCGCCGGTTAGATTTAGGTATTCGCGCCGTCTTTAAGAGGGTGGATTCCGTGGCCGCCGAGTTCGCCTCTACGACGGCCTATATGTATTCCACATACGAGGACGAGTGCGAGGCAGATCCGAGCGATCGCAAGAAAATTATGATTCTCGGCGGTGGCCCAAACCGCATTGGACAAGGTATCGAATTTGACTACTGCTGCGTGCACGCTTCTCTGGCGTTGCGTGAGGCGGGCTACGAGACGATTATGGTGAACTGCAATCCGGAGACTGTATCCACCGATTACGACACCTCCGATCGTCTCTATTTTGAGCCGCTCACGCTGGAGGACGTGCTCAACATTGCCGATGTGGAAGCTCCCGATGGCGTGATCGTGCACTACGGCGGACAGACTCCGCTGAAACTGGCAAAAGCCCTCATGCGCCACGGCGTGCGTATCATTGGCACGTCGGCCGATTCGATTGATGCCGCTGAAGACCGTGAACGCTTCCAGCAGATCGTACAACAGCTAGATCTGCGCCAGCCACGCAATGCCACTGCTCGTTCTGAACAGGAGGCACTGAGCTTAGCTGAAGACGTGGGCTACCCGCTGATGGTACGCCCCAGCTACGTGCTGGGTGGCCGTGCCATGCAGGTGGTCTTCGATCCAGAACAGTTGCGCCGCTATATGTTTGAGGCTGTGCAAGTCTCCAACGACTCTCCGGTGTTGCTTGATTCATTCCTCACCAACGCCACTGAGCTTGATGTCGATGCCGTCAGTGACGGCGAACGCGTCGTGATCGCCGGCTTTATGCAACACGTGGAGCCAGCGGGTATTCATTCGGGTGATTCTGGCTGCTCACTACCGCCCTATGAGCTTAGTGACGACGTACAGGCAGAGGTGCGCCGGCAGACGGTGGAGTTGGCGCAGGCACTCAAAGTGGTCGGCTTGATGAATGTGCAATACGCCGTCAAAGACGGCGATGTGTATGTGCTGGAAGTCAATCCTCGCGCTTCGCGCACCGTGCCATTTGTCAGTAAGAGCTGCGGGGTACAGGTGGCGATGATTGCCGCGCGAGTAATGGCTGGAGAGAGTCTTGAGCAGCTCGGCTTCACCGAAGAGGTTCTGCCGTCAAAATACTGTGTGAAAGAGGCTGTGCTGCCTTTCTCTAAGTTCCCTGGCTCAGATACCAGCTTGGGGCCGGAGATGCATTCGACTGGCGAAGTGATGGGCGTGGGAGATTCGTTTGCTGAGGCCTATATGAAAGCTCAACTGGGGGCCGGCAATATGGTGCCCAACGTGGGCAAGGCGTTCATTTCAGTGCGTGACGAAGACAAGCCGGCAGCCGTGGAGGTGGCGCGCAATCTGCAACACCTTGGCTATGGTCTGTGTGCTACTCGTGGTACTCAGGCGTATTTGGCCGAGCATGGTATCGTCGCTCAGCTCATCAACCGCCGCGCGGAAGGCCGCCCGAATATTATCGACGCGATGACGAACGACGAGATCGCCCTGGTGATTAACACCGGCAACTCCACCGGAACGATCGTCACCGACGGTCAGGTGATCCGGCAGAAAGCGCTGCAGCTGGGGGTACCTTTCTACACGACGGCGGCAGGGGCACTCGCCATGAGCAAAGCCCTAGCCAACCGCTTCAATCTCACGCCCTACAAGCTGCAAGAGCTCTACTAGCAGCTGCGATCCGTTGATCACGCTGCGATTTGTTGATCACATCGCCCTAGCTGCACGCCCCGCATTGACAGCATCGGCCAGAGTGCTTTTGTCCATTCGGGGGGCTCGTATTGATGCATCGGCCAAATCGCTTTCGTCAGTTCGAGGATATAGCTCGCAGTGGCAAAGTGGTCTGATCGCTGTTATCAACATTCAATACTCTCCCATTGCGGGAGCTGCTGAGCTACAATAGGGCTACTTCGCATCATATTTCACTGCTACTGATCCGCCACGCTTGCGGCTGCGCTAGCGCAGCCGCACTCTGACTGCTCAATCAAAGGAGATCGTATGATGGCCACGGCTAAAAATCCTCTGTGCTCAGCAATACATTCAGCAATGAAACACGTCCTCCCCCGCCCCAGCGAAGTTCCCATCAAAGGAGCCGTTGTGCTCGTCACGGGTGCTGGTTCCGGCATCGGTCGACTCATGGCCATTGGCGCAGCTCAACGCGGTGCAAAAGCGGTGATCGCTTGGGATCTCAACGCCGAAGGAGCTGCCGAAACTGCCATGCTCGCCGCGACATCTGCTGCTGACGTCAAAACTGACGCGGCCGTCGTTGACGTCACCGATGCAGACTCCGTGTCCAGCGCCGCCAGCGATGTACTCGCCCATTTCGGACGGGTCGATATTCTCATCAACAACGCCGGAATCGTCACTGGAAAAGAGTTCCTTAAACTTTCCGATGCAGACGTCGAGCGTACATTCGCCGTCAATACGCTCTCGCACTATCGCACAACCCGCGAATTTCTCCCTGGGATGATGGAGCGTGATCGCGGTTCCGTGGTGACGATTGCTTCAGCTGCAGGGCTTGTAGGCGTGGCTCGGCAAACCGACTATGCAGGTTCTAAATTTGGTGCAGTTGGCTTCGCTCAGAGTTTGCGCGCTGAGCTGCGCCACCACGGCTCAAACGTCCACACCCTGCTCTACTGCCCGTACTACATCGGCACCGGTATGTTTGCCGGCGTCACCACCAAATTTAAGCATTTGCTTCCTATCTTGCGCCCCGAACAGGCAGCCGAACAGGTGCTTGACGCCATTGAAGCTGGCACACAGATGAAAGTCAATCCTCCAATCGTGCGGCTAGTGCAGCTGTTGCAGCCACTGCCAGTGCCACTCGTGGATCGGGTACTCGATTTCTTCGGGATCAACTCTACGATGGATGCTTTCACCGGTCGCGACAAGAAGTGGTAAGCATAAAGTGGTGAGCGCAGGGGGGCCAAGGATCGCGCCTCACTGGCAGTCACACCACTGGTAGTCTTGCCCACTGCTAATCTCGCGCACCTAAACCCGCCACGAGTTTGCAGCGCCACAATGTTACTGGCGCGAATCTTGGCTGCTGCCAGTGTCGCGTGCGACATATGACGGTCAAATCCCGCCAACTAGGCGTCGATCTGATCGCGCGAGATACTGGCTGCCCCCTCCACAATGAAGTTTTTGCGTGGCGTCACGTCCGAACCCATCAGCAGTTCAAACGTCTCTTCGGCATACGCCAGCGCCGCTTCATCATCCATAGAGATGCGCCGCAACGTCCGGTGGCGCGGATCCATCGTCGTCTCGGCAAGCTGATCGGCGTCCATTTCACCGAGACCCTTGTACCGCTGAATCGGTTCTTTGTAGCGTTTGCCCTGTTTGCTCAGCCGCGCCAACACCTGATGCAGTTCAGCATCCGAATAAGTATAGATAAATTCTCGCTCACGTTTACCGCTTCCAGCCACCTCTACGCGGTGCAGCGGAGGCACCGCCGCATACACTCTCCCCGCTTCCACGAGCGGACGCATATAGCGGAAAAACAGCGTAAGCAGCAGCGTGCGAATATGTGCACCATCGACGTCAGCATCAGTCATAAAAATCACTTTGCCGTACCGAGCTGCCTCGATATCGAAGGTGCGCCCCGATCCGGCTCCTACCACCTGGATAATTGAAGAGACCTCTGCATTCTTCAAAATGTCTGCCGGAGAGGCCTTCTGCACATTCAAAATTTTTCCGCGAATCGGCAGTAGCGCCTGAAATTCGCTGTTTCTGGCGAGCTTGGCAGTGCCGAGAGCCGAATCCCCCTCCACAATAAACAGCTCGGTTTTCGCCACATCTTCAGAGCGACAGTCTGCGAGCTTGGCCGGCAGAGTGCTCGTCTCTAAAGCGTTTTTGCGCCGCGAAATTTCTTTCTGCGTGCGGGCTGCTACGCGGGCGCGCATCTCGGCCACCACTTTTTCCAGCAGCCGCTGATTCTCAGTTTTCGCATCGCGTTTCGTGCTAGTGAGAATTTTGCCGAATTCCTCTTCCACCACTTTTGCCACGATGCCTCTGATCGGAGCTGTACCCAGAATCTCCTTGGTCTGCCCCTCAAACTGCGGTTCAGGGAAACTCACCGTCACCACTGCCGTCATCCCCGCAAGCACATCATCTTTTTCAATTTTTGGCTCTTTTGCCGAGATTTTCAGTACCCGCGATTTTGCCTCGATCTGGGCTCGCATCACTTTGAGCAGCCCCTGCTCAAAACCAGCCAGATGGGTGCCCCCTTTAGGAGTGGCCACGATATTCACAAAGCTCTCTTCGAGAGTCTCATAGCCCGTTCCCCAACGCAGCGCAATATCGACGGCACAGCTGCGGGTGACCTCTTGCGGCTTCAAATGCCCGCTGAGCGGATCGAGCGCTTGCACCGTCTCTTGAAACTCCCCCGAGCCGGTTATATGCATGACGCCAGTGACCGGCGCATCGTTAGCCAGATAATCTACGAAATCGACTACGCCTCCAGCATAGAGAAAGTCTTCTTCCACAGGCGCGGGCTGATTGGTGACGGCAGCAGCGCTCGGCGCCAGCGATGCAGGGCGTTCATCGCGCACATGAATATGCAAGCCAGGCACTAAGAATGCCTTTTCACGCACCCGCTCAATCAACTCCGGATAGTGAAAAGCCGTCCCATCAGGGAAAATTTCTGGGTCAGCCCAGAAACGCACTTTCGTGCCGGTCACTTTTTTACTGACTTTCCCTACCACACGTAGCTGCGATGGCTCATCGGTGTCTGCAAAAGGAGTGAATGCGGCTGCCGGAGAAAGCGGGGCAGCTTTTTTATCGTGGAAGACCCCAGGCTCACCGCGCATAAAGCTCATCGCCCAGGTTTTGCCCTCTCGATTGACTTCCACTTCCAGGCGCTCACTGAGTGCATTCACCACACTCGCGCCCACGCCGTGCAAACCGCCAGAAGCGGCATAAGAGCCACCGCCAAATTTTCCGCCAGCGTGCAACTTCGTATAGACCACTTCTACACCGCTCGCACCGGTACCTGGCACCTCATCCACGGGGATGCCGCGCCCGTCGTCACGCACTTCGAGAGAACCATCAGCATAGAGCGTGACGTCGATCCGCTTGGCATACCCCTCTAAGGCTTCGTCTACGGCATTGTCGATAATTTCCCAGGCACAGTGCATCAGCCCACGCGAATCAGTGGAGCCAATATACATACCAGGGCGTTTACGTACGGCTTCCAACCCCTCCAACACTTGAAGATGACGGGCATTGTACTCAGCACTCGGCGTATGGTGTGCGGTAGTTTGCATCAGCTGTTCAGACGTTTCTTGCGTAGAAGTTGCTTGTGTAGGCACCCAAGTATTTTAGCTGCCGCAAGCTCAAATGCCAGCAGCGAAACTCGTGAGCCTGTCCGAGGTATAATTTGCCACGTTAAACTGGGTGCATTGGTGGAATAATCAACGCTTATACGAAGAACTCGATTACCACACCGCGCAAGAAGTGATGCCAAGCGAGTTTCCCATTCGTGCGTCCCCTATCATCAGCGTCTGCTTGCACGATTCTCAGCGTTGGTCTGTGCGATTCTTAACGTTGGCTTGCAGATTCTCAGCGTTGGTCTGTGCGGCGTATCCTAGATTCGTGACGACACCTGAGCGAGAATGGCACCTTGAGGATGAGCAGCAACACCCACGCCGCTACGCAGTCGTCGATGTAGAGACCACAGGGCTCGATCCGATGAGTGAACGGGTGGTGGAAATCGGCGTGATTCAGCTCAATAGTTCCCTAGAAGTAGAGAGCGAATGGAGCACCCTCATCAACCCGCAGCGGTATGTGCGCGCCAGCCACATCCACGGTATCTACAATACCGACGTAGCCGCAGCACCCACGTTTGCTCAGATAGCCTCGGAGCTCACCGAGCTACTTTCGGACAGAATTTTCGTGGCGCACAACGCCAGCTTTGACCAGAGTTTTATCAACCGCGAATTTGCGCGGGCGCGGCTTTACCACACTATCTACGGCGTCAATGCAGTATGCACCTTGGATCAGAGCCGGATTTATTGCCCTCCTGGATCGCACTCGCTCATCGGCCTAGCGCAACGCCTTGGTTTGGCCACTCATCAAGACCACCGCAGTCTTTCCGACGCCCGCATTGCCGCCGATTTGCTGCGTTATTATGCAGACTGTGAGCAGCATGGCCAGCGTTACTGTAGCCAGGCTATGAGCCGCAGGGGCACAGCCGTGTATCCCGCACAATGGCTAACGGCGCAGCCGTGGCAGGCTTGACCATATCAGTCTGCCGGCATGATCAGCTGACTGACGTTATGAGCCGACCAATCGCATCATCTGACCGGCATGGCATCATCGCCTTGAGATATTATCGGCTGACCGATATCACCACCCGCAGATGTAATCAGCTGACCGACATCACCACCCGCAGATATTATCGGCCGGAGGGTGCGTTTACAGGCCGACATCAGCGCCCTACTGACATCAGCAGCTGCTAGGTGGTTTACAGGTCGACATCAGCAGCTGCTAGGTGGTTTACAGGCTCTGGACGCACTCACCGATCTCCTCCAAGCCGTAAACCCTGGCGGCTGTGCGTGCAAACGCATCCAGCTGCTCATCCTCAGACCACGAAGCAGCAATCACTCGGAATCCGTTAAAGATATCCTGATAACTACCGGTGAGCGAATCAACTGGAAAATTCGATGCAAACATCACCCGCTGCGAGCCAAACTCTTCGACGAGCGTCTCCACAATAAACCGGTTATTCTCCGCCGTCCATGCCACCCCTGGCACTCCAATACCAGAAATTTTCATCACGGTGTTGTCGAGCCGCGCCATCTGAGCTACTGCCGCCGCCCATCCACGCAGCCCCTGCGCGCTGCGATCTGCTGGCAGTGCAGCATGATTGATAATAATGAGTTGATTGGGAAAAGCCATACTGAGATCGACGATGTCAGCCACGTGATACCAGGCCACTTGCAGATCGAAATGCAGATCATATTTTTCCAAGAGCGCAAATCCTCGACGCCACTGCGGATCCATCATCAGCGTTGGATGCGTGGGAGCTTCAGCTGCACACCTCGCTTGCCCTGGTTTATGGCGTACCGAGCGCACGATCGGCTTATCTGCCAGCTGGGCAAGAGTTGCTTCCACATCCGGAGCGTTGAGCAGCGCATGAGCGACGCAAGCATTGGGCAGCCCGTACCTGGCCTGCATCTGCTCCATATAATCCATTTCGCCGATAGGGTCGTCGCTTTCCCACTCGGTTTCCATCGTCACCGTACCCACAATGTTCAGTCCAGCCGCATCGTTGAGTAAATCTGGGGGCAGATACGAACGTTTAATAGCGTCGTAATTTCCATAGCGGAAAGGGATATGGGCGTCTGGGCGCAGCCACGGCTGATGGCCTAGCTCTGGCTCCCAAAAATGGTGGTGGGCGTCGATGATTGGGCCTTGATAGAGCGCCATATAATCCTCACATTCTAGGGTCGCATTCCGAAATAGTTGATGTATCGTGACGGCAGCCCGCACAGTTGGATACGCCCTAGCCACTGGATACGCGGCGAGGCAAGCCGGTCACGCCGACAACTGGTCAGACGTCAGTATGTGGCATGACCATGCTCCACCTCTAGTCTGTGACGGCGCACTCCGGCTGTATCTATACATCCGCCTGTGCGTCACCCCTCGGTTTTTTCTGCGCCCTCGCAGCGGGTTACATCTGCAGCGTCACGCATCTTTTAGCCTGAGCGTCACGCATCTTTTGGGCGAGCACCACGCCGCAGTTTCTTCTGTGACGTCACGCCTGAGCGTTTGCGGTGCGATTGTTTAGTTCTCGACGGACTGCTTTCGTCAAAGCTAGTGCAATCAAACCGGCTGCTACGACTGCACCGCCGAATATAGCTGTTGCCAAAGGCAGCGAACCGGTGGCATCTGTGATCCAGCCACCGACGTACGGACCGAGGAAACCGCCGAAATTACCCACACCGTTGATGATGCCAAAGCCAGTGCCGACGGCAGCAGGCGTGAGCAAAATTGAGTTGATCGTCCAGTACGAGCCGAAGAACGAGAGCTGGCAAGCCACAGCCACCGAATAGATGGCGACGACCAGCCAGCGCATATCAGCCGTCACGAAAGTGGAGCAAGCTAATACGATGCCTCCGAGAATCAGCGGAACTGCCACGCGCAGATTGTACCGATGGTCTCTATCGGCTCCACGGCCATTGACATAGATAGCGATAGCCGTGACGATAGGTGGAATAACGGAGACGAGCCCCACTTCCCAATCGCTGGTAAACGATTCTTTCAGCAGCGTGGGCAACCACATCTGCAATCCATAGAAACCGAACCACACCAGGAAGCCGAGCAACCCAAGAATCCAGGTATAAGGAGAAAAGACGGCCTCTTTCCACGAGGTCTGTACCGGTGCAGGCTCCTCAGCTTGACGTTTAGCGTCGATGAGCTCCACTTCTTCTTTCGTCGCCCACTTAGCATCCTGAGGAACGTCTGCACTGAGAATCCACCAGATCGCAATTCCCAAGAACGGCAACAACCCTTGGATAATAAAGAGCATTCGCCAGTCACCGAAAGAAAGCAAAAGTCCTGCAAATGGGCCAGTAATGATAGTGGCGATGGGGTTGTGCATAATGAAAAGCGAATTTGCGCGAGTTTTCTCCGATAGTGAGAACCACCGGTTGATCATCACCATCAGCGCTGGCTGCACACCACCCTCAAATACGCCTAACATAAACCGTGCCCATAGCAGCTGCTCGTAGTTGTGTACCAGCCCTTCAGCTACCGCACATATACCCCACAGGAGCATCAACACTGCCACGACTTTCTTGGCGCTCCACTTTTGCGCAAAATAGCCGCCAGGAATTTGCAAGATCAGATAGCCGATAAAGAAAATTCCCGATGCCAACCCAGCTTGCGAGGCGTTCATCTGCAGCGCCTCACGGATCTGAGTGAGCCCGAATCCGATATTGACGCGATCCATATACGCAATGATGTAGATGAACATAATCACCGGAATTAGAATCAGCCAACGTCGGTTGAGATGTCTCGCGCTTTCGCTGCTCACCGTACCTTGACCATGCCCATCGCTGCTGTACTGCCTGGCGCTGGTACCCCGTGCACCAATAGCGTCTTGATTCGTCATAGCGTCACCGTCCATAGCTTTGCCGTTCATAGATGTCGTATTCCTAGCCCCTGCATCCTGCCTTGAGTTTGTAATGTTCATGGCTTTTCACTCCTCTTCGATGGCCACAGCGCGCACAGGGGAGCCATTTCCGCGATACAGATTCAGCGGGAGCCCAATAAATGAAAAACGCTTGCGAGAAATCTGATGAAAATTTTGCAGGTATTCGTATTGGATCACGCCCTGCTGCAACAGAATCAGATGGCAGGCATCATCTTCTCCTGCCTGTGGAAGCGGCTGAATGGACTCGTCGTAAGCAAAACGGATGCAGCGATCTTGCGGAAAGTCGAACGCTACTGCTTTCACATTTAGCGAGAGCAAAAACTTTGCACCATCGAGGCAGACCCACGGCGAGAGCGTCCAGTATTCTTTCGTCTCAGTGGGATGGCGCAGCGCTTGATCGCTGCGAAGCAGCAGAATATCTCCGGCGCGCACGTGCTCACTGCGAGGTTTGAGCACCTGCTCTGTGATGGCGGCGTTATCGCCTAGATCTGATAGATCTATGATGGAAGCGTCACCGGCGAACGTGTCAAGTGGGATGTGGTCAATCGTGACGCCGTCACGTTTGATGTGAGATGGAGCATCTACATGGGAAAAAGAATGTGACGTGATATGCAGGTTCGTTGTTTCAAACGTGAACTCAGGGCGTTCTTTGTAGGTGTTTTCAAACGCCGGAGTAAAACGCCAATGCTTTTTCATTGGCATGGATAGATCAATCATGGTCAGACTCATCATTGAGACCTCTTTCATGTGCAATGTGGATGTCGTGCGTGGATATGAGTTGTGTCAGTATGTGCGTCACAGCGCTTCGCACAATATGTGGTGCGCACGGTGCCGGTCATACACGACTACTCATCCTTCTCAGTGGTAGACGTCTTGTGACGCCACTGTGGCAGACGCCAGCGTCTGCTCTGACAGATATTTATACGCAATAGATAGTGAACAATGAGTGTTAGATAGCGGTATCAACTAGTTCTCGCACCTCGATGTGCTCACGATGTACTAGCAGCCGGTTCCCATTCATGCAGCAGATGTCCACTCGGAATTCCCGTGAAGCTATAGCGCGCTGTTGGAACAGGCCACTGAGATGCCCCATGAAGCCTATGACATATCGAGGTGAGAATCCCCCGTGGCGCTACCGCGTGCCAGCGCTTCATCGACGACGTTGACAAAAGCCGCCGGATCATGCGCAAATCTCCCCAAGAAAAGCCCATCAACGGCCGTGTCGAGGCGGCTCAACAATCCAGGCCCCGCAGATCCTCCGTAGAGGAGTCGGACATCTGATTGCCCTGCCAGGCCAGTGCGCTCAGCTATCCCCGCTCGAATGCTGCGCGCCACAGCACTCACATACTCGGCACTGGCTGGCTCAGCTGCCCCGATTGCCCAGTATGGTTCGTAGCCAATCCACAGCTGCGGAATTTCCTGCGTGCCGCAAGCAGCATCAATCTGGCGCAGGCATTGGTCGGCCGCTTCGCCAGGATCGCTTTTGCGTTCCTCGCCCACGCACAAGAGCGGAATCATGCCCTGGCGCACAGCCGCGGCGAGCTTTTGCGCGATCATCTGCGGCGTCTCCGCAAAAATTGTGCGCCGTTCATAGTGCCCAATTTCGGCGGCTTTAACGCCCAGATCCGCTAGATCAGCTCCTGAGACTTCACCCGTCCACGCTCCGCGATCTGTAGGAGCCAAATCTTGAGCGCCCAGTATGAGGGGGCTGCCGGCCACTAGTTGAGCTGCCTCAGCCATCACCAGGTGGTCGGGAAAGACGGCCATCTGTACCGGCGCCTCAGCATAGGCTGCGGTTAGCTCGCGCAGCTGGCGAATATAGCTCACAGCACGCTGCCGATTGAAGTACATCTTCAAGCTGACGGCCACTACGGGAGTTCTCATCTTTGCCTGCTCACTTTGCTTATAGAGTGCTCTGTGTTTCACTTTGTTCTGTGCTCGTTGTTCTATACTCTTTGCGCGTCTATTTGCGGTGAGTATTCTCGTACTGCTCAATTCGAGCCACTTTCACACCGCTGCGTGAGTGAGGATCGAATTCGTTCTCAAGGTAGAGCTTCAAGCACAGCTTAGCCGTCTCTGGCCCCACTACTTGCGCACCCATCGCAATCAGATTCGCATTATTGCTGAGCGTGGCTCTCTCGGCTTGATAAGCATCTGCCACGCACGCACAGTAGGCTCCTTTCACTCGATTTGCCGCAATTGAGACTCCGATTCCGGTGCCGCAGAGCAAAACGCCGCGATCATATTCACCAGCTACCACCTCTTCAGCCACTTTCGTCGCCACGTTGGCGTAGATCGGATCATCAGAGCCACAATCTGTGACGTCATGCCCCAGTTCTCTTGCTGCCTCCATCAGCGTTTCTTTAAGTTCACGCGCATTGGGATCACAGCCGAATGCCAGTTTCATCATTTTCCTTTCTTAATTTTATAGATGATATAGAATATAGGTTTTATATTGATACGGCTGTAGCTCGACATTCATCACGTGCTTTACGCAGCCGACACCGCCACTGCCTTTAGATGCGTACGAACGCTTTTAGAGATCCGCTAACGCGCCTTAGCACTACCACCTGTGAGACGCGCACTAACGCGCTTTATCTGGCGTTGCCGTCCTGGCACGTTCCAGAACTGGCAGCTCTCCTCGCTCGTGAACATCCCACTGGGCGCCCTGATCGTCCATCCATTTCTGCAGACGCCCAACTAAAAGTGCAAAAGATACAGCTCCTGGATCGGGATGCCCCAATGTGGCATCTCCATGAGTACGCGCCCGCCCTCTGGTAGCAACCTCATTCGCCGTCATATCCGCGCCGATTTGCGCTGCTGCCACCGCCTGCTTCCAGATCTGAGACGGAGCATCACCGCGCGCGACAGCTTCACGGATCGCCTGCGCAAAGGGGGCGCTAGCTCCCACCATCGTCTTTTCCCCTAGCTTAGCTCCACCAATTTTCTGAATGGCTTCTGCCCCAGTGGCAATGGCCGCTAAGAGATCGGCTTCATCCGCGCAGTCATCATCACTCAGAGCCTCACTAGCGGCAGCAAACGCCTCGCCCCACAGAGCGCCGGATGTGCCGCCAGCGCCATCCGCCCATGCCTGCCCTGCGTATTTGAGTGTGCTCGCCAACCCAGCTCTGGCCTCCACCGCTTCACGGGCAGCGCGAGCAGCAGCAGACGAGCCATGCACCATTCCCTGCCCATGATCGCCGTCACCTCCAATAGCATCGAGACGCCCGAGAATCTGCTCCGCTTGGGCAGCCGTGCGCGCTAATTGAGCTAGCGCATCGCACGCCCGTTCAGCCTGCTGACGCGATTGTTCTGAGCCCTGATCAAAGACTTTGCGCACACTGAGATCCTCGACACGGCGCCGCTTCCCCGATGGCGCCACAGCCCCGCGATGAAAAGCTGGGGAATCGCAAGGCGAACACCACAGCTGTTCGAGTTCCTCATCTAAAAACATCACACTGAGCGAAACTCCCGCCATGTCGAGACTCGACACTTGTTCATCGACGACCGGCATCACCGGCGTCACCCCAGCTTTCATCAAAGCCTCCTCGATAAAGGCATAGAGTATGAACAGCTCTTCGCGTCCAGTCGCGCCTAAGCCATTGACCAGCACGGCAACGCGGCCTTGATACGAATGCTCTCGATCCGGTTCCTCTGCCAGTACCAGCTGCACCAGCGACTGCGCCAATTCCACCGCCGACACCAGCGTATGCTCGGATAGCCCCGCCTCACCATGAATGCCTAAACCCAGCGAATACGTGCCCACTTCAACCGTAAAAAGCGGCTCATCAGCGCCAGGCATGGTGCAACCCGAAAAAGCCACGCCAATACTGCGCGTGCAGCGATTTGCCTTCTCTGCCAGCCGGTGGACGTCATCGAGAGAATCCCCACGAGCGGCAGCCGCTCCCGCCACTTTCACAACTAGAAGATCACCAGCAATTCCGCGCCGATCATCGCTGTGGGCAACATCATTGGAGGCAATATCATCTGAGATGGCTACCGTCCGAACGTCAATTCCCTCTTGGCGGGTTTCTTCAGCTCCTGCAGTGAAATGCAAAACGTCACCCGCATAATTGCCAAAGAGCACGAGCGTTCCCGCTCCCGCATCAGCAGTGCGGATCACACTAGCGACTTGCGAAGCCGAGGGGGAGGCAAACACATTGCCGCACACCGCACCTTGAGCCAATCCAGGCCCAACCCAGCCCGCAAATGCTGGATAATGCCCAGAGCCACCGCCAACCACGAGCGAGACTCGCCCAGATACCGGCTCTTCAACAGTGACGACGCCACCTGCTACCGGAACGACGTACTCTCGATTCGCCGCTGCAAAACCACGCAGACTATCGTTGGCAAATTCCAATGGGTCATTAACAATATGCGTCATAACTGCTCCATCTCTTTACCAGGTATAGATCTCTCAGCTACAGATCTCTCAGAGCTTCACGCCGTGCATCATCGCACCGCATGGCACCTATTTAGGCTGAGTTCATCGAGTTGTCACCTATGAGGTTATGTATGTGCATGAGATTGTGTATGCGGACGTCCGCGCGCGGCCATGTGTACGCCATGCATCTGTGCCGCAACTGGCCACTCACACCGCAACGGCCCCGCTTCTATGCACGGCATTCACGGCATTCACGCACCCTCATTTATAGATCATATAGGATATTGGAAATAAAGCGCAAGGGTTTTGCTGCTTTGTTCGCCCTTGACGTGCTTTTTTCGCCTTGACGGCGGGCACTTCTGGCCGGTGCCTACTGGCGTCACCCGCCATAATCCGTCACATCCGTAACGTCCACATCCATAGCAGTTGGCACGTGCGTTATCTAGCTCCGCTCAGAGAACACGTCTCAGAGACGGCGGCCATAGTAGATGCAACCCAGCGGACAACTACGCACTTTTCCTGACGCCAACAGCCGATTTTCCTCACCGCGGCCGCTCGCCGTCACCGGCATTCACCTATCCAACGTCAAGCACTCAGCATAAAACGTCTGATGACCCAAAACTCAATGCCTAGGCACCCAGCACAAAAAGGATGCGGACGGAATCTTGGAAGGACTCTGTTTGTGAAAGTTGTTTATACTTCCCAGCGCCCGACACACAAGCACCCAACGCACAAACGCCCGATGCCCAAGCATCCGATGCGCAAACACTGAAAACATTGACGCACAGCACACTCGCGACGCACTGACGACACACCCTGCATCAAGACGAGCACATCCACGATTCGCACGAGCTATCCCCACACGAGCTATCGCCCATTGCCGTTCAGCGCTTATCACTCCAGATAGTCGCGCAAAACTTGCGAGCGCGAGGGGTGGCGAAGTTTGCTCATGGTCTTCGATTCAATCTGGCGGATGCGCTCACGGGTGACTCCATACACCTTGCCAATCTCATCGAGAGTCTTGGCCTGTCCGTCAGTCATGCCAAAACGCATAGCCACTACCCCAGCTTCACGCTCTGAGAGAGTGTCGAGTACTTGGCGAAGCTGCTCTTGCAGCAACATATGATCCACAGCTTCAGTGGGAGCCACTGCCTCGGAATCCTCAATCAGATCACCAAATTCACTATCCCCATCTTCGCCGAGCGGGGTGTGCAAAGAAATCGGCTCACGGCCGTACTTTTGCACTTCTACCACTTTCTCCTCGGTCATATCGAGTTCCCTGGCGAGCTCAGTCACAGTAGGTTCACGCCCCAGATCTTGCAGCATTTGCCGCTGAACCCGCGCCAGCTTATTGATGACTTCCACCATGTGCACTGGAATACGAATTGTGCGCGCCTGATCGGCCATAGCGCGAGTAATCGCCTGGCGAATCCACCAAGTTGCATAGGTGGAGAATTTGTATCCCTTGGCGTAGTCGAATTTCTCGACGGCACGCACCAAGCCAAGATTGCCCTCTTGAATCAAATCCAGGAAGAGCATACCGCGTCCGGTGTAGCGTTTCGCCAGTGAAACCACCAACCGCAAGTTTGCTTCGAGCAAATGGTTCTTAGCGTTGTGTCCATCGCGGGAGATAAGCACTAGCTCACGTCGATATTTCGGATCGTCGATCTGAGTCGTCTCTAAGAGGTGCGCAGCGTACAGCCCAGCTTCAATGCGCTTTGCCAGCTCCACCTCTTGCTCGGCATTCAGCAACGCCACCTTACCGATCTGCTTGAGGTAATCTTTCACAGGATCAGCCGTGGCACCAGCCACGTGCACGCGCTGCTGCGGCTCGTCGGTGTCGTCAGAGTCTTTCATCACGAACGCACCAGACTGCTTCTTCTGGGCATCCTTGGCCGTCACCACTACCGCATCGGGATCGTCGATGTCGTCCGCAGATTCGGCGCTGTGCTCCTCCTCAGAAGAATCATCGGCATCGCCATCGGGATCGTCATCCACATCATCAGAATCTAGATCGCCGTCATCGTCGAGATCAGAGTCGAGATCGTCGTCTAGATCAATATCTTCTTCATCAATCACATCTGGTTCTTCAGGCGTATGATCGGAGTCAAGATCGTCCAGATCTGCACCGGCATCAGAATCTACACCCTGTGCGGATTCGTCCGCAGCTTCTTCTGTGTGGGAGTCTGTGCGGGAGGCGACCTTAGCGGATTTTTTCTTCCCAGCACTCTTGGTGGTTGCACCGTTGGCATCACTAGCGGCCACAGCCGCTTTCTTGGCAGCTGGTCGTTTCTTCGCATCGCCTTTACGATCTTGAGAATCCTGAGCTGAGCTGCCCTCTATCCCAGAGCTGCCCTCCGCACCAGAGCCGGCCTCCATCTCCAAGCCAGAGCCAGCTGCTGGCTTCTGATCCTGAGCAGACCGATCCTCCTGAGCCCGCGAACTCTGCGATGCACCATGTGGAGTATCATCATCGCTCAGCTTTCCCGATCTTCCACTCTGAGCAGCATCGCTGCTACCCTCGTGAAGCTGATCCTCAGCATGACTTTCAGCGTGATCCTCACCGAAACTGATGAGATCTTTTTTCGTCATGGCCTGTGCCTGATCGGCGGTAAGCTCCCCACGCGCCACTCGATAGGCTTCCCACACAGGTTTGTGTGCACGTTTCGCAGGCCTCGTGATCTCACCCGCATTTTTAAGCTCGCCCGTATTCGTGGCGGTAGCCGCAGCTGACGTCGCGTCCGACGCCGTTGATGTCTTTACAGCTTTCGCCTTTGTTGTTGCACTCGAAGCAGCCACGTGCGCCCTTTCCACGTTTAATCGCCTTCATCGCATCTAATCTCATATTCAGCCAAGACATTATAGCCCGAAAGCCTGAATAACCTTAAATACCACTGCTTCGAGAACGTGACGTGCAATGAGATTATTCCTAGAAAACCCGCTTTGCTGGCAATCCTTTCCCTTTTCCTAAGGAGCGGCCTCCAAGTGGCCACCTGCCATAAGGCACCGCGACCCGCCCTGTGTTGCGTGATAAAAACGCGGGTGACCAGGTGGCCACCCGCCATAAAGCACTACGACCCGCCGTCAGGTGCCATAGCGCCGCAGTCACCCGATGCCAGCCAACCACCTACCGCCATCAGCCTGCCATCCACGCCGTTACGTTTCCACCCAGGGTGGAGGTAACTGGACGCTGAGAGCATAGCGCACAAGTTTAGCCAGCGAACATTCAGGGTTTCGAGCTAATGCCTGCTGCACAGAAGCCAAAGCTGCACGCCCCTCCCCAAGCCACCAATGCAGATAGCCCACTACTGCACACGCATACACATCACCACCACGCACTAGTGCATTCACGAATGCAATAACCCCGATCACTGCGTGTATCTTGTCAGGATCGGGCACCGACTCGCTAGCTTCTCCCATCATTTTGACTAATTTCCGATTGCTGACGCTGGCAACGCTGCCTATCTGCGGCAGCACAGCAAAGAGAATCACCCTATCGCGCACATTCTGGCGTACGAGTTGTGCCAGCAATTCCCCTGCCCGCCGTGGTGAGCCGACCACTTTGCCATAGTTCATATTCGCGGTATTCAGCTGCCCATCAGAACCCTGGATGAGCGCACGCAGCGAATTGTTCCACAGCACCATTGAGGGCGAGTATTCCCCCGCCGCAATTTTTTCTGCCGTTTTCGTATAGGAATGCCAAGCTGCGTTGCGCCACTTCTCCGGCAGCGCTCCGGCCTGGGCAACGGCTTGGCTCACAGCTGGAATCGCAGAGCGTTGAATCTCAGAGCGCTGAATCTCAGTATCCTGAGAGCCACAATCCATGACAGCCCGAGAGTCACGATCCGTGACGACAAAACGACTTACCCGATCCGCCTCTCGATTCGCATCGTCTGCAAACTTTCGATCCACCTCCACAGGAACATCACCCACGGGAGAACTCTCCAGATCAGTGATGCCAGTGCTGTGCGTGACGTCACCGCCTTTTGTAACGTCGCCAGCGGTTGCAGCTCCACCACTTTCCGTAACGTCGCCAGCGGTTGCAGCTCCACAGCTTTCTGCGACGTCACAGCTTTTCGCGACACCATCATTTTTTGCGACATCACCAGTTCCTGTGGCGCCAGCAGCTCCTGCATTCGCGTCACTGCTCCCGCGCAGCGGCTTGTGCCCGAGCAATGTATTCCCGTGCAACGCGCGCCCCGCAGGTGAATCAAGCAGCTCTGAGATTGGATGTACCGCCCCCGATGCACGAGCCAATAAGAGCCAGCTTTCATATCCCTGCTGGGAGCTTGGCCGCGTCTGCCACGTCTGCCGCATCTGCCGGTTTTCAGGAGCAATGGCACTGAGTAAAACCGCAACATCTAGCCATTGCGCGCGATCCGCCACCATAAGATACACACTGACGCCGTTACGCCCTGGCCGCTGATACGCGGCCAGCTCCTGAATACTGGCCATCAGTTGTGCCAGCTGCGCGGGAGAAGCAAGTACCCGCTCCAAGCTGTCGCAGAACCACACCAACGCGAGTGACTGCACGTGATACGTAGCTGTAAACGTATGCAGCTGCGGTGTGAGCACCTGCGCTGGCAGCACTGGTAGCTGCGGTGTTTCTGAGGGCGTTGGCACCGTAAAACTCATCATCGGGCCAGCATTCATACGTTCCTCGTGAGGAAGCGCATGATGTAGTGGCTGCGTACGTGCAGCAGATAACGCAACAAGCGTATCGCTCGGCCAATATCCGAGTATGTGAGCGGCCACAAGAGCTATGTCCGCTGATTGAGAGAGGTAAACCTTGTGCATACCCCCATTGAACTGAAACGCAGTGCGTGACGACGCTCTCCGACACGCGCTTGTGGATCACGCCGTCACGCACCTTACTTGTGCACAACCCAGTGAGAACATCGGTCAGACCAATGTGATCAACGCGCTATTCTGAGTTATCAACGCGACGTTTTTGGGATGATCGGTGCTATCTGCTCGCTAGATTTTCAGCTCTTTAGATTCCGTAGCCGAGGGTGAGCGGGCCAAGGTACATCGTCCACAACGTAATCAAGACGATGCCAATGAGGTTGAGCCAGAGGCCAGCTTTCACCATTTGCTTAATCTTGATATAGCCCGAGCCAAACGCGATAGCGTTCGGAGGAGTTGCCACCGGAAGCATGAATGCGCAGGTGGCAGCGAGTGCCACCGGAATCACCAAAAGTTGCACATCCACGCCCATACCGATGGCCACAGAGCCGATAATTGGCAAGAACGCCGCAGCCGTAGCCGTGTTCGAGGTGAGCTCCGTCAAGAAAATCACCATCGCCGCCAAGACCGCCACAATGACGATAATTGGGGCGCCTGCCATCCCTGAGGCCTTGTCTCCAATCCAGTTCGAGAGGCCGGACGTACCAAACATACCGGCGAGCGAGAGTCCGCCGCCGAAAAGGAGCAAGACGTCCCAGGGAATTTCTTTAGCGCTCTCCCAGTCGAGAATCGGGATGCCGTCGGGGCGCAGATGCGCAGGAGTGAGGAAGAGAATGAGTGCAACAGCCATAGCAATATAGGCGTCACTAATCGGTCCATCTGGCCAGAAAGTCGGGATAATAATCCACGCGAGGGCTGCACAGATGAAGACGATCATCACGATCTTCTCTTGGGCGCTCATGGGCCCCATCTCTTTGAGCTGCCTGCGAATCAGTTCGCGTCCGCCAGGGATTTCCTCCATCTCTGGTTTGTAGAGACGGATGAGCAACTGCCAGGCGATGAGTAGGAACAACCACGCGAGCGGCGTAGCGAAGAGCATCCACTGGCCAAAATTCAGGGTGATATCGTGGCTCTCTTGTAAATACCCGCGCAGTAGTGCATTCGGCGGGGTGCCGATGAGCGTGGAGAGCGAGGCAATGGAGGCCGCGTAAGCAATGCCAAGCATCAGCGCCGTGCCAAAATTGCTCATTTTTCCGTCTTTAGTCTCCACTTGCCCTACCGCAGTGAGCACCGAGATACCGATAGGCAACATCATCACGGCAGTGGCAGTATTGCTCACCCACATCGAGAGAAATCCGGTGGCCACCATAAAGCCGAGCACCATCCGTTTAGGTTTGGTACCAATGAGCAGCACGATCACAAACGCGAGCCGGCGATGAAAATTCCATCGCTGCATAGCCAAGGCGAGGAAGAATCCCCCCATAAACAGGAAAATTGTGTCGGAAGCGTAGGGAGTAGCCGTAGCTTTGAACGTCGCCACACCAAAGAGCGGAAACGTAACCAAGGGCACCAACGCGGTGGCGGCCAGTGGGATAGCCTCAAAAATCCACCATACAGCCATGAGTGCAGCGACGGCGGCTGTGAACGCAATGTTGTTCGCAGCCACAACGGGATCAATCACCGCAGCTGGATCTTTGCTCTGCGCTGCCTTCGTGAGCGCTTCTACCAGGGAATCGCTAAGGCCACGCGGAAAAGCGTAGTAGACGATCGCCCCAAGTGCGATGCCACCAAAAATTCCCAGTAGCCGTTTGAGCAGCCGATTACTGTTCTGGGGTTTGTCGAGAGAACCTCGGGCAACGTTCGTACTCTCACGAATCTCGGGGGTAATATCTGGGAGAGCCATCTTAAACCTTTCTTGTGCTGAGATACGCCCGTAAGCTGCGTAAGTTGCCAACAGTGGTGACGGCGAGCGGTACAGCAGCTACTGCCGAAGCGAGAGCACCTGGCCGTTTATCACGCCGTGACCAGCGGTAATTATGAGTTTGCGGATTCTATGACGGTTGTACATACGGTTATATATGGCGTAGCTACGAGACCTCGGCACTGAGATCTCTGCGACGTAAGTCCCATATTAGTTGCGTTTGTGAAAAAATGTATATTTACATAGAGATAGTTATTAAATCGTTATATTTGCTGCGCACCGGTGTGTGTTCTGCGAGGCGCGCTGCGGTGTGTTCCGTACGCACGCTGCGGTGCGGCACGTACTGCAGGCTGCTTTCACAGCTCCTTGTCTAGACGCTTCTTGCGTTATACGTACGCGCACCGCGATGTGTTCTGCGGCGCGGCACGTGCTGCAGCGTGATTCACACGAGCAATCAATACGGTGAGCGCTGCGAGGCAATTCTCACAAGCCATCAATACGAGTGACTAGCCCGCCACTAGCCCGTCAGTTCCACCGCCAGGCTACGCACCCAACTAGCTAACCAGCTAATTCGACCCTCGGGCTGCGCACTCAACTAGCTAGCCCATCAGTAGCCCGTCAGTTCCACCCTCGGGCTGCCAAATCGGCCAACCACTTTCGTCACCGAATTGTGTAATCAGTTAGCCGATATGATCAACTCGTCTCGCTTACCTAACCAGCCAGAGCACTATCAGACTCTCAAGCTCTGCACACCCCCAATGAGTAGTCAGCAGATACACTAAGAACCATGAGAGACGTACTGAGCAGATTCCGGCAAGCCGTTGACGTCACACTACAACAGGTGTGGGCAGCTCCCCCGCCATTTGCTCTACGAGCTAGCTCAAGCCTTGCAGATGACTTTTTAGCCCCTGCCATCGCTTTAACAGCTGGCGGCAAACGCACCCGTGCGCTCTTCGCACTCGCCGGTTTCCAGACGGGTCTCGAGGCTTCACCCGCTACGTTCAGCGAGATACCCACTGCAGAACTGCCCGTTTACCTCGGCGCCTCGTTGGAGCTCTATCAGCTTTCTGCTCTGATCCACGATGATGTGATTGACGCCGCCGCTACTCGTCGCGGCATAGCCACCGCCCATGAGGCCTACGCCGCCTGGCACACGGAGCATCACCTACTGGGATCCAGAGAAGATTTCGGTGAAAAGATGGCAATTCTGCTCGGTGATTATGTGCTCTCCTTGGCCGCTTATGTCCTTGAGCAGGGTCTAGCGTCAGATCCCCTCCTCCGCCCTGAGGCAGCAAACAAGGTGCGAGAACTTTTTCACTCCATGTGCACTGAGGTGGCTTTCGGCCAATACACCGACGCTCTCAGCGAGTTTCAACCGCTCGAATCTAACAGCGCAGCAGCAATTGATCAGGCGTTGAGCGTGCTCTATCACAAGGCAGCACGCTACTCCGTCTCAGTTCCCACACTGCTTGGCGCAGAGCTCGCTATGGCACGCCGCCGCCCACATCACTGCGCTACCGTGAATATTCCCTCCACCCCGACACCGCAAAACGACGCTCTGACAGATACCACGACGCCAAACCGCGCCGGCTCCGAGAGTACACTGGTTCCTCATTCTCCCCTCCACGAGCACCTCACCGGCTCTATGAACGCCTATCTGCCACGCGACGTGAGTATCTTGGCTGAACTGGAGCGCATCTGCCAGCCACTAGGCGAAGCCTTTCAGCTGCGTGACGACGCCCTGGGTATTTTTGGGGATCCACAGACCACCGGCAAACCGGCAGGAGGCGACCTGAGCGAGGGGAAACGCACCGTGCTGCTAGCTCTCACTCGTGCGGCCGCACCGCCCCACGAACGCGCCATGATTGACGCACTGATCGGCCGCCCACTCTCAGAAGAAGATCTCACCACAGCGCGCACAATTATCAGAGATTGCGGCGCTTACGATCAACATGAAGCTATGATTGCTGAACGCGAAGCTGCGGTGACGACGCAGATGGGCACGAGTAGGCTGGAACTGTCTGTACTCGAACAGCTCGCAGATGATCTCACGCAACGCACCTATTAGGCACTCACGAACTACCACGAGGTGCGACAACATCACAGCCACCACACGAGCCCCCAGAAGACGCCACACGAACCTATAGAAAAGGGATGACAGGCAAGAAAAGCCGAGAAACGCGAGAACGCCAAACCTGACCATACACAGCGGCACACGGCAAAAAACGGTGGAACCTCACACATCGAAGTCGGGCGCAGCAAAGTCCGACGCAGCGACATCTCGCACGGCGAATGAGGAACCTCAGGGCGCCAGGATTTCAGAAAGATCTCAGAAAGCCAAGAATTGAATCGCCCGCCGCACAGCGTGCGTCTTTTCACCGCGCAAGCCCTCTAATGGCGTCATCCCCAGATCATCATGGTATTCCATCAGCCAGCGCAGAGATTCTTCAGGAGTGTATCCCGCATCGGCAAGCTGAATGAGGGTACCCCGCAGCGGTGGAAGCGGCACAACCTCGCCATCTTTTTCAACGAATTGCCCACCATTGATGGCGAGGGCATTGTTCTCGCCGCGGCGGAGAGCCACGAGCCGATGATCGTTGATCATGGCTCGCACATCACGCCCACGCACACCCAATAGCTCCGCGACGTCTGGCAGCCACAGCCACTCATGCATCTGTGGCAAAGCCGTGGCGGATACAGTAGACACATCGGATACATCAAGCGAGCCCTGAGCGGACGTCGGGGCAGAATCTGATTGCTTCGTTTCACTCACGGCCACAGAATACACCACACCGGCGCATCGGCACACTGACGCTACTAATCATGCCTGCAAGAAATGCTACTAATCATGCCCGCAAGAAATTTTTCATCTCACCGAAAATCGCCCTAGCCAGTTACACTGAGGATGTGAAAACCACTGATCCACTTCTTGGCGCGCTCATTGAGGGACGCTACCGAATTGACGCTCTGCTCGCACGTGGCGGCATGGCGAGCGTCTATCGCGGCACCGACACCCGCCTACAGCGCAATGTGGCAGTGAAGTTTATTCATCCTCACCTAGCTGAGCAGCCCGATTTTACGCAACGCTTTATACGAGAAGCTCGCGCTGCTGCGGCACTCTCAAATACTCACATCGTCAGCGTCCACGATCAAGGCGTTTTCCCCACCGAGCAAGGAGAGCGTGCCTATATCGTGATGGAACTAGTAGAAGGCCCCGATCTGCGCTCTGAACTCAACGCTCACGGCTCATTCAGCTTATCGAATGCCCTCGACGTCACCAGACAAGTACTCATCGCGCTCACAGCCGCTCATCGAAAAGGAATCGTCCACAGAGACGTGAAACCCGAAAATATCCTGCTCACCGAGCCGATCCCCACCGAGCACCCGCTTTCCAAACCAACGTTCGTAGCCAAGGTGGGAGACTTCGGACTCGCTCGAGCCGTGAGCGATGCCACAAGCAGTCACTCCGGCCAACTCCTCGGCACGGTAGCGTACGTAGCTCCCGAAATCGTCACGCGCGGAGGATCTGGAGCTCCCGCCGATATTTACGCGGTGGGTATCATGCTGTACGAACTCATCGCTGGCCGACAGCCATTCACTGGAGAGTCCCCCGTGGCTGTGGCCTACGCACACGTCAATGAACCGATGCCCCGCTTGGCTACTCTCGCTGAGTGGATGCCAGCTCACATAGATTCACTGATTGCCACGTTGAGCGCGAAAGACCCAGATCATCGCCCTGCTGATGGGGGCGCCGCACTAGCGTTAGTCGAGCAAGCAATAACGGCACTGCCTGCGAGTCTCGCGCTGCGCAGAATCCCAGTTTTCCCGCCACGCCCACGCAAAGTGCCGACGAAAGTAGATACCGATCGCAATCCACGCGGTGCAAAGGGCGCTGCGCCTGCATCGGTGACGCCAAACGTGACGCACTCACGAACGGGAGGCTCAACGTCTGTAGCGCCAACGCAAGCGACATTAGAAGCGGTGACGCCGGAGAGCAAAGTGGTAGCACACAACCGGCAGACGCACTCAGAAAATCTCGTAGCGGCTCCGCAGCCTACTGCAACACTCCCCCACAGCAATGCACCACGCTCTCGTGCCACTGATATTTCTAGACCAGAGCAGCCTGCTAGGCCGGAAGCCGGCACGGCGGTGAGCAATATCCGGACGTCTGCGCCTACTGCCGTCACTACTACTCCAACTACTGTTACTGCTTCCTCTCGGCGGCGCTCCAAAAAGCCCCTGGTGATCACTTTGCTCTTGCTGGTATTACTCGGAGCGGGCGCCGGCACTGGCTACTGGTGGTTCACTTACGGCCCTGGCCTGCGAGTACAAGTACCCGCCGTGGCTGGCCAAACATTCACCGACGCCTCAGAAGCTCTGCGCTCGAAAGGCTTCACCATTCGGGAAGCTCACGAATTTTCAGATACCGTGAAAAAAGATCTCGTGATCGGCACCAATCCTGAGGGCGGCGTCAGTATTCATCCCTCTCAGCCGGTGAGCGTCATCGTCTCCGATGGGGTGGAATATCTCACTGTGCCAAAAGTAGTGGGCACAGCGAAAGCCCAGGCACAAGCAACACTCACGAAAGCACGATTCGTTGCGGTGGTGAAAGAAGAGTGGTCACAGACGGTACCAAAAGACGCAGTGATCTCACAAGAGCCGGCCGCAGGAAAATCAGTGCCGCATGATTCTGACGTCACGATCATAGTCTCAAAAGGGAAAGAACCGCTGACAGTACCCCAAGCCGGAGAGCGCAGCGCCGCCGACTTTGAACAGCTCCTCGCAGACACCGGCTTCGAGGTGAGTCGCAGCGAGGAGTTTTCCGACACTGTACCTGAAGGGGGTCTCATCTCTATTAGCCCCGCCCCTGGCGCACAACTTTTCCGCGGTGATACCGTCGCCATCGTGGTCTCCAAAGGCCCAGAAATGGTGACGATGCCCAACCTCTTTGGCAGCTCAGTAGCTAGCGCCCAGGAAAAACTGGAGGCTCTGGGGCTAGTAGTAGACGTCAAGCGTGACGCCGGCAACGGCTTCGTTTACGCACAAAACCCCATAGCTGGAATCCAAGTAAAAGTCGGCTCCACCGTCACCATCCGCTCACTCTAGGGCGCCTGCAGCTTTCAACTGGAGTTTTCAACTAGCCCCTCGCTTCCACTCACGGGTTGCACAATCAGTTGAGCATGATGGCAGGGCTACGATGACCGGCTGACCACCATGCCATCAGGATGTAGCAGGTGATATGATCGGCCAGCTAACCAGCCGACCCGATCACCGGAACTTAGCCAGCCAATCAGCCGACCATATCGCTGGAACTGACCTGATACCACTCAAAATCACCCTAGGAATTCTGGCAAACCAAAGAAAATGCAAGCCAAAAAATGCCCCTCAGAAAAAGAATGCCCTCAGCACCCGCAAGAAGCGGCTGGCTGAAGTTTCACTGGAAACTTGCGCAGCCCACGTGAGGGCACAGAGGCTGCATCGTACAACAACGTATGCACAATAAACTCAACCATATCGTGAATCGGCTGAGCCACCGTGGCAAGTGCCGGAGCAGCATACTGGTCAAGTCCAATCCCATCGAATCCGATCACGGCCACTTCTTCAGGCACACGCACACCATGCTCACGCAAAGCACGCAAAAAACCGAAAGCGATGGAATCTGAAAAACAAAAGCCACCGATCCACTTACGAGCCACCTGCTCGCTACCTACTTCACAGAGCCGGCGAGCATTCCTTTAATGAAATACTTTTGCAAGAATAGATATGCGACGAGCACCGGAACAACGCCTAAGAAAGACCCTGCAATGGCCGCATTGACGTTTCCGTTCGCCGAGCCGAAGAATGACGCAATGGCCGGAGCGAGGGTGCGCATATTGTTGTTCGTCATAATGTATCCAGAAAGTGCAAACTCGTTCCACACACTTGTACCCGTCAGAATGACGACGGTGACGGTGACTGGCTTCATCAGCGGCAAGACGATTGAAACGAACGTACGAAGCGTGCTAGCGCCGTCAATCATTGCAGCTTCCTCAAGACTCTTAGGAACGTTGCGCAAAAATTGCGTGTAGAGGAAAATTGCCTGCGGCAGTGCACCCGCCACCAGTGGAAAGATCAGCCCAAGATAAGTATTCATCATGCCGAAACTCTTGAGCAGCCGAATCAACGGCACCAGAATCGACAGCGAAGGAATCATCATCACAGCGAGGGTTGCGATCAAAATGAAATTATTGAATCGGCTTTGACGGCGAGCTAACGGGTAGGAGGCAAGCGCTCCGAGAATCACCACGAGCACCGTTGCACAGACCGTCACGATGGCGGTATTGAGCACCGCCTGCCCAATGGAACCGCGTTCGATAGCAATCTGATAGTTCTCAAGAGTCGCCCATACTACCAATTGCTATGCCCATACTGTTGATGCTACCAAGGCTGCCGATCCACCAAGGCACGCTGACGCATCTGTACCCATACGCCCGCATCACTGCCTAGACTGGCTGCTAGCAGATAAACATTTGGAAAGGCTCACCATGTCCACATGGCACACATTGGATGAATACGTGCAGGCACTGCGCAGTGCTGGCATCCTCGACAGCGCATATATTGATGGCGTGACGGCATCTACGCCCATTTCTTGCCTGAGCTATGACTCTCGTGAGGTTGAAGGGACAGCGCTTTTCATCGTGAAAGGGGCGCATTTTGAACCGCGTTTTTTGCAAGCAGCGATATCCCAAGGCGCCGTAGCATACGTGGCAGAACGCGCACTAGACAACGTGCTTACCCCAGCTATTGTCGTCAGCGATATCCGACTGGCGATGGTAGTACTCGGCCAGCTCTTCTACGATCGGGTGACGGACGATCTGCTCACGGTGGGGATCACCGGCACCAAAGGCAAGAGCACCACCGCGTATTTTATGCGTGAGATTATGCACCACTGGCTCACGGCTGTAGGCAAACCTGGGCCGGCACTGTTGAGCTCCATTAAAAATTTTGACGGCGGCGAAGAAGAAGAATCCCATCTCACCACCCCTGAGGTGCTTGACCTGTACCGGCACTTTGCGCGGGCGAAAGCTGCTGGGATCGAGCACGTCGTCATGGAAGTGAGCTCGCAAGCTCTCAAATATGGGCGGGTGCGAGATATGCGCTTTGCGGTGGCCGCTTTCACCAATATCTCCGAGGATCACATCTCCCCCATCGAACACAGCGACTTTGAGGATTACTACACTTCTAAACTCAAGATCTTTGACGCCGCAGAAATTGGCGTCATCAATGCCGACGCCGATCTTGCTGAGCGCACTCTCAGCTATGCACGCGAACGTTGCCACGTGGTGACGTATGGCTCTCACGAAAGCGACGACGTTTCATGCCCGCCTGATTCGATTCGGCACACCGATGAGGGCACCAGTTTTACAGTGCGCTGCTCTAGCTACGGGCAGAACACGTGGACGATTGCTGTACCAGGGTTGTTCAACGTGAGCAATGCTCTGTGTGCTATCGCTATCTGCGAGCAACTTAAGGTACCCGAAGAATATGTACGCAGCGGATTACTCGCCGCGCGGGTGCCTGGGAGGATGGAGCTTTTCCACAGCAGCGATAAAAACGTAGCCGTGATCGTGGATTACGCCCACAACAAACTCAGCTATGAGGCGCTCTTCGATTCACTCGCCCAGGCGTATCCCGATTGGCCGCTACTGGCCATCTTCGGATCTACTGGCGGGAAAGCTCTCGATCGGCGAGTGGATCTGCCCACGGTGGCAAGCCGTTACTGCGCGCATATCTACATCACCGAAGAGGATAACTACTCGGAGCCTTTCGCGTCGATTGCCGCCGATATTGCAGCGCACACGAGCGTGCCCTACACCATTGAGGAAGATCGCGGGGCGTGCGTGCGCCAGGCAATTATGGACTGGCCTGGGCGTCACGTCGTGGCCCTCCTCGGCAAAGGGGTAGAAGACACTCGTGCCCGAGGAACTGAGTACGTACACACTCCCAGCGACGTGGACTACGCGATCAGATTTCTCGCCGAATATGATGCCACTCATGGCTCGACCCCAGTTTCAGGATAAGGCGGTGGTATGAACGCTGCTGCGACGCCGACGCCTAAGCAGCTCAGCGACGCGGAGTATCGGCGTGTGCGTCCACGCATCAAACATCGCGCGCACGCACACATCGCAGTGAACAGTGCTCCATCAACAACGGAATATCAAAGATCGCATACCGACGACCCCTTATGCCAGGAGAGAAAGAAGAAATGACAATGGCTCAGGTAGCACTTTTGGAAGCCCCCATTGCCGTAGGATCACCCACCCGCGGTCAAGAGTACGCCTACGATGCACTCATGGCGCGCGGGCTGAATAGTCTTTTCCCACAGGCAGCGCTCTACCCTATGGAAAAACCTACAATCGCCACGAGTTATCCAGCGCATCTAAAATACCTCAGCACCGTGATGCACGTGAGCCGGCAATTGCGCGTGAACGTCCTCGACGCCTTGAGCCACGGCAACTATCCGGTGATTGTGGGCGGGGATCATTCCATCGCTATGGGATCGCTCGCCGCTTTCGGAGAGGCGGAAGGAGCTGAGGATGTGGCACTCGTCTACGTGGATGCACACGCAGATATCAATACTGAGCAGACCTCAGCCTCTCACTATATCCACGGTATGGATCTCGCTGCTGCCTGTGGGCTGTGCACCGATGAACTCACTGTGGGAACGCAGAAAGTGAATCTGCTCGGCTCTAATATCCACATTGTCGGCGGCCGCTCTATCGACCCGCCCGAGTTCGACATCATGGAGCGCCTCGGCGTGCATATGCACAGCGCCCACGAGGTGCGCACACGCGGCATTGCCGCCGTACTAGACGACGTACTCAGCGCTGTAGCCGGCAAGCAGCTGCACATCAGTTTCGACGTGGATTCAATCGATCCGCACGACTTCACGTCCACCGGATACGTGCTACCAGAAGGGCTCTTTGTGCGTGACGTCGAAGCCATTTTTGATTGTTTAGTGCCACTGAGCTCGTCGTTTGAGTGCGTCGAGTACAATCCAACGCTCGATACGACTGGCCGCGACGGAGCCACCCTCATGGGGATTCTCGCTGGTGTGGCCGCGAAAATTCCGCAGCGCTAACCGTTCCTGCGCTAACCGTTCCCGTGCCTCGCTACTGCCCCTGCGCTGCGTTATTTCTGCTCCTGCAGCTCCACATACTGCGCACGCCGCTTCTGCACTTGCGCATCTTTCTACTTCCTAGATGCCTTGAGTGTGCACGCCTGTATGTTCCCGCAGTTCTGCACCCCCAGGATCCTCTACAGCTCTGCACTGCGCACTGCTCGTAGACTTTCTATACTCCGCTTCGTATATTTCCTGAGCGTGCGTACCTGTCTACTCCCGCAGTTCTACGCCCGAGCCGATTGTGAGCGCTTGCGCTTGAGCGATTCCGCGTCTCTGTGCTCCCATGATCGTGAACGTTTTCGCTGGACGATTGCGCGATTGTGCGATCGTCCAGCGCCACCGGCAACGCTTTCTCGCAATGCTGGTGGCGCCGATACCAGCTCTCAGCCGAGCATACGTGCACAGCGCTCAAGGCGTGCGATCGTCTCATCCTTCCCGAGCAACGCCATTGAGTCGATCACTGGCAAACTCACATTAGTGCCAGTGATTGCTACGAAGACGGGCGCGTAGGCGAAACGTGGCTTCACTCCGAGAGTCTCCACCACATCTCGATCAAAAGCCTCCTTGATAGCCTCTGCTGTGAAGCCTTGCTCAGGCAGCTGCTTGAGAGTCTCCACAGCAGCTGCTAGCACAGCTGGCGTTGTGTCCTTGAGCTTTTTCACAGCCTTTTCGTCATAGTCAATCGCATCAGTATCTGTAAAGAGAAATCCCATGAGCGCCGGAGCCTGCCCCAAGAGTTGAATGCGAGTTTGCACCAGCGGAGCTGCACCCGTGAGCAAACGCTGGGTTTCTTCGTCACACTCATCAAAGCTGGAAGCTGCAAGCACACCGGCACTGTGCAAATATGGCACCAGCCGATCTCGCAAGTCATTCGGATCGAGCATTCGGATGTGTTCGGCGTTGATCGCCTCGCACTTTTTCTCATCGAAACGCGCCGGATTGGGGCTCACTCGCATCACGTCAAAAGCCGCAGCCATTTCCTCAGATGAGAAAATATCTCGGTCAGGAGCGATACTCCAGCCAAGTAGAGCCAAATAGTTGAGCAAGCCCTCAGGAATCATGCCACGCTCGCGGTGCAAGAGCAGATTCGACTCTGGATCGCGTTTAGAGAGCTTCTTATTACCCTCACCCATCACGTAGGGAAGATGCCCAAAAAGTGGCATATATTTGGCAATACCAAGATCAATCAGAGCACGGTACAGCACGATCTGGCGAGGAGTAGAGCTAAGCAGATCCTCCCCGCGGAGCACGTGGTTAATCTCCATCATCGCGTCGTCCACTGGATTCGTCAGAGTGTAGAGCGGATCGCCGTTCGCCCGCACGATCACGTAATCTGGCACGGAACCAGCTTTGAACGTAATCTCGCCGCGCACGAGATCGGTGAAGGTGATGTCCTCATCAGGCATTCGCATCCGCAGTACCGGCTCGCGCCCCTCAGCCCTATAGGCCGCCCGCTGCTCAGGGGTGAGATCACGGTCGAAACCGTCGTATCCCAATTTCGGATCTTCCCCCTTGGCCAGGTGACGTTGCTCCACCTCTTCTGGAGTGGAGAACGACTCATAGGCGTAGCCAGCTGCCAACAACTGGCGAGCCACATCCTTGTAGATCTCCATCCGCTGACTCTGCCGGTATGGCCCGTGCGGGCCTCCAACTTCCACGCCCTCATCCCAGGTGATGCCAAGCCAGGAAAGCGAATCGAGAATCTGCTGGTAGCTCTCTTCGCTGTCGCGCGCGGCATCGGTGTCTTCAATGCGAAAAACGAACGTGCCGCCGGTGTGTTTGGCATACGCCCAGTTGAACAGACAGGTACGCACCATGCCCACATGAGGGGTGCCCGTGGGGCTTGGGCAGAAGCGCACTCGCACATCCTGCCCTGGGTGAACCATAGCGACATTATGGGAATCACTGGAGTTACTCATGCCGTCAGTCTACCGCCACGAAACACGCTCCCCCAATCCACGAACGCCCGCGCACGCTGCACAATTCAGGCCGCGATCCACTGCACGCACCAATATCCACGAGTGCACCCATCGGTGCGCCGAACTTCACACGCACACCAGAATCCACACCTATGCCAGACTCCACGTACGCCACACTCCCACGCTGAACGCTTTCGCTATGTTCGCATCGTGACGACGCTCTATACGGTGTCACTAGCCCAACACCCACACCGCACCGTCACTGCATCCTGCACGCCGTCACCGCAAACCTAAATATGAGATCCGTTCTTGGGAGCAGATACTCTGGGTGAGTGCGCGCACCCCAGGAATCATCACCGCCAACGCCTCGCCGCATCAGAGCCGGACGTACCACCGTCTTGCGGATCGGGGGAAGATCTGCCTGAGTATCCGCGCCGTCGATCTCGTAGGTCGTCCACAGCAGAGCCGAAAACTCCATCGGCGTCTCGACTGCTTCAAAGAGCAGGCCGACGCCCGCATCGTCGTAGACCCTCGCCCAACGAACACCAGTGTGGTTTCCCGATTCTTGCGGCTTGAGATACGTGCTGAGCTGATCGCACACCTCCGCGCTCCACAGGCCGAGCCGCGCCCCGATCTACCCATCCCTGCCAGCCATCCCCACAGTCGCCTTCCGCTCCCACAGCCTGCTACCGCAACCCTCTGGCTCGCTGCGCACCATCTACTTTCGCTCGCTCCTACACCCATCCCCATCTCAACAGCCCACTCATTCTGCGTTGCTGCCGGTGTGCTGCCACGTCATACGTCGGTTATCGAAGCCGCCACGTCGTCGGTGTGCAACCCCATCGGAAGCCAACCGCCTGCAAACTCTGCCGGCACATCAGCCGCTACCCCATCGCACGTCACTGCCTAAACCTCAGCCCTGCCAGCCATCAGCTCCGCCGGCACGCTGGCCATCGGAAAGCTATGTACCCGATTCTGAGTAATAGACGCTGACGACAATATCCTGGGGATGATTTCCAAATTCCTTTCCGAAGAGCGTCACCCCGCCGTTGTTCAGCGCCGATGGCAAAATCCCGATTCGTAGGTTGATAAACGGAGAACTCTCAAGATGCAGATCGTCAATCGACACCCGAGACACTTCTTCCCCATCAATGCCAACGCTATTTTTATTCACCCGCACGTGTTTCAACAGCCCATACTGACTAAAATTGGCGTCCCACCACGAGGGAGTGAGCCTGCCTCTCACGTCGGAGAAGTTTCCTGGGCACGTCCAGGTAGCCACGGCCACACCATTGACGGCAAAGGTAATATCGCTCTTCCAGGCATTGTTTGACCCTGGAAATTCACTCGATAGCTCCACCGATATTTCGAGCATCTCGGGGCGCATTCCAGGATTCACCGGATTGGGAATGCGATACTCGACAAAACCGTTGTTGAACCACAGCAGCGATGCGTGCACCCGCGCCGTTTCCCCAAAAGAGCGCGGCTCATCTATTTTTCCGATTACGCCTTTGGTCGTCAGCAGCCCACACGTTGGCTCAATATGGAAATCCGAGTAGAAGCCCACTGGCACCTCTTGCCGAACGGAACTGAAAGGGAGATACACCTTGCGCGGAAAGATAATCTCAGCACGATCAACGTTCATCGCATAGTAGTGACGACGAGAGTCTACATTATTGACTCCAGCGGTCTCTTTGATGAGACCAACCGCTTTCAGCTGCGACAGGTGGCGCGATAAAACCGCTTTGCTCAGATGCAATTTTTGAGACAAGTCACTGGCAGTGCACGGCTCAGCAGCAATCTGATTGAGAATATCCAATCTCGGCGCTGAGGCCAGTGCCCGATAAACACGCAACGACGTCTCGTCAAGATTCAGTTCCACAGCACGCCACCTTTAGTTGCATAATAATGCAACCATATTAGATCATCCTTGATATTTTGCTGCCATATATGCATAAAGACGCACATAAACTATCAACTTTTATATTGTTTAGCCACTTCCGCTGTGAAACTATGACCGTATGCGGAAACTATGACCGTATGCGCCCCGTGCGCAGCACAGTTGCCATCTCGATTCAATGGAGAAGAAATAATGAAGGTAACGACAAAAATTGCACTGCTCTGCATAGCAGGTCTGACTATCAGCGGCTTATCTGCCTGCGCAGGCCAACAATCATCCACAGCGAACAGCTCCGAAATCACCATCTGGACGCAGACTTCGGGCCCCGATGCCGAGGCTCAGAAGAAAACTTTCGATGCCTACAACGCCACGAACCCTGATTTTAAGGTGAAGATGGTGTCGATGAAGAAAGAGACTTTTAATGCCAAGCTGGCAACGGCGGCGCGCAGCGGGAAAGACGTGCCAGATATCGCGGTGGTCGCCTCCGAAGAAGTACCCACGTGGCAGAGCCAAAATGTGCTCATCCCGTGGGGAGATTCTCTCAACGGCACGAGCGTGAACGCAGATGCTTACGTGCCAGCCGCGTGGGAAGTAGGGGAAATAAACTCAGAACGCTACGGCATTCCAGGCACCATGCCCACCTGGATTTCCTACTACAACAAAGACCTCCTAGATGTATACGCCCCTGGTGCGCTCGACGATGGAATCATCACCTTTCAGGAGCTCAATGCCGCAGCCCCCAAAGCCAAAGCTGACGGCATTTACGTCTATGCGAACGCATGGTCATTCCAGAATTTCGACAATCTCTATCTGCAGATGGGCGGGCAGTGGCTGGATGGACATGGCAAAATCAGCATCAACAATGAGACCTCACAGGCAGTCTTTAACGAGCTACAAAAGCTCAATAAAAATGGCTACATGGTGCCCAATGGCGAAGACGCCGATAAGGCTTTCCTGAACGGGAAACTGATGGTGATTCCTCAGGGCACATGGATGCTCAGCACCTTCAAAGATGCGTCATTCACGTGGGGAGAATCGCTCGTCCCCCAGTGGGATTTGAACCACCTGGTGCAGGCTTCGGGCACAGACCAATACGTGGTGGTGAAATCTGCCCAAGATCGCTCAGCAGAAAAGATGAAAGGGATGGCTGCCCTCATGGAGTGGCTACAGTCCAATCAGCTGGAAATGCTGAAGTCCGGCGCAAACCCTTCTGCTATTGCCATGCTCGACAACGCTGAATACTCCGCAATGCCGCAGTCTTTCTTGCTCAAAGACGAGAAAATGTTTAAGGCGATCAACATTATCACCACGCCTGGGCTCAGCTATGTGAACACCGAAATTGACGCTCGCAGCTGGGACATGATTGATGACAAGGCAGACATTTCCGCAACGCTGGCCACTATTCAGCAGACAGTGGAACAGAAAATGAAGTAGGCGCTGGCAAGCGTACCGGCAATGCACTCATTCGAGGGCGTCGGAATCTTCCCCCTCTCCACAGAGATACCGCCAATCTTTTCCCCTCTTTATATCCACGGATAGAAACCGGCGCCCTCGAAGACACCACTGGCCGCACACCTCAGTTGTGCGCTCCAGCGCGGCATCAAAGCTGAGACCGGCGCCCTCGAAGACGCCACTGGCCGCACACCACCCAATGCTGAACTGGCGGCTGAGCTGGCACATGGCTCAACTGCTTACCCGACGCCCCTAACGACCACCAAGCATCCCGATGCACCTAAGGATCCTAACAATGAAAAAACGTAAAAGATCCGGACTGTGGCCAGTCCTGTTTATTGGCCCGCACGCCGTGATTTTCATCTTGTTTTTTATGATTCCAGCGGCATTCGGAATTTATATCTCGTTCACCCGATGGACTCTGTTCGACACTCCTGAATGGATCGGCCTGGCAAATTTCACAGAGCTACTCTTCGATACCAACTCGATCTATCACCAGCAGCTTATCAGCGGTCTGGGAGCCACATTGGTGTTCGTCGCCATCGCCGTCCCCCTGTGTATCGTCGTCCCACTATTTCTGGCAATGCTCGTGAGACAAGTGCCGCGATTCCAGAAAATTTTTCAGGCTATCTTTTACATCCCTACGCTCTTTGCAGTCTCCGCAGTCATGCTGATCTGGGTGTTCCTGCTGAGCCTATCGTATGGCCCGCTTCCACAGTGGCTGGGGCTTTCCGTCAATATCTCTTCCACGCAGCCGTGGGCGTGGGCTGCAATTATCGGCATCACTGTGTGGTGGTGTATCGGGCAGAATCTCATCATTTACGTGGCGGCTCTGGGCGGCGTTCCACAAGAGCAGCTTGAAGCAGCCACCTTAGATGGGGCAAACACCTGGCAAACGTTTACGAACGTCCAGCTTCCCGAGATTCGATTCCCGCTGTTTTTCACAATCGTCACCACCACTATTGCCCAATTCAACGTGTATGGACAGCCGCTGATGTTTACCCGTGGAGGGCCAAATAATTCAACCAAAGTACTGCTGATGAACATCCAAGAAAACGCTTTTGGAGCTGGAATCCCAGCCGCCGGCATGGCCTCAGCAATGGCCGTGATCCTCGGTATTCTCATCATTTCAATTTCCGCCATTCAATTCGCACTGCTGAGAAAGGCGGGTGAGTGAACATGAAGAAAAATCCGCGGGTGCGGCTGCTATCACTGGCGATTCTCACCCTGCTCAGTTTGCTCTGGATTTTCCCCGTCGTGTGGGCATTTTTCACGGCATTCAAATCAAATAACGAAATTGCCACATCTGATTTCCACCTCCTCCCCCAGAGCTGGTCACTCGAAAATTTTTCTGTTTTAGCCAGCAATAGCGGGCAAACTCCGGTGCTGCGATGGTTCGTGAACTCATTCGTTATCTCCGCTGGGCAGACGCTCCTCGTCGTTGTGCTCGTCTCCCTAGCCGCATACGGGTATACCCGCTTGCAGTTCCGCGGCCGAGATGCAATTTTCACGTTTCTTTTGGGCACTATGATGTTTCCAACCGTCCTCAACCTCATTCCCAACTATAAAATTGTCGATACTCTCGGCTGGGTGAACACACCTTTGGCCGTTATCATCCCCGGAGCGGCAGGGGTCTACAACATCTTCTTGGTGCAACAATTCGTGAGAGGTATCCCCACGGAACTCGACGAAGCGGCGCGCATGGATGGGGCTAACCACTGGCAGATTTTTACGAGAATCATTCTTCCGCTCATCAAGCCAGCACTCACAGTAGTTGCCCTCTTCACGTTCACCGGAGCTTGGAACGATTTCCTCTGGCCGTCTATCGTGATGACCGACGTAGACACGATGCCGATCACTCCTGGCTTGCAACTTCTTCAAGGTCAGTATGAGACGTTCCCTGGAATTGCCGTGGCTGGTGCCCTTATCGCACTGCTCCCGATGCTGGTGATGTTCGCGCTAGCCCAGAAATACTTTATGGAGGCGCTATCGCTGAGCAGCGGAATTAAATAACCCGACCTCAACAACAGAACCTGCTCTCCATTCATCTGCACGCGTTGCCCAGGAGCATCACTCCACAGCCTGCATTCACCGCCGTCACCACAAGCCCGACGTCACACAAGAAAGCTACACTTATGGTTCACAATGATTATCGTCGCTGCGACTACCCTCGCCCCCAATTTCGCCGCGAGAACTGGATCAACCTCAATGGCGAATGGGAGTTCGTTTTTGATGACGACAACGCGGGGATCGTCAATACATGGTACGCATCTCCTGCATCTTTCCCGATGACGATCAACGTCCCTTTCGTCTATGAATCTGCCCTCAGTGGGATCAACGACCAGAAGCAGCATGACGTGGTGTGGTACCGAAAGAAAATTGATACCCCCACGCTAGCAGAGGACGAGATGCTCTTGCTTCATTTTGGAGCTGTGGACTATCACGCCCAGGTATTCATCAACGGACAGCTCGTAGCTGAGCATTATGGGGGCGAGACCCCGTTTTGCGCCGACATCACCCCCTATCTGCACCCGCAGGAGCAACAAAATATCACCGTGCGCGTGGACGATGCGTTAGAAGACGAGACGATTCCTCGCGGCAAACAATTCTGGCACGCCACATCGGCTGGTATTTGGTACACACGCAGCACCGGAATATGGCAGAGCGTATGGCTGGAAAAAGTGAAGAAACGCCACTTAGAATCGGCGCATTTTCAGTGCGATATCAACAGCGGATTTGTAGAAATCGAGGTGTCGAGTAGCTCCGCTCTCTCCGGCGATCAGCTCATATACACCGTGACGAAAGAGAATCTGTTGGTTGCCCGCGGAAGCCTCACGTGGGTCTCTTCCCCCATGCGCTGGAAAATCGACTACGTGCAGCGCCACATTTTCCGTACCGGCGTGCACGGGGAAGGCGAGTACCTGTGGAGTCCTGAACATCCGAACCTGTTTGACGTCACTCTTGAGCTGAAAGACGCAACGACGGGCGAGAAGCTCGATACTGTGCACTCGTATTTTGGCTTGCGCAAAATCGAGGCCAAAGATGGCATGATCTACCTCAATGATCGTCCGTATTATCAAAAACTGGTGCTCGATCAAGGATACTGGCCCGAGGGGCTCTTGACGGCACCCACGGATGAAGATTATCGCCGCGATATTGAACTCGCTAAAGCTATGGGCTTCAACGGATGCCGCAAACACCAGAAACTGGAAGATCCACGCTTTCTCTATTGGGCCGATAGTATGGGCTTTCTGGTGTGGGAAGAGGGGGCTGCGGCTCCAGTATTTTCTACATCTGCCGTACGGCGAGTGAGCTCTGAATGGGCTGAGATTATCCAACGTGACCGATCCCACCCATCAATTGTGGTGTGGGTGCCGCTCAACGAAAGCTGGGGAGTGCCCGCCATCGGAGCAGATGAGCAGCAACGGCATTACTCCCAAGCCCTCTACCACCTCATTAAAGCGCTGGATCCTTCACGTTTAGTCGAATCCAACGACGGCTGGGAGCAGACAGAAACCGATATTTGCGCGATACACAACTATATGCACGGAGAGGTAGGAGACACCGCCCAATACGCTGAATTTAAGGACTCTATCGCCACCTCCGACGCCCTCATTCGCCGCTCTATGAATGGGCGCCCCACGTTCGTATCCGGTTTTGGCTATAGCGGGCAGCCAATCGTGCTCAGCGAGTGCGGCGGGATTGCTTTTGCTGATGACGCCGACGGCTGGGGATATACGAGGGTCGCCAGCACAGCGGGCTTCTTGCAAGAATATGGCAGGCTGATAGATGCCATCTATTCTTCGGAGAGCTTGTGGGGTTTTTGCTACACTCAGCTCACCGATGTAGAGCAAGAAAAGAATGGCCTACTCAGCTATGATCGCCAACCTAAATGTGATCTAGCCGCAATCAGAGACATCAACGAACGCCACCACCCGCATTCGATCACACAGTGATCACCGCAGGCGAATGTAGGAGCACGATCACCACACCGAGGATGAGTGGAGCCTATGTAGGGATAATGAAGTAGGATCGTGGTAGTGCAGTTCTGTGCCAACACGAACCGGAGGTTATACCGTGGCTATCGAGCAGCCCCATGATTACCTGTTCTCGATTATCGTCCCCGTCTACAATGTCGAGGATTTTCTAGAAGAGGCGCTGGAAAGTATCGCCTCCCAGGTAGGCGGATATTTTGCTCGCACTGAGGTGATCGTCGTAGATGACGGCAGTACAGACGGGTCGCTACGCATTGCTCAGCGGTTTGCCCAAAAGTTTCCGGAGAACATCGTCGTCATTCATCAAGAGAATCAAGGCGTCAGCACTGCAAAGAATACCGGCATTGAGCGAGCACGTGGCCAGTACCTCGGATTCCTTGATTCTGACGACAGATATCAGCGGCATCTGCTGAAAAACGTCGCTCTATTTTTCGATACCGTGAGCGAGAGTGAGACGGACGTCGTTGCTTTCCCGATGAGGTTTTTTGAAGCTCAAACCGGCGAGCACCGTTTGAACAATAAATTCAAAGATGGTTTGCGCGTGATCGACGTGCGAGAAGACTGGCAAGACGTCCAGCTTTCCTCAGCATCTACATTTGTGCGTAAATCATGCATCGACGCTTTGAATCTTCGTTTCAATACTGAAGTTATCCTTGGCGAGGACGCAGCATTTATCACTGAAGCGATTATGCGCAAGCAGCGTTTCGGCGTCATCAACACCGCCTACTATGAATACCGCAAACGCAGGCAAGGCGGATCAGCAATCGACAGCTTTCAGAAAAATCCCAAATCCTATACTCCCGTGTTGGAGCACGCCTGGGTTCGCTTATTCAATCAGTTTGATCACGATGGAACCGTTCCGAAATACGTTCAAAACGTCGCCTGCCACGATATGGAGTGGCGGCTCAAACAAACAGAGCAACACGCCCTCTCAGACGAGGAGTACCACAAGTACTGGAAGATGCTTACGCATATTCTCACCCGAATTGACGACGACGTGATTCTCAGCCAACGATTCTTCGGCGCTATTCACAAGGTATACGCCCTATCTATCAAATACGGGGAAGACCCCCGCGAAGTTGGCCGCTATCACGGTACAGACTTTATCTACCGCGGGCGAAAACTGTGGACTGCAGCGCGCTCAAGTTTCAATTACCAGGTGGATGCCCTCACCTATTCAGATAGCACACTTCATCTTCACGGGCGTTTCACGGGCTTTAGCAGCCCACAGGTACAGTTTGGAGCTTTCGTCGAGGGGGAGTTTGTTCCGGCTACGATTGAGCCGACACCGAAGTACCGGCGAATTATCAACAACGGAACTGTGGTATTCGAGCCTGTTATCGCCTCATTTGACGTCCTTCTCCGCCCTGGTCAGAAGATATCTTTCGGCGTATCTATTGCTGGTGAATATATCGATGGGGTTCTCATCTCGTTCCTCAACACCTCGCGTCTTTCCAATTTCCCCAGGAGCTACCGCGTTTTCAAAGAGGCAATCGTGGCCAATGGAGCGAGAGAAGCGCTCTATATCCAGCCGCGAAGCCTGTTTAACCACGCCAAACGTGAAGTCATGCACGTGCGTAAGATGGCTTGGGCGATGTTTAAGGGCAAGACGCTCTCGCCATCCATACCTGCTTATCGTCTTGCAGCAAAAGTAGGAAAAGCGGTGAAAAGAAAAGAGATTTGGATTCTCTCGGATCGCCCTTATGCGGCTGGAGACAATGGCGAAGCCTTATTCCGATACCTCGTAGATCACAAGCCTCCCAAAACTCACCTGTTCTTTAACATCAAGAAAACTGCAGCTGACTACCCTGCCCTCGCACAGCTAGGCAACGTCATCGATCAAGAGACAACCATTGGCAAACTACTGTTCTTACTCTCCGATGAGGTTATCTCTTCTCAAGCAGACGAGATAGTGATTAATGCATTTGGCAAAGATCGACAAGGCGTTATGGATCTTTACGATTTCAACTTCCGATTCTTGCAGCACGGGATTACTAAGGACGATCTTTCTTCTTGGCTAAATAAGTACACCAAAGACATTAAGACTTTCGTCACCGCCAGCCCCCACGAGTACCACTCAATCATCGAAGGAGACTACGACTACACAGAAAATGAAGTGACCCTGAGCGGTTTCCCACGCTTTGATCTGCTCCGCAATACCCCCACCCAAAAAATCGTCGTAGCCCCAACGTGGAGAAAAGCACTGGCAGGAAACGTCGATCCTGAGACGGGTATGAGAGCATATTCGCCTGATTTCCAGCGCAGCGCATACTTTGAGTTTTACCAAGCGCTCATGCTCGATGGGCGACTCAACGAATGTTTACGGAAAAACGGGTTTACCGCCGAGCTGTATCTGCATCCTAATCACCTGGCGAATACGAGTGACTTCACTGAAACAGACGTGTTTACCGTGTCGCAGCCGCCGCACAATTACAAAGAGATGTTCGCAAGCGCAGCAGCTTTGGTGACCGACTACTCATCGGTGGCTTTCGACTTTGCATATCTGCGCAAGCCCGTGATCTACACACAATTCGATGCAGCTAAATTTTTTGCTACCCAAGGGTATTCACAAGGCTACTTCGACTACCACAAACACGGTTTCGGCCCTGTTGTCTCAGACATAGATGCCGCTGTCGATGCACTTGTGGCGTTGATTGACAACGGCTGCAGTCTAGATTCTACGTATCTTGGCCGCATAGATGACTTTTTTGCCTACTCGGATAGGAATAACTGCGAGCGCGTCGCAGCTACCATCATGGAATCGAGACGGTCGAAATAATGGCGAATATCAGCTTATTTGGAGATCAGTACATGAAAAGCATTCACGATACAGCGAAGAATCTAGCTTACACAGAGGGAGTGCGCTCGCTTATTCGCCGCGGCGCACGCATACAAGCTCCGCAGACTCTCGTCAAAATGATCCATCGAACGAGCATCGGCGCGACGCTGCGTTCGCTCACGTCCCCGACGCCCCCATCCGGCCATTGGTATGCTCGACTCCGGATTCCCCAGTGGCACACGCTTGTGGATGAGTCTTTCCATTTACGCTACGAGGGTAAGACGATCTATGGCAACGTCGTCGAGCCCCCTGAGAAGAAGTATCCTCTTGAGTATCGAAATATACCCGTAGAATCGACAGATCTTTCCAAGTTCGACGTAGTCGTGACTACCGGTGAACGCTCCGGAGAAAATCTCGATTTTACTTTAGATTTTTCATCTGGCACTTTCAGCACCCGCGAGCAGATCCTCTACGACGAACGCTTCGGCGTGCACCAATATGGAAATATATTCTTCGCGCTTCGTGGCAATACCACAGCTCCTACAAAAATAATTTTCACGTTTCCGGGGCTTGGGATGTCGTCCGGTAGGATCGTCTACCCAGTTTCAGCAATGAAAGACATCCGAGACAAGCATCTGGAATCTGCGTTGATGGTGGTATTTCAGGATCGGTACCTCGTTCCAGGATCGTATATGCTCCTAGATACCTGGGGCAGATCTATCTATTCCGATATTTCTCGCATTATTCGCGGATTTATCAACAAGTTTAACCTCACTGAAGCAGACACAATGTTTTTTGGCGCATCTAAAGGCGCTAGTTCAGCGATCTACTACTCCCGTGAGTTTCCGGACGCACATCTGCTGATATCTACTCCGCAGTTACATCTACCAACGTATTTTACAAAACCTGCTTTGCGCTCCAATCTCTACCTCCAGAGAGGTTTCTATGAGTTTGAAGAAGCTGGACGGCTGCTGCTTCGTTATATCGACGAGGGGCGGAAGATAGATCTCCTCTACACCAACAATGATGAGCTCAGCAACCAAAGTTTCATCGAGTTTGAACAAGATGGAGCAAACCTTACCAAATACCGGCTTCCTGGCGTCCATACCGCCGTAGCAAAGCAAGGCCTGGCCACTTTAGTAGGAATTATGCGGCAGTTCCTAGGCAATTCAGAAGATACGATTGAGGCTCGTGCAGATGCTTCTGTGGTAAGCGTGGAGGTACTCGATTCACAGCTTGTCAAAATCACTCTCGATATGGACGAGCAGTTCCCGAGCTCTGGGCTGAACTGGTACTTGGAAAAAGCTATCGGAAAAACGCGGCAGCGATATATGGTGACTATGGATGCTGAGCGTCGCTCACTTTACACATCTGCAGAAGCGTGGTTCAATCTCGCCCTGGACAGGTTGGATGCCCAGTGGAGTATTTACGCAATCTCGAAAGAAGGGCAATGCTTCTCTGGACGTATCACTGGATGGGACAAAGTACGTGATGCTACTGCCGGCACGCAACTGCAAGTCATCAAGCCGCAGATTCTCCATATCAACTCGGCGCGAGTGAGATCCTACACGATAGTCAACCGCTACAAAGTCTTGCACTTTAACTATCGATCTTTGCCTGGAGAACTTTCGGCCGGCACGACCCGATTTATATTTGTAGACGATATCTCAGCTCCTCTCCCTGATGAGATGCTCGCTGAAGGCACGTGGAGACGAACCGTCATCGTGGAGCCTGAATCAGATGCCGCTGCAGACGTCTTTGCGCTCCGGTTCCTCGCCCGTGATGGCATCGACGGAATCCACGTTGTGATACGCACGGCAGACCCAGAGCTAGGTAGACATCTCTTGAGGAGATTCACTGACCTAGATTGGGAAAACGTCACGATCGATGCGGACGTATGAGCCATGACGGCGATTCACAGCGGGCTGAAGATGCTCACGGAGGGGCACATCCGACGTGCCTGTCGGTTGGCACATTTGCGAATGTCTAACCGTCGTCCCTCTTACTACTACAGCTGCGACGTCACCGACGATTCCCCTTCTAGATTGCGTGAACTGTACATCAGCCAGTCCCATTCGTTTGCTCATTCAGCTACGCCGCCTAGCGTCACCACCTTGCTCTCAACGAATAGACCAGATCGAGTCGTGCCGACGCTGCGTATGCTCGCCCGTCAGATTGGGGTACAACTCAACGTTGTAGTTGCCACACATGGCTTCTCTGCTGAAGAATACATGAGTTCACAGATCGCACTCGATCTTTCAGTTACCTGGCTCTCCCCCTCGAAGGATCTCACTCTCGGGCAAATCTACAATCAGATCCTCGACTACGCAGACACCGATTTTGTGGCAAAAATTGACGACGATGACTGGTATGGCGATGAGTATCTCATCTCATCCATCGCAGCGATTACTACGTCTGGCGCAGATATTACCGGCAAGAATGCCATCTTTGTGTATTCCCAAGCTCACGATCAGGTGTTCATACGGATGCCGCACAAACATCACCGCTTTGTGTTTTCCGTAGCTGGCGGAACGATCGTGGCTCGAACTGACATTGCCCAGCGCACTGGATTTCGCCCGCTCACTCTTGGGGAAGATCAAGATTTTCTCACCCGAGCATTCGATTCTGGCGCACGCATCTATTCCTCTTCCCCTTTCGGATATGTATACCGCAGAGGATCACACAACACCTGGAATCCTGAGAACGACGCATTCCTCACCGGTGCCACACTTATTCACGGCGGTTTGCCAGGCGCTTACGAATGCGTCAGAGATGAGGACGCTCCCTATGCATAACGTGATTCTCGACACCCGTCTACCGCAAACTCCGCGTTTTTCCGCCGTGATAGCCACGTATAACGTGGAGCCATATTTGCCTGCTTTTTTGGCGAGCCTATCAAGGCAAAGCATTGAGCAATCTGAGGTTGAATACATTTTCGTCAATGACGCCTCAACTGATGCCTCTCTAGATGCTGTGCTTGCGTGGGCATTTGATCGTCCTAACGTCGTCGTCACCTCCTTTGATAAAAATTGCGGCGTATCTTGTGCAAGAAATCTCGGCTACGACCTCGCACGTGGAATGTGGGTGACGTCTCTCGATCCCGACGATATGCTCGACCATCACTATTTCACGGAAGTGAAACGCTTTGAACTGGCACACGGCACCGAATGCGACCTGTTGTCGTCACGAGTTGCCACCTATGACGAATCTCTGGGAATCGCACAGTTCAACCATCCACTAGACTTCCGTTTTTCCGGTGGAGATCACGTGCTGGATTTAGAGCAAGAACCGCGCCTTATCCAGTTGGGAGCCACCACTTTTCTGCGAAAGGAAACCCTCCGCGCCGCAGATCTACATTTTGATCCGAATGTGAAGCCAACTTTTGAAGATGCCCATCTCATTGGGAAATATCTCCTCAACGTTGCTGCTGAGCGCCCACACAGCGGGCCAAGGATTGGCGTCATTGCCGATGCTTTATATTTTTACCGCCACCGGCAGTCTCAAAATTCGCTCGTCAGCTCGGCCTGGAACTGTGAAGCAAAGTACTATGACGAAATTCGCTTTGGCTACCTGGATCTTCTCGACTGCTCCGCTGCTCAGCTCAAGCGCATTCCCCGCTGGCTAGAGAATGTGATGATCTATCAACTATCGTGGCAGTTTATTGAGGGAACAAAACCTCGGGGTGCCAACTCTTGGATCGTGCATAAGCCACAGCTACGCGACGCTTACCTTCAGCTCGTTGATCGCGTCATGAGTTACCTGAGCTTGCAAAGCATATACGATTTTTCCATTAAGGAACTTCCTGCGGAATTGAGGGCTGCCCTACTTGCACGTTATTTTGGTGACGACACGCATGGATTCGGGATCGTTCGCGGAAACAACCAAGAGCTATTCGTCCCTGCAGTGAACGTATCTGAATCTTCCGAGCGCACTGATCACTCCCCTACAATTTCTGAACGTCTCTATCGCGTCCTGGGAGTGCCGTTTGCCCGAGTCATTTCATCACAGCACTACTCGCTTCACGAGCTTGCACAGATGTATGACATCGAGTATCAAGAGGTCAGCGCTCCAACGTCGAACGCACACGGGCTCGTGACGCCTCCACCGACCGCAACAAATTTGATTGAGCGACTATCGGGAACGGCCGATGGCCTACAGGGATTAACAACATCTGTGCTACTCAACTCGAAGCTTTTCGCGCTCCCACGAGATAGCCGGCTGCCGTCACCCATCGTGCCGTTGGCTCAGAAAGTCTTGCGCAAAGCGCCCACACTGGCTCGGCGTGCTGGACTCAACATGGCTGCGCGGGCGACTCGTCTACCGTATCTCGCTGCGAGGGCACAACGTACATACGCTCACGCCTGGTTGATCATGGATCGGATGTCTGGCGCTAATGATAACGCCGAGCATTTCTACAGATATCTTCGCAATCAGGGGATGCCAGAAAATGCCTATTTTATGATCTCCCCCACTGCCCCCGACTACCACCGCCTCAAGCGTGCAGGCTTTAGGATGCTTCCGAATAACCCCATTGACGTCATCTCAGCTCTTCAGCAAGCAGACGTTATTATTGCCAGCGACTGGGCTGCCGATGATCTCGCCTACATTTGGAATCTTCGCAATAATCTCTCAAACGTTCCGCTAGTGTTTCTCCAACACGGCGTGACGAAAGACGATATTTCACAATGGTTGAACGGCCTAGGCCTCTCCATGATCGTCACGTCTATACCTGAGGAACGGGATTATCTTCTCTCGCCCTCCTCATCGTACGATTTCACTCCCGAGCAGGTGATTCTGACGGGAATGCCACGCTATGATCGCCTCCGAGAGTTGAGGCAGGCGCGACGGCACCTAGCTGCGGACGCACACGCTCCCAGAGTGATGACAGTGATGCCGACCTGGCGCAATAGCCTACGCGATGATATACAATACCTCACCGGCGAGAGCCGTATTCTGAAATTCCGCCAATCTGACTACTTTAGCTCCTGGAATGAGCTGCTGAGAGGTTTGAGTGCATGGCGTGAGCGAACTAATACCGATCTTCATATCAACTTCGTGACGCATCCGAATGTGTCTGAGTTCCTCAAAGAGTTCAACGTGGGATCTGAGCTGACGTACTGCGATATTCGCACTACCGACCTGCAGAAACTGTTAGTTGATAGCGATATTTTCCTCACTGACTACTCTTCGACGGCATTCGATGCCGCTATCGCAGGGGCAAAGGTTGCATATTTTCACTTTGATCGTGAATCATTTTTCAACGAACAACAAAACATGGCGCCAGGATGGTTCGACTACGAGCGAGACGGATTCGGACCAGTGCTGAGCTCAGCAGCAGACGTCATTGACTGGTTGAAAACTGATCTACACCACGAGATACAAGGCGAGCATGACGATATACGTGACGATATAGACGATATATACGCAGCGCGGCGCACACGTATGGTGCAATCTATACCAGTCGATTCATGTGCGAAAATCTATAGCGAGATCAAACGCCGGTTTTCACCGTGAATGCTGGCGCTTTGAAACATCGCTTTATTGCCAACTATTCGACTAAATAGGAATAAAATCAGGTACATGGATACGACAGACTCGAGCTTGCCTAAGCGTGACGTAACAGTTCAAACCTCAGGCTTACGCATCATCGGTGCACGCCCGCCAATTTTCAAGTATTTTAAAGAACTCTGGGAGCGCCGCTACTTTATATGGAAAGAATCGCGTTCCCATGCGTTCGGGCAGATCAAAAACACTGTGCTGGGTCAGCTGTGGCTGATTATTGATCCGTTTTTAAATGCAGCGGTCTATTACGTCATATTTGGGCTCCTGCTGAGATTCAGCCGTGGAATCGACAACTTTGTGGGATACCTCGTCGTTGGAGTCACCTGCTTTGCACTGTTAAACAACCAGCTGCTGCGCCCAGCAGGGCTCATAGAACAACGCAAAGCCCTCATCAAATCGTTTAATTTCCCACGGGCGTCGCTAGTTGTGTCTTTTTGTCTTCAGCAGCTGATTGATTTCCTGCCTACTTTTATCGCCATGCTGCTATTTTTGATGGTCGTTCCACCACATTCAGTTCCATACTGGACGTGGCTGCTGGCACCCGTCGTCATCATATTGTCGTTACCTATGGGCTTAGGGCTCGCGTTCCTCTCGTCATCTTTCACATTCTTATTTCCCGATTTCAAATTCATCTGGCCTCTTATCTCACGCTTTTGGCTATATGGATCGGCTATCTTCTGGTCTATAGATATGTTCTCTGCGGAGTCTATCGCCCGTCCGATTATGCACATCAACCCTGGCTGGGAGTTTTTAGAACTGCTGCGACAACTCTTGGTTTATAACTCATGGCCTCCGTTGTGGATCTGGTTGGCTTTTATCGGCTGGAGCCTCGGTATTTTCCTAGTTGGTTTCGTCATGTTCTGGTTCAACGAAGAGAAGTACGGGCTACAAAAGTGATTACACAAACCTACCAATACGGCTCAGACAAAAAAGGCAAAGAACTCTCCGTCGTGGCGAGTAATATCAGCATTACATACAAAACGCAATCGTCGTCACCTGAGGAGCGCTCACTGGCGACGCCTCGGCAACGCTTCATAGGAAAACTGCTCGGACGCGACCCTGACGTCTACGTCGATGCCGTTAAAAACGTCAGCTTCATGGCCTATCAAGGGGATTCTATTGGATTCCTCGGCGTCAATGGCGCTGGAAAATCATCGCTATTACGAGTTATTGCTGGGAACGAATCCCCGAAGAGCGGCTACGTCTATGCATCAGCCCAGCCAGCGATGCTAGGGGTGTCCGCTGCGCTACTTCCCGATCTCTCCGGCTATGAAAACGCGCGTCTAGGTTGCCTAGCTATGGGGCTATCGCCGGAAGAGACCGAGCACGTCCTGCCGGAGATCGTTGAGTTCACATCTATCGGCAGCGCTATCTACAGGCCGATGAGAAGCTACTCCTCCGGTATGGGGGCCCGCTTGCGTTTTGCAATCTCGACGGTGTTCAATCCTGAGATTCTTATTATCGACGAAGCACTCTCGACCGGAGACGCTGGATTCCAGGACAAAAGCAAACAGCGCATGGACAAAATGCTCGCCGGATCGGGAACGATCCTGCTCGTTTCCCATTCTGCCAACCAGGTAGAGGCGATGTGCAATCGAGGAATCTGGATGCATCAAGGAGAAATTGTGGCCGATGGCAGCGTAGGCGAAGTCTCTGACTTCTATCGAGAGTGGGCTAAATACCTACACACTGATACGTCAAAAGCAGATGATTACCTTTCAGAAGTGCGCAGCGCATATCAGCCAATATCTATTAGCTTTGATGAAACGAGCTGAAGAGAAGAATCCTGACGCGACACTTCTTACCTTGTGAAAGGAAATTGCGATGACTGATGCTCCATGCGGCCGCGTCTCTATCATTATGCCTGCTTACAACTGTGCGGACGTCATTGGGTTCGCTATTAATTCTGTGCGGCGCCAAACTTACACCGATTGGGAACTTATTATCGTTGATGATTGCTCAACTGATCGCACATCTGAACTACTCTCTGACCTCCTGCAGGCAGGTGATCCTCGGATCCACGTTTTACGCAACGACGTCAATTCAGGGCCAGCACGTTCCCGAAACAAAGCAATAAGGCACGCAACCGGACGGTGGATCGCCTTTCTCGACAGTGACGATCTATGGCTACCTCAAAAGCTCGAACGGCAAGTTGCCTTTATGCATGAGCGTCACATTGCCTTTTCCTACACCGACTACGAACATATCGACCAAGCAGGCAGACGTATGTTTGAACGAGTCTACGGCCCACGGGTGATTTCCCAATCGCTTTTTCACAAATACTGCTGGGTTGGATGCCTCACCGTCATGTATGACGCAAACGTGGTGGGGCTCGTCCAGGGTACTCCACTGAAAAATCGAGAAGATTACGCACTGTGGCTAAAAATAGTCAAGAAAACGCCGTGTTACCGGCTACCTGAGACTCTCAGCCTCTATCGCACCGGACAATCTGGATCGCAAAGCGCCGGCGGATTTGCTCGATTACTCAAATACCACTACCGCCTGTTTAGAATTTCTGAGGAAGAATCTCCGATCAAAGCGCTGATGTCTACCATCCAAAATATGATATTTGGCTTTTTTAAGAAAACCTATTACGTGAGGTCTATCAGAAAATGATGCGTGGTGGAAAATGATGCGTAGCGGCCATACTCAATCATGCGAAACGCTCGTCGTTTCCTACCGGCAAAATCCTGAAGATCTGGCACGGCGCATGAGACTTGAAGGAAAAGCAGTCATCGCCAATCAGACAGATCACTCGTTGCGACGCTCAATCCCACTCCCCAAAGGTGGTCTAGCTACAGTGGTGGAGACTACAACCACCGGAGTTGGTATTAACCGCAATATCGCCCTGTCTCAGGCAACGGCAGATATTTGCTTGTTTGGAGATGATGACGTCGTTTACCATGATGGCTATTGCGATATGGTCGTATCTGCTTTTGATAGCTGGCCTGACGCCGACCTCATATTCTTTAACCTCTCCGGATCTCAACGCGAACTGTACACCATCACTCATAGCTTTCAAGTAAAACCGTGGAACTTTCTACGTTTTGGGACAGCACGAGTGGCTTTCCGGCGAGAGTCGATAGATCGTGCCGGAATCAGATTCGACGAACGCTTTGGCGGGGGCGCACGCTACCTACATGGTGAAGACACGATTTTCTTTGCACACTGCTTGAGAGCAGGATTAAAACTATACGCAGTGACTACAGAGATCGGCATTCTCACCGCCGACCGCGAATCCACATGGAGTCGGGGCTACGATACCCGCTACATTCACGATCAAGGTGCCCTCTACAAGGCGATGAGCCCTCGCCTTTGGCCACTGTGGGCGCTGCAAGACGCACTACGCCGCTCCAAGAAACACTACGACATGAGTCCAAGTGCTGCACTAAAACTGATGTTCGCAGGCGCTCGCAGCTCCCACTCAAAGCGGCCATAAATAAAAAAAACAGCCGTACCATAATAAGCTGCCAGATTTTTCTGTGACACTCACGAGATACAGCACCCACGAAGCCCCTATCTGTGTTTCACTTAATAGTATGAGTACCCTCCCCATAACGGTCACATCAGTTCTCGACTGGCTTGCTGATCACGCGCTGGCATCGACAGCCTCAACAACCTTGACAGTGAAAAGGAATCGGATCGAATACTCGGGTGCCACCGAGCCACTTGAGCGTTCAAAAATTATCTTTCATGGTGACGGGAATACCGTCATTCTCGAAGATGGCGCACATCTTCGAGATACCACGCTGCAGCTCCACGGCAATAATTCAGTGGTATACATCTGTGCATCACCGTGGCCAGTGTACCTCAACGCAAACATTTTCCACGATTCAGTTCTCTTCGTCGGTAAAAATTGCAGCTTCAACGGCAAACTTCAGCTTTCGCTCAGCGAGCGTAAACATATCATTATCGGCTCCGACTGTATATTTTCCTATGGGATTTCTATTCGCACATCCGATCCACATCTTATATATTCAGCTGACAGCTCCCAGCGGACAAACCCAAGCAAATCAGTCGTGGTTGGAGACCATGTGTGGATCGCTGAAGATGTCCGACTTCTGAAAGGTAGTGCTATCGGCTCGGGCTCTTTGGTGGGCGTGCGCAGCGTCGTCACCAAACCAATGCCATCCAATATGGCAATCGTCGGTACACCAGGTAGGCCTGTGGGAAAGCCAACGTTTTGGAAACGTCCGTCTGTACACGCCTATAGTCCACAAGATACTCACAACAGTATGACCGCTGACGGCAGAGAATTCATATACGACTGCTCTGCCCGCCCACGCGCACTGCTCGACACTCTGGATCGGCTTGAGTCACTGAGCTCTAGCGGGCAACGTCTCGAATGGTGCAAGAATACTGCTAGCTCGAATGACAAAAACCGCTTCGCACTGGCAGAGGGCGCCGCGCAGGCAGGGAGAGCCGCACAGGCAGGCAATTCCACGCGGGAAGAGGCCGCGCATACTCGTTCGCAAACAGAGAGAAGAGCCAGCTCTGAACTGTCGTCAGCACGCAGCGGCGCTCCTCATCACAAGCGCCGGTGGCCGAAACTATGGGCGCGGGGGCGCACAATATAGGTCGTAGATGCTTTCCCCTATCTCCTACATCCGTGCTAGGCTCCGCTACATCCGCGCTAGGCTTCGATCACCGTCGGAATAATCATTGGGGCGCGGCGGAGCTTCCGTGCCGCCCAACGTCCGACGACTCTTCGCATAGCTTGCTGCATCTGATAAGCGTCGGCTGAGGGGGCTGCCAGCTTTTTCTCCAGCGCCTCTTTGACCTCGGGCAAGATAGTATCGAAGACTGAATCGTCTTCTGCCATGCCACGAGCCTGGATATGCGGGCCGGTGATAATCGTGCGCTCGTGGCCGTCCACCACGGCGTAGATAGCAATGAATCCCTCTTCGCCCAGCGTGCGCCGATCTGTGAGATCCGCTTCTCCGATCTCTCCTACGGAGGAGCCATCCACAAACACATAGCCCACTGGAACTTCGCCGACGATCTTCGCCACGCCATCATGCAGATCGACCACTGAGCCGTCTTCGCAGATGAGCACGTTTTCCGGCGGAACGCCAGTTTTTACGGCGAGCGCCCCATTGGCTACCAAGTGGCGAGCTTCGCCGTGAATGGGCATGGCGTTGAGCGGTTCGACGATATTGTAGGCAAAGAGCAGCTCACCTTGCGCGCTGTGGCCTGAGACGTGCACCTGTGCATTGCCTTGATGCACCACCCGCGCCCCGAGCTTCGTCAGCCCATTAATCAGTCGAAAGACCGAATTCTCATTACCAGGTATCAGAGAGCTGGCAAAAATCACTGTATCTCCTGGCCCAACGCCAATGCGTTTGTGAGAGCCTGAAGCAATCCGTGAGAGTACTGCCATCGGCTCTCCCTGAGATCCGGTGCTCATAAAGACTCGTTGATGATCGGGCAGCTCTTCCATATCTTTGACGTCAATCAGAGTGTTTTCAGGCACTGTGAGGATTCCAAGCTCAGCGGCGATAGTCATGTTTTTGATCATCGAACGCCCCACGAAGCTCACTTTGCGCCCCATCTTTGCCGCAGTATCCAGCACCTGCTGTACGCGATGCACGTGCGAGGAGAAAGCAGCTACCACGATCTGCCCGCGGCTTTGAGCAAAGACGTTCTCCAGTACCGGCCCAATCTCCACTTCCGAATGCACAAAGCCAGGAACCTCAGCATTTGTGGAATCGGCCATAAACAGATCGACGCCCTCTTCGCCCGCGCGCGCAAACGCCCGCAGATCGGTAATCCGTCCATCGAGCGGAAGCTGATCCATCTTAAAATCGCCAGTGATAAGGATATTTCCACCTGCCGAGCGCATAAAGATCGCCAAAGCATCAGGAATGGAATGATTGACGGAGATAAACTCACATTCAAAAGCTCCTAGCCGCTCGACGTCACCTTCACGTACCACGAGCGAATACGGCTTAATTCTCCACTCGGCGAGCTTCGCCTCCGTCAAGGCAATCGTAAATTCTGATCCCACGATAGGAATATCAGGGCGCAGACGCAGCAGATACGGCACCGCACCGATATGATCCTCATGTCCGTGTGTGAGTACCAATGCATCGACGTCATCCAGACGATCTTTAATGTAATCGAAATCTGGCAGGATCAGATCCACGCCAGGCTGCGTCTCTTCAGGGAAAAGTACGCCACAATCGACGATCAACAATCGCCCATTACATTCAAACACCGTCATATTTCTGCCGATGTTGCCAATTCCGCCAAGCGGCACGATGCGCACAGTATCCGGCGCGAGCGCCGGAGGTTCTTGTATATGAGTCATACCTCTATTGTGCCACGCTCAGCCTGGCCAGCGTTGAGCACAGCAGCCAGAGCATAATTGTGCTGGATGACGTGATCTCGTAGCTGGATGATCTCTCTGCTGACGCGCTCCTCAGGCTACGCGATCTATCTCGCTGGGAATCTCGCTGGGAAAATTTTAAGCAGTTTCAGCCACCACATCCACTCTTCTTGAACAGCGTTGATCAGCGTCGGCCAGCGCAAAACATCAGCTGAGATATCCAGCGGCAGCGAGCGCCGCATGGAGCGATTCCAGCTCAGCTGCATTTGCCCCCACGAGAGGCAAGCGCAGCGTGGCGTATGGGATCACGCCGAGCATCTTGAGCGCCTCTTTCGCCATCACAGCTCCCTGACCGGTGCCCATAATAGCGTCGATCATCGGCAGCTGTGAGTAAAATTCTTCGCGGGCTCCGGCGATATCGCCAGCGTCTATCAGCTCTACGAGCGAACGCAGCCGAGCGCCGATCACGTGACCCGCCACGCTCACCACGCCTGAAGCTCCATGAGCAAGCCACGAGAAGTTGAGCGAATCGTCGCCAGAATAGTACGCCAAGCCAGTATTGTGCATCTTACGCAGCCCTGCAGCCACATCCCCAGTGGCGTCTTTGACGGCAACCACCTGTTCTAGCTCCGCCAGCCGCAAGAGTGTGTCGTCAGCGATTTTCACGCCCGTACGCCCGGGAATGTCGTACAGCATCACGGGTAGCCCCGTCGATTCAGTGACGGCGCGAATATGCTGATAGACACCCTCCTGAGAGGGACGATTGTAGTAGGGGGCGAGCACCAGCAGCGCATCAGCCCCAGATTTTTCAGCGCTCTTTGCCATCCGCACAGCGTGAGCAGTGTCGTTAGAACCAGCGCCCGCAATCACCATCGCTCGATCTCCAACGGCCGCTTTCACCGCACGCACTAGCTCATCCTTTTCCGGCTGGTGAGTGGTGGGAGATTCGCCGGTGGTACCAGAGAGCACCAGCGCATCGCAGCCATCATCGACGAGCTTTTCGGCTAGCTTCTGGCAGCTTTCAGTATCGAGTGAACCGTCTTCGAAAAAAGGCGTCACCATCGCAACAGCCACAGAGCCGCATGGCCGTGCAGGAATCGTCACTTTATTCATACTGCTAGCCTAATGCTCGCTCTCACACACATCTCAATAAGCTCGCCATGTGAACATCTCAACCCGCTAGCCTCTCAATTTCTGAACGGCCGCCACAGCACCTGTGATAGCACGTACCAGAGAAGGGCTTTTCGTGCAGCACGTACCAGAGAAGGAGTTTTCCGCGCAGCACACAATCCAGAACGGAGCATCGTAACGAGGCATAATGGGGATTATGCATACTCTTAGCTCCACCACACCGCGTGACGGCAAACATGACACTCCTTATATACGTCCAGCTCGTTTGAGTGACGCACCAGGTATCGCCGCTATCCAAGCTGAGCAGATGGCTCGCGCTGTGCAGTGTGCACTCGGATCTGACCTTTCTGCGCAGACGCAAGCTCTGTTTGATGCCGGCTCCTTTGCCGCTCAGTGGAGCGCAGCAATTGCTCAGAGCCGGCAGCCGCATAGCGAATACGCAGTACTGGTGCTACGCACTGAAGCAGAACTGCTAGGGTTTGCCGCTCTCGCTCCAGCTGAACAGCTCAATTCACTCGCTGCCAAATCGGCTTATATCATTACCGCTTTTGTAGTGGAGCAGCTAGAAGAACAGGCTGTGAACGGCTACCCCCAGCGCGAAGGAAAAAACGCTGCTACGACCGCCGACGCAGCCACGGCTGCCCCTGCCATTAGAGAGAACGGCGCTTCCGATAGTAAAAACAATGCTGCCACTAGCAAAAATAGCGCTGCCGATAACGAGAACGGATCGGTCACTGGCGAAAGCAACACTTCCGATAGCTCGAATGGCACTGCCGATAGCACGAGTAGTTCCGCAGCCTTGCTCTCCGCCGTCGTTGAGACTGCTCACCGCTACGGTGCCACCGCACTCTACCTATGGTTATTCGCCAGCGATGCAGCTGTACCACTGGCTGCTGCCCAGGGTTTTAAACCAGTTGGCGTGCAGCAGAGCTTTGAGGTGGACGGCACCGCTATAACGCAGCATCTCTGGGCGCGATCCCCACTCGCTTTGCCCTGAACGTTGTGTCCATTTCCGCTCTCTTTATTCTGAACGTTATATCCACGGCCCAGGCTCTTGGTGCTATTTTTGTTCTTTTATTCTCTTTGTATGAAAGTTACGGGTTCTATGGGCGAGGAGTACGTTTCTTTAGTGCTCTTCGCTCTCTTTGCTCTCCCCGCACCCCTAGCTCAACTCCTCGATTCTCTGGCTCAGACTAAGCCATCGTCTCGACGCTACTATCTATGAACACCGCATATCCATACAGCCACCATCGCATCCGGTGTAGAGACGGTGCAGGACTACGCCGTCACCACCCGCTGCTGTTATGCATACCGCACACGCATCACAGATACAGTAGCGCGCACTGCCGCCCATCATCTTGTGAGCTTCGAAGTATCAAACGGGACGCCTGGCGTTCCGCAGATGTAACGTACAGCAGCGCGGCACAAAGCCCCGCACCGAGGTTTGCCTAGAGCAGGGCATCTAGCCCGTGCGTAAGCCCCACAGGCCGCTCAGCTGCCGCAAGTTTTCGCACGGCCAAGAGCACTCCTGGCATGAAACTCGCGCGATCAAAACTATCTTGCCGGATCGTCAGTTGCTCCCCAGGATTGCCCAACAACACTTCCTCATGGGCATTGAGCCCTCGCAGTCGCACGGCGTGGACGTGCACATCGTCTACCACAGCTCCACGCGCCCCGAGCGGATCAGCGTGCGTGGCGTCAGGACTCGCTGGCATACCAGCCGCGGAACGCGCTGCAGCAATCCGCGCCGCCGTGCTCGTCGCCGTACCTGAGGGGGCATCTACTTTGTCGGGATGATGCAGCTCGATCACTTCCACCGATTCAAAATACGAGGCTGCCTTTTCCGCAAACTGCATCAGCAGCACAGCCGAGATGGAAAAATTCGGGGCGATCAGCACCCGCACACCCACGCGCTGCGCGTGTTCCTGGACGGCAGCTAGCCGCTCAGGAGTCCAGCCTGTCGTGCCCACTACCACATCCACTCCGGCATCAATGAGCGAGTGCACATTTGTATCCGTAGCACTGGGCACCGTAAACTCTATGGCCACGCGCGCGCCATTGAGCGACTCCGGCGTAATCTCATCGTCCACGTCGAGCCTGGCTACTAGCTCCAGATCTGGTGCTGCCATCACTGCTTTGCACACCGTCACACCCATGCGCCCACTGGCGCCTACCACAGCTACAGGAATACTACTCATGTCGCCAAGTCTAGCCTCAGCACAGAAACTTCTCAGAGATGTTCAGCCTGCAGCCACCGAGTTTCGCGCGCAGTGACGCCACGCATCGATTCAATCTCCCGCAGATGCGGAGCCGCAATACCGCTAGCGCCTTAGAGCGCTGGGCCAGCTATCACAGTGGAACGCGGGCCAGCAGCTAATTTTTGTGCGAGAGCCTGCACGTCGCTCGCCGTCACCGCCCGTGAACGCGCCAGCGATTCCTCAAGACTCATCAGATTCCCGCGCATCAGCTCCGCCTGGCCGAGTCGATTACGTCGGAAACCGTTGCCCTCAAAAGCAAAAGTCAGCTGTGCTCGACGCTGGTTAAAAGCAGTATCCACTTCCTGATCGGTGACGCCGCTGTGAGCGATATCATCCAGACACTCCCCCATCATGGCTGCCACTGCCTGCGTATTGTCTGGAGCACACGCGGCTTCCATCGCCACTACTCCACCCTCAAGCCAGTTCAACCCCCAGGCATACGTTGAATACGCCAGCCCATTCTTTTCTCGGATTCGTTGGAAGAGTCTACTCGACGTGCCACCGCCTAAAATCGTATCCAACGTGTAGAAAGTAAATTCATCTGGGCTCGAAAGCGCCAAGCCTGGCATTCCCACTACCACTGCACTCTGACGGCCAGGATGCTCAATAAATTCATCAGCACCGTCCGTGAAAACCAGATCATTGACGCGTCTACGCTCCTGTGGCATCACGCCATCGCGTAGCTGCCAGCGTTGAGCGAGCAGCTCCAGCAAAAGATCGCGCACCTGATCGTGATCGATGTCTCCTGATGCCGTCACCACCAGTTCTTGAGGTTGATACACTCCGCGATAGTGGTCGATCATATGCCGATGATCGAGGGCACGCACCAGATCCATCGTAGCTCCCACTGGACGCGCGAGCGGATGGGAGCCAAAGATCAGCGGTAATACAGCATTTTCTGCCACTTCTGAGACGTCGTCTTCACTCGCAGCCAACTCTTCGAGGATCACGCCACGCTCCGTCTCCATCTGCTGTGGATCGAGAGTAGCATCCGTAAACATATCCACCAGCAGCGCTAGCAGTTTCGGCATATCCGTGGCGAAAACCCGCCCATAGTAGCACGTGTACTGCCTAGCCGTGGCAGCGTTGAGAGTACCGCCTAGGAAATCTCCCAAAGTAGAGATATCGAGCGCCGAGCGCGTAGAAGTACCTTTGAATAGTAGGTGCTCCAAAAAATGCGTCGATCCCTCTGCTCCGGCAGCTTCATCGCGCGATCCCGCTCCTACCCAAAATCCCAGCGCCACCGAATGCTGGCCAGGCACATTCTCCGTGAGCAAGCGGATTCCACCAGGGAGAATGGAACGCCGCCCGCGCACGCCATCTTCCTCAAAAGACAGCTCAGGAAGCGTGAGCGGAAAATCAACGATTGAAAAACTCATAGCTCTAAGGTAGCAGAATCGCCTTGAAACATTTCACCGCCGGCGATCACGGCAGCGAAGAAAAGACAGCGCGTGAATGGCAGTGAGTGATGACGGCGCCTCATCGGCACTCGCCACCACTCACGTGTATGGACTCATCTCTATGTTTGTCCACTAGGTTTCGGCTAGATCGCCAGCCCCACTCGGCTTCACCGCTGCGTTTCGCATACCGTTTCTCGCATACGAATTATTTCGCGTACTTTGCGCATACCTTGCGACTGGCACAAATCTCGCGTGCCTGACAGCGGTGCCTCGCCTGGCCTGGTCGTCGCGCTGACGACGCTCGTCACTCGTCGCTATCGTGAGATCCCAACTCGTGCGCTGCAGCGTCATCGGCTGAACCCAGCGTTTCCTGAGCATCCGACTCGTACGAACGAGTGCGGCGGCGTTCGCGTGGGCGACGCTCACGGCGAGCTTCACCGTCGCGAGTGTGCCCACGGCGATCACTGCGGCCAGCTCCTCGATGGTGCTCGCTCTCCTCAGCCTGAGCAGCTTTCTCTGCCTCAAGCTGCTCTTCGGTGAGCACGGCGTGTAAAGAGAGTTTGCCACGATCGTCGATCTCAGCGAGTTCCACTTCCACTTTGTCGCCCACGTTCATCACGTCTTCTACCGATTCGATACGCTTTCCACCCACGAGCCGACGAATCTGCGAAATGTGCAGCAGGCCATCACGTCCTGGAGCTAGCGAGATGAACGCCCCAAAGGTGGTGGTTTTCACCACTGTGCCGACGAAGCGCTCTCCCACCTCAGGCATTTGCGGATTGGCAATCTGATTGATAGTGCTCCGCGCGGCCTCAGCAGCAGCGCCGTTGGTGGCGCCAATGTAGACCGTGCCGTCTTCTTCAATGCTGATCTCGGCGCCGGTATCTTCCTGAATCTGGTTGATCATCTTGCCTTTCGGCCCGATGACCTCGCCGATCTTATCCACTGGAATTTTCACGGCAATAACGCGCGGAGCCGTCTGAGCCATCTCTTCCACCTCAGGCACAGCCTGTTCGATAAGATCCAAGATCGCCATGCGGGCGTCGTGAGCCTGCTGCAAAGCAGCTGCCAACACCTCAGCAGGGATACCGTCGAGTTTGGTATCGAGCTGCAGCGCCGTCACGAAATCGCGGGTGCCAGCCACCTTGAAGTCCATATCTCCGAGAGCGTCTTCTGCCCCGAGGATATCGGTGAGTGCCACGTAACGCTGTTCGCCGTCAATCTCGCCGGAGATGAGCCCCATAGCGATGCCTGCCACCGGAGCTTTCAAAGGCACACCAGCATTCATCAGTGAGATCGTGCTGGCGCAGACGGAGCCCATAGAGCTCGAACCATTGGAGCCAAGGGTCTCGCTCACCTGTCGGATAGCGTACGGGAACTCATCACGTCCTGGAAGCACCGGCACCAATGCGCGCTCGGCGAGCATCCCGTGGCCAATTTCGCGGCGCTTCGGAGAACCCACGCGCCCCGTCTCGCCAGTGGAGAACGGCGGGAAATTGTAGTGGTGAATATAGCGCTTGGCAGTGATGGGCGAGAGATTGTCGATCTGCTGTTCCATCTTGAGCATATTGAGCGTGGTGACGCCGAGAATCTGCGTTTCGCCGCGCTGGAAAAGTCCGCTGCCGTGCACCCGCGGAAGCACGCCGGCCTGAGCCGTAATCGTACGAATCTCCACCGGAGTGCGGCCATCCATGCGCTCTCCCTCGGTGAGCACTCGGCGGCGCATTGCGTTCTTCCAATGCTGATTGACGGCAAGCGCCAGAGCCTGCTCACGCTCAGGGAAACGCTCAGCAAGCTGTGCGACGATATCGTCTGTGGCAGCATTCAGCGCCACATCACGCTCGTGCTTATCCCGAATGCCGAAAATAGGATCAAAATGGGTGCCGACGAGTTCTCCGACGGCCTCAAATTCTTCATCCTCATAGCTGGGATAGATAGGCAGATCCAGAGGCTCTTTGCCAGCTTGTTTCACCAGCTCAAGCTGAGCTTCGCAGAGAACGCGAATAAATGGCTTGGCAGCTTCAAGCCCTCCAGCCACGACCTCCTCTGTAGGTTTAGTACCGCCTTTAGCCACGTTGTCGATGAGGTTTTCTCCCCCCTCGGCTTCCACCATCATAATGGCTACGTCGTCGCCCACAATACGGCCAGCCACAACGATCACAAACGTGGCGCGCGGAAGCTCAGAATAGCGAGGGAAAGCCACCCACTGCCCGTCAATCAGCGCCAAGCGAGTGCCGCCCACTGGCCCGTGGAATGGCAAGCCGGAGATTTGGGTAGAGGCGGAAGCGGCATTAATGGCCAGCACGTCGTAAGCGTCGTCAGGATTGACGGCCATGACCGTCTCGATCACCTGTACCTCGTTGCGCAGCCCCTTTTGGAAAACGGGACGCAGCGGACGGTCGATCACGCGGGCGGCGAGGATGGCATCCGTGCCTGCACGGCCTTCGCGGCGGAAGAAAGAGCCTGGAATCTGGCCGGCTGCATAGGCGCGCTCCTCCACATCCACAGTGAGCGGGAAGAAGTCAAAATGTTCGCGCGGCTGCGACGAAACAGTCGTGGTGGAGAGCACCGTGGTATCTCCATCGAGATATGCCATCACTGCACCCGCTGCCTGTTGCGCGAGCAGACCAGTCTCAAAACGCACTGTGCGAGTGCCGAACTTGCCGTTGTCGATAACGGCCTGTGCATACTTAATATCTGGACCTTCCATAGAGGCCTCCTTAACTATCAGGTGGCGCGCGAAACCATCACGCACCTGCCTCGCCCTGATACGGCCGTCGATAATCATGCTCGGACATTTCACCGTTACTCGCCGCTGCGTCTACTCGCCAGCAGCGTACAGCAGCATTCCGCTCACCATTACCGAAAGCCGAACCTCGCGGGCCAGGCATTTCATTTCATTTTCACCAATATATCTTTATACATGACGTGCACCACCTACATTTTCGGCAGGTGTCGTACATCTGAGTGCCTGTGATGTGCCGTGACTACAATGCGTCCCGCCTGCAACGCGCCGCCCTACTGGCGACTGACAGCTAGCGATCGGCACTGCGATCACAGCGACGACGGCCACAGCCACACAACAGGCACTCACAACAATCGGCTTGAGCAAACACCCAAGCCGATGAAATGCGTGCTATCGACGCAAGCCGAGACGCTGAATCAAAGAACGGTAGCGCTCAATGTCTTCTTTCGCCAAATAGGTGAGCAGACGGCGGCGTTTACCGATCAGGAGCATCAGTCCGCGACGCGAATGATGATCGTGCACATGGCTGTGGAAATGCTCCGTGAGATCTTTAATACGAGCCGAGAGCAGAGCCACCTGAACTTCTGGAGAACCAGTGTCTCCCTCGTGAGTGGCATATTCGGCGATGATGCTATCTTTACGCTCTTTCGTGAGAGCCATACAATTCTCCTTTTGTTCGTTGCACAGAGCTCGGAGCCTGTTCATCCGAGCACGCCTGGCCGTGGCCGATCAAACGGCTTTGCTAGTCTACCATGCGTTGTCAGCAGGTAGTAGGCTCCAGAGCGTGACGTGGACAACGCCAACTTATATAAACGCCACACACGGGAATGGCGTCCGCACCAACGCAAACGTCACACCCGCACTACCGCGACTCACGCACCACTATTGCTAGCACGCCACCGTCACCGATTCTGAATTCCAAGAGCCGACGTAGCAAGAGCGGTCACGCCAACCACTGCTACCACGCCGCTACCGCTAGCACGCCGTCACAGCTTCTGGAGCTATGCGTGAGGGCACCGGCACTGCCAGTATTTCAGCTACCGCTCTCAGATCATCGTCCATCTGCGTGAGCAGTTCTTCCACGGAGCTCAACTTCATCATTGGCCGCACATATTCCATGAAATCAACCGCTATCTCACGTCCGTAAAGATTCAGATCTGAACGCCCCAACACATGAGCCTCCACAGTGCGCTCCGTGCCGTCAAATTGTGGATTTGTGCCCACGGAGATTGCTGCTGGCAGATATTCGGCCGCCTGCGTGCCTGGCACTCGCAGCACCACCCAGCCCGCATAAACGCCGTCACACGGCACCTCTCCGAGGCCTTCACCAGCCAAATTTGCTGTGGGAAACCCCAGCTGGCGCCCACGTTGAAATCCTCGCTGCACTTTGCCGCGCACTCGGTGTGGCCGCCCAAGCACCCGCGCCGCGCCGGCTACATCGCCTTTTTCCAACAGCTCTCGCACCCAGGTGGAACTCCAGCGCCGCCCCTCAGCAGAACGCACGTCGCTGACAATCTCCACGGCGAAACCAGCACTCTCCCCTAACTCTTGCAACTTTTTCTGATCACCGGTATTGCCAGCGCCGAATCGTACATCCGCCCCCACCACTACGGCGCGAGCTTTCAACTGCCCGACGAGCTGGCGAGCCACAAATTCTTCCGCGCTCAGCTGCGCATAATCGAGGTCGTAGTGCTGCACATAGGTAGCCCACAGACCAGCTGCTTCAAGGCGCTGGAGTCGATCTTCTAGGGAAGCAATCATAGGAGCGGGCACCTGTGGGCGATGCACCACGCTGGGATGAGGATCAAAGGTGAGCGCCACAGCAGGCAGACCCATCGCCTTTGCCCGCCGCACAGCTGCGTGCAAAATCGCTTTGTGCCCTTTGTGCACGCCGTCAAAAACTCCAACCGTCACCACAGCTCCCGCATAATCGGGAATGTCGCTCGGCTCACGCCATATCATCATGTCTCTACTATGGGCGATGATCTGCGTTCACGGCAAAATGAGAACTGGCATCAGAGGGGAAAACCACCGCCGGAGCAGTGAGATGCCCGCGCTCCTTGCCGATAGCCACCAACTGAGGTGGTGATCCCCAGAGCAGAGCCACCGGATAACGCTCCGGCTCCGGCGTGAGCTGTACAAATTGCCCGTGGCGCAGCGCCCACGCCTGATCGTCTGAGACTCTGAGTGCCGTCATCATCTGCGCAGCCGCCTGCGCAAGACGGATGAGTGGCAACGGAGTATCAGTGCGCACCATTTGTGCTAGATCTGTGACGCCATGCGCGTGAGCCACGTCAAATTCCCCTACCTGCGTGCGTCGGAGCGCCACCAGATGCGCTCCCATGCCCAATGCCTCCCCTAAATCGCGTGCAAGCGCACGAATGTAGGTACCTGCGGAGCAGCTGACTTCCACATCCACGTCGATGGCGGGAGCAATGGGCTGTCCCAACTGATAGATAGCAGCTGTCCGAGGATCCCCGCAGCGTTCAAAGCGATAGACCGTGACGGCACGCTCGGGGAGTATGACGTCTTCACCGGCGCGTACGCGCGCATACGCTCGCTCCCCACCCACTTTGATAGCGGACACGCTCGCAGGGCGCTGCATGATCTCGCCCGTCAAACGAGCCATAGCGTCATCAAATTGACGCACCTCAAAATCGGCGCGCACACCTAAAGAGTCGAGGATCAGCTCGCCCTCAGCATCGTCAGTGCGAGTGGACGCCCCAAAACGAATGGTGGCCTGATAGCTCTTATCGTGGCCACTCATGTAGGTGAGCAGCCGCGTGCCAGCGCCAATACCTAGCGTGAGCAGACCAGTAGCCATCGGATCGAGCGTACCGGCATGGCCAACTTTGCGGGTGCCAGCAAGTCGGCGCACTGCCCCCACTACATCGTGCGACGTGACGCCGGCAGGTTTATCAACCAGCAGCACCCCACTCGGCTCCAAGGCCGCCAGATTCTGCGCTGTCTGCGATGGCCTTGGCAGATCTCCCCAGGGCATCACTCGCAGCAAATTTTTCTTAGCCGTCATATCCGTCCGTATCGGAAGCCTCGATATCCCGAGGCTTCTTATAGGGATCTGCCTCTCCAGCAAAGACCGCTCCCTCCGCGATACGCCGCACGTAAGCATCGTGGGCGCGTGCGGCCACCAGTGCATTTTCGATAGAACGGCTCTGCTCGGGCACGCTGTCGCGTTCAAACTCGATTGTCGGGGTAAGCCGCAAGCCCACCCCTTTACCCACGGCAGAGCGGATGAGGCCTTTTGCTGATTCCAAAGCGCGAGCTGTGCGAATGGCATCCTGCTCAGATCCGAGCACCGTGTAGTACACCGTGGCGTGCTGGAGATCTCCACTCACGCGCGTGTCAGTCACAGTGACCATCCCCAGGCGCGGATCTTTGATCTTCGTCGTGATCATCCGCGCCACAATCTGTTGAATCTGCTCGGCCACACGAGCTTCACGAGTGTTCGCCATCGTTCTCCTTGATGTAGTGAAAGTTGTGGTGACGAGCCGCTAGCAATAAGCGAGCTCGTCTGCACCACACTATTCGCACGCACTATTCGCATCGCACGTCATTATTCGCGCGGTTTTTCACGCATCTCCCAGGTCTCGATCACGTCGCCAACGCGCACATCTTTGAACCCGAGAGTGATGCCGCACTCGTAGCCCTCTTTCACTTCCGTCACGTCGTCTTTTTCACGGCGTAGCGAAACGATCTCAAGGTTTTCTTCCACGACGGCATCATCGCGCTTAAGGCGGGCTTTGGCGCCGCGTTTGATTGCACCGCTGCGCACAATCGAACCAGCAATCACGCCAGCTTTGCCGCTCTTGAAGAGCATTCGCACTTCAGCGGTACCAAGCTGCACTTCCTCATAGATCGGCTTGAGCTTGCCCTTGAGGGCGTCTTCTACATCATGGATGGCATCGTAGATCACCGAGTAGAACTTCAGCTCCACGCCTTCGCGGTCGGCCATATCTGCCACCCGCTCTGCAGGGCGTACATTGAAGCCGATGATCACGGCGCTATCCACAGTGGCCAGATCGACGTCAGACTGAGTGATATTGCCAACGCCGCGATGAATCACGTTGAGTTGTACTTCTCCAGCACCAACTTCGATATCGAGCAGTGACGACTCCAGCGCTTCCACGGCGCCAGAAGAATCGCCCTTGATAATGAGGTTGAGGTTTTCCACCTTGCCCTCTTCAATAGCGGCGTTGAGATCCTCAAGCGAGATGCGCTTGCGGCGTTTAGCCAACGTGGCTGCCCGCTTAGCTGCTTCACGCTTTTCAGCAATCTGGCGCGCGGTACGTTCGTCATCCGCCACAATCAGCTGATCGCCAGCGTCCGGCACCGACTTCAAGCCGAGCACCTGCACTGGGCGAGCCGGAAGAGCTTCACGCAGGCGGTGCCCACGGTCGTCAATCATGGCGCGCACCGTGCCATAGGCAGTGCCCACTACAATCGGATCGCCTACGCGCAGCGTACCCTCTTGGACGAGCACTGTAATCAGCGAGCCACGGCCTTGATCGAGTTTAGCTTCAATAGCTACACCACGTGCAGGCTTATCGGGATTTGCTCGTGGAGCCACGAGAATATCGGAAGTCGCCAGAATCGTCTCTAGCAATTCACCGATGTTGGTGCGCTGTTTGGCAGAGATATCCACAAACGGCACGTCACCGCCGTATTCTTCGGCCACCAAGCCATATTCTGTGAGTTGTGCACGCACTTTCTCAGGGTTGGCACCATCGACGTCAATTTTATTGACGGCAACGACGATCGGCACATCTGCCGCTTTCGCATGGTTGATGGCCTCCACCGTCTGAGGCATCACGCCATCATTTGCCGCTACCACGAGCACTGCCACATCGGTAGCGTTCGCGCCGCGAGCACGCATAGCGGTAAATGCTTCGTGCCCTGGCGTATCAATAAAGGTGATATGCCGATCGCGGTCTTCCACGTGCACAGTCGTCTGGTATGCGCCGATGCTCTGGGTGATGCCGCCCGCTTCGTCTTGCACCACGTCAGTGTGCCGGATAGCGTCGAGCAGCTTCGTTTTGCCGTGATCCACGTGCCCCATCACAGTGACGACGGGTGGGCGCCGCTTGAGGGAATCAGGATCCTCGCCCTCTTTTTCGGCGTCAAGATCAATATCGAAGGCTTCGAGGATCTCTCGATCCTCATCTTCGGCACTCATAATTTTGATGTCATAGCCTAGCTCGGCTCCCAAGAGCTGGAACGTGTCTTCATCCAAACTCTGGTTGGCCGTGGCCATCTCTCCCATGCGGAAGAGCACCGTGACCAACGCTGCCGGATCGGCCTGAATTTTCTCAGCAAAATCTGCGAGCGAAGCACCGGCGCGCACGCGCACCACCGTGGAGCCATCGCCGCGAGGAATTTGCACACCGGCGAGCATCGGAGATTGCAACTCTTCAAACTCTTGCCGTTTGACGCGCTTGCTCTTGTGGCCGCGGCCACCGCTTTGACGGCCAAATGCGCCAGCCGTGGAGCCACCGCGAGCTTTGCCGCCGCTGCGGGTAAAACCGCTACCGCGAGTATTGGGGCCGTTTTGCCCGCCGCGGAATCCTTGCCCGCCGCGGCCACCGCCGGAACGACCACCGCGGCCGCCAGCTCCAAATCCGGTGCCGAAATGTTCTCCCAGAGTGGCTGGAGTGGCAGTGTTTGCCCCGCGCGGCCCGCCAGAGCGACCGCTGCGACCGCCACCTTGGCCGCCACCCTGCTGCCCACCTGCGCCGTGGCCGCCGGAGCGACCCATGCCCTGCTGGGAGGAGAACGGGGAGTTGCCTGGCCGCGGGCCGCGCCCGTGCCCGCCGGAGCGCCCCATACCTTGATGCGACGAGAATGGAGAATTGCCTGGCCGCGGGCCGCTGCGCCGCGCCTGTGGGCGCGGCGGCGCTGCTTCACGGGCCGCTTCTGCACTGCGATGGGCATCCCCAGGAGTGGCCATCGTAGAATGGAGCACTGGCTTTGTCGGCTTAGCATTTCCACCAGTAGAAGCACTGCCTTGCACGCCGGCTTTCGAGGAACTATGCCCGTGTGGCGCAGCGCCTTGGCCTGGCTTCGGCACGCGATTCATCCCTGGCTTAGGCGCGCGAGAGGCGCGTGAGCCAGATGCGGCTGAGGCAACTCCAGTAGGCGTTGTGCCAGCCGCAGGAGCGTCTTGCCCTCCCGCTGCGGCACCCCCAGCAGCGGGTGTCTGCGCGTCTAGGCGCTGAGCCTCGTGATCTGCTACGCGCTGATCATGTCCGTGAGTGGTCTCAGTCTCTTGGCGTACCTGTTCGGGCTGTGGTTGCGCTTGGCGCACTCCACTACGCTGAAGTGATGCCCCTGGCTTCGGAGCTGGCTTTGTGCCAGTGTGAGCAGTCGGCACAGAGCTAGCAGCTGCGCTAGCTGGTACCTCAGCGTCAGAAACTGTTGAAACGGTCTGGGTATCTGTCTGAATATCTGTTGTCTGTTCAGCATGAGCAGATGCAGAGGCGGCGTGTGCCTGAGCCTCTTCAGCTCCGGATTTCTCTGCTGTCTTCTTTTTCGTTGGTTTTGCAGCAGCAGCGGCAACTTCATCAGGGTGCTGCTCAAAATACTCCCGTGCTTTTCGCACCACCGGCGCCTCAATCGTCGAGGACGCCGTCTTTACGAATTCGCCATTTTCTTTGAGCACCGCAAGCAATTTTTTGCTCGTGATGCCGAGCTCTTTCGCGAGCTCATGTACGCGGACCTTCGCCACATTTCTCCTTCTGCTTGGCCCGCGCTCGTGCGCCGACCATCGTTATTCGCAGCTCATTGCTGTGTACTCATCGGGTGCCCATCGGCTTTCTACCCGCTTTCTCTATAGATCGGAATTTCTGCGTGAATAGTGCAAAAATCAAGGCGCGCATCACGCACCCTTGCCAGTGTAGCCGAAATCTGTGCAATTCCTAGAGCTGCACGCCACAATCTGCAGGTGAGGGCGCTCACTAATCGGCAAAAGTTCGTCCAGCCACTTCCGTTTGGGTACGAATATCAATGTTCCAGCCGGTGAGCTTAGCAGCAAGCCGCACATTCTGCGCCTCTTTACCGATAGCTAGCGACGCCTGATCGTCAGGTACCACAGCGAGCGCCTGACGTGCATCTTTATTGAGGATATGCACAGCCACCACTTTGGCTGGAGAAAGCGAAGCCGCGATGAATTGTGCCGGATCATCGCTGTATTCCACCACGTCGATCTTTTCACCTTGTAGCTCTTGCGTGACGGCACGTACTCGCTGTGCGTTATGCCCAATCGACGCCCCCTTAGCGGCCACGTTAGGATCAGAACTCCACACCGCTATCTTTGTGCGATGCCCCGCTTCGCGAGCGAGAGCCACAATTTCCACAATCCCGTTGGCGATCTCCGGCACTTCCGTATGGAAAAGCTGACGCACAAAATCGGGGTGGGAGCGAGAAAGCCGGATGGAGGCTCCGCGCGGGCCTACCGAGACGTCGAGCACCAAGGCTCGAATCAGATCACCATGCTTAAAGCGCTCAGTGGGCACCTGTTCTTCAGAGCGCAAAATTCCTTTGTTTTCGCCCAGTTCCACAAAAAGGTCACGCGAATCAGGACGCTGTTTTTCAGCGCTTTCCACGACGCCAGATACGATTTGCCCTTGCTTGCCCTGGAATGAGCCGAGCACTCGCTTACTCTCAGCTTCACGCAGCCGCTGGGCGATAATGGATCGTGCCGTCGAGGTGGCGATACGGCCAAAATCCCCTGGAGTATCGTCAAACTCACCAATTTTGACGCCATCTTCGTCCACTTCGGGTGCCCACACTGTGGCTTTGCCACTCGTGCGATCAAGCTCCACGCGGGCGCCTTTAATGGCTCCTGGTACCCGCTGATACGCGTGCAAAAGAGCATCCTCGATCGCCTCAATCAGCACCGAGATATTGATCCCCAGCTCGGATTCCACAATCCGAAGTTCGCTCATTGAGATGTCCATTGATCCCCTTTCCTACATACCAGCTGGTCTATGTCTGGCATACCTCACAGCTCTACCACTATACGCGCCGAGCTAATCTCGCTAAAAGTCAGCTCTCGCTCCCCACTGGCCACGCGCTGTTTGTTCTTCTCCACATAGGTGGTGACGACGATCGCATCGTCCGATACGCTCTGTACTCGCGCCGTCAGCTCACCGCCATCAGTGAGAACAATGTGGGCGAGGTGACCAACTGCACGTGAATAATGCCGCCACTCGGTAAGGTCTCGTTCTGCTCCAGGAGTAGAAACTTCGAGCGTATAGGCTCCCGAGACGGGATCGGCTGCATCGAGAGCTACAGATATCTCACGAGAGAGACTCTCCAGCTGCCCAGAATCCACTGCCCCTGGCCCACTTTCCAGATCGACGGTGACTCGTACAGTGGTATATGCACCAGCTCGTTTGAGGGAGACATCTTCAAGATAGAGATTCGCATTATGTACCAGCGGAGCCACCAGCGCCGTTATGTTCGTCACGATTTCACGTTGTGCCATACACCTAGCCTAGCGATTGCGCCCTGTCTTGCGCCAACAGGTCTCTCCTGCACCAACGTTAGCTCCGCTAGCACTGGCGCGGATCCCTAGCTGCAGCAGCAGCCGATGCCGCCGCAGCGGCAGCATCCACGATTCGGGAGATGATCTCGTCAGTGTGCATAGCCGAGACGAAATACGCCTCAAACACCGAAGGCGGCAGATACACCCCCTGGGCGAGAAATGCGTGGAAAAAGGCCGGATAGCGGAACTGCTCTTGAGCCATAACGCCCTCATAATCTCGGGCTTCCTCCTCGGCAAACAGCACCGAGAAAAGCGAGCCGGCGCGCTGGATGTGATGTGCTACTCCCGCCGCCGCGAGAGCCTGTGATATCCCTTGCGAAATCGCCTGTGACGCCCTATCTACCTGCTGGTAAACGTCGGCATCTGCCAGCTCCAAGGTGGCTATACCTGCGGCGCACGCCAGAGGATTTCCAGAGAGTGTACCGGCCTGATAGACGGGGCCGAGCGGAGCCAGATAGTCCATCACGTCGGCGCGCCCTCCCACAGCAGCCAGCGGCATACCACCGCCGATTACTTTCCCAAAGGTCATAAGATCTGGACGATAAGGGTGATCGTCTTGTTCCAACCCCCAATATCCGCTCTCGCTCACGCGAAATCCTGTGAGCACTTCATCTAGAATCAGCAGCGCACCAGCAGCTGTACAGGTGCGCTGCAAAAAAGCGTTAAACCCCGAAAGTGGCTCTATCACCCCCATATTCGCGGGCGCAGCTTCGGTGATCACCGCAGCGATGTTATCCCCATATTGGGCGAAAGCATCGCTCACCGCCTCGCGGTTGTTGTACGGGAGCACGAGTGTATCCGCCGCTGCACCAGCAGGTACTCCCGCCGATGTCGTCATTCCAAACGTGGCCACCCCCGAGCCGGCAGCCACCAGCAACGCATCTTCATGCCCGTGGTAGCAGCCGGAAAATTTCACCACCAGATCACGCCCTGTGAAGCCGCGCGCTAAACGAATCGCCGTCATGGTAGCTTCCGTTCCCGTGGAGACGAAACGTACTTTCTCCACAGGAACCACCCGCGTAATCACCATTTCAGCGAGCGTGACTTCAGCTTCTGTCGGAGCGCCGAAACTCAGGCCTTTAGCTGCAGCTTTCTGCACTGCCTCCACCACGGCAGGATGAGCGTGCCCCAACAATGCCGGCCCCCACGAACCAACGAGATCAATGTAGTCACGCTCACGTGAATATACATACGCTCCCCGTGCCCGCTCAATGAATACTGGACGTCCGCCCACCGAGCCAAATGCCCGCACCGGAGAATTCACTCCGCCTGGGATAGAACGTTGCGCCCGCTCAAAAAGATCCATGTCTATATCCCCTCCACGCTCTACATCCTCTGCCCTACATTCCCTCATCGCTGAGCACGTCACTGGCGACTGTGACTGCTATAACTCTTGACCGCCATACATCGTGACTGCCATGTGTCAGATCCGCGCCTTTGCTCAGCTATCTCAGCTCATGGCAGCATCGTCTCTGGTGCCGTCTCCCCTTTGCCCATAGCCATCTCGTCGGCGAGCATACGAGCAAAATCTGTGGCCCAGTAGGTGCAGATTGTGCGCGCGCCAGCACGCCATATCGCCATGATCGTCTCCGCAATCAGCCGGCGCCGATCCACCCATCCGCGGGCAGCAGCGGCTTCCACCATCGAGTACTCACCAGAGACTTGATAGGCAGCCACCGGAGTGTGGAAAGTGCCTGCCACGTCGGCCACAATATCGAGGTAGTGGCTGGCGGGCTTCACCATCACAATATCCGCCCCCTGCTCCACATCGAGCTCTACTTCCAGCATTGCCTCTCGCCGGTTGGCCGGATCCATCTGATAGCTGCGGCGATCTCCCTTAAGCTGAGAATCGACAGCTTCACGGAACGGACCGTAGAGGGCAGAGGCATATTTAGCGGCATAGGCGAGAATCGCCACATCAGTATAACCAGCTTCATCCAAAGCCGTACGGCAAGCGGCTACTTGGCCGTCCATCATGCCTGAGAGCCCAAGCATGTGAGCCCCAGAACGCGCTTGCACCACAGCCATACGAGCATAAATTTCAAGAGTGGCATCGTTATCCACCTCACCAGAACCGTTCAGCACGCCGCAGTGCCCGTGGCTGGTGAACTCGTCTAGGCACAGATCGGCAATAATCACTGCCCGATCCCCAACGGCTGCACGTAAAACGCCTAGGCCGCGATTGAGAATACCCTGCGGATCGAGGGCGGCGCTGCCATACTCATCGTGCGTGGCTGGAATCCCGAAGAGCATCAGACCCCCTACACCGGCCGCTACGGCTTCACGAGCTGCCACCACCAGAGAATCTAGCGTATGCTGCACCACCCCTGGCATCGCCGCAATTGGCTGCGGTTCGCTGATGCCCTCGCGCACAAACATCGGTAAAACCAAATTGCCAGGGCGAAGAGACCCCTCTCGCACCAGCCCTCGCATAGCGGCATTCTTTCTGAGCCGACGAGGTCTATGAAGCATCATTGATCCTTTCTGCGTATTCTCGCTGCAGCTCGGCAGTGCTAGAACTGCTATTGCTGTTGTTGTTCCTTGCGTCTATTGCTCTATTGCTCTATTGCTCTATTGTCTCACCGGCTTATGGCGTCGGCGAATGCTCACGGTGATTGCACTGCCACTATTCACGGTATTCTCCCTACCACTATTCCTGTTTCGTGCTCGGGTGAGTGTTTACGATAACTTCACGATAATTTCACGATAGTGTCACGGTAGTTTCACGAGGGTTTCACGAGGGCTTCACGAGGGCTCACCGAACGATCTCATATAGACACACTGCAGGCGTAGTCCACTGCCCGCTGAACGTCAGAGCGCTCCGCTGAGGCTGCTTGAGCGGCTACCACTAATCCCACTTCCCGCATCACTCGGGCGGTGGAGCTACCGAGAGCCACCAGAGCCGGCATCCTCCGCACAGCGTTCTGTGTCTCGACCAGCGGCGAAACCAGTTCAGAATCGAGCTGGGAACATCTGCAAGGTGGAGTGCGTGACGACGAGTGTGACGGCGGCGCTGACGTCAGATCGACAGGTTTCGAAGCAACAGGCTTCAGATCTGCCGGCTCCAGATCTACGGGTTCCCGATCCCGCTGCTGCGATGAGTCCAGAGACTTTGGTTCATGTGAATAGCGCGGCGCATTCATCTGGTTGAGCATATCCATCTGGCTAGGCATATCCATCTGACGCGGCGCATTCATCTGGTTGAGCAAGCCTGGATAATAGCTGGCGAGTGCCCGAGCTGCTGAGCCCGCCGTCACCACAACGACCTCCGGATGGGCAGCTACAAGCCGCTCTACGCCCGCTGGATCTGCTTCAGTGGTGTACACCTCCACGCGCTCGACTCGATAGCCACGAGCGTCAAGCCCCTCTTCGAGATCCGAGGAGGCCAGCGCCGAACACGGAAAAATCACCTGCACGCTGCCAGCTTCGCCCCGTCGATCAGGAAAAGCAGCAGCTAAGGAGCGGGCACTGGCTGGTGACGAACCAATCAGATCCACCCGAATTGGGCTCTTTGCCGCGCTAGCCGCACCCACGCAGGCCAGCGAGAGCTGCGGGGGGATCTCAATGCCCGTCTGAGCCAGCACATCAAAGATAAAACCCGAGGTGATAGCCAGCCAGATAGGCTGCCGCGCAGCGGCAGCTGACGGCTCTACTGCCGCCGAGTAGGAAGCATCTCGCAGCCCGCAGCTCTCGATGCGGGCAAAGATATCTGCGAGGGTGCGGCATCCATCTGGCAGCGTTCGCCTGCGCGTGAGCGGAATCGCCATCCATCCGCGCGCCAGATCTTCCCCCACTTCTCCTGCTCGGGTGATTGCTATTCGCGGCATCCCCATACTATTCACACCTTGTCGTCGGTGTGCCCAGCGCCCGCACCAGAGGCTGCCGCATCACCACGATCATCACAATCATCACGTCGCAGCACCGCCAACATTGATGGTGCCGACGTTGATGGTGCCAACATTGATGGTGCCGGCACCGACGTCGCCAAACCGCTATCTCCAACACCATTGTCTCCAGCACCATCAGTGCTGCCGGCACCAGAAATACTGCTGCCTCTGACTCCCACTCCCGCAGCGTAGAAGCGTGCCGCTAATGCTGCGGCAGCCTCGGCAGCCGTCGGCGCACTCACGCTCTCATCCACAATAGTGCTCGTTGAATCCAAACAATGATCTGCGCAAGCTAGCTGGTCTGCGGAACTAGGCTGACCTGACGAGGCAGGCCGAACGCCGCGAGAAAAATTCGCTTGCCCCGAATAGCGTGCGTGGAGCGTCAAGCCGCTGTGCTCGGCGCGCCCAAGCACCCCCACAGGGGTGGTGCACCCCGCCCCGATGGCGGCCATAAATGCCCGCTCGGCCGTCACCTCACGCCCAGTTGGCTCATGCGCCACCAGTGCCGTCACCTCAGCTGCCCAGGTACCACGCACTGCCTCAAGTGCCAGCGCCCCCTGCCCCGCTGCTGGAACGAAAACGTCTATAGGGAGATCGTCACCAGTAAGATCGTCACCGATTGTGATGCCAAGCCGGTTGAGCCCCGCCCGAGCCACAATCACGCCGTCGAGATCAGCTCCCACTCGCGCCAGGCGCGTAGGCACGTTCCCACGAATCGGGACGATGCACACGTCGGGGCGCAACGCAGCGAGTTGCGCTGCGCGGCGCGGCGAACCCGTGCCAATGCGTGCCCCTTGCGGCAGCTGAGCAAAAGGCACTCTTGCGCAAAATACGTCCGCCGGATCCTCCCGCTCGGGATAAGCAATACTGAGATCTGGATGATCAAGAGCAGGAAGATCTTTTGACGAGTGCACTGCAATATCGCACTCATCTGCGAGCAAGGCATCCCGCACCGCTCCCGTAAACAGTCCGGCTCTGCCCACCTCATGCAACAATGCGCGATTGACGTCACCCTTCGTGGTGACTCCAACGATCTTAAATCCAGATAGGCCTGCCACATCGACGATTTTCTCTGCAATCGTCCGCGCCTGAGCTAAGGCTAACGCAGACGTCCGAGTGCCTACTCGCAGAACTACCACTGCACCACCCCCTGGAATCTAGCTCCCGCAACTCCTACAATTTCGCCTTAAACCCACTTCCGAGGATCCCATCCCCAAAATCTTACGTCTACTCAGAGGCTTTTCTCATGCTCTTATCTAGCTACCTCTCATCTATCTGCGTCGAGGTCTACCTCCATCTAGCTACTCTAAGGCTCATACAATAGAGACGGCAGATAGGAATGTTCTCACATAAAGGACATCCAGAGTACTTTGTATACGCTGTCGAGCGTATACGCCATACATATTGCGTGCGGCGTATAGATGATTCCGCTAGAGTCCGGTGGACACCACGAACATCAGAGGCCATAATTTTAGTATGTCTTTGAACGTATTGACCGCCAACCACCGCGCTTTCGATACTTCAGAACTAGAAGTCATTGCCCAACGTGCCAATGATATCGCTCCTACCCTTGCAAACTGCGAAGCTATCGCTGGTTATGTTCTCCTCTCCACCTGCAACCGTGTGGAATTTTATCTTGACTGCGATACTGTGCCGGTGCACACTGTAGCAGCCGATCTCTCAGCGCCCGCTTCCCACCCCATAAAAGTACTATCTGGATCAGCAGCAGCTAGACACCTGTATGAGGTAGCTGCCGGCCTTGATTCTATGGTAGTAGGAGAACGCGAGATCGTCGGCCAGCTCCGGCAGGCTCTGGATACTGCACGCTCGCACGGCACCACCACAAAACTTTTGGAGTCACTCTGGCGCGGAGCTCTCCACATGGCTCGCCGCATTTCTACACACACCGATATTTCTTCAACTGGGCGTTCCATCGTTGATGCAGCCCTCGATATGGCAATGCAACCCACCACAGATGGCGCTCCAATCATCACCGACTGGGAAAATACCGCAGTCCTACTCGTCGGAACCGGAGCCTATGCAGGAGCCACTGTAGCCGCGCTACACTCTCGCGGAGCAGCAAATATCGCAGTGTATTCGGCATCTGGACGAGCACAACCTTTTGCACAGCGGCACGGTATCCTCCCTGCTCACACTCTCGATCTGACGCAAATAGACATCGCAATTCTCTGCAGAGGAACGGGCTCTCCTATTCTCACGGAAGCAACGCTCAGGGGCGTGACGGATTCTCACCACCCACTCATTCTCATTGACCTAGCACGCAGCCACGACGTCGATGTGCACGCCCACAGCATTCACGGCGTTCGGCTCATCAATCTCGATTCGATTAGATTCCAGGTGCCACCACTTGCCACCGATACTATGACTCAGGTGCAGGCGATTGTGGAAGAAAGCCTCGCCGAGCTCGATATTGAGCGACGCGAACGAGCTATGGATCCGGTGATTGCTGGCATAAACAGCTACCTTTCACAACTGCTCGATGCGGAGCGGAACAAATTTAGCGAAAACACCAGCGAGGATTCCGCCGATGCTCTGCGAGCTCTCGAACACTTTGCTTCGGTACTCACCTATCGCTGTGCACGTGCTGCTCGCTCGGCTGCTGTATCTGAATGTGCAGAGGAGTTTCATCAAGCGGCGCAGCTGGTCTTTGGGATAGATCTACCCGCTCCCATATCAGTGCCCAGCACCCTAGATCCCCTCCCCACCGAGCAAAAATTACCGTGATCTCTCAGCCGCAATCCCCGAGGCACAATTCCCGAACGCGGGTGACGACCGGCGAGCTGCAAACCCTCAGATTAACCTGAGATGAAGTGGACATCGACGAACTGCGCCCCGAGCACAAACCGTGATTGGCGAACTTAGATTGCGATCTGCGACGTCTTCACTATCACGCACCCCACAGATCTATTCCAGCGCTTTCACCAATCACGACTACTGCAGGGGATGTTAGCCCAGTGCGTTGCGCACACTCAGCCAGTTCATGCAGAGTCGAGCGCAGACGCAGCGGATGGGCAGAGTTCCCTCCCGAGAGTGCAGCAGCTGGCGTAGCCGGATCCATTCCAGCAGCCAAGAGTTCCTCCGTGATGACGCTCAGATTCTTCACCACCATGAGAAAAACCAGCGTCTCATCAGCGTGTGCAAGTGCATCCCAATCAAAATCTGGCAAACCGTCGTGAGCGTGCGCCGTCAGTACATGAAATCCTCGGGCGACATCACGGTGAGTGAGCGGCACACCAGCTTCAGCGGGAATCCACAACGCCGATGAAATACCCGGAGTGAGATCTACCTGCACACCACGCTCGCGCAGATATAGAATCTCTTCGCCACCACGGCCGAAAACTAGCGGATCACCACCTTTGAGCCGCACTACGTTTTTGCCCTGACGTGCTAAATCCAGCAGCAGTTCGTTGATCTGATCTTGTGTGACTGAGCGTTTTCCTCCCCGTTTGCCACAATAGATACGCTCGCAGCTAGGCGGAGCCAGCTCCACGATAGCCGGATCAATCAGCGCGTCATACACCAGTACCTGAGCCTGCTCAATCAGTTTGTAGGCACGTACCGTCAGCAGTTCTGGCCCGCCACAGCCCGCCCCAACTTCGTGGACGATTCCGACGCTAGCTGCCCCTTCCCCTGAGGCATTGAGCTGTGCTAGCAGCTGTGAATTTTGTTGGGTCTGCTGGAGCGTTTGCCGATCATCTCGTTGGGATGCTGGAGACGCTGGCTCATACGCCACTTGGGGAGCTTGCACGTCCTGATAGCGTTGCTCCGAGGACGCCGACGTCACGTGAGCTATGACCTGCTCCGCCTCTGCATCTGAGAGTGGCCGGTCTTTTGACAATGCCGTATAAAACATTGCACTGTTCACTCGCCAGCGCAGATGCGCCGGCGACACAATATCGCGCATCTGCTGGCGGCGGCGCCCAAGATCGCTCATTATCGCCGGCAGCGACGAGGGAATAGTCCGCGCGATTGCGCTCTTGAGCCAGCTGGCTGCGCTTGGGCTCGTCCCCGCCGTGGAAATCGCCACCGTGAGCGGTTCGCGCTCTAGAATCGCTGGAAAAATAAACGTGCAGTGCTGTGGCTCATCCACGCAGTTGAGCGGCAGATGCCGTCTGCGACACTCGGCATACAGCCTCTCATTGAGTTCCCTATCGGCAGTGGCCGAAACGACAAAATCGAAACCATCGTGAAGCTGCGTCATATCAAATGGCTTGAGCGAACGGCTCACCCGCTGCATCCCAAGGGGGAACTCCACCTCCCATTCGGGCACATACTCACGGGATATCACTGCCAGATCAGCTCCATGAGCATAGAGAGCGCGCGCTTTTTGAAGTGCAATCTGCCCACCGCCAATCAGCAGCACCCGTTGCCCGTCCATGCGGTGATAGAACGGGTAATAAGTCCTCGGCATAGCATCCCCCTAAATAGCCATAAATAGCGGTACCTAGCCGATAAAATCGGTCAGACCAATTTTATCAATCGCAGCTCACGTTACGCTGCAGACATCCCATAGCACAGCAACTAGAACACCTGCGGCATCACTCCTAGTCGATAGGCGTCGCTCCCCACACAGCTCTTGAGCGCAGCAGACTTGCGCCAACCCATCTATCAACTCCGCAACTGATCTCAATGACTCCGAGACAGCAGATGCTGGTAGGCCACCTGGACGTGCAAGCGCATCCCCAGCGTCAAGGCGTCGTCGTCAGCGTAAAAAGCTGGATGGTGATTAGGTACCATACCGCGACCTCCGGGCACTGGCTCCAACGTGCCGTGGGCGAAGCGCGTATCTTGCACTCCAAGCCCCACGTACAACCCACCATACTTATTGACGAATTCTGAGACGTCGTCGTAGCCAAGAGTCGGTGGTGGCGTGATGATATTGTCGTGCCCTACGACGCCGGCAATTGCCGGCGTTAAGTCTTCCACCCACTGATGAGTATTGTGTACCGCCGGCACCGGTTGCAGATACTCCACAGTGGCCTCGCACCCTGCCGCCATCGCACTCCCTCGCACCAGATTGGCTAGCCGCTGCTGGACTTGTTCCATGACAGCATCATCCAGAGAACGTATCGTGCCCCACAGCGTCACGGTTTTCCCGATCACGTTAAAACGCCCAACGTCGTCAATGTGCCCAATGCTGATGGTGAACGGCGAAAAAGCGTCGATCTGCCGATAGATCTGCCCGATGCCGCTGAGAATCTGCCCCACCGCTGGCATCGGATCAATGCCAGCCCACGGAGTAGAGCCATGCACCTGCTGGCCAGTCACCACAATTTTCACCATACACGAAGCCCCAAACTGGGTGCCCGTCATCAGCGTCACCACGCCTTTAGGAAATGGCTGCACGTGCATTCCAAACGCCATAGTGGGATGCAGATCGTCGAGAGCTCCAGAATTTAGCATTGTGCGCGCCCCTCCCTCTTCTGGGACAGGCGCTCCCTCCTCGGCTGGTTGAAATAATGCCACGACCGTGCCTGGCAGATGGTCACGCTCGGCGGAGAGCACTCGCATCGCACCGAGTAGCATCGCAACGTGGCAGTCGTGCCCACAGGCATGAGACACCGGAAAGGGACCACCTGGGTAATCCGTATCGCACACATCGGCAGCGAAATCCACACCGGATTCGTCGGGCACTGGCAAGGCATCCATATCAGCACGCAGCAACGCCACTCCCGCTCCTGCCTGCCCACCTCGCAACACTCCGATCACTCCGTGGCCGGTGATGCCAGTACGCACCTCATCAAGCCCCGATTCACGCAGATTACTGGCCACGAAAGCGGCCGTCTCCCGCTCTCTGTTCGATAGCTCTGGGTGCTGATGTAAGTGGTGACGCCACTCAATCATGTGTGCAGATAGCTTCCGAGCCTGCTCGTCTAAGCTCTCACGAATTCTCCGAGCATCTGATATAGCTGACATCTTTGATTAGCTCTTTCCTATGTACATTTGCTTATACATCTGCTTCTATATATGCGTATACGCGACTAGATGGCCGCATACGCGAGATATTTTACCGCTGATCTCATTCGAGCCGATCATTATCAGCCAACGATAGTTGCTAGGGCTGATTGCCTCGGCCATCTAGCGCCGAGACGAGCGCTACTGCGAGTTTATTTTGTTCATTTTCGAGTGGCGGGGCTGGTCTAGGTGGGGCCGGTTCAGATGGGGCGAGCGTTTTAGCTGCGAGAACGATAGTGTCGGTCGGATCAACTTTGGCAACCTCAACGCTTCATCGAGGGAGTGTTACTTCGCTGAGAGAAGCCCACTGCAACGGTGTACACATTGTGAACACCATTTGGCAGTCGCGATAAAACTGTTTACTATTCAGAGCATGAACGTTAGCGCACATGATACACACCTCGCTCAGGGGCTGATGCGGCGTGCGCGAATGCGAATGCGAATGTGCAAGTAGCACACACCTGAAGCTGCTCATACCAGCCACAGGCGCGTGTGCTCCCGCAGGTGCTTCACTGTCCGTCACACATACGATCTCCTCTGCGTCGGAGTGGACACCTACGGCACCCACAGCCTTATCACTTCGCATTGAAAGATTCCTTATGACTATCGCAGACGTAACTCTTCACCGCATCCAGCCTTGCGCATTCGACAAAATCCGCCACGACTTAATGCTCTCTTTCGAGGTGATGCCTCCTCGAAGCCAAAAAGCCGTCGAGCCTTTTTTCACCAATCTCTCGCAGTTGCTCTCCGTACGGCCAGACTTTGTATCCGTCACGTATGGAGCGGGGGGCAAAGATCGCCACAACGCGCGCGGCCTGGTGAAAACTCTCGTAGAAGACAGCCCCACGCACCCCATTGCCCATCTGACTACGGTAGGTGATACCCGAGAGGGAATTCGTACAGTCGTGGAAGACTACCTCGACGAGGGAGTGCGCACATTCCTCGCTCTGCGCGGTGATCCCCCAGCAGACAATCCCACCTGGAAGCCTGGCCCGAATGACGTACGTTCTGCGGCTGAACTGATCACGCTGATTCGTCTAGCTGAAGCCCGCCGCGTCGCTCGCCACTCCGGACTGGCTCTCCAGCAGGCATTGCGGCCACTCACAATTGCCGTGGCGACGTTCGTGAACGGAAATCCTCAGGCAGGCACCACGCGAGCTGAGGAGATCGAAAATCTTGCCGTCAAGCAAGAAGCCGGTGCCGATATGGCAATTACCCAACTCTTCTGGGATCCAGACGCCTACAGCGCATTCGTCGATGCGGCTCGCCATGAAGGCGTACGCATACCTATCGTCCCTGGGGTACTTCCCCCTGTGAGCCCAGCTCGACTCGCGCGTGTGAGTGAATTGACGGGGGTGAGCACACCGCCGGAGCTGCTGCGGGTACTTGACGACGCCACGGATCCCACTGAAGCCGGCATTCAGATTGGTGCCCAACTTGTGCAACGTCTGCTGGATGCCGACGCCCCTGGCATCCACGTGTACACGTTCAATAAATCTGAGCCAGCTCTCGATCTACTCCAGGCTGCTGGCTTGATCCACCCGCATGATCTTAGCGCTGGTGACGGCGCTTTGGTCTGTGGTGACGGCGCTTTCGATTCTAGTGACGGCAAGCCGGCCGAGCTCGATCAGGCTCCCGCCTCTCCTGCGGCCTCCGCAGCCCCTGCGACCTCCCTCACTCCTGCAGCCACTGACACAGCTTTTTCCGCCGCGCTTCCGGCAGCTCTTTCCACCGCCAGCTCCGCACCTACGTGCGTAGGAGAAGGAGGTTCTCGCCCGACACCTTAAACGACCGGACACCTTATACAAGCATCGGCTCTGTTGGCCGACCACTCGCGCCACCGCCGCACCTCTCGTCAAGCTGAACACCGCATCATCGCTTCACAACAACAGGCAGCGCCAAGCTGCACCTAAGCGTCACAGTTTGATAGATACGTGCAGCAGAGCCACAAAAGTGCAACGAGCGGTACAACGAGCCTCCCAGCGAGCAGCAACGTTACGCATATCTATTGAAGAAGAACAGGATAGAAACAATGGCAGAATTAACATCCACCATCGCAGGCTACCCGCGCATCGGACGCAACCGAGAACTGAAGAAAGCCCTGGAAAATCTGTGGGCTGGAAAAATCAGCGAAGAGCGGTTTGAAGCGGACGTGGCACAGTTGGTGCGCACTAATCTGGCTACACTCTCGCAGCTTGGGCTATCAGGCTCTTTGCCAGATAGCTCCACTCTCTACGATCAGGTGCTCGATACGACCGTCTTGCTTGGCGCTACGCCGGAGCGTTTCCGAGGCAAGACCGGCCTGGATTTGTACTTCTCGCTAGCGCGTGGAGACAAAGCCAATCCCCCACTTGAGATGACCAAATACTTCGATACGAATTATCACTACCTGGTCCCTGAGATTGACGCGCAGACCCCCATCGCCCTCACTGACCGCCGAGTGATTGAGCGCGCCCGTGCGTTGATTAATGAGGGGATCAATGTACGCCCCGTTATCGTCGGGCCTGCCACCTGGCTGGCTTTAGCAAAAGGAGCCAGCGAAGGATACGAACCGCTGGAGCGGCTAGACGACGCCGTCACCGCTTTTACCGATGTCTTGGGTGAGTTGGCACAAGCTGGCGTGGAATGGGTGCAGATTGATGAGCCGGCGCTGGTGAGCGGAAATCTCGCCACTGAGCGCTCTGCCGTCGTCGCTGCCACGGTACGCGCCTGGAATACTCTGGGCGCTCTTGAAGCTGGGACGCGTCGCCCGAAAGTACTGCTCAACTTCCCCTATGGGGATTCCTCAGCTGCGCTAGCACAGCTCGCTCACACCGGCGTGGAGGCTCTCGGCGTCGATCTGGTGCGCGGCAACCTACCAGCTGATATAGATTTGAACGGGATGACGCTGGCCGCGGGCGTGGTGAATGGGCGCAATATCTGGCGCACTGATCTCGACGCTGCCCGCAAGCTACTCGACGCTGCGCGTGCTACGGGAGCCCGAGTTGTGGTGAGCACCAGCACATCACTCCAGCACGTGCCACACTCTGTGACTGACGAGCATTGGGACGATCCTGAATTGGATGCACATCTGCACGAATGGCTGGCCTTTGCCGATGAGAAAGTGCGCGAAGTGGAGATCCTCGATCGCGGTCTGCGCAATGGATGGGAGAGCATTGAGAACGATATCGCTCAAGCATCTCAGGCGCTGGCGCAGCGACAGCAGGCGGCAGGAGTCAATAACGCCGCGATTCGTGAGCGCGTACAGCGCCTGGCTGCCGACCGCAACCGTGCAGATTACGCCGAGCGGGTGGCTGCCCAGGCGGCACTCAATCTGCCGGCATTCCCCACCACTACAATCGGCTCTTTCCCACAGACTGTGGACGTGCGGAAAGTGCGGGCAGCGGCTAACCGCAAGCAGATTTCCGCCGCAGAATACACCGCGCAGATCCAGACGGAAGTGCAGCGGGTGATCCGGCTGCAAGAAGACCTCGGGCTAGACGTGCTGGTGCACGGTGAGCCGGAACGCAATGATATGGTGCAGTACTTCGCCGAACAGCTCGCCGGATTCTCCGTCACCACCAACGGCTGGGTGCAAAGCTACGGTTCGCGTGCCACTCGCCCCTCGATTCTTTGGGGAGATGTCGAGCGCGAACACGATATGACTGTGGACTGGTGGACGTATGCGCAGTCTTTGACCGACAAACCCGTGAAAGGAATGCTCACCGGACCAGTCACCATTATTGCGTGGAGCTTCGTGCGTGAAGATATTCCGTTGGCACAGGTGGCCGACCAGATTGCGGTGGCGCTGCGCGACGAAATTGACGCTCTACAGGAGGCGGGCGCGCAGATTGTACAAGTAGACGAACCGGCTCTGCGTGAGCTGCTTCCACTGGAGCCAGCTAAGCATCAGCAGTACCTCGCCTGGGCAGTGGATGCCTTTAAGCTGTCTACAGCTGGAGCCGCTCCCGCCACTCAGATCCACACGCATCTGTGTTACTCCGAATTTGGGCAGATCATCGACGCCATTGCCGCGTTGGATGCGGATGTGACCAGCATTGAGGCTGCACGCTCCAAGATGGAGGTGCTCCCCGACTTGCAAGCGCACGGTTTTAGCCATCAAATTGGCCCTGGCGTGTGGGATATTCACTCTCCACGGGTACCTTCCGTGGACGAAGTCAAAGAGCTGCTCGATGAGGCAGCACAGGTGGTACCTAACGACCGCCTATGGGTGAATCCAGACTGCGGACTCAAGACGCGCGACTATCCAGAGACAGTTGCCACCTTGAAGAATTTGGTGACGGCGGCGCGGGAGCTGCGCAAAGAGAAGTCACAGACGCTCTGAGAAGTAGAAAGTCGCAAGTCCGCTGAAAACAAGCCCGCTGGAAACAAACTGGCTGAGAATCGGTATCCAGGTGGGGTATTGATGTATCGGCACTTGCAGCCAGGGCGGGTCTGCTCGGTCAGCTAGCCTTACCAGGTACTTGACCATACCAGCCGGCTTGTCATGTGGGGTTGATCATATCGGTGTGCGCGATATGATCAACCCCACAGCCACAACTAAGCTGACCAATACCATCAACGCCGCAGCTGAAATCGGCCGACCGATACGATCAATACCTGATAGTATGTAGCGAATAACGCTTATAGGCACATCACCAGGATCACCGCAGCGATCAACTTTAATGATAAGCACCTAAAATATCTGCTAACTCCAGTAACACCAGCGAAAGCCCTTCCTATGTACCAGCGTCAGCTCACAACGCCTCTTGGCACAATCACGTATTGGGTCTCTAAGCAGCAACATACTGCCCAGCCGTGGCTAGTATTTTTGCCCGGGCTCACCGCCGATCACCGCCTCTTCGCCCCGCAGCTAAAATATTTTGCTCCTACGGCGCATCTGCTGGTGTGGGACGCTCCGGCGCACGGACGCTCGCGCCCCTTTGACCTCTCATTTTCACTCGATGATCTTGCCCGCTGGCTAGCGGATATATGTGACACCGAAAGGGTCGAGCGCCCACTGCTCATTGGGCAATCTTTCGGCGGGTATATTGGCCAGGCTTTTATGGAACTCTTTCCCGAGCGCGCGCGTGGATTCATTAGTATCGACTCCGCTCCCCTACAGCGCAGCTACTATACGAGCATTGAGCTGTGGCTGCTCAAACATTCGCGCGCGCTGTATCGGCCGTACCCGTGGCCATTGCTCAAATGCGCCGGAGCTCAAGGAGTATCCACCACAGCTGCGGGGCGTTCTCTCATGCAGGAATGGATGGCCGAGTATTCCCACCGCGAGTACCTCGACCTCGTTGAGCACGGCTACCGCATACTAGGAGAAGCCGTGACTGAGAACCATTTTGGCCGTATCACCTGCCCGACGCTTTTACTCTGCGGCGCCCGCGATCATGCTGGATCCACGAAGCGCTACAACAAAGCCTGGCACCGCCAAACCCAGATACCACTCACCTGGATTGCACAAGCAGGACACAACAGCACTATCGACAACCCCGCAGCCGTCAATCACGCCATCGCCACATTCATATCGTCACTACCATCCGAGAGGCAATAGCGCCGGATAGTTTGAACTGTCAGTTAATCATGCCGGTCAAATCAACTTTGACCTCGGTGCAAACAACCGATAGTATCAACCTCCCGAGAAATAGTGCCGGCCGAAATTATTGCCCCGACAGAATCAGCCGGCCGCTTTTCACCTCGGGTACACCGCACACCGTTCTTCCCGCCGTCACGCACTGGCCTGCCACTTCTAGCGTCTACATGAGTTTTGTGGCTTCGAGTGCGCGCGTGAATTTCTCGTTGTAAGCAGTCAGCGGTTTTCGCAGTACCGTCATAATAAGCACTGCCGGTATGAGGAAGGCGCACAGCCCAAGTAGGGCTTTCCAATAGTCGCCGTCATACTCTCCCGCCATCGCAGCTCGGAACGCACTGATGGCATAGGTGCCAGGGAGCCACGGACCGATATTCTGGAACCACTGCGGCAGCAACTGTAGCGGGTATGAGCCGCCAGCAGCAGAAATCTGAAATACCATGAGCAGCACGCCGAGAGCTTTGCCAACGTTAGAAAACATCGCTACCAGCGTGTAGACCACAAACATAAAGACCAGCGAGCTCAGCCACAGCGCCGTCATCAGTAAGAATGGGTGCACCGGCTGGAGCTGGATAAAATAGATCAGACCTAGCCCCACGAGAGTGGATTGGCACAAACCGATCAGCGCAAAAATTCCAAATCTGCCGAAGTATTCGTGCAGATCCTCTCTGCCACTACGCCGCTCAGATGCTACGTCTGTGCGTAGAGTCACCGCCGTTAAAAGACTTCCCATCCACAGAGCACCACCATCGCCATCACGCTTCGCCAGGCCGCGCGCAGATCGTTCAAGAAAACTCTGAATACTCCTCTCATTGCTTGCCCTCCTCTCGGGCGTCTCCTGCCGAAGCACTGCCAACCTCATCGCTTGCCGGCGCGCTTCCCGCGGTGTTTCCTGCTGTAATATTGCCAGCCGCATCGCCAGCCTGGTTGGCAAGCATATTGCCCGTTGTCGTACACCCCACCTGAGCACTGCCATCTACAGCATTCCCAGCTTCATTATCTTGAGCTGAATCTGAAGTATCAGAACCGGCCGCCGCCCTGGCTGTGGCGTCAATCTTTCCTCTACGGCTAACGCTACCGGCAACGCCACTCCCCTCCTCACCAGTGACGTTCTCGCCTGCTGCCTCCTCGGCGTGGTCGTGTGCCTCAGTGAGACCCTCTTCCACATCTGCTCCCTGTGATTTCAGTGCCGTCGTTGCCGCTTGAGCTACCTGCTGCTTGACTGCAGAAGTAATCTGCCGATCCAGTTCAGATGCGGCCGTATCAGTGATCACCGAGGCCACCGAATTACTTTTTTCGTTTGCCCGATAATGCAGCGTCGGCCGTGAATACGAGCCATCAATGAGATGGAGCAGATCGGAGCTAAAACTCTGCGGAATGGTGATAGAAGCGTAGACGTCACCTCTTTTCAAAGCCTCTTCAGCCGCATCGGCATCGAGAAACTGCCATCCCAAAAGCTCATTGCGCTGTAGTTCGCTCACCACCTGCTGCCCGACGTTGATCGAGCCGACTACATCTGAGCTAGCACCTTGATCTTCATTGACGACGGCGACGTTAATATGCGCAGTAGCCCCATAAGGATCCCAAAACGCGCGTACATTTACCCACGAGTACAAAGCGGGAATAATGAGAACTCCAACCAGCACAATCCACGTCTTTTTCGTACGAAAAAGACGTTTACTATCCCGAGTGAAAATCTTCCAGCTCTGAAACACGCAGGCAACTCTACTCCGAAAGAATTTCTTAATAAAACGTCGACATAAAACGTCGATCTCCAATAAAACATTGCCCAAAGATCCCGCTCCAGCAATGCCACAAAGCATTTGATATGGCCCGCAATCAGTCTTATAAATCGGGGCGACGTGGCAAAAATCGAGGCGGTTCCAGTGGAAGCGGAGCCGGCTGCAGAAGCGGTGACAGCAAGTCAAGCGGAGCTGGCGTCTGTACTGACAATATCGGTTTTGACCAACCTTGTTAGCCCACCGATACTGACTGCCGCTAGGGGGTGCCCATTCCGATACTCACACCTCCGCGTCATCGACTCATTGCCACCACGACTAGTGTGCGAGCTGCGCGACACCTGCAACCAAGGTTTACAATCAACCTACAACGCAAAACTCCAAACATGAGGGACGACGTGATAGCTGTCTGGATTCCACTGATCTCGTGGATACTATTAGTGCTGTGTGCACTGATGGTAGGGATATCAAAAACGGCACTTCCAGGGCTGGGCACAGTGCCCGTCACCATCGCCGCATTAGCTATGCCTGCTCGCGCTTCCACAACCGTTATCCTCATCGCTCTGCTCGTTGGCGATATATGGGCCGTATGTGCCTACCGCCGCAACGTCGAATGGAAGGCTCTCCTCAAGCTCGTCCCTCCCGTGGCAATCGGACTTGGCGCAGGGTTTGCATTCCTTGGAGCGGTATCAGATGCAGTGATGGCACGTTCCATCGGCGTCATTTTGCTAGTTCTCACGCTCTTTACAGTGCTCGTCATTCGCCGACATACCGCCGAGGAGCTACAAAGACGTTTCGGCAGACCCTCTGCACGTTGGCTCTACGGAGCACTCGGAGGGTTTACGACGATGACGGCGAATGCCGGCGGACCAGCGATCAACCTCTACTTTCTAGCTTCAGGTTTCGACGTCAAACGTTTCATCGCCACGCAAGCGTGGTTTTTCTTCATCGTCAATCTCATCAAAGTACCGTTCCAAATCGGGGTGGGACTGATGAGCGCACACACTCTCACGCTTGCCCTCACGCTCATCCCTTTCGTTCTAGCCGGATGCTGGATCGGCATGAACATCGCAGCCAGAATCTCGCAGAAATCATTCGAAGTCGTTATCATCGTGCTCACCCTCATCACCGCAGCAATGCTGGTGGTAGCCTAGCGTAGGCTAGCAGTTGCTAAGCACCAAGATATTGACAATTGAAGTGTCTGTAAGTCTTGTGGTGGCTGGTTTGGGACTGGCTGGCAGGATTGGTGTTGGCTGTTATCGTTCCTGAGTGTGACTCGTGAAGCGTTTGACGTGTTGTGTCTTTCCCAGGATTTGTCCGGTGAGGAACGATGTGGCCGATACTGCCTGGCCCACGTCGGTGGCTTGATCAGAAGATTGTCCGTTGTGAATACGTGACTCATTACAGACAT
>JAQYTG010000017.1 GCA_028724905.1 Actinomycetaceae bacterium | reverse complement strand
TGTTTGCGCATCCTCATCGTTGAGTTAGTTCATTTCTGTTCCTACCCTATCCGCACCGCGGTTTTTTTGTATCCCAAATTGAAACCTGGGTCTCACGGGATAGACTGGGAACGACAGTTTCGCGCGATATTTCCTGCTTTGCGCAAACCCAAAAATACTATTGAATTCAAGGAGAAACTCGTGGTCATTGGGATTCCAAAAACCGTGCAAGCCATTAACTGGAATGACATCGAAGATGACAAAGATTTGGAGGTGTGGGATCGTCTGACCGGAAATTTCTGGCTTCCGGAAAAGATTCCGCTCTCTAACGATATTCCCTCGTGGAAAACCTTGAACGAAGACGAAAAAAACATGACGAACCGCGTGTTCACCGGTTTGACCCTGCTGGACACCATCCAGGGCACGGTGGGCGCGGTTTCGTTGATTCCGGATTCCCGCACTCCCCACGAAGAAGCGGTTTACACCAACATCGCATTCATGGAATCGGTGCACGCCAAGTCTTATTCCTCGGTGTTCTCGACCCTGCTGTCCACCGAGGAAATCAACGAGTCTTTCCGCTGGTCCGAGGAGAACGAATACCTCCAAAAGAAAGCTCATATTGTGCTGGACTATTACCACGGCAATGACCCGGAAAAGCGCAAGGTCGCCTCGACCATGCTGGAATCTTTCCTGTTCTACAGTGGTTTTTACGCTCCGATGTACTGGTCGGCTCACGCGAAACTGACTAACACCGCTGACCTTATCCGCCTCATCATCCGCGATGAGGCAGTTCACGGCTACTACATCGGCTACAAGTATCAGCTTGCCGTGCAGAAGAGTTCGCCGCAGCGCCAGGCGGAGCTGAATGACTACACCTACTCGCTACTGGAAGATCTCTACGAAAACGAAGTGGACTACACGGCCTCTCTTTACGATCCGCTGGGGCTCACCGAAGATGTGAAGAAGTTCTTGCACTACAACGCCAATAAGGCGCTGATGAACCTCGGCTATGAGCCGCTTTTTGGCCCTGATCAAACCGATGTGAATCCGGCCATTATGGCGGCGCTCTCGCCAAATGCCGACGAGAATCACGATTTCTTCTCAGGCTCAGGCTCTAGCTACGTGATCGGCGAAGTAGTAGATACGACCGACGACGATTGGGATTTCTGAGCTGACGCTGCTTAGCTGATTATTTCTTTGCTGGGAGCAGCGGATTCGTGATGGTCTGTGGCACATCTACGTCGGTCAATTGAGATGTAGTAGTGCCTGAGGAGCTCACGGCCTCAGAACGCAGCAATACGTAGTCTTTATTCAGGTAGTAACGCGAGGTATAGCTGTCCGTTCCATTCGCAATTTTTGCTTCTAGTATCAGTACTGGCTGCCCGAGAGCTTTGCCGGTGCCGACGAGATTGTAGATGATTGCGGGATCCGTGCCGGCGGCGCGCAGCTTCGGATTGAACTGAGTCTGAAAACTCTTGGGGAGATTGAGTAGACTGCGGATCGTCGGATCGGCAGCATCTTCAGTGACTTCTATCCATTGTCCGTCCACTTTGGCGAACGCAAAGCCCTCAATGAGGATCACTTCTTCGAGGTGGTTGGGAAGCTCTGCTTTCATCACCATATTTACTTTGAGGGGGCTGATATTCACCCGAGATTGGCTCTGTACCTCGCCATTTTTTATCGTTTCTTCGCGGTAGCCTTTGAGCTGTCCGAGGGCTTCAGAGGTGCAGGTAGCAAGCTCTTGAGCATTGACGTTTGCCTGCACTCCGCTGTGCGTGCCTGCCTCCAACGGCTTGCCTGCTTCTAACGCAGCAAATGCCGAAGCGAGCGGATCCGTGCATAAGCGCTGCACAGTTTGGGTGGAGTTGCAGCCGGTAAGACTCGCCGTGGCGAGTGCGACAACCGCAAGAGTGCGAGCAAAGCGTGTGATTCTCATAGGCATTATCGTAATGCACAGATCCCGCCCTGGCGCTGCTGTCAAGGCTGAGCTGCGTGTATTCGTTTGCTGTATCAGCTATGCTGCGTCGGCCATTTCATGTATGCGCCGGCCGTTCCCTGTACGTTTCAGCCGTGCCCGTTGTGTACTTTGCCGTGTCCTGTAGGTTCCAGCCATGCCCTGTATGCGTCGGCCATTTCATGTACGTTTCAGCCGTGCCCTCTATGTTTCGGCCGTGCCCGTTGTGCACTCTGACTGTGCACTCCCGCCTAGTGGATAGTGGCTAGCTCAGTTCGTATGAACATTGTATTGCTGGCGTTTACCGAGTGTACTAGCTTGCGTGTGTGACGCCAGTGCGCAAGCGCGAAGTAGATTACGGTAGAGCTATGAAGATTCTCAGCAGCACCGTTCACAACGTGGATGTACTCGTGATTGGCGCCGGTCAAGCGGGAATTTGTGCTGCCTATGAGCTACAAAAACGTGGCTTCACTGGCTTTGCTGAGTCGCTTGGGGCTGATGACGGCGTGACGAAAAGGCGTAAAAAACCTGCGCTCGGCACGTTTGTGGTGCTCGATGCTGAAGAGGCGCCTGGCGGGGCATGGCAACACCGTTGGCCCACGCTCACTATGGCCACGGTGAATCACATCGCCGATTTGCCTGGGCAGCCGGTGGAAGAGATGGATCCCTGCTCTCCAGCGAGAATTTTTGTGCCCGCCTATTTTGCTGAATTCGAGTACGAAAACGATCTTCCGATTTTGCGGCCAGTACGTGTCTATGCCGTGACGAACGCTGCTGCGATGAACGCTGCCGATGGCTCTAGCGCCGATAGTTCGAGTACAGGTGGTTTTAGCGCCGATGGTTTTAGCGCCGATGGTTCCAGCGCAGGTGCCGCCGCCATGCCGGAGACCGCCGTGATAGACGGCGCCGATGCCGAATCGGATGTAGATACCGCCACCGTTGCGGATAATGCCGATGCCACATCGGGCGCGATCAGTGATCGTATTCTTGGCGATCATGCTGACGGCGTGGGCGCTCTAGCTGGTGGTGTCTCGGTGAGTGCAGGTCGGCCGGTTGTGCACAGCAGCCAGCACTCTGCGCAGCAGCATCTGGAACGGCAAGAAGAGCAGCCACGCGGTCTGCTGGAAGCACACACCAGTGCCGGAATCTGGCGAGCGCGCTTCATTATTAACTGCACCGGCACCTGGCAGAGCCCCTTTGTGCCCTACATATCGGGTGCAGAAAAGTTTCGCGGCCAGCAGTACCACACACAGACGTACCCTGGGCCGGAGCGATTCTGGAAACAGCGGGTGCTGGTGGTGGGTGGCGGCGTCTCAGCCATCAACCACGTGGAAGAGCTCGCTAGCGAAGCCAAGAAAGTGCGCTGGGTGACGCGCACGCCGCCGCGCTGGCGCAAGCAGACAAGCGGAGCCTCGCAGAGAGGGTGGGGGCTTGCTCCGGAAGCTGGCCGCGATGTGGAAGCGCAGGTGCGCGCTCGCGCGGAAGCCGGCTTGCCGCCGTTACCGGTGGTGGCACACACCGGATTGCCTCTCACTGAGCACGTACAAGAACTGCGGAAAAAAGGCGTGCTCAAACGCAGACCCATGTTTGATTCACTTGATGCTGACGGCGCGTGGTGGGGGAGCAAGCACGAAAATTTCGATGCGATCATCTGGGCTACTGGCTTCCGGCACAATCTGCGGCATTTGCGCCCGCTCAGGCTGCGCTCCCCACTCGGAGGCATCCAGATGGAGGGCGTACACACGGCACTCGATCCGCGTATCTACCTCATCGGCTATGGCTCCTCGGCATCGACTGTGGGCGCACGGCGTGATGCTCGGATAGCGGCACGGGAGATTAAGCAGCAGATCACTCAACGGTAGTTGTGACGCCAAGCCTAGGCTCATGCCAGCAGTTTACGGATCCGCTGCACTGAAACTTTTACTTTGGTGCCGAGCTTTTGAGCGAAGAGCGATACCCGCAGCTCCTCCAGCAGCCAACGCGCCTTGATAAGCGTCGATGCGCGCTCAGGATCATAGGGAAGAGAGTCAGCTCGTTGCTGTTCGCTGGCCAGCAGCTCTTCAATATCTCGTACCTGCCAAGCGAGGGCGTCGTCAGCGTCCGGATTGCTTTCAGCCTTGACGATTCGATACTGTGCCGCAGTCAAATATCGCGGCAAATCAGCGAGATGTTCCTCGGGCGTAGCAGAGATAAAACCGTCAAACACTAGCCGTGCCACCGCATCGCGCACATCGGTGATCGTGGCGATGAGAGAAACCTGCTGATGCGTGCGAAGCGCCGATTCCGTCTCCCCCCACGCTTCTAAAATACGTGCGGCGATCTGCGCAATCCGGTACGTTTCATCCTCAGTGCGCTCGCGGGCATAGGAACGCAATGCCTCATAATCGGCCTGTTTGCGTAGCGTGCCCAGCGGTTGTTTGTGCTCTTTCGCCCAGCGCTCAGCCATATTGCGAGTGGCTGCAAACTGCAGATCAGCGCTGAGTGCACTGGTGGTGGGGTAAGGAGAGGAAGCCAAAGCCAGCGATTCTCGCGCACTCCAGCGGGTAGTGATGCGCGGTTCTGGCAGAGCGAGTTCATTCGCCAGCAAACGAACCACGCCTCGGCGGTGGTCACGCCGCTGTTCAGCTGCTGTGGTGAGCACCCGCAAGGCCACGGAGATCCCTGATGCGGCAGTGGGAGGGAGCGTAGAGGCAGTGCCCGCTCCGCTTTGAACTTCTATGAGTGCCGGATATCCGCGCACAGCCATCCCATGTGCTCCAGTGGTTTCGATAGTCTCAGGCAGTTCGCCGTCACTGAGTACCGGCCAGGTGTGCAGATCGTCAATAGAATCACTGAGCTGCGCGGCACTAGCTCGGGCAGCGAGCCGTGAACGCTCCTGCTCTGCGTGCGCGGCAGCTGCTTTCGCCGCTGCCTGCTGCGTGGCCTTTTGATCGGCCACGATGCGATCTCTGGCCTCATCGAGAGCTTGCGAGACGGCGCTCGCCATCACGGACTGCACGGCTGAGCGGCTCTGCGGAGCTAGGTTACGTTGCAAGGCGGTGATGCTGCTGGATTCATCTAGCACGGCTCCGCGCTCAGAGAGAACGACGAACGTCGGGCGTAAATGCGCCGGTATAGCAGCCTGAGCCTCGTCCCATGCACCCTCATCAATATTCACGCCGCGCAGCTGAGTGACGGCAGCGCTGAAAGCCTCCTGAAAACTCGGCCGCGCCTGCTCGCTAGCAGTCTCAGAGAACAGAGCGAGAATATCTCGCGCCACATCAGGGGCAGGCACCAGATTGCGACGAATCCGTTTCGGCAGGGCGCGGATCGTGGCCGTCACCAGTTCTGGCAGCATCCCTGGCACCAGCCAGTCAAAACCGGCGTCGCGCACTTGCGGCAGGATCGTCACCGGCACGTCGATGGTGATTCCGTCGGCGTGCCCACCTGGGTTGAATGTGTACGTGATCGGCAGGCTGATGGCGCCCTGATACCACTCGTCGGGGAAATCGCTGCTGGTGGCTGCCGTAGTGCCGAGCAAGAAATCCTGGGTGAAGTCGAGCAGGTGCGGGTGGCGGTGACGCTCACTCTTCCACCATTTTTCAAAATCGCGGGCTCCCACGATGTGCTCGGGGATGCGCTCGTCAAAAAAGCTAAACTGCGCGGCGTCATCAGCCACTAACCCAAACTGGCGCAACCGAGTTTCCACCTCGTGAGCCTTTTCCAGTTCGGCGGCGTTGTGGCGCACGAAAGCGTGATGCGATCCGCGCCACTGGCCTTCCACGAGGGCGCAGCGGATAAAAAGTTCACGAGCCAACTCCCGCGCCGCTTCAGTGCCCAGCGAGCTGGCGAGAATAGGCCGGTCTGGCGTCACCGTCAAACCGTAGAGAGTCACCCGCTCATGCAGCATGGCAGCGCCGTGTTTGGTGCTCCAAAATGGCTCCGAATATGTGCGCTTTACGAGGTGCTTGGCCACGGGCTCAATCCATTCAGGATCTATGCGTGCCACCGAGCGAGCGAAGAGACGCGACGTCTCCACCAGCTCTGCGGCCATCACCCAGGAGTGATGCTTGCGGCTCAGCCCTGAGCCTGGCCAAATCACAAAATGGGTACCGCGAGTTCCCTCATAGTCGCGTTTGCGCTCGTCCCACGAGCCAAGATTCGAGAGCAGCCCCACGAGCAGACTGCGATGGATGGCGGATGCAGCCGGTGCATCTGAGCTCTTTCCAATGGCTTTGACGGCGGCAACCACGGCGCGATGGTGGCTGGTATCTGCCGCTTTGCGAGTGAGTTCTTCCTCGGCTTCGCGAATGCGCTCACTGCTGGGGATCGTGATCTGGCGCAGATGCACATTGAGCGGCTGTGCAAGTTCACGCAGCTGAGTGACGACGTCTTGCCACTCTCGCCAGCGCAACCAGTTGATAAACTCCGCTTTGCACAAACGGCGAAAAGCCGAACCGGAGAGTTCGCGCTGCTGGGTGCGCAGATAGCGCCACAGATTCAGATATGCCAGAAAATCTGACGTTGGCTCAGTGAAGCGGGCGTGCAGCTGATCGGCCTGTGCCTGCACGTCGCTGGGCCGCTCGCGCACGTCTTGCACGCTCATTGCCGCCACCAGCACCAGCACCTCAGCGGCAGCGCCGTTATCCGCGCCAGCCAGCAGCATTCTCCCCAGACGCGGATCAATCGGGAGCCGAGCTAGCTCGCGGCCAATTTTTGTGAGGCGATAGGGGGTAGATGGCGCACTAGAGGACGTGGAGGACGCCGCACCAGTAGATGCCGTACTAGAAGATGGCGCGCTGGAAGATGCCTTGCTGGAAGATCTCGCACCAGAAGATCCCGCACCGGAAGATTCCGCGCTGGAAAATGGCGCCGATTCCAGCGCTCCGATTTCTTCGAGCAGCTGCACGCCCGCCCGCACCGCTCGAATATCCGGCGGGTCGATGAACGGGAAATTTTCCACACTCCCTAGGCGTAGCGATGCCATCTGCAAAATCACGGCCGCCAAGCTCGTGCGCTGAATCTCCGGTTCAGTAAACTCAGGGCGAGAGGCAAAATCTTCCTGCGAATAGAGACGAATGGCGATGCCATCAGCTACGCGCCCGCAGCGGCCAGAACGCTGATTTGCCGAGGCTTGTGAAATTGGCTCAATCGGCAGGCGCTGCACTTTAGTTTTATTGGAAAATCGAGAGATGCGCGCCGTGCCAGGGTCGATCACATAGCGAATGGCCGGCACCGTGAGTGAAGTTTCGGCAATGTTGGTGGCCAGCACGATGCGGCGATGCGGATGTGGCTCAAAGATACGGTGTTGCTCTGCTGCGCTCAGCCGAGCATAGAGCGGCACCACTTCCACGGCTCCAGGGATATTGCTGCGCCCGCCAGGTGCGATGTAGCGCACGCCAAGATCGTCTTGGAATGCTTTCTGAGTCTCGTGAATTTCCCCCTCGCCGGAGAGGAACACCAGAATATCGCCAGGCCCTTCAGCGAATAGTTCGTGAGCAGCATCTACAATGGCACTGGTTTGGTCTTGGGCTGTGGGGCGAGCGGCGTCATCGCCACCATCTGCACCGTAACCCGTACCAGCCTCGAAGCCCACTGCATCGTTGGTCTTCGTGCCAGTCTCCGCGCTGGCGTCACGCATCCTCCCAACATTCGGCTGTGCGGCAGTTTCATCGAAAAGTGGTCGATAGCGAATCTCCACCGGATACGTGCGCCCCGAGACTTCAATAATGGGGGCTTTGTTGCCAGGGAAACCTCCATACATACATTCCCCGAAATGCTTGGAGAAACGCTCCGAATCAATGGTGGCCGAGGTGATAATCAACTTCAGATCTGGCCGTTTCGGCAGCAGCTGAGCCAGATATCCGAGCAGGAAATCAATGTTGAGACTGCGCTCGTGAGCTTCGTCGATAATTAGAGCAGAGTATTTGCGCAGCTGCGGATCGGATTGAATCTCAGCCAGCAAGATGCCGTCCGTCATCAGTTTGACCAGCGTGGTATCTGAGGCGCGGTCTGTAAAGCGCACCTGGTAGCCGATTGCTCCGCCGAGCTCCACGCCCAACTCTTCGCTGATGCGCTCGGCCACGGAGCGCGCCGCTATTCGCCGCGGTTGGGTGTGCCCAATCATGCCGGTGACGCCGAGGCCGAGTTCTAGACACATCTTAGGGATCTGGGTGGTTTTCCCCGAGCCGGTTTCTCCAGCCACGATCACCACTTGCGAGTAGGAGATGGCGCGTTTAATGTCCTCACGCCGCGCCGAGACGGGGAGTTCTGCGGGATACGTGATTGTTGGGACGGCTTGCCGCCTCCGTTCGAGCTGCTCACTGGAAAAGCCGCGCCAAGGGCGGCGCCGTGAGCGCGGCCTCTTCTTATTCCCCGTATCCACGTGCCTATTGTGCCACGTGGATTGCGGCTGTGAACATTGGTGCACGTGAGGCTACGGCTTGAGCATTGCCTGCTCCCAATGAATGAGCGCAGTTTTCAGCGCAGCTCCGAAAGCGTAGTTACCATAATGCTGCGCTTGCCCCCGATGATGTGAGCGCTCCGCTTGCCCTCGATCAGCTGCCTGGGCGGTAGCAGCGGGTATGACGCGGTGGCAGGGCACAATGAGTGGGAGCGGATTGCGGGCACAAGCGCTCGCCGCTGCGCGGATGGCGCGTGGGTGGCCAGCGCGGGCGGCCAATTCTGCATAGGTGATCAACTCACCTGAGTGCACGCCTATGAGTGCTTGGCGAATGTCGGCGGCAAAGGCGCTAGCTGCCGGATGCAGGCGAAGTGAGGAGAAAGCATCGGCGTCACCGCTGCTCCAGGATCGCAAGGCGGCAGCGATGGCACTGACGTATTCGGGGATGTCTGCGTCTGCGTCCGTATCCGTTGCGGCTCCTGGAGTAAGTGCGGCTGTTGGAGTGTCTGTGGTAGCTACTGGAGTAAAGGTGGGCAGATTCTCCAGCGCGGGCGCAGCTTTCGGCATAGACGCAGGGAGATGGTCGCTCGGCTCAGTGGCAGGCGCGCTATCCGGTGCGCACGGCTCAAACCACGTGCGGGTGATCGTGCCAAAGGCATCTGTGCGTACCGCAAATCTCCAGGAGCTCAGCAGCGCGGCATCGGGCTGGCGGCTTGACACCTGGCGGTCTAGCAGCTGCGAGCGTGGTACCTGTGAGCTCATCACGTGGCGGCTTGGCGTCTGTGGGCTAAGCATCTCTCGGTTTGGCGTCACCGTAAAACATGACGTCAGCGCAAAGCGCGGCATCAGCTCAGGATGCGGCGTCAGCGCAAAATAAAAGTCCATACGCTTAAGGATCATACGCCTAAGATCAGCCTGCTGCGGGTTGTGCCTTTTTGTAAGCCGGTTCTACGAGTTTGTAAGCCGGTTCTACGAGTCGGTCTATGCGGAGCCGGTCTTGTTTGAGCAGTCCGCTTGAACACTCTGTTTGAGCAGTCCGTTTGTCGGCGTTATATTCGCCGATTTTTTTATGAGGTACTCCATAAAAAGTGCCTACGGGTGGCGTATATGCGCGGCTACGCTTGTGTCGTCACCGGCCAGATGCACCTTTACATTGCTAACTTTTTTAAGTGTTCATATCCTCGACTTCCACTATTTCGCACAGCCCATCGTGGCCATTGCGCTGCTGCTCGCAGCGCTCCCACACGCTCAAGAGCTTCAAGATCGGCTCGAAACTACGCGGGAAAATCCACAGATTGCAGACAAGGTGGGGGATGTGGAACTGCCAGATTTCACCGAAACTACATTCGACGTAAATTTTTCAGATAACGTCGATGCAGATACGGGTGACGCCGATGGGGCGGCACTTCTGCCGCAGCTCACCGACTCGCTGCGCACAGCTGACGTCACAAATATCGTGGAGCACGTCTTCTAGCTCCAACTCAACAGAGGTTTCTCCAATCTCTTCTGGTTCTATGGTGTTTCGGCGTTCGCTATGCTGCTGCTCCTGCTGGGGGTGCCGAATAAGAAGAATTTGCGCGAGCGTAGCGAGCAGCTCACTGAGCGCCGAGATCCCAGTTGATTGGCTCGGCTCCTTGGCTCACTAGCAAGGCATTGGCACGAGAGAAAGGCTGAGAGCCGAAAAATCCTCGGGAAGCGGAGAGCGGCGAGGGGTGGGCACTCGCAATAATCGGCGTTGAGCTGAGCATCGGAGTGAGTTCTTGAGCTTGGCGCCCCCAGAGGATAGCTACGAGTGGGCCGCCGCGCTGCACGAGGGCACGGATGGCAAATTCGGTGATCTCCTCCCAGCCTTTTCCGCGGTGACTGGCAGGGGCATTTGGGCGCACAGTGAGTGCTCTGTTGAGTAGCATGACTCCGCGCTCGCACCACGGCGTGAGATCTCCCGATTGCGTCGGCGAAATGCCGAGATCGGAGTGTAGCTCGGTGAAAATGTTGGTGAGCGAACGCGGCAGTGGCCGCACGTCAGCAGCTACGGAGAAGCTCAGCCCTACTGGATGACCAGGTGTGGGATAGGGATCTTGCCCCACGATGAGCACGCGCACATCCGCTAGTGGATAGCTGAACGCACGGAAGACGTTTTTCCCTGCGGGTAAATAACCGTGGCCTGCCGCTATTTCGGCACGGAGAAAATCTCCCATCGCGTGAATTTTCTCTTCCATCGGGGCCATAGCTTGCGCCCAATCGGGAGCCATGATGTTGCTGAGCTGAGAAACTGGTGCCATGTGTCTAGCGTATACGTTTCTGAGGCGTTCACGCGGGATACTGTTGCTCATTTCGGTCTGCAGATTTTATCAGCCTGCTAATCTTGAAGCATGGACGACCAAGTAAGAGGTGGCGACGAAGCAAACGAGAGCGCCCAAGCAAGCGGTGGCGACCAAACAGGCGATGGCGATCAGGCAGGCGGGAGCGGCCAAGCAAACGATGGCGATCAGGTAAGAGGGGATGATCAGATAAGAAGCGGTGAGCACAGCGAGGTGGATGGTACTGGAGTGCCAACAGAACAGCACCTGAGTGAACTAGAGCGCGCCGTCTTGCGCGTGGAACGCGGATGGTGGCGGATCGCGCGCACGCGAGAGGCTGCAATCAAGAACGAGACCGGTTTGCCGCCGTCACGCTATTACGTCCTGCTCTCAACGTTGATCGACGAGCCGCATTTTTGGAGAGCCGATCCGGTGCTCGTGGATCGTCTGCGGCGGCTGCGCGATCATAAATTTGACGAGTGGCGCAGAGGCTAGGGATACTGTTGATATATGGCGGTTTCGTCAAAAACTTGCGATAGGGTTGCCGTGGCAGAAAAGAATTTTAGTCTCGATCAGTTCGATGAGATGGCGAAAGATCGCTCGTCTGTGGGGGCGCATCGAGTGCAGAAGAAATCGCATAAATGGCTCATTGCTCTACTGCTCGTAGTGGTTATATCTCCGCTGGTAGGAGTAGGAATCGGCACTGTGATGAGCATAGTGCGCACCGGAACGACTCAAGCGGCTCCAACTACTACTCAAACAGTGACGGCGGGTGCGGATGAGCTGCAAGGTACTGGCTCTGCGGCAGGCGGTACTGGCTCCACCCAGGAGTCTCCTGGTGGGGAGCAGGGGAATGCAGGTGGAGCCGGTTCGGCTGGCACGCCGGCGGCGGAGCAGCCGAATCTAGATGCACCTATCTCAGTGCTGAACGGCACCGACGTGGAGGGCTTGGCAGCTCGTAATGCGCAAAAGCTGGAGGCGGCTGGTTTTACGGCGGTGCAGAGCGACGATTATAGCGAGGGCGAACCCACTCAGAGCACGATTTTCTATCATGGGGCAGATGTGCGTGCTACAGCTCAAAAGATCGCTGCTGAGCTCGGCGTCACCACCCTCACGGAAGACGCTACGAAAGCTCCTGAAGCAGGAGGAATCGTCGTAGTATTGCGCAACGATTAAGGCCGATGAAACCCTGTGCGTTGCTGTGATATGAGCCGCGTTGCTGCGCTGTGAGTTGGCTGTAGTGAGTCTTGCTGCACTAATTTTTGGTGCACTGATTTTTGGTGCGTGGCTCCGCGCTCTGCTCTGGCTGTACTGATTTTTGATGCGCGAAGTTTTGATGTGCAGAGTTTGATGCCCTGTGCTCTATTTTAATGTTTTGTCTGGGGGCGCGCTGTGCTCGTCCTTGGCTGTGCGCACTGCGATCGTCGGCTGCGCTCTGAGGCGTTATCGGGCACCAATGCTATTTGGTATTCAAAAGTGCGATATCGTGCATCTCAAAGGTTCGCTCTTGGGCGCCTAAGGAGCGGGTGATTGAGCGTCTAAACTTGAGTTGAGTTGGCTCAAGTTTTAGCTAGTGGTGAACATCAAGGCGATTGTGCTTATTTGTTTTGCACATTCGCCAGAGCTAATGCCAAAATCGTAGGTGGCACTTGGTGTACCAAGTGAAAAGCGCGCAGCTGATGAGCGGATTTTCTACCGGTCTTCACGGAACAAGATCCAAGGAAAATGCGTTATCCGTCGCGGGCATCAGCTGAACAACTAATCAGCTCCTACTGGAGGAAAGAAGACGCAATGTCGAAGATCATTAAATTTGATGAAGACGCACGGCGCGGGATGGAGCGTGGCCTCGACACGCTTGCAGACACCGTGAAAGTGACGCTCGGGCCGAAAGGCCGCAACGTCGTGCTGGAGAAGAAGTGGGGCGCTCCCACGATCACGAACGACGGTGTGAGCATCGCAAAAGAGATTGACCTCGAAGATCCGTTTGAAAAAATCGGTGCAGAACTCGTCAAAGAGGTTGCCAAGAAGACTGACGATGTGGCTGGTGACGGCACGACTACAGCGACGGTGCTCGCTCAGGCGCTCGTCAAGGAGGGTCTGCGCAATGTCGTGGCTGGTGCCAACCCAATCGCACTGCGCAAGGGTATCGACGTAGCTGTTGATGCCGTCGTCAAGCAGCTGCTGGAGAATGCCAAAGAGGTGGAAACCAGGGAAGAGATCGCTGCTACGGCGTCGATTTCGGCCGGTGATTCGGAGATTGGTGAGCTCATCGCTGAGGCTCTCGAAGAAGTTGGGCACAACGGCGTGGTGACGGTGGAAGAATCCAATACTTTCGGCACGCATCTTGAAGTGACTGAGGGCATGGCATTCGACAAAGGTTACCTCTCGCCCTACTTCGTGACGGACGCAGAGCGCCAGGAGGCAGTGCTTGAAGACGCTTACGTGCTGCTCGTGGAAAACAAGATTTCCAACGTGAAAGATATGCTGCCGCTGCTGGAGAAAGTAATGCAGACGGGCAAGCCGCTGGTGATTATCGCCGAAGATGTGGAAGGCGAAGCGTTGGCCACTCTCGTGGTAAACAAGATCCGCGGTACGTTCAAGAGCGCTGCTGTGAAAGCTCCAGGATTTGGCGATCGCCGTAAGGAAATGCTCCAAGATATGGCGATCCTCACTGGTGGCCAGGTGATTTCGGAGACTGTTGGCCTCAAGCTCGAAACTGCCGATATCGACGTACTCGGCCAGGCTCGCAAGGTGGTGCTCACGAAAGATTCCACCACCATCATCGACGGTGCAGGCGCAGCTGAGGATATTGAGGCTCGCAAGAATGTCATCTCGGCTCAGATCGAGAAGAGCACCAGCGATTACGACCGCGAGAAGCTACAAGAGCGCCTCGCCAAGCTCGCTGGTGGCGTGGCTGTCATTAAGAGCGGCGCTGCTACTGAGGTGGAGCTCAAAGAGCGTAAGCACCGCATTGAGGATGCTGTGCGCAATGCCAAGGCCGCTGTGGAAGAGGGCATTGTGGCTGGTGGCGGTGTGGCACTGCTCCAGGCAGCAGACAAAGCTCTGAGCGAGCTGAAACTTGATGGCGACGAAGCCACCGGCGCGAGCATCGTGGCTGTGGCTGTGGCCGCTCCGTTGAAGCAGATCGCTGAAAATGCTGGCCTCGAAGGCGGTGTGGTGGCTGAGAAAGTGCGGACGCTTTCGCCAAATCACGGCCTCAATGCTGCTACGGGTGAGTATGAAGACCTCATGGCTGCTGGCGTGAACGATCCGGTGAAAGTCACCCGTTCGGCGCTCCAGAATGCTGCTTCGATTGCTGGCTTGTTCCTCACCACCGAAGCCGTGGTGGCCGACAAGCCTGAGCCGCCAGCTCCTGCTGGTGGTGCTGGCGATCCTGATATGGGCGGCGGAATGTACTGATGATAGTGGGTGGATAGCGGCGATCGGATTTCTGATCTTTTCGGATTTCCGCTCCGCTCTCCGATCTACTGCTGAGCATGGGGCGTGCCCCATCCGCTCTCAGATTGATAAAAGTGGTGGTTCCCAACGAGTGATCGTTGGAAACCACCACTTTTATGCTGAGCCTGTTCAGGCTTTATATTTCCCCTCAATCGTCTCCCACGCTTGCTGAGCCGTCTTTTTGCGGGCTTCACGTTCAGCCTGCTCGGGAGTGAGGTTTTTCTTTGGTGCAGGGCCAGGCGAAAACATATCGTCCAGTTTCTCCAATGAAGAACGCGGTTCTTCGATGTTGCCGTAACTGGCGAGAGCATCGCTCAGCGCCGCAGTATCGTCAGCCAGTTGCTGTTCGCGTTCTTGCTCCTCATCGGTCTTTACCTCAGCACCGGCAGATAGCTCCTCAGCCAGCTGTGGGGATTCCTCGTGGAGAAGATCCTCTGGTGCTACATCGTCCGCGTTGAGGTGAACGCTGGCACGAGAGGTAGCGCTAGCGTTAGCGTGAGCACCGGCGGCACTGCTAATGCTGGCGCTAGCGCCAACTCCACCGCCGTCACCAACGTTAGCGCCACCGTCAGTGCCCACGCTGGAGTCAGCGCCTGCACTGGAGTCAGCGCCCGAGCCTGCATCCAGCTCGTGCTTTTTCTCCGCTACGGGCACAGCGCTCAGCTGCTCTAGCTTGGCTTTCAGCCGCTCCAGCTCCGCCTCTAAGTTGTCACGGGCAGGGCGTTCCCACTGGGTAGCAAGCGGAGAATAAAACAACTTCTTGCGTGCTAATAATTTGCTCACGATCTGTGCTCGCGCAAAAAGAAAATGTGCGAAAGGAATATGGGCGTACTCCACTTGTATATCGTCCAAATAGTGACGGTATTTTTGCGGCTCCACGGCCAACGCCCCCAGGTGTGCATCGCGGATGGCGAGCTGATCCATGTCAATCATCTCGATCGTGGAGGTCTCCTCGATTCGGGTGTCGTCGCCGTCACCAGCTTTTGTAGCTTCTTCCACTTTGTGAGGTTTTTTGAGCCCTACGATCAGCTTGGATACTGCGCGCACCACATCTGGCGTCACTCCCAGATTGGTGAGATACTCCTGAGCGACTTTAGCTGATGCCAACTCATCTTCTCCGCCGTTGCGAGTGTAGACGGCAAGATCTGAGGTAGAAAAAACGATGCCGTGAAACCACGCCGCGAGCCGCACCCAATCCGCGTGCGGCGTCTCCGGCGCCAGAGTGTCTACCCGCCGCAACATATCAATCAAATGGCGAATGTCGTGATGGTGCCTATCTGATTTACTCCAGAGCTGTACGAGTTTCTCGTAGCAGGTACTGATGTCCTCAGTGCTCGCAGTGGCCCCAGCAGCTTGTGCGCTTCGAATGAAACTCTGCTGCATCCACTGAGGCACGTCTTGTGTGAGCATAACGCCCTCCGATACTAAATCTCATGCGCAGACGCGAACGTCTGCCACGCCGGATATCGTAGCTCTTTCAGCTCCTTTTGCGAAAATGATTGTTTTTCCACAGAAATGGTTTACGTTTATATACGTGAAGAAGACTGTATCGCATTCTCGTCAGCTACCAAAGATCTTGTTACCTCAGGTTGTGCGCCAAGGTTGGGCACTCGTCACCGGAGGTTCCTCAGGCTTAGGCCTTGCCTTTGCTCATGCGTTAGCCAGCCAAGGGATCAACGTCGTCGTGGCGGCGCGCAACGAGGAGCGTATGAAGCAAACTGCGGCCATGCTCACGAAAGAATACGGTGTGGAGACGGAGATTTTACACGCAGATCTTGCTGAACGCGCTGGGGTGGAAGCGCTGAAGAAACGCCTCGCAGATGACGTGCGCCCGATTTCCATTCTGATCAACAACGCCGGTGCTGGCCTTTACGCTTCTATGATCACCACTGATTTTTCTGAGATTCGCGGCGCGGCGGAAGTGATGGGTCTCGCCCCGATGGAGGTGGGCGGCGCGGCGGCTGTGCACATGAAGCGCCGAGGGGTGGGGCTGATTATCACCACCTCGTCCGTCTCTGCGCTCGTCCCTATGGGTGCCTACTCCGCGATTAAGAGCCTAGTGAAAGTGTGGAGTGATTCCCTCTCCCTCAAGCTCAAAGGTACGGGTGTGCTGGTGCTCACTTTCATGCCAGGGTGGGTGCGTACAGAGTTCCATGAGCGTTCAGGGGTGTCGAATGAGTCGCTGCCTGAGTGGGTGTGGATGGACGCTGATCGAGTGGTAGCTGAAACTCTCGAAGCTGCTGCGCGTGGTAAGACGAGCGTGACGCCGTCAAAACGCTTCAAAGTGATCTCCTGGCTTGCCGTCCACGCTCCTCAAGATGCCGTCAAAGCAGCAGTGGTGAAACTCAATAAAGGTAGGCGCTAATGGCGGAAAGCCTCCATTCTCTTGATCCTTACCACTCCGAAAAGAAAGCTAAGCTGCGCTCTGTTGTTCGTAAAGCTATTACGCGCCCAGTAGTGAAAGCCGTGGTCAAACCGTATGTGGAGGGGCAAGAAAATGTGCAAGATCTGGATGGTGCCTACATAGTGGTGGGAAATCACTCCTCCCACTTGGATGCGCCGATGGTGTTTTCGCTGCTGCCAGATCACATGACGGCGAAACTTGCCACTGGGGCAGCGGCCGATTATTTCTATCGCAAGCGGGGCATTTCTAAGCTCACATCGCTTTTCTTCAACACCTATCCAGTGGAGCGCAAGGGCAAACCGAGTCCGCATCCAGGGCGCGCCGCACACATGACGTCACGCCTGCTGCGCGCTGGAATACCGATCCTGATTTTTCCAGAGGGCACGCGCTCGCGTACCGGAGAAATGGGGACGTTCAAATCGGGAGCGGCCGCGCTGTCGATTAAATTGAATGTGCCGATTGTGCCGCTTGCTATGCATGGAGGGCATGAGGCAATGCCGGTGGGGAGTTCCTGGCCAACGCTTGATCACAAGCCGGTAGAACTCTATATCGGAAAGCCCATGCGGGCGAATGATGGTGAAGATGCCGAAGCATTTATGGGGCGGGTGAAAGGGCATATTCAGGCCATGCTGGAGCAGCAGACGGCTTGGCCGAAAAATGTGTGACGGCGGTGACGCGCGGTGAGGGCGGAGAGCACGGTGACGCCAGTGGCATCGGTGCCCACGCCGCAAAGGCGTGGTGGAAGTCCCCAAGACGGTGGCGATCACAGTGACGTTACAAGTGATGCCGGTGACGCTCAGTGATGGCGGTGACGGCGGGCTGCGGGGCACGTGGGAGCTGTAAGCATGGAAGGATCGGCGACCGCTATGCGTGGTTAAGTTCGGTTGGCACTCGGTTAAGTAGGTTCACGCGGATAAGTATGTGCACGAGGTTAAGTTTGGTTCGGGGCGCGGCTAAGGCGCGGATAAGTTTGGTTCGGCACGGCTCGGTGCGCAATTCGGTGGGAATGCTTGTTCAGCGTTTGGTTCAGCGGGAACGCTTCTTCTGGCGCAGTTAGTTCTGGCACGGGCTGTCATGCGCGGGTGGCGATTGCGTGAGGGAACGTGAGAATTACGGTGAGGCCGCCACCTGGTGTGGGTTTCACTCGGGCGGTGCCCCCGTGAGCTGCGAGGGTGGCGGCGACGATGGAAAGGCCAAGGCCAGTGCCGCCGGTGTTGCGTGAGCGCGAAGAATCTGTGCGATAGAAGCGCTCAAAGATGTGCTGACGGTCGGCGTCTTTGATGCCTGGGCCGTGATCGCGCACTTCCACAATGGCCTCTGTTGGCGCCTGCGGATTGAAACCGACGGCCACTTCCACGGCTGCATCGGCTGGGGTGTGCGTGAGTACGTTCGCCAGCAAGTTTGCCAGCACCTGCGCCACTTTATCAGAATCTGCCATCACCATAACCGGCGTCGGGGCATTTCCATCCAAGCCAATGACGGCAGCTTGGCGCTCGGGTGCACGGGCGTGGAAATCATCCACGGCGTTGAATGCGGCGCTGGTGAGATCCACTTCGGTATAGGTCAGGCCACGCCCCTCATCGAGGCGTGCGAGTTTGAGCAGATCTTCTACGAGGTTTCCCATACGGTTTGCTTCCGACTCGATGCGCTCAAAGGCGTGATCCATCTGATCGGCGGGCACGCCACCCATGCGGTAAAGCTCCGCATAGCCGCGCACGGTGGCCAGCGGGGTGCGCAGCTCGTGCGAGGCGTCGGAGACGAATTGACGCATTCGCTGCTCAGAGGCCTGCTGCACCCCAAAAGCGTATTCAATGTTGGCCAACATGGCGTTGATAGAGTCGGCCAGGGCTCCTACTTCGGTACTCGGCGGAATATCGGGCACGCGGCTGGAGATATTGCCGGCCGCTACCTGGTGGGTGACGCGCTCAATAGCACGCACTCCGCGTAAAGCGCGCTGCACCATGATGTACGAAAGGAAAGCTCCGATCAGCACGATCAGAATCGACAGTGCAATCATCACTTGCACAAGGCTGCTGACGGCTTGCATCACGGAGAAAAGCGGCAGGGCTATCAGCACGTTGCCGGCAGGTTCTCCGGAGGTATCGGATTTCAACGGAACGATGATTCCTCGCCAGAGCACGCCGTCTTTTGTGCCCTGCATATTAAAGGGGACGCCGGTATTCGCGGCTTTAGTGTGCAGCATGGCTGCTGGATTCATCGGTTGGCCATAGACTGCTTCTACTTGTGAGTGAATCGTTTCGATAGGAGCGCGATAATCAAGATCAATGTACAGATAAAAGTCTGAGGGAATCACTTGTACCTCAGAATCGTTGATGAGCTTATCGAGCGTCTGGCTGGCGATAATTCTCCCTGAGGAAATAAGCGAGCGATCGACTTCATCCGTGAGGTAAAGCCGCAGCGTGAGGCCGATAAGGAAGATCACTGCCGTCAGCACGACGGATAGCAGCGCTGCGAAAGCGAGCATGATCCTGAACGATAGCGATCCGCGTAGCTTTTGCTTCGGCTCTGCATCCACAGGTGCAGGCTCGGTAGCTGGTACGGGGATGCGCGTCGGCGTCTTTTGTTTGCTGAACTTCATCGCGGCTCTGTTTCTCGATACTTATTGCTCGATACTTAGAGAACTTAGCAGACTTAGCGGGCAGCCACTGTGGTTGCTACTTCTGTAGACGCAGCATATACCCGATACCGCGCTTCGTGTGGATAAGCGGCTCAATCGTGCTCGCCTCCTGCGGATCTGTGATGCCGAGCCCTTCGGGAGAATCGACTTTGCGCCGCAGATAGGATATATAGGATTCTACGATGGCGGTATCTCCGTGCCAGTTGTAATCCCATACGTGGTCGAGAATTTGAATTTTTGATACGACACGCTCGGCGTTGAGCATGAGATAACGCAGCAGCTTAAATTCGGTGGGAGAGAGCTCAATCTGGTGGCCTGCTCGTCGCACTTCGTAGGAGTCTTCGTCTAGTTCTAGATCGTGGTAGCGGATAATGGAGCTTTCCTCCTGCATTGGGCGAGTGCGCCGCAGAATTGCTCGCACCCGAGCGATGAGTTCTTCGAGGGAGAAAGGCTTCGTGATGTAGTCGTCTGCGCCAATCGTCAGGCCTTGGATTTTATCGTGGACGTCGTCTTTAGCGGTGAGGAACAGCACCGGAAGATCTGGTTCGTGTTCGCGCAGATGCCGTAGCACTTCAAAGCCATCCATATCGGGCAACATAATATCGAGGATAACGAGATCGGCATTGAAATTATCTTCGATCTTGAGCGCCTGGCGGCCATCTGCTGCCGCCTCCACGGTGAACCCAGCAAAACGCAAGGAAACAGAGAGGAGTTCGCGGATATTGGGCTCGTCATCGACGACGAGTAGACGGGCTTCTGATGCTTTCTGTTCGGCCATAGTCTCCATTGTGAGGTGTTCGCCTGAGAATTTGCTGTGAAAATTCGTACAGGAGCGATCCTGGTGGGGGCGGCGTGACGGCAGCTATATAGAGCTGGGTTAGTGGCTGTGGTGATTCCAGTGGCTCCAGTAAGGCGGCTATGTCTGGTGATTAGGTCGGTGACTATGGCGGGTGGAGCTAGCTGTGCCGCGGGGAGATCCTGGTAGGGGCGGTGTGACGGCAGTTGTGGCAATGTGACGGTGGCGTGACGGCGGTTGGGACAGGGGTATGCGCGGCCGCACTGCCGCCACAACTGTATCCCCCCACCCGAATAGAAGCAGTTCATCCGAACAGAGCGGATCGGCCTAGCCGGCCATATCGCCCTGCTTGCCTCATCCGCCCCTGCCCGCCCATCGCCTTGGCTCTCGCCCCGCGGGTGCCGTCAGCCACCTAATCCAGCTAGGATCGCCCTGCAAGACCAATCTGGCCGACAACACCCCGTAGGGCTAGCCTCCCGACAACGCTCTGCTCAGCCAGCGCCCGCACGCCGCAGCCATGCGATGAGATTGCGACTTCGCAGCTAAAGCGATGTAGCACGCCGTAGAATCTAGTACGCCGTAAAGTCTTTGCCCTCAATCTGGGCGGGAGCTTCGCCAGCTTGCAAGGCGGCGAGCCGCGCCTCGATTTCGGTGGTGTCTTCGCCGGCCATGAGTTGATCGAATTGATCCTCAAGCGAGCTTGCCGCCACTTCGGCTTTGCCAGCGGCGAGAGCTTCGGTGCGGCGTACTTTGTCTTCAAAGCGCCCGAGTTCAGAGGTGGGATCGAGCACGTTAATAGCGGAGATGGCATCCTGCACTTGGTTTTGCGCTTCGGCGCTCTTTTGACGCGCCACGAGCTGATCTCGCTTCGTCTTGAGATCGGAGAGCTTGCCGCGCATCACGTTGAGGCCATCCTTAAGTTTGGTGACCACTTCCCGCTGCGAGGTGATAATCGGCTCAGCCTCTTTTACCTCTTTCTCAGCCTGAATCTGGCGCTCAAGAGCGACTTTTGCAAGATTGTTGAAGCGCTCAGCTGCTTCTGCATTGCCACTGGCGGTGAGCTCTTTAGCCTTGGCTACGGCAGCAGCGGCTTTCTGCCCCCACTCTTTAGCGGCTTGCAGATCTTCGTTGTAGTCGGCCTCAGCGAGCCGCAGATTGCCAATGGTGACGGTGACGGCGTCTTCAGCTTCGGCAATGGAATTGGTGTAGTCGCGAACCATTTGATCGAGCATTTTTTGTGGGTCTTCAGCTTTGTCGAGCAGCGCATTGATATTTGCTTTGGCAAGCTGCGTAATACGCCCCAAAATTGATTGCTTTTCTGCCATCGGTGTGAACCTTTCTTCGTTGAAGTTCTTTTCTCTAATAGTAGAAGAAAATCTCTGATCTATTGACATTTTATTACTGCCCAATTTTATTGTTTTATTGCTCCTTGCCCCGATGTAGATCTTGGCTAAAGCTGGAATCTCAGAAGCCGATCCTTCCTCCTCCGGATCCGCCCCCAAAGCCTCCGCCGAAACTCCCACCGCTAAAGCCTCCGCCAGATCCTCGGTTCGTCCCATTGAGCACTGAGGAAATCACCATCCCAGCGAGAAAACTTCCCATGCCCGAATCTCCCGATTGGCCGCGGTGATCTCGCTCAATGGACTTCTCGGCAGCCGTCAGCGCTTGTTTGGCCAGCGTGGCTGCGCTGCGGAAGAGCTGCTCTTGCTGCGGGGGCGGAGCGCTGAGAGCTTGCGCAAACTGTGTACGTGCGCGAGCGAGATAGGTGCGTGCATCTGGCCCGATTCCAGAGCGGTAGCTGTTGATAAAGCCCTCAGCTTCGTCAATTCGCGCTTGGGCGCTAGCTTTGGCCGCATTGATAGCCTGCGCCTGCTTGATGGCCACCTGCTCTTGCTCGCGCACGCCTGTCAGCGCCCTATCGAGATTCGCCTCAGCGCTCTCCAGGCGCTCATTTAAGGCTAGGAGATCTTGGCCAGCACTGCTGCGGGCAGCTTCGAGCGCCTCTTGGGCTGCTCGTTGGGCGCTCGCTATGGCATGATCACCTGCACCGAGGCGCTGGGCGTCTGCTACATCGGAGCTCAGCGATTGTATATTAGCTGTGAGTTGGGCCTGAGCCTGCTCAATAAGCTGTGGAGCAGAGTCAATGCGAGCCACCATGCGGGCAGCGTTGTCGAGCGTCCCCTCAGCGAGTTTGGCGTATCCCACAGCTGAGTTTCTATCGTTGCGTGCGATCTGTTCGCGAGCTTGCGTCAGAGATGTCTGCACCCCCTCTAGTAGCTTTTCGACCTGTTCAGGGTAGCTGTTGAGGCTGTGAAACATCGACGTGGGGTAGCTCAGCGCAAGATTGTCGAGCTTCGCCTGCGCGAGTGGGAGCTGATGGGCAATTTCGCTCCGGCGGGTTTCAAGCTGAGCTACTTTCTCCTCCACCCGCGCTGCCAGATTACGCAGTTCGCTGAACCCTTTTTCCTGAGCCTGCAGCTCTTTGCGGGTGGAATCTGCCAGCTGCAAAATTTGGGTGTTCATCTGCCGCTGCTGGGCGGGCGTTTCCGGATGTTCATCTCCGAGCAGGGTACGCAAAGAAAATGCTCGCTGCATATTCTCTTTAGCCTGCTCCAGGCTCGCGGCAAATTCCTGAGTGGCTTGCAAACCAAACTCCGCACGGGCAAACTCTAGCTCGGCGCTCGCGGAGCGCACGGCGTCATCCACCTGCACTAGCTCTGAACTAGCACGGGTTGCCAATTTACGCAGACTTTCGGCATCTGCTTGGGCTTTGCGCTTGGCGTTTCGCCTGACGATCACGATGAGTACCACGCCCACAGCGAGGGCGAGCACGAACAGCACATAGAGCGGGGCTTTGCTCTCGATAGAGCCGCCTTGCAGCAGCGTCTTGACGTTACTGGCGATCTGCCGCACTCCCTTATCCCAATCGCCGGCGCGGAAAGCATCAGCGACTCTCTTATCCGATAGAGCCTTTTCCAGCAGGTTCTTGGTGATGCCGGTACCACCGGCCTCATACCCGATTTCGCTCCCCTCAACGGAGATGGCCACCAAGCCGTCGTACTTTTGCAAGCCCGAGAGCTGGGTGGTGCGTTTAGCCCAGGCGTGTGCTTCTGTGCCACTGAAATTATTCACCATCACTACCCAGAGGTCTTTTCCAGGCACTTCTTCCACGGCAGCGAGGGTGGCGGCATCGTCTTTCACGACGTCGGCATGATCCTCAAAGTTACTCGTGAGCTCCATCGGTTCCTCGGCGTGAGCCACAGTGGGTGTGCCCACCACTGCCGCTGCCGTTACCACTGCCACGAACAGTAGCGCTGCAAATTTTTGAAGTAGCTTCATGCTCACCTCTGGTTGCGAAATTTTTGGCGAACGTCTCCAGCTTGAGCGAATGTCTCTAGCGGGAGGTTTCTCATGTCTCTAGTGAACGTCTCCGCGCAAGACACGAGAGATTCGCAAGATTCTAGCGGGAAACGTCCACAGAAATTCCCTGTAGGAACCTCCGCAGGAATCCTCTGGATGTTCGGCCTTGGCTGATCTTTTCGATACCCACAAGCATATCAAGGCGGTAGGGGAAAATTTGAATAAATTTACGCTGCGAGCGAGCGCCGCGGCGGATTGTGCTGTTAGCGTTCTTTCTCACTAGGGCAATTGCGCTAAGAATGCCATAATGGGGGCAGGTAAAACTTATTGACGTGTCAAAATCTATCCGTTCGCGGTGTCTGTATGTGCCTCGGCGTCTGCGTACACCTCATCTAGAGGTTTCATCTAGATGGGAATGTGGCGGCTATATGCGGTGGTCGCCGGCGTACTCACCGACGCACCCGCCGGCGTACTCACCAGCATGGTGAGCGGCATACAGATCGGCATGGTGAGTGGCATGGTGAGCGGGAAAAGGAGGCTAGGGTGCCAAGCGGAAGAGTAAAATTCTTTGACGCCGAAAAAGGCTTCGGCTTTATTGTCGGTGACGACGGTAAAGAGGTGTACCTACCGGCGAGTTCGGTGCCGATTGGGGTGCGGTTGCACTCGGGCACAAAGGTGGAGTACGGCGTAGGGGATACTCGGCGCGGCCCTGCGGCGTTGCAAGTATCGGTGCTGCACAAAGAAAAGAGCTTAGCGGAGGCCAATCGGCGTAAACCGGCGGAGTTGGTGCCGCTGGTGGAGGATCTGATCAAAATTTTAGACCACGCTTCAGATAAGTTGCGCCGCGGAAAGTATCCCGAGGGTGGAGCGCGAATAGCGCAGGCGTTGCGTGCGCTGGCGGAGGATTTTGATGTCTAATTTACGAATCAACCCCAGAGAGAAACTCACGAAAGAGCCGCTGCTGGCGCAAGCTGTGGATGTGGCGCGAGAGGCCTTGAGTGACGTCACCAGCCTTAAAAATGTCGGCGAGCACGCTGGGCTTGTGCAGGAGGGGGATCGCGTCGTCACCCATGCTTTTGCGTGTCTCATGCCTGGATATCGTGGATGGTATTGGACGGTGACGCTCGCTCGCGCCGCGCGCTCTAAGAAAGTGACGGTGAATGAGCTCTCTCTTCGCCCAGGGCCAGATGCGTTGCTCGCCCCTGAATGGGTGCCGTGGGCAGACCGTTTGCGTCCAGGGGATATTGGCGTCACGGATCGTTTGCCCTACAACCCCGACGATCCGCATCTTGTGGGGGTGGATGCTCAAGCAGAGGCAGATGCTCTGCGTGCCGCTGGCGAACTTCCCGCTGCAGGAGAATCCGTTGCTGGAGAAGCTGAATCGTCTGATTTTGATTCCGATCTCAAGCAGGGCTACGAAGCTGCGGATTGTGACGCCGATCAGGCAGCTCAGTGGGAGCTCGGTTTGGGGCGGGTGCGGGTACTCTCGGAATCGGGCAAGGCAGATGCGTTTCGCAGGTGGTATCGCGGGGAAGCTGGCCCTAAGAACCAAGCTACTCGTGAGGCCAAAGCGCACTGCGCCACCTGTGGATATTTTATGAAAATGGCCGGATCGGCTCGGCGCCTTTTCGGTGTGTGTGCCAATATGTGGAGTCCTTTCGATGGCAGGGCTGTGTCTGTGGATCATGGCTGCGGTGCTCATTCGGAAACGGATGTGAAACACCGTGAGCAGCTGTGGGTGCAGTCTGATCCAGTGGTGAATGAGGCTGATATAGAGGTAGTGGCTCGGGATTCTCAGGGGGAGTGACGTCACGCTTGGTGCTGCGCGCCATCTAAAAAGCGTCGATCTGCACGCCCGACGGGGGAGTGACGTCACGCCTGGTGTTGCGCGTCCATGCTGAGTTGATCTCGCAGGCTGCGGGCGTCTTTCGGAGCGTCTCTCGGGGTGTGCATCGGAGCGTGTGTGTTCATTATCTGGACGGCGCTAGTCCGAATAGCGAGTTAGATTAGCTAATTTTTGCCGATGCGGGAACACTTAGTACGTGAATACTAAGACGGGAGCTGCACCCGCACAGCAGCAAAGCATTCTCGATAAGTTCTTCCACATCACTGAGCGAGGTTCGAACGTCAAACGCGAAGTTCGTGGCGGTTTCGTCACGTTCCTGGCTATGGTCTACATCCTCGTTCTCAATCCGATCATTCTCTCTGGGCCGGATTCAACAGGCGCTTTCCTAGGAGGGGGCACAGAGTCAAATAAAGTCGCTATCGCGGTGGGTACTGCACTCGTAGCTGGCGTGATGACGCTTCTCATGGGAGCCGTGGCGAATTTCCCGCTCGCGCTCGCGGCCGGCCTGGGCTTGAACGCGGTGGTGGCCTATACGCTGGTGCAGCTTCCAGGGATGACTTGGGCTGACGGCATGGGGATCATCGTCATTGAGGGCATCGTGATCGTCTTGCTGGTGCTCACCGGTTTGCGTGAGGCGATCTTCCGCGCGATTCCAAAGTTTTTGCGAACCGCTATTTCCGTGGGTATTGGTCTTTTTATTGCTCTGGTAGGTTTCTCGAATGTGGGCATCGTCAAGAACGGCGATGGCACGCTGCTTGCCTTTGGCAACGGTGGATCAATCGACACCTGGCCATTTGTGTTGTTCCTCTTTGGAATGTTCCTCACGTTTATTTTGATGGTGCGCAAGGTGCCAGGGGCTATCTTGATTGGCATTCTGGGGAGCACCGCGATGGCGTTTATCATGGAAGCCATCCTCAAGCTCGGCAGATACAACGCCGATGAGAAGCTGGGCGCTGTCAATCTCGGCGGATGGAAAGGATCTGTGCCGAGTTTTGAGGGAGCGCAGATCGTACAGGCGCCAGATTTTGGCACAATTGGAACGTTCTCTATCGTGGGGCCATTCCAGAAGATCGGCGTCATTGCCGTGGTGGTGCTAGCTTTCTCGGTGATGTTGGCCGACTTCTTCGACACTATGGGCACAATGGTGGCCGTCGCGTCTGAGGGCGATTTGCTTGACGACGAGGGAAATCCGCCAAATACCCGCAGTATTCTGCTCATCGACTCGTTCGCGGCTGTGGCAGGCGGCCTCGGTGGCGTCTCATCCAATACCAGCTTTGTGGAGTCTACATCTGGTGTGGCTGACGGCGCACGCACCGGCTTGGCGTCGGTGGTGACGGGTATTCTGTTCTTGCTCTCGATCATCTTTGCTCCACTCGTTTCGCTTGTGCCGAGTGAGGCCGCCGCTCCGGCTCTCGTTGCTGTGGGCGTGCTGATGATGCAGCAGGTGGGCGATCTGAAGTGGAAAGATCTCTCGGTGGCTGTGCCGTCGTTCCTCACGATCGTCTTCATGCCGTTCGGCTATTCGATCACCGTGGGTATTGGCATCGGGTTCATCTCCTTTGTGCTCATTGAGAGCTTCGCTGGCCGTGCCAAGAAAGTACACCCGCTCATGTGGGTTGTGGCCGCGCTCTTCGTGATCTATTTCCTTATGGGGCCGATTCAAAAGGTTCTGATCGGCTGAGTGCCTAGGGCTGAGCTTATATAGGGCTGAGCTTATATAGGGCTGCTGAGCCTTATAGGGCGGAGCTTATAGTGGGTGCTGAACTTTATAGCAGATGTCTGAGCCGATAGTAGGTTTCTGCATTTATCAGGTTTCTGCATTTATACAGAGTCGTGACGGCAGGCTCAGGCTTACGCCCACCGCATCCAGGCGGGCTCTGCACAGCTCAGCAATTGCCAGCACTAGCAGCCGCACACGGCACAGTGGAAGCTGGGCAAACTGGGCACTATAGCCACTATAGCAACGAGGCACTATAGCAGCAGTGGGTGGGAGAGTGATCGCATGGATCATGCTCCCACCCACTTGAGTCTTTTCAGAGCTAGTGGAGGGCAGCTATCGCTGGAGGTGCGGCTTCTATTGCTTAACCCGTTGCTGCAGTGGATTTCGTGGCAAGCCCCCGAGTGGCTGCCCGACGGGCACAACCAGCCCAAGCGCTAACGGCTAGCCGACACATCAAACCGGCAGCCTCAAACTGATACGTCAAACCCATAGCTAATACCGCCAGGTGGAGATATCTCTGCCCTACCACAACGACTGCTAAGCCACCATCAATAGCCTGTTCGATGAGTTCTCTTTCAGGTTGCTTGCAGTGGAGTGGCCACAGTAGGAAACCTGCGGGATTGGTTGCAGTCACGCTATGCGCTGCTGATCAGTTTTTGTGCTACGGGCTGTGCACTGTAAGCTGCGCCGCCGCTTCTTGGCTGCCCGTTGCACGCACGTCATTTATTAGCCACAGCGCGGCCGTGCCATGTGCGAGCTCTTTTGTGCTGCGGGTTTTGTACCGCGAGTGTGCTGCTGATTAGCTTTTGCACTGCGAGTCTTGCCCTTCTTGTACTACGGCTTGTATTGCGGTGTGTATTGCGGCGTGGCGTTCCTGCAGCGCCGAGCTGCATTGAACTGCTGAGCTACAGCTACACTAAGGCATCAATGCAGCTGAGCAGTTTGAGTACGTCGTCCGTCTCTATTGCTGGGAATGTGGCAATGCGCAGCTGATTACGCCCGAGCGAACGATAGGGATCTACATCCACCATCCCCGCTTCACGCAGCTGGGCGAGGATCTCAGGCACGGAAATGGCGTCGTCAAAATCTGTGGTCGTTACGGTGACGGAACGATATTCTTCTTGCTGCACAAATGGCTGCGCATACGGGCGCTCAGCAGCCCAACTGTAGACCGCAGCTGAACTGGCCGTGCTGCGCGCTTCCATGCCGGCCAACCCGCCGCCGTCGAGCATCCACTGCACTTGATCTGCCAGCATGGCAATCGTGGCAACGGCTGGAGTGTTGAGCGTCTGATCTTTTCGAGAATTATTGACGGCGAGCTGCAAGTTCAGGAAATCTGGCACCCAGCGCTCCTTGGCTAGACGTTCAATACGTTCGAGCGCTGCTGGAGATGCGAGCGCAATCCAAAGCCCGCCGTCAGAACCGAAGCATTTCTGCGGAGAAAAGTAGTAGAAATCCACATTCTTTGCGTCAAATACTTTCCCTCCGGCGATGCTGGTGCCGTCCACGATCGTGAGGGCGCCGCCGTCACCACCAGAAACTGGTGCTGTGCCGTAGCGAGCCAGAGGGCTCATCGCGCCGGTGGACGTCTCGTTGTGGGCGTAAAGATAGGCATCGACGCCCTCTTGCTGGTGATTGAGAATCATTGATCCTGGTTCGCTGCGCAGCACATCGACGCTTTCAAGCCACGGAGCAGCGCTCAGCTCCTTTGCTGCTTTGCTCGAAAACTCGCCGATCACGGCGCACTGGGCGCGTTTTTCCACAAGTGTAAAGGGAATGGCATCCCACAGAGCCGTGGCGCCGCCATTTCCGAGTAACACCTCGTATCCCTCTGGCAGTGCGAAGAGTTCGCGCATTCCCTCACGGATGTTCCCCACAAGGTTTTTTACGGGTTGTTTGCGATGCGAGGTGCCTAGCGGGCTTGCCGTGATGGCGTGTACCTGTGCTTCACGCACCTTTGAGGGGCCGGAGCCGAATCGTCCGTCGGCGGGCAGCTGTTCGTGAGAAAAATTAACCATAGTGCTATTGTGGCACGCCTGGGGCGGGGCGCGTTTGTAAGCCCACGTGGCGAATGTTGCCTTTCCGGTGCTCTCGTTTGGGGGTAAATCGCAGAAGTAACAAAAGTAGTAGGACTCGCAGGACTCGCAGGACTCGCGGAAGTAGCAGAGGTCGCAGAAGTAGCAGCATTTGTGGGGGTGCCCTTAGAAATCTGTGTCCCCGTTAGAAATCTGGACGCTCTCAGAATTAAGGTGTCCTCAGAATGCGGGCTTGCCTTTTGGGCGTGGGGTGTCCTTTGGATGTGGCTTGCCCTCTAATTTGGGATGCACGCAGAGAAACGAGATGTGGGATGCGCGCAGAATGTGAGCTATGCGCAGAATCTCACCTAACAGCATTCTGTCTAATAGCACTTTGCACAACAGCAACATCTGCTTAAGGGCCTTGCTTAACGGCACTCTGCCTAACAGCTTCCGACTTCCACGCCAACTTCACACGTGCAGGCTTCTACACCGACTTCCATACTAACTTCCCATCTTTGCGTGAGCGCGTTAGCGGTGATCTGTACGGTACCCGCCAGGTGAAACCCGTCAGGTGAAACCCGTCAGGTGAAAATCGCGTCTAGAATAGTTCCAAGGAAGTTCCAAAGCGGGGCGTGCAGATGATTCTCAGATGTGTCGGATGTCGGAATCAGATTGGATCGGATAGACGGCATAGACAGATGTGGCGCAGATACTTAGAGCAGATGCTTAGAGATATTTGGATAGGTACTGGTAAGGCAGGTGCGACGTGGGCGGTGAACTAATCGACACGACTGAGATGTATCTCAAGACGGTTTATGAACTCGAAGAGGAGGGTGTGCCAGCGCTGCGGGCGCGCATTGTAGAGCGGCTGGGGCAGAGCGGGCCGACTGTCTCGGAGACGGTGGCTCGCCTGGAGCGCGATGGGCTGCTCCGCATCGGGGCTGGGCGTCAGATTCAGTTTACGGATGAGGGGTTTTGCCGTGCTGAGGCAGTGATGCGTCGCCATCGGTTAGCTGAGCGGCTGCTGCTAGACGTGATTAATCTCGATTGGGCGCACGTGCATGATGAGGCGTGTCGATGGGAACACGTGGTGAGTGACGCCGTGGCCGATAAAATCGACGATCTGCTGAAGAATCCCCAGACGGATCCTTTTGGTAATCCCATTCCGCAGGTGCATGGGCGGGAGTGCACAAAAGAAAGTTCGGGGTTTCCAGATGGGGCAGTGGCGGGATTGAAGTCTTTGGCAGATATCGCCGATGCCAAGGAAGTGCGCAGCTACGAGGTGGCGCGGTTTTCTGAGCGGGTGCAAAGTGATCCACATGATCTCGTCGAATTTGAAGCTGCGGGGGTGCGTCCGCGTGCCGTGATCACCGTACACGGCCGGCGAGGTGACGACGTGGTGATAGTTGTGAACGATGCAGAGCTTTTGGTGCCGGCGTACATCGCTGAGGGAGTGTACATATATTCCTAAGGCTTTGCACTTGGAATTGACTGCGCTGCATAAATGGCGCAATGGTATGGGCGTTGGTGGTTGTGTGTCATCAGTGGATACGCGGCGAAGTCATGTTGTGAGTGATGGCGCGGCATGAGCGCTGCCCGATCACGCGCAGTCGATATCTACAATGCGACGTATTCCACAGCTTTTAACGGGGCTGTGTGAGAGTACTGTGCTTGCGTCGTCACGCAAAACAATGGCGTCACTCCAAGGAAAAATGGCCATTTGATATCTGAAAATAAATAAAATAAATACAATGTTATTAAATCGTGACAATTGCTTGTCTTGCGTTTATACTGATCTGTGACGGTGGAACGGGCGCCCAATGAGGGTGCACGCAAAACGCATGGGAGTGTGAATGGGCAAGCATTCAATCGTAAAAACGGCACAGGGAATTGCCGCTAAGCCAGGGGCTAAAGCGTGTGCAGTGGCAACTGTCGCAGGGGCGTTCTTTGGCGTTGGTAGTTCAATGGCCGTCGCTGCGCCGGAAGCGGAGAATGCCGTCCACCACGCGAACAAAGTGGTAGCCGCCAAGGTCGATTTGGCTAAAGGGCTATCCGACTCTAAGAATTCCAAAGATGCTGCTCAGAAAACCAACCAGACGGGTTGGGCGTTCACTGTAGCGGAGGCTAGCGTCAAGCCGGCTCCCGTGGTTGAGCGTAGAGACGAGGTCAGCTCTCCCGCAGCTCCCGCTGATCATTCCGGCGAGGCTCGTTTGCGCCAGTATGTGCCGCCTGCTGATTCGTCGCTTGGCTCAGAAATAGTTGCGCTTGCGCGCACGGGTATCGGCGTGCCGTATGTGTGGGCTGGTTCCACTCCTGCTGGCTGGGATTGCTCTGGTTTTGTGATGTGGGTGCTGGGCAATTTGGGGATTTCTGTGCCCCACGGCGCTGATCCGATTGCGCGGATGTTCACCTCGATCCCTGCTTCCGAGGCTCAACCAGGCGATTTGGTGTGGTGGCCAGGGCGGCATATCGCCATTTACGCGGGCAATGGGCAGATTATTGGAGCTCAAGATTACGGCATCGGCACCATCGAGACGTCGCTGTATGGCTCCTATGAGTTTGTGCGGGTTTCCTGATTTCTCTGCGCACTGCGTTTTTCTCTGAGCATTTTCTGGGCATTGCTTTTGTAAGCATTGCGTTTCTAGATTTTGGGTGTAGGCAGACGTGGGGCACGTTGTGATCCGTGGGCGCTCTTTGATTTTTGAGATGTTTTCGGATCTCTTTTATACATCGGTAGGACGTCTTTTGGGCGCCGGTGGGACGCCGGTAGCTTTTAAGTACGGTTTGCAAGCTAGCGGACAAAAGTTATTGATGTGATGTGGCTGATCGTCGTTGATGTGGCATCTGAGTTCTGTCGGCGTTTCGGGTATTTTTAGCGTTTTAGGCAGCTTTAGTGAGGATTTTTATCCGATCATTTCTGTCGGATAAATTCCGTCGGATAATTCCTGCTAGTTTTCTTCGGAAATCCCCGTCGGGTTTTGCCTCTTTGCCAGGCGTTTCCTTTGGTCTCTTCATGCTTACGTGCGTCATGCCTCTCTGTGCGGCTGTTGAGGCTCGTCGCGGCCTTGGCCCGTGGTGATTCGGCTCATCGCGGCGCTCGCTCGTGGCAGAGCTGGCTTGTCATGCCTTGGCTTGTGGTGGAGCTGGCTCTCGTGCAAAATTTTCGGCTAAAGTAGATGAGCAAGCAGACTAAATGCTGTAAGCCCTCGTAGCTCAGGGGATAGAGCACCGCTCTCCTAAAGCGGGTGTCGGCCGTTCGAATCGGCTCGGGGGCACCATCGCGTGACTCTCTCTGGAGAGGATTCCCAGAGGTCAATAAAGAGGATTCCCAGAGGTCAATAATTTGCTGCTACGAGCGGCTTTCGCGCCTATTGCGTAGTCTCTCTGGGGGAGGATTCCTAGAGGTGGGAGGGCTAGAGTGCCCTAGGTGCTTTCACTAGGGAGGGGCGGGCACGCGAGGAGATTTTTGATCCGGAAATGGAGTTTGGAGATCGAAAATCGCCGAATTTGTGGGTAGCTGATGCTGCGTCCAAGGCTGCTCGGAATTACTCAAGGCTACTCGGAATTACGCAAGGCTGCTCGGAATTACCCAAGGTAGTTTGGAATTACTCACGGCTGTTTGGAATTACTCACGGCTGTCCAGAACCACTCCGGTCTCCATATTTATGTGTAAAGAGTTTTTACATATCATTTTAACGTGTAAAAAAATCGCAAATTTTTTACACGTCCTGCTGTTGTGAGGTTACTATATGGATATGCATAACGATCCGGAAGTGCCTTATCAGCATCTTCCACCATTGCCGCCAGCGCAAAATATCGAAACGGTACCTGTGCTAAAAGCTACGATTAGGGCTGCGCGCGCATTAGAGGGTGCAAACATAGCTGCGAATTTGCTGCCCAATCCGCACATATTGATTCAAGCAGTGCCATTATTGGAAGCTCAGGCGTCTAGCGAGATTGAAAATGTCGTCACCACAAACGATGAGTTATTTCGCGCGGCACACAACGTGCAGTCTCCTTCGCCGGCCACAAAAGAAGCATTGCAATATAGTAGGGCAATGTATGCCGGATACGAGACGATTCAGCAAAAGCCCCTCACTACTAATACCGCTAAATTGGTGTGTTCCATCATCACGGGAATCACTATGGATGTGCGCAGTGAAGCGGGTACGTATATCGGAAATCCCGTCACTAAAGCGCGCATTTATACGCCGCCTGAAAATAGAGATGTGATTCTCGGCCATCTGGCTCAGTGGGAGACGTTCCTCAATGAGGACGATTCAATGGATCCGCTGATCAAACTTGCTCTGCTTCACTATCAATTTGAGGCGATTCACCCGTTTTCGGATGGGAATGGGCGTACTGGGCGTATTTTGAATGTGTTGTATCTCGTGCAAGAGGGGCTTTTGGAGCGGCCGATCACTTACCTGTCTGGGTATATCGTTGCGCATAAGGATGAGTATTATCGTCTGCTTGGTGGCGTGACGCAAAGGGATGAGTGGGAGCCGTGGGTGCTATTCATGCTAGATGCCGTGAGGGTGACGTCTACATGGACTAGTAATCTGGTGTATTCAATTCGTGAACAGATCGACGCGACCGTGAGCATTTTGCACAAAGAGGGATTACCGGCTCGGGACTTTGCTTATATCCTGTTTGAAAAACCGTATCTGAGGTATGATGACGTTATGGAGCATCTCGGGGTGAGCCGCCCGACTGCAAGTAAATACGTCCAGAAACTTGCTCAGCTTGGGGTAGTGGAACCCACCAAAGCAGGTAGAAGTGTGCTTTTCATTAATAAAAAGTATCTATCTCTACTTTTTGATACGCGGCTCCCGCAGTAGGTGATCAAAGCACTAGAGTTGGGGCGATGCTGTCAGTTAGCCACTCGGGGGAGAGTTTTTAAGCTGATGTAGTTATCAACCACGTACCACGTAGACGGGCTTCGAGATCGAAAATCGCCGAATTTGTGGGTAGCTGATGCTGCGTCCAAGGCTGCTCGGAATTACTCAAGGTAGTTTGGAATTACTCAAGGTAGTTTGGAATTACTCACGGCTGTTTGGAATTACTCACGGCTGTCCAGAACCACTCCGGTCTCCATATTTATGTGTAAAGAGTTTTTACATATCACTTTAACGTGTAAAAAAAATCGCAAATTTTTTACACGTCCTGCTTTCTTGCCGTCAAGAATCAGGAAATGCAATGGGAGCCACTCGTAAGACGCTCAAGGAAATAGGTCTAGAGAAACGACGAAGCAGGTCTAGAGGAATGACGTAGACGGCAGCAAACGGCACGACGTATAGTGATGCCGATCTTGAAGGATGAGCCGCCGCGCAAGAGGCTGGTTATAGTGGCGAAGTTTGTGGGAGGGGCTATTCGTTGGGCGTGACGGCGTGCGGCTGGTTGTGTTTGTGGGTGGGAAAGTTGGGTCTGTCACGTATGTGTGGTGATTTTCTGGAATTGGTTTTGTTTTTCTCCATTTATTACTATGCTTGAACTATCGCGTCTTCGGGGGGGGGGCGGAGGGGCATTGTATATGCCCGTTTTCGTGCTCGTGTCTGGCGATCGTGCAAGGTTGTGTTGTGTGGTGTGCTGGGTGTGTGGGTATGGATGGTGTCAGCCCTCTAGGGGCGGTTGTATAGTTACTCCGTTTTTTTTAAGGGGAATACTAAATGGAAACTAAGAAATTAAGCGCGGGGGGAGGCACGCGGTGGCGTAAAGCTACGTCTGCGCTTGCTGCTCTTGCTCTAGGCGTCACAGGCCTAGCCGCAGGCACGTTAGCACTCACGCCAGCGCCCATCGCTGTGGCTGAGGAAGCGCCTGGCTCTACTGAGGCGACGGCTATTGAGGCTACGGGCGTTGTTGATCCTTTTCAGAAGTTTAGCTACAACGGTCAAGTCTTTTTTGCCCGTAATGGTGATATGGCGGCTTCAGGTGTTAAGCCTGAAGATATGATGCAGAATGTCAAGGTGTTCTTGCAGTGGATTGATGGCTCTGGTTACGTGTCGCCTATCTACTACACGACTACCAATACCGAAGGTAAGTTTGCTTTCGATCTTTCGAAGCCGCTCGTTGATCCGCTGGGCGTAGAGCACAAGTTCCGTTTGGCGGGCATTAATGGTTCTAAGACGCGGGTGCGTACGTGGGCTGAGAGTCCTGATGAAAATCTTATGGTCGTCAAGGGTGGCGACAAGTTTAGTGGTACGTTCCACGGCCGTCTCGAGCGTGCAAATGAGTCCTGGGATTTCACCGTCGGGATTGAGCGCATTGTTGGTGCTCAGATAGCTTTCTCGGAAAGGCCTAATGCTGTTGGCTGGCTTGCCAAGCCGGAAGCTGAATGGACGGCCGCTCCTGGTTCCGATGGTATTTGGAATGATTCAGGCAATTCTGGCACTTTCAGAGGTAAAGCATGGTGGGAACAGGCTGAAGGTGCTGGTTCTCCTGCTGGTTTGTATGAATACCAGTCTTCGAATGGCGACAAGGCTGCCACGAACGTAAAAATTGTTGCTTCGTATGTGAATGATGAGGTGGCTCGCGCTTTCAAGCAGTGGGAAAACGATCACCGTGGTTATACCGTGCAGGCTTTCAAAGAAGCACAGGAGCAGATCGTTAAGACCTATCAGGAACAGCATGGTGTGGGTTCGCACATTGCTGAGACCGTGGTAGGCACGGTGAAAGCTGACACTAACTACTATATTCCGTTCCAAGGCTTGTGGGGGCGTGGATACCAGAATGATAAAGGTGTCCCTGCGGGTAAGACCTGGGGCGCGGTCGCAGATGACGACGGTGCTCACAGTAGCGTCACCAAGTGGGGCTCTGTAGGTGAGCGTCACGTCAATACCGAGTATATGTATGCGTATCCGGTTGTTGATGGTAAGCAAGACGTCTGGATGAAGGCGTTCCCGATCAATATGTTCCAGTCGCCCAGTAAAAACGGCGGTATCGAATTGGCATCGGACAACATCTCGGCTCAGGATTTTGCGCTGCTGGCAACGTCACCGAACCATAATGTGACTAATTATGACGTGAACACTAATCCTGCTGCTCCTGGTGATGATCCGGCAGTGTCGGAAACCCGTGGTCTTGTGCCTCTCAGTTCTTACACGATTCAGTGGTTTAAGGATGGGCAGCCAGTAGATGGTGCTAGGTGCACTCCGATGGATACCAGCGCAACGGGTAGCCTGACGTCGTGTGATCTCCCGATTCCTGAGGATCTAGCGACCCCTGCCATTTTCACGTCGGCAGTGTTCCCTGCTGCTTCTGCTGCTAATAATCTTGATGACGCATTACTCGCTGATGCTTTCCTGGCTGATCCCACGTACTTGGATTATGAGGATGCGGATGCGACTGTGGGTCAAGCAGCTACGAGCAATCCTATTTTCGACAATCCAAAGACTGCTGGTACTACTGAGCAGAAGCCTGCAGCTGCAACGTTTGAGCTCGGCACCCTCCCTGATGGCGTCACTGCTGATCAGGTATCGGTGAATCCTGATACTGGTGTCGTCACGTTCACTCCAACCGAGGCACAGCAAGGGCAGTCCTTTGATATCCCCGTGCTGATGAAGTTCAACCCCATGGGTGGAAACCCAGAAGTAACTAGCGTGACGAAAAAGGCCACGGCCACGTTCACAGTAGCTAACACGACTCCACCAGCCGATCCTGATCTGACGGATTCTCTGGATGCTGTTGGTGGTTCTGTTGTGGTGCCGGTGTCGGTGTCTGATGAGGATTTGACGGCGGCTTTGAAGGGTGCTGTGAGTGTGACGGATACGAAGGGTACTGAGGATACGGCTGATGATGAGGCTGTGCCGGCGACTGATCCTCGTATTACGAGTATTGTGCCGACGAATGGTCTGCCTGCCAAGACTGTGGGTGAGACGACGGTGCCGATGACGGTGACGTATCGTGATGATTCGACGGATGCGCCGGATGTGTCGGTGACGTTTGTGGCTGATGTGGTGCCGGTGACTGATCCTGATAATCCTCCGGTTGTGCCGGATAATTATGTGGATGTGACGTTTGCTGCTGGTGAGCATGGTTCGTTTGCTGATGGTGCGGTGACGGTCGTGAAGGTGAATCCTGCTGTGGAGGTGACTTTGACGGCTCCTGATGTGACTGCTGCTGATGGGTGGCGGTTCACTGGCTGGGATAAGAACCTGACGGGTACGTTTGCTCAGGCGACCACGATCACGGCTCAGTATGCCCAGGTTTCGCCTGATGATGGTGATGGTGATGGCGTGCCGGACGATCAGGATGATTGTGCTGGTACTCCTGCTGGAGCTCAGGTGGACGAGAATGGTTGCTCGGTGGCTCCGAGTGTGAATAATGGTGATCCGTTGCCTGGGATTACTGGTGTGGTGGGTACGCCTATCACGGAGGTTGTGATTCCGGTGGAGAATCCTGGTAAGGCTACGGATTTGCAGTGCTCGGCTACTGGTTTGGCTGATGGTCTGGTGATTACGTATGACGCTGCTCGGGGTGGGTGTGTGATTTCTGGGACGCCGACGGCTCCGATTGACGGCACTTACACGGTGAGTGTGTCCTATGATCCTGTGGATGATGGGTCGGATACTCCGAAGAGTGTGACGTCTGAGCCTGGTGATATTACGGTGACCCAGCCTACTTCGCCTGATGATGGTGATGGTGATGGTGTGCCGGACGATCAGGATGATTGTGCTGATACTCCTGCTGGGGTGACGGTGGACGAGAATGGTTGCTCGGTGGCGCAGTTGTTGGAGCCGGCGTATCCGAATACTCTGGTGGTGCCTGGTACTCCTGCTACTGTGGATCCTTCGTTCACGGACAAGGATGGTGCTAAGGCGACTGCTCCTGAGGGCACGACGTTTGCTCTGAAGAATGGTTGGACGGCTCCTGCTGGTTATACCGTGACGATTGATCCTAATACTGGTGAGATTACGGTGAGCGCTCCTGATCAGCCGACTGCTAATACGGCCGAGGAGTTTGATGTGCCGGTGGTGGTCACCTATCCGAATAATGGTGGTATTGATGAGGTGAATGCTCACTTCCAGTTGGACACTGATGGTGATGGTGATCCTGATGTGACTGATCCTGATGATGATAATGATAAGGTCGATGATGATCAGGAGAACCAAGATGGTACTGATCCGAAGAATCCTGATACTGATGGTGATGGCCTGAAGGATGGGGATGAGAAGGATCACGACACTGATCCGACGAATCCTGATACTGATGGTGATGGCATCAATGATGGTGACGAGGTCAATGGTTATGAGGGTGGTGATCCGACCGATCCGAAGAATCCTGACACTGATGGTGATGGCCTGAAGGATGGGGACGAGACGAACACCACGGTGGATCCGGATACGGGTAAGACTGTGCCTGATCCTGACCAGAAGGACGAGCCTCGTACCAATCCTGCTGATGCTGATACCGATAAAGATGGTATTAACGATGGTGACGAGCTCACGGGTGAGAAGAATCCGTTCGATGAGGACGGGAATCTGACTGAGGATTCTGGTAAGCCTGGTGCTCCGACCGATCCGACGAATCCTGATACTGATGGTGACGGCGTGACCGATGGTGACGAGATCGGCACTAAGGTGGATGAGAACGGCAAGACTGTGGCTGATCCTGACCAGAAGGATGAGCCGGTGACGGATCCGAATTCGGCTGATACTGATGGTGATGGTCTGTCTGATGGTGACGAGGTGAATCACAAGGATAAGGATGGGAATCTGGATCCGACTGATCCGTTGAATCCTGATTCTGATGGTGATGGCTTGTCTGATGGTGATGAGGTGAACGGTGATAAGAATCCGTTCCAGGGTGATAAGTATGATCCAAGCGGGAAGCCTGGTAATACGAATCCGAATGATCCTGATACTGATGGTGATGGTATTAACGATGCTGATGAGGTGACGGGTCGGGGTAATTCTGTTTCAGGTAAGCCGACGAATCCGAATCGGGCTGATACGGATGGTGATGGTCGCCAGGATGGTGATGAGGTGAACACGATGGTGGATCCTGGTACGGGTAAGACCGTGGCTGATCCAGGCCAGAAGGGTGAGCCGGTGACGGATCCTGCTGTGACTGATGATTTCGGTGGGGCTGGTGAGCCGGCTAGTCCGGAGCGGATGCCTGAGACTGGTTCGGTGTTAGCTGGTCTGCTGGGTGTGTCAGTGTTGGTGGTGGCTGCTGGTGGTGTGCTGGTCGCTGCTCGCCGGCGCCGCACCGAGTGACCACCTAACCAACCAGCCAGCTCTAGCTTGTTAGCTAGCCACTTAAGCAGCCAGCCAGGCAGCCAGGCAGCTAGCTACGAGCTTGCCAACCAGGCAACTAACTAGCCACCTAGCTTGTCGGCTTGCTAACCAGGCAGCTAGCTTGCTAGGGCTTGGTTGGTGTGGTGAGGGTCGTTATCACAAACATTGAAGAAGAAGGGGGATCCCTACTCATACGAGTAGGGATCCCCCTCTTTTTCTTCGTCTTCGTGCTCTACGGCCGCTGCGCTTGGCTTGGGCGCGTGCGGTTCTTCGCCGTCGGCCGAATCCCCCAAGCCCAACCAGGGGGGGGCAGCCACCACGGCACGAACAGCCCTAACCACGAGACAGCATCAGAGTGGGCTAGACGGGCTGAGGGTCTGAGAACCCCCTCTTTTTCGTGTTGATTGCGTAACGTGGCAATTCCGAGTGGTGGCGGTTATTTTTCGCTAGAATTGCCGCGATGAAATGTCGCTATGATCAACCCGCTTCTTTAACTCCCCTTCTGTATCGAGACGATCTGGCAGATGCCAGCGAACAGGGTGTGGAGGGAAATCGTTGGCAGCAGACCACATTGCCCATTGGCAACGGCGATATGGGTGCCACGGTATACGGTGAACTGCGCAATGAGCGTATTGTGCTCAATGAGAAAACGTTGTGGACGGGAGGGCCAGGCTCCACCAGTACATACTCCGGAGGCAATTCAGAAGATCACGGGCAGTTTGGCGCCACTCTCCGGCAGGTGCAGAGTTTATGTGAAGCAGGCCGTATTGAAGAAGCTCAAAACCTCGCTGCTTCAGGGCTTTTGGGTGGGCTCAATAGGGAAGATGAGTATGGAGGCTATCAGCGTTTTGGCGATTTGTGGCTGCATTTTCCAGATCTTACTTCTGCTGATGTGGATGATTATCACCGCTCATTAGATCTTGCCTCCGGTATCGTAAACGTGACGTATCGTCTTCGCCATCAGCGCTTTTCCCGCAGCTATTTTGTCTCTCACCCCGACGACGTGCTCGTGGTGCGCCTTGAGGTGGATCACGGAACTTTTGCGGTGGACGTCGATCTGCGTTCTGCCCACAACTCTGAACTCAACCACGAGAGGGTTGCGGTGGAGCTTTCAGATGGGCATCTCAGTTTGGGCGGGCAACTGCACAACAACGGGCTGCACTACGTTGCAGATATGCGCATCGAAGCCGGCCATGCCTCATGCAAGTTTTTAGACGCAGATTCGCAAGATGCAGATCCGCAGGTGCCTACTGGCCGTTTGCGTATCACGGATGCGAACGCCGTCACGATCTATATACATCTAGCAACTGATTACGCTGCCAACTTTCCTGTGTACCGTACGGGCGAGAAGCTGGGGGATGTGTGCCGACGAGCTGAGGGCGTGACGGCGATGGCTGCGCGTCGAGGGTACGCAGCGGTGCGTAGTGATCACCTTGCCGACATGAGCAGAGTGCTCGGCGATACTGAGTTGCAACTATATGGGCAGGATGGAGCAGATGCTACCGACGTATTGGTATCGAAATGCGCTCAAGGAGTAGCTTCTCCGGAGCAATATCGGTATCTTTATATGCTGCTCTTTGCTTATGGCCGCTATCTGCTGGTGGCGAGTTCGAGGGGCGATAGTTTACTGCCAGCGAATTTGCAAGGTGTGTGGGCATTCGGAGCTCAGGATACCAACGGCGAGAATATCTGGCGATCTGACTATCACCTGAACGTGAATCTTCAAATGAATTACTGGCATACGGCCAGCACCCAACTGTGGGAGTGCATGGAGCCGCTGATTGCTTTCGTGGAAAACCTGGTGGAACCTGGACGAATCACTGCACGTGTGTATGCGGGTACTGATGGTAGCAAGGGCAGCGGCTATATGGTACACACCGAAAATACTCCTTTCGGCTGGACGACTCCAGGTGCAGTATTTTCGTGGGGGTGGAGCCCAGCTGTAATTCCGTGGATACTGCATCAGCTCTACGACTACTACCTGTTTGTGGGGGATGAGGATCTGCTCCGAGAGCGGGTGTATCCACTTCTTCGAGAATCGTGCGTTCTCTATCTTGAGAAGATACTCCATCCTGCCACGGACGCTTATGGAACAACTCGGTTGGTGTGTGCACCTGCATATTCGCCCGAACACGGGCCGGTTGCTACAGATGGCAATACCTATGAACAAGTGCTGATATGGCAGCTATTCACGGATACCATTGAGGCTACTGAACGGCTTGGAGCTGACGACGATCTGCTGGGTTCAGCTGAGGGGTGCGTGTCCTCGCATTGGGTGCGCCTATGGGACAGAGATGGAGAATTTGCCGACCCTCAGGCGAATCGTTCATTGCGTGGAGCTGTGGAGCTGTTGCATCCCGTGGACGTGGGCGATTCCGGGCAGATTAAGGAATGGTATGACGAGGGTGCCCTCGGCTGCTACCGTGACGGTTCTGAAATTGAGCATTATCAGCTGCAGCACCGGCATCTCTCACACCTGCTGGGTCTTTATCCAGGAAATTTTATAACGATTGATCGCCCGCAGTATATGGCTGCAGCTGTGCAGAGCCTAAATATGCGGGGAAACAACGCGACCGGATGGGGGCTGGCGCAAAGACTCAATTCTTGGGCGCGAACGGGCTACGGAGACAATGCCTATGAGTGTCTTGAGGCTTTTTGCGCGCAAGGGATCTATCCGAATCTCTTTGATCGGCACCCTCCTTTCCAGATAGATGGAAATTTTGGGCTAACTGCTGGTATATGTGAGCTGCTTGTGCAATCTAACGCCACGTATGAATCGGCGGGCGGAAAAACGTATCCCTACTACATTCACTGTCTGCCAGCATTACCTGCAGTGTGGGCAAAGCATGGAGCTGTGAAAGGCCTCGCCGCCCGCGGAGGGTTTACGCTGGCGATGGAGTGGGAAGACGGGGAAATATCGCGGCTAGATATCATCGCTGCGCAGGGAGGAACAGCTGCTCTGCGTTTGAACTCTGGGGTGATTGCTTCGGTGACGGATTGCTGCACGCATCTGAGCGTTGAGGTGGAACATATTGATCATGTGCTCAACGTCTTCTCAACGGTTCCTGGCCATCGCTACCAGTGTGCCGTTACTACCGGCGTGTAGCCACTACTGCTGTGCCGTCACTACCAGTGCGTCGCGGTGAAAAATGTGTGCCGTCACTACCAGTGCGTCGCGGTGAAAAAGTAAAAGGGCTGGCGTTTGAATATGCGCGGTAAAGATCGCTTGTGTGGTACGGTATATGAGCTTCTCTGCGCGTCACTGCAGAAAATCAATCATTTTGTTGATTATTTTGGAGTTTGCCAATCACGACGCATAAGCATTGGTCACAACAAGATAACAATCCATTCATTATGGACTTTTTTCAGTTTTCCTCAGCAGAAATCAGTAGTATTCTGCCATCAGAAGCAAAGTTTTATCGAAGATGATTTTCATTGATTTGCTTCACACTCTGAAAGGGAGAGATTTATGAAGAGAATTGCGAAAGTTGCGGCTGTGCTCTGCGCTGCTGCGCTTGGCTTGGGCGCGTGCGGTTCTTCGCCGTCGGCCGAATCCCCCAAGCCCAACCAGGGGGGGGCAGCCACCAATAAGACCATCAAGGTAGCTGCAGTTGAAACTGCTTATGGCACTGATGGCTGGAAAGCCGTCGCTAAGGCTTTCGAAGAAGAAACTGGCATTAAAGTAGAGCTTCAGACTGCAAAGAACCTAGAAGATACTTTGGGTTCGCAGATGCAATCTGGTAGCTTCCCAGACGTTGTCCACATGGCACTTGGCCGTGAAAAAGGGCTGACGGAAACGATGGTGAAAGATAAGGCACTCACCGATTTGAGCGACGTACTCGCTTCTAAGGTTCCTGGTGAGGATGTGACCGTTCAGGAGAAACTCATTCCTGGCATTTTGAACAGCGCAAATACCGATCCGTATGGTGACGGCAAGATGTATCTTGCTCCTATGTTCTACACCCCATGCGGCCTGTACTATGACGCAAATTTGCTCAAGAGCAAGGGCTGGGAAGTTCCCACCACGTGGGATGAGATGTGGGCACTTGGCGATAAAGCCAAGGCTGAGGGTATTTACCTCTTCTCCTATCCAACAGCCGGATATTTCGACGCTTTCTTCTACGCTATGCTCTACCAGGCTGGTGGCGAGGACTTCTTCAAGTCTGCTACTAACTGGGAAGAAGGTGTGTGGGATACTCCTGAGGCTAAGCAGATCTTTGATGTGATTGCGAAGATCGCCACCTACACCGATCCCGTTGTTCCTGCTCAGGCAAACGCAACTGACTTCACCAAGAACCAGCAGCTCGTCCTCGACGACAAAGCCATCTTCATGCCTAACGGAGATTGGGTCGTTGGTGAAATGGCTGATGCTCCTCGCGCAGAAGGCTTCCAGTGGGGCAGCATTGCTCTTCCAGCATTCAAGGCTGGCGGCGATCGTTACTCCACCACCTTCTTCGAGCAGGCTTGGGTGCCTGCCAAGGCTGCCAATCAGGCTGAGGCTAAGCAGTTCGTGGCATTCCTCTACAGCGACAAAGCTGCTGAGGCATTTGCTTCAACCAGCAGCCCTGCTTTCCAGCCAATCGTGAACGCTACCAAGTTCATGCCAGAGGACAAGAAGGCTGTGTACGGCATCTATGAGAACGGTGCAAAAGCTGCCGTGGGTGCTATGAACACCAACTTCCAGCTTGAAGGCACTGAGTGGAAAGATGTCTTCTTCAAGCCAATCGACAGCTTGGTGGCTGGAACGATGACGCAGGATCAGTGGGTTCAGGGCATTAAAGAACTCAATGATAAGGTGCGCCCACTCCTCAATAAGTAAGACATTCATTCCCCAGATTTAGGGTAACGAATCGAGAGGGGCACAGCCGGAATGCCGTGCTGTGCCCCTCTCGTCTAACACCGCACTACTAGCACTCGTTAAAGGGGGTATTGATGGCGGAGCACGCAGCCTTAGCCGTCCTTGATGATCAACAGGCTAAAAATTCAGCTAAAAAACCGGCGAAAAATTCAGCTAAAAAACGCTATCGTGGCCATTCTTCTCGCAATTTGTTTATCGCCCTGTGTATCACACCGGCCACAGTTCTTTTCCTTATCTTCATGGTCTTTCCCACCCTTCAAGTTTTTTGGATGTCCTTATTCCGCGGGTCGGCATACTCTGATGAAAAAACCTTCGTGGGATTGAGCAACTTCGAAAAACTGTCGCACGATACAGGATTCATCAAAGCGTTCCAAAACACCATACTTTTGGTCGTTGTCGTCACGATTATTACGTTTGCTTTGTCGCTAGTCTTTGCATCCATCCTGGCAAGAGACAAAGTAAAGGGCGAGAATTTCTTCCGAGTAATTTTTTACATTCCAAACATTTTGTCAATCGTCGTTATTTCAGCAATTTTCTCGGCGATTTATCTACCCGATAATGGCTTGCTCAATTCGTTCCTATCCATATTCTCTGCTGAGAACATCCGCATTCTATGGAAAGGTGAGAAGCTGGTGATGCTCTCCCTTGTCGTTGCTATGGTATGGCAAGCGATCGGCTACTACATGGTGATGTATATGGCATCTATCGCCAGTGTTCCTGAGAGCCTGTACGAAAGTGCCTCCTTGGACGGTGCGTCACAGTTTAAACAGTTCTTCACCGTTACTATCCCATTGATCTGGACGAACATTCGTACAACTCTTACATTCTTCATCATTTCGACTATCAACATGGCTTTCTTGTTCGTGACGGCGATGACGAGCGGTGGTCCTAATGGGAAATCTGAGGTAGTGCTTACGTATATGTACACGCAGGCATACACAAATGCTGTGTACGGGTATGGTATGGCGATCGGCGTTGTTGTCTTCTTGTTCTCTTTCCTCCTTGCTGCAGCTGTCAATAAGGTGACTGAGCGTGAAGTACTCGAATTCTAGGGGTCAAGCTATGAAAACTTTTAAGCTATATCGAGTATTCGTTTACGTGGCTCTGATTGCGCTAGCCATCTCTATCATTGTGCCGGTGGCGTGGGTTTTCATCGCCTCCGTGAAACAGAATAAAGAGCTATACGGAAACCCCTGGACGCTTCCAGAGACGATCTACTTCCAGAATTTCATTGATGCCTGGACGAAAGCCCGCATGGGTGATTATATGCTTACGTCGGTGCTCGTGACCGGCGTCGCATTACTTTTGCTACTTGCGATCGCGTTGCCGGCATCATACGTATTGTCTCGCTTCAACTTTATCGGCAGAAAATTCCTCAACACTGCATTCATGGCCGGCCTCTTTATTAACGCCAGCTATATCGTGGTGCCGATCTTCTTGATGCTGGTCGATGGAGACAAATTCTTGAGGTCGCTCGGATTATCTGGATTTTTCTTGAATAATCCTTTCATCGTGTCGCTGGTGTATGCCTCGAACGCATTGCCGTTCACTATTTACCTTCTGAGTGGATATTTCCAGACTCTTCCGCATGATTTTGAAGAAGCGGCATATATCGACGGTGCAGGATATTTCCGCACAATGGTTCAGATCATGTTCCCAATGGCAAAGCCTGCGATCATTACGATTATTCTCTTCAATTTCCTATCGTTCTGGAACGAATACATTATCGCGATGACGTTACTCACGGATCCCAACGGCTCGAAGACTTTGCCAGTTGGTTTGCTGGAGCTCACGCAGGCGCAGCAGGCGAAAGCGGAGTTTGGGCGTTTGTATGCTGGTCTGGTGCTGGTGATGCTCCCAACTCTGATCCTGTACATGATCGTGCAGAAGAAACTCACTCAAGGCATGACTCTTGGCGGGTTGAAAGGCTAAATGATGAATGACTTTATGAAGCGAAATACGGGGCTACGGATCATTTTGATTCTGTGTTTCTTCGTGCTCGGCATGGTATGTGTATTCCTCGGATGGTTTCAAGAGGGGAAGATGAGCGGGCTCATCATTATGCTCGTTGGAGTAGTTCTGCTTTTGACGGCCTTGTTTGTCTACAATGCAGCCTTTTCTGATCCGAAGAGGAAGATGCCTAAAAAGAAATAAGTTCCTGCCGTCTGGGTGGGCGCCCGTGTGAGTGGCGTCCACCCAGACGGAGTGGGTAGCGCATCGGGTGGGTGCAGGCAAAAGCATCGACAGAACGAGCTAAGGACGCCGCCCACTTGGTGGTGAGTGGGTGGCGCGTCGGTCGTGAGCGCCTCGTCAGTATTGGGGCCAGCGTGATGACCAGTTGCCGCTCTTTGCCTGGCTGTCTGGCGTTTTGGCTGACCGGCGGGTTGGCGGTTGGCTTAGCTGATGGCAGGTTAGCCGCTGTGGGAGGCCAACGCTGTGGCCGTGCGTGCTGGCCTTGCAGACCGCTTGCACTGGGTGTTTGTGGGTAGCCTACCAGTGATCGCTGTGATGTTTATGCTCACTTTGCCATTAAGGCGTTGCCTTTGCGTTCGACGTTGAGCGACCGTGAGACGGCAGAAGCTGAGTATTTAGAGAGTATGGGGCAGACCACTCCGCGGGATGCTCAGCGTTTGGCAGATCATGGGCGGCACACTCCTCGTAAAAATGAGCAGTTGCTGGGGACGCAGTCTGAACTCATTGAGCGAGCTGCCCGCCAGGCAGCTTATCCGCTGCTGGAGCGAGCTATTACGGAGATTGGATCGGGAGATTCTATCCGCGGAATGCGGCTCTTGCGCCACACTGCTCGGATGCTCAAAGCGGATTTGGCAGTGCAGATGGCACAAGAAGAAGCCTACGCTGCCGAAATTAGCGCTCTTGCGGTGCGCGCAGAGGGGGAGCTTTTAGCGCCCAGCTGCGGGCAGATTTTGATACTGCCGCAGAGATTAAGCGCCCCAGCAGATGAGAGCGATCAGGAGGAGGAACTCACGGTGGCTCAAAATTTTGATCGGGTAGACGTGGAGCAGCTGCAAAATATCAGTTCCGCTCTGGGGGCAATGTTGCTTGTGGATTTGGCGGGAGTGTACTACGAGTAGTTAGGTAGTGCTAGTAGCTAGGAAAGAGGTATTCCGCGGCAAGAGAGTATCTGAGCAAAAGAGGGTATAGGATATGGCATCTCGCACATTTGCGTCACTCACTATTCGCAACTTCCGATACTTCTTTATCGGTGGCCTGCTCTCTAATACTGGCACGTGGATTCAGCGCATCGCCCAAGATTGGTTGGTGCTCACGCAGCTGACGGCGGGTTCAAGTTCCACGCTGGGTGTCGTCACGGCACTACAATTTCTCGCTATCCCGATCCTTTCCCCCTATGCAGGAGCCGTGGCAGATCGCTTTTCAAAACGTAAGCTCTTGCTCGTCACTCAAGCTGCGCAGGCTCTGATGGCGCTGGTCATGTGGGGCGTGCTCGTGAGCGGTGCCATGCAGCTGTGGTATATGTATGTGCTGGCGGCACTCCAGGGGCTTGTGCAGGCTTTCGATGCTCCCGCCCGCCAGGCGTTTGTCTCAGAAATGGTGGGTTCGAGCCACATTACGAATGCCGTGGGATTAAACGCGATGTCGTTTAACGGGGCGCGGCTCGTTGGCCCTGGCGTGGCTGGCTTCTTGATTGCTGCTTTTCGTGACGACGTAGCCCCAGCTCTTTTAATTAACGCACTGACTTTCATCGCTATGTTGGTGGCACTGCTAGCCATGAAATCGTCAGAGCTCTTTCCTGCTCCGCACGTGGCTCGCAAAGGTGCTGCGCGTGACGGCATCAAATACGTGGCGAACCACCCCGATATCGTTGTGCTACTGGTAGTGGTGTTTATGCTGGGCACATTCGGGCTGAATTTCCAGATTTTTAATGCCACGATGTCTACCGAAGTGTTCGGACGTGGATCTGGCGAATATGGTTTGCTGGGCACGATCCAGGCAGTGGGGACACTCGGGGCTGCCCTGATGGCGGCGCGCAGGAGCGTCCCTCGGCTGCGCACAATTCTTATGGCGCTCGCGGTGTTTTCCGCTTCCATGATTGCTCTTGCCCTTTCGCCGAACTACTGGGTATTTGCGCTATTTTTGGTGCCCGCTGGTTTTACCGCTCTCACGGTGCTCACATCTGCGAATGCCGCTATTCAGCTCAGCGCAGATCCTGAATTTCGCGGGCGCGTGATGAGTATTTATATGGCGATCAACATGGGAGGCACACCCCTTGGTGCTCCGATCATCGGCTGGGTTGGCGACGTTTTCGGCCCGCGAGCGAGTCTCTTAGTGGGGGCTGGGGCAACTGGTTTGTGCGTGGTGGGAGTGCTTGCCTATTTCATGGCTCACAGCGGAATGCGTTTAGGGATTGAGCGTGAAAACCGCTTGCCGCATCTAGTGGCGCGTTGGCCGCGCGACGGGCGGTGGGATATTGACCCTGAGCAGTACACGTGCAGGTGAGGCGTGCTTCGGCGTAGGAATATGCCGTGAGGTGCGCCGCGAAACGCAGGGCTGTTTGGTGCACCAGGATGTCTCCTGAATACGCTCACAAAATGACAGTTCGCAGTGTCTATGAGAGGATTGCGGGCAAGCTCAGTGTTGATGGCGTGCGAGGTATTCGCGGAAGTTCACGTTACCTCGCTTACCTCCGCTCACTTCCGCACCAGCAAAGCGATCACTTCAAAGTGACTCGTATGCGGGAACATATCCACCACCTGTGCCCGAGTGATTCGGTAGGAGGGCATAGCAGCCAGATCGTGAGCCAGCGATTCCACGTTGCACGAAGAATACAGCACGCAGGGTACGCCGGATTGCTCAAGCCAGGTGGCCATATCAGTGCCGACTCCGCGCCTGGGCGGATTGACGATCACAGCATCGGGGAGCGCGTCGCCGGCAGCTGTGCGTTCCTTAGCCCACGTGAGAGCATCCGCCACGACGAATTGTGCGGCATCATTGAGCTTGTTTTCGCGGGTAGCCCAGCGAGCTGCGGTGACGGCAGACTCTTCCGTTTCCACGCCGGTGACGCTCCATCCGCCTTGACTGGCCAACGCCAACCCAAAGCCGCCCACCCCGCAATACAAATCCCACGCCGTGCGCCGATCTGGGCAATTCTTGCGCTTCGCGACTGCTGACGTTTCATCAGCTGCCCCTGCCTCTGCTACCTTCGCCGTAACCTCTACAGCCCCAGCTGCAGTCTCGTCCGCTTCAACGTCCGCTGCCGCCCCGAGCCACTCCTGAGCGCGCAGGTACAGCGTCTGCGCCGCTCCTGTGTTCGTTTGGAAAAACGCCCCTGGCGTCAGGCCTAAAGTTAGCATCTGCCCGTAGGTGCCCACGTTGCCGCCCAATTCGAGCTGCATCGGAAGCACGGCGTCGTCACTCACCAGGATTTCCTCAGCCCCCGCGATGATGGCTTTATGCTCGGGCTGCACATTGATGGAGCACACTCGCAGCATGGGCAGAGCCTCGTAAAGTTCGTCGATGTGCTTAAAAATTGCTCCCTGCACGCCGCGGCGGCGCACGACGAAGCGCACCATCAGCTCTCCCAGCGGAGATTCCACAATAATCAGGTATTTCAATACCCCTCGGTCGGTGTGCATATTGTACGGCGGCAGTCCAATATGAGCCGTAAAATCGGCGAGTGGGCGGATGGCTTCGCGAATGCCGAGGGTAGGCAGGGGGCAGCTGCGGAGGTCGGCTCCGGCTCCAGTGCGCGGGTTGGTGAGAATTCCAAAATTGGGGTGCTTTGTGGATCCAGTGACGACGAGCTTCACCTTGTTGCGGAAACTTTCAGGCAACGATTCGTAGGGCTTGTGCCACTCGATGCCGATTTCTGCCGCAAACGGCTGCAGGAGTTCATAGGCTCGGTGATTCTTAGTAGCGATCTGCTCTGGATACGAGGAGGAGAGCCATCCGCATGAATGGCAGATATCTGTGCGGAAATAGTCGCACGCAAGCGCGAGGGGTGTGGCAGCGTCCATCGCTTCGATCATAGACCACCGCAAGCAATGCTCGCACAATAAAGCCGTGCAGCGAGTGCCAACGCTTGAAAGCAGGAAAGGCAGAAGTAGGCAGAGGATACCCAAGCAGGCGGAGGAGCCGTTGGAACGGGCGGGGAAGCCAGAGCAGGCAGGGCCAGATATATGTGGTGACGTGTATGTGGTGACGGCGGGTGAACGAGCGAAGCGGAGTTCGGGGGAGGAGGTCAGAGCGGGGTGTAGATAGGAAACCAGGAGAGGAGAGGAGTGCAGGTAGGAAACTAGAGGGGGAGAGGCGCTGCCTCAAGTTCGCATTGTGAGCGCGGAGCTAGAAGAAGAGTTCACTCAGAAGAAGAGTTCACAGATGCGTGCAGATGAGCAGCCCAGGAGAGCAGCCCAGGGGAATAGCGAGCGGCGTAGCGGATTGCCCGCAAGGCGCGGAGCTGCCTAAGTAGACGCCGTATCGCTTTGGATCGTCTGGAAAATGAGACGTCTCCGTTCAAAGAGTGAACACTGATTCGATGTGCGCTCCGGCGTGAAACAATAGGGGCTATGCAAAAACTCGCTGATATCCAACCCGCTATTGCCCTTGGGCCACTCGATGGCCGCTACCGCGCGGAGACTGCCTCGCTCGTAGACTACTTCTCTGAGGCTGCTCTCAATAGAGCGCGCGTCAAGGTGGAAGTGGAGTGGCTGATCTTTTTGTTAGAGCGGCAGGTGCTTGCGGGTGCGCCCGCTCTCACGCAGCGAGAGAAAACGTATCTGCGCTTGCTGCCGGAAAACTTTGGTTCAGCGGATATAGCTGAGCTGGCGCAGATTGAGGCTCAGACCAAGCACGATGTGAAGGCCGTGGAATACTACCTCAAGCGCCGTCTCGATGCCGCGCCGAATGCGATTGTGGATGGTGAGCTGCTGGGCGAAGAGACGGCACTCACGCAACTCCACGAGATTGTGCATATTTTCTGCACTAGCGAAGATATCAACAATCTTGCCTATGCGCTGGTGATTCGTGACGGCGTGGAGAATGTGTGGCTGCCTGCAGCGCAGGCTTTCGTTGATCAGCTTTCAGATTTGGCTCGCGAGTATGCGGGAGAGCCGATGCTCTCGCACACTCATGGCCAGCACGCCACGCCTACCACGCTCGGCAAAGAGGTGGCCGTCTTTGCGTGGCGGCTCGACCGGCAGCTGCGGCGGGTGAGGGAGCAAGAATATCTCGGAAAAATCAACGGTGCTACGGGCACGTATGGGGCGCATTCAGTGGCCGTGCCGAGCGCGGATTGGATCAGTCTCTCGCGCGATTTTGTGCGCAGCCTCGGCCTGGAGTGGAATCCGCTCACCACCCAGATTGAATCGCATGATTGGGATGCTGAACTTTTCGGTGCGGTGGCGCACTTCAACCGCATCGCTCACAACCTCGCCACCGATTTCTGGACGTATATTTCCAAGGGCTATTTCCATCAGAATCTCGCAGCACAAGGCTCCACGGGTAGCTCTACTATGCCGCACAAAGTGAATCCGATTCGGTTTGAGAATGCGGAGGCGAATATCGAAATCTCCTGTGCTCTCTTTGATACGCTCTCTGCCACGTTGGTGACGTCAAGGATGCAGCGCGATCTCACGGATTCCACCACTCAGCGAAATATCGGCGTTGCCTTTGGCCATTCGCTGCTGGCGATCAGCAACTTGCGCCGAGGCGTGGCGGGGCTGGATGTCAATTCCGTGCGTCTAGCTGAAGACCTCGATGCTGCGTGGGAAGTGCTTGGGGAGCCTATTCAACAGGCGATGCGGGCAGAGGCTATTGCCGGTGCTCAAGGGATGGGTGATCCGTATGAGCGGCTCAAGGAACTTACGCGCGGGCACGCCGTCACGGCGCAGCAGATGCGCGAGTTTATTCAAGGACTGAATATGCCTGCTGAACTGGAAGAGCGTTTGTTGCGTTTGACGCCAGCTAGCTACACCGGTTTGGCGCAGCAGCTTGTGGAGTTTCTGCGTTGAGGCTCGCTAGACGTTGAGGATCTCTAGGCAACGGGCATCTGCGGGTGCCGTGTGTGCACGTGAGGGCAATGTAGTGCGCGTGAGGGTTCTGCGATCTGCGACGTGAACATGAGGGCTATGCTATGCGATATGAAAGCTGTATGAAAGGCAGCACTTCTTTGCCTATTTCTGGTGTATTCAGTTAATTTTCAGTGATCTCAGGTTGAATAGGGCTATGTTTGCAGTTTTGATGCCAGTTATGTTTGCCGCCAGCTCCGCGGCGGGATCTGATGCGGGGGCTACATCAGGTAGTTTGCTCACCAGTTTTACCGACTGGGTGGTGAACATCATGGATACGCTGGGCTTAGGCGCGGTTCTTTTCTTGACGACGCTTGAGAACATTTTGCCTTTTGTGCCCAGTGAGATCGTGCTGCCGCTTGCTGGCTTTACGGCCAGCCGAGGCACGGGATTTGGCGTGATTGCTGCGGTTGTGACGGCCACGATAGGGGCGGTGTGTGGCTCGCTGGTGCTCTATGGTTTGGCGTACAAGTTTGGCCGAGAGCGCACCCGCCGCTGGATGGCAAAAGTGCCGCTGCTCGATATAGAAGACATCAACAAAACTGAGGCTTTTTTCGATAAACACTCGAAACCTACGGTGTTTTTCGGGCGGATGCTTCCCGTCTTTCGCTGCTTGATTTCCTTGCCTGCTGGCGTGGTGAAAATGCATCTGTGGCAGTTCATCCTCTATACGGCAGCAGGCTCTTTGATTTGGAACGTCATTCTTGTGAGTGCCGGATATGTGCTCGGAGAGAACTGGCACATTGTAGAGCAGTATGGCTCGCTCTTCTCGAAGATTTTCATTGCCTTAGTGCTCATCGTGTGCGTTGTGTGGATTGTAAGGCGAGTGCAGCGAAACCGTCGAAGCTGATTCCGGTAGCCTCTGAACTTCCTGCTTGCTGCTGGTTGGCGGCGTGATTCCCAGATTACCGCTCTTTTCGCATCTGTATTGCTCCACTAATACAATTTGTGTTACTGTACTAATACAGTTCGAACTGACATACGGCACTTGCCTTGGGTGGGCGCAGTGGGAATCGCTTCTGGCGTCACCGCTATCCTCATCTAAAACGGTAGGTGTCGGCTCTCACATGGTAGAGCCAGCTACTGCCTGATACTGCCAACTGCCTTGCGTGTTGTTGGTGGTTGCTTCCTACTGCTACGTGCTGCTTTGCGGCATTATTAGCTGCTTACGCGGTGCACTCATTGCTCGCTGCCGACACGGTGGTGGCTGTGACGGCATTGCCGTAGCGGTGGTCGGCGCTGCATGAGCACATACATGGAAGTACGGCAGTATCTGGGTGCATACAAGTTGGGTGTATACAAGCACAAAGGAGGTGTTGATGGCTCCGATCGCACATCAACTCGATCCCAATAAACCGCTGGGCGATCAGCTTGTGGACGAGTTTTCACGATTGATCGCTATCGGAGAATGGGAGCCTGGAAGTCGCGTGCCGAGTGTGCGCGCGCTCGCTGTAGACGTCGGCGTCAATCCAGCCACAGTGCAAAAAGCGCTTACGGCGCTACACGAGCGGGGGTTACTCGTTGCGCAGAGCACAGCAGGGCGTTTTGTGACTCGCGATAGTGACCTCATTGCAGCTACGCTCGCCGAGCTTGCCGCCGTGTACGCACGGGAATTTGTGGCGCGTATGCGCAGCCTCGGAGTGAGCCGTGAACGGGCACAACGATTCATTCAACAAGAGTGGACTCTCACCTCAGAGAAAGGGGAGGACTGATGAGTAATGAGATTCACGTTGCGCACCTGACCAAGAGTTTTGGAAACGTGCGCGCAATTAACGACGTAGACCTCGACATTCCGGCGGGGCAGATCGTTGGTCTGATGGGAGAAAATGGCTCTGGGAAAACCACGCTGCTCAAAATTCTCTCCGGCGTGATGCTGGATTATGAAGGGGAGGTAGCTCTCAACGGGCAGCGGCCAGGATTGCCTACGAAAGCACATACGAGTTTTTTGCCAGATGCTAGCGCTTCTCCAGCGCGGCTCAATGGCCGGCAAGTAGCTCAGATGTACGCGGATTTTTTCGCAGATTTCAACATAGATCGTGCTGTGGAGAAGCTGCATTATTTCCAGGTACCTCTGGATCGGCCAGCGGCACGGCTCTCTAAAGGGCAGCGTGAAAAGCTGCAAATTGCAATGGCAATAGCTCGGGAAGCAGATTTCTACTTCTTCGATGAGCCGCTCTCGGGCGTGGATCCTGCGGCTCGTGATCAGATTTTGCACGGTATTCTCGCCGATCTGCCTGAACATTCCACGATGCTGATATCCACCCATCTGATTCAGGATATCGAGGCGATCGTGAGCCATGCCGTCTTTATGCACGCGGGTACGGTTCGGCTCGCTGGCGATGCAGACGAACTGCGCAGTGAATACGGTGTGAGCCTCGATGGGCTCTTCAGGCAGATGTACCGATGGGAGGGGAAGTGATGGCTATGCTTATAAAACACGAATGGCGTCTCAATGGACGCGCTGTGATGGGAATTGTGCTGGCGCAGGTGGCTTGTCTAGTACTTGGCACTGCTTTGGGCTATCTTCCGCCGAGTTGGAATGCGGGCGTGATTATAGGTGCGCAGGTACTGGTGGTGCTCTGCGCAGGCGCTGGGGCGGTGCTGACGTGTGTAGTGCTACTGGTGAGTTATTTCCGATCTATGCACGGCTCGCTGGCAGCTTTTACGGTGAGTACGCCAGTATCTCTGGGGTGGCACTACGCGGTGAAACTGGTGTGGGCAGTTGTGTCTATGTTTGTGAGCGTGATGGTGGCGATAGTGGCGTGCTTTTCTATATTCGCTGAAATTAATGGGCGCAGTGAGTATCCTATGAGCCAGCGGATCTGGCAGCACGGGCCAGATATGATCGGTGAATTTATGGCCGATCATCCAGGTCTAGTAGCGCTGCTATGCGCATTCGCACTGTTTGAAGTACTCTCTCTCGCGGTGGAAGGAGCTTTTGCCGTCACTCTCGGGCGAAGTGAGCGGCTTGCAAAATTCGGCTCCTACGGCGGTATCGTGCTGATGATGGCGCTGGCGTGGGCTGCCCGCAATCTGATATCGCTGGCTGGGCTTCTCCTTCCGCTGGGGTTGCGCATCAAGTTTCCCGAAGGTGTCGATGTGCAAGGCGTCGGCGTGGATATTGGCTTTGTACCAGTGAGTATTGGCACGCTCGAATATCAAGACACTTTCCCAGTGGGAATGCTGATCACCATGCTCATCTTGCTCGTGGCGATGGCAATCGTCACGGTGCAAACTCTGCGTAAACGGTATTCACTGAGATAATGGGCTAGCTCATCGGCAAGCTGCCCATGGGCGGATAAGTGGCTGGCAGCTAAGCGGGAGCAGCCCACCAGTTAGCTGCTGGAGTCACTAGCTCGCAGGGCAGTTTGTGTGGCGTATCGACACTGGTATCTATGGTATCTATGCGGCTATTTGGTTGTGCCTTAGCACAGGTGCAGCTTTGCAGATCCAGCTGTGAAGTTCTGCTCTCTCGTGCTCAACGCTATCTCGCAAGAAAACTGCCAGCACAAAACTGTTAGCTGCAGAATTATAGATGCGGGTAAAAGAAAGTGGGCACTGGCGTCACGTATGTTTTGCGGAGTCGTCGGTGCTCACGCGTCCGTGGGCGTCGCTATAGAAACGTCCCTCCCACACCTTCACTGCCGCCACCAGCACAAAACTGAGCGAGATGAGTAAGCTCCATGAGCCGAGTTTGCCCACGTGTACCATCTCCCATCCGTTTTCCTGCCCTGGGTATGCCCATGCGCCTAAGAATGTAGCACCATTTTCTGCCAGCCAGAGAAATGCTCCAATCAAAACGAAGCTGACGGCAGCAGGCATCCAGTAGCGCTCGCGGCCGACGGTGAAGAAAATTCGGCTAGGCCACAGCGCGATCACGAACCCTACTGCGATCCACCAACGCATATCGGGAATCCAATGATGGGTGTAGAAATTTGCGTATGCCGCCACTGCCAGGAGCGAAACGGCGAGCCAGTGAAAGCGGTTGATGCGCAGATCAAAGCGCCGGAACGCTTGGCAGATGTACGAGCCGACTGAGGCATACATAAAGCCGCTGAAAATCGGGACGCCGAGGAGTTTTACCACTCCTGGATCGGGATAGCTCCACGAGCCCATGTGGGTCTTGAAAATTTCGAGTGCCAGCCCGATGAGGTGGAAAGCGCAGATCACCAGCAGTTCACGCCACGTCTCAAGTTTGAACACGACGAAAGCGATCTGCACAATCACCACGTAGATCAGCAGTGCATCGTAGCGTGCGATCGGTGGGCTGAAGCGCCCCCAGATGAAATGTGCGGCGACCAGGCCGAAGAAAATTAAACCAGGAAAGAGGCAGCACTGCAGCTGAATCCAGGTGAATCTGGCTAATTGCTGCGGGAAAATGGCCAGGCGAGATAGCGGAAGGCGCCAGTGGTGACGGCGGTGGCTCGGTGAATCGCCAGTGCGTGAGTGTGTATCCATCGCTTGCTAGCATACCGATGTGCTGCGCGTGCGGGTAGGGGTACACGTGCTGATAGGGGCAGCGGAATACCTGTGGGGAGGTGTGCGTTCGCACGAGTACATAAAAGCTCCGTGGGGAGCGAAAAGTTCCGTGGGGAGTGCGTGGCAATGCCGGTGTAGCCGGTATAACTGGTATGACCGGTAGATGCGCGTCGGCAGAGGAATGAGAAAGTGAGTGTAAAAGATGCCGGCATTGGTAGCGACGCCAGTACGCTAGCGCCGTGGCGCTGAATGGAGAAAGACCGTAAAGACCGTGGCGTTGAGCGTACAAAGCTGGCCGAAGCGATGTGAGAGCCGGCAATAAACCGGTTTGCCGCTGCTTGCAGTGGTATGCAGAAATCGGCTTGCAGGCGGGCGAAGGCGGCAATACGCAGCGCATCGCCGTCAGAAATGCGGTGTAACGCAGCCGTTGCCGTCACGCAGTTGCAGAACGCGACGCAGTGCGCTACGAACGCGCGGAGCGATACCAGAATGCGAGAGGGGATCTCATGGCAGATAACAACGTGGAACTCAAAGTCAGTGGTATGACGTGTATGCATTGCGAAATGCACGTGAAACAAGAGCTCACAGCGCTCGATGGAGTGAGCAGCGTGGACGTTGAACTCAAGCCAGGTGCGCAGAGCATCGTACGTGTGGAACTCGACGGCGATGTGAGTGACGCCGCGCTGCGTGAGGCCGTGGATGAGGCCGGCGGATATACGGTGGAGAGCATCACTCGTTGAAATGCACTGCTGCGCGGTGAGTAGAGGGTTGCAGCATAGGGTTCCTCATACCCATAAGGCTTATAAAGCGCGCGGCATGACTGGCGTGCATAAGGCGCATCGTGCAGCATGACTGGCACGTATGAGAGATAGGTCGCATGGGGGATGGCACGCATAAGCCTGCGCATTGCGTACAAAAGATGGCGAGCACGAGAGTGTACGAGAGGAGAGGCGTTCTGGATTGGATACACCATTGGATACATTGAATAATTCAGCTGCGCCACAAGCTCCAGCCGCATCCGAGTGTGTAGCTGAGGTCGATCTAGCTATTTCTGGCATGACGTGCGCATCGTGCGTGGCGCGAGTGGAAAAGAAGCTCAACAAAGTGCCTGGCGTCACCGCCGTCGTCAACCTAGCTACTGAAAAGGCTCATGTGCAGCTAGCTCCTGAGGCGGGTGGCATCACCAATGATGAGTTGATCGCAGTGGTTGAGAAAGCTGGCTACGGAGCAGATTTTTTGCGGCGAGTGGATATTGCTGTAGATGGCACTCGTTCGGCGCCCTGCGCTACCGAGGCGGCTCGCGCTGTCGAGGATCGAGCTAAGGTGGCTAGGGCGGCACGGGTAGCCGATCTGCGGCGGCGCTTCTGGGTATCTCTGGTGCTCTGCGTTCCCGTGGTGGGAATCTCGATGGTGACGCCGCTGCAATTTCGCGGCTGGCAGTGGGTGGTGGCGCTGGCGGCGCTGATCGTAGCAGTGTACGGTGGCTGGCCATTTCACCGCGCAGCTTTTCGGGCAGGGCGCCACGGCAGCTCCACGATGGACACCCTGGTATCCCTCGGCGTCATCGCCTCAATGGTCTGGAGCTTGTGGGCTCTGTTCTTCACGGAAGCGGGGCACATTGGATACGTGATGCACATGAGTGGGGTGCACAGCTTAGGCCAGCACGGCGCTGCGCCACACGTCTATTTTGAATCTGCGGCGATGATCGTCACGTTCTTACTGCTTGGCCGTTGGCTGGAGGCGCGTTCACGCCGCAGCGCTGGCAATGCTCTGCAAGAGCTGCTGGAACTAGGGGTGCGCAATGTGCACCTGCTCACCCGCGGTGACGGCACTGCCGGCGGTACAGAGGGTGACGCCGTGATTCCGGCAGACGATCTACGTGTGGGCGACGTCTTCTTAGTGAAACCAGGAGAGAAAATCGCCACAGATGGGGTGGTGCTCGCAGGAGAATCCGCCGTTGATGCCTCGCTGCTCACGGGAGAGTCGGTACCAGTGGACGTGACGGCAGGTAGTGCCGTCACCGGTGCCACACTCAACACCTATGGTCAGCTCACGGTGCGAGCGACGCGCGTGGGTGAAGAAACTACCCTTGCCCAGATGGGTAGACTGCTCACTGAGGCGCAGACTGGCAAAGCACCAGTGCAGCGTCTTGCCGACAAAATATCGGCAGTGTTTGTGCCGGCGGTGCTGATCATTGCGGCTCTGGATCTGCTAGTACGGTTGGCTGTGGGGCAGCCTCTGGAGATGGCGCTCACCAGTGCCATCACGGTGCTGGTAGTGGCCTGCCCCTGCGCACTTGGGCTGGCCACACCCACCGCTTTGCTGGTGGGTTCGGGGGCTGCGAGCAGGCGAGGAATTCTGATTGCGGGGCCAGACGTGCTGGAGAGAGCAAGTGGAGTTTCTATAGCGCTGCTCGATAAGACGGGCACGCTCACCGAAGGTGCCATGCGTGTGTGCTCGATCAGTCTGATCAGCCCGAGCGCAGATCAGGCTCAGGCTCAGACAGCTGTGTGCGCAGAGAAGGAAGAGGAAACGCCGACTGCACGCGCGAAGGAAGTTACGCAGGTAGGGGAGGCCATGTGTGCCACAGAGGCTGTGTGCCCTGAGGGAATGCAGGCTGTGAATGTTGAGGAAAAGCAGGCCGCGCACGCAACGGAAAATAGGAATGCTGAGGACAATAGAAATGCTGAAAATAAGCTGCTGCGATATGCGCTGGCATTGGAAGCTCGCTCTGAGCATCCGATAGCTCAAGCAGTTGTGGCTCTGGCGAAGGAGCGAGGCATCGCCGCATTGCCGGTGCGGAATTTTCGAGCTGTGGCGGGGAAAGGCGTCCAGGGGAGCGTGCTGGTGCTCCCCGACTTTGAGGCGGAGCTTGCCAAGCGAACTGCCGCGCCGGATGCGCTGGAAGAGGCTGACGCTGGGGCAAGAGCTGGTTCTGGAGCTGGTTTTGATACTGAGGCTGACGCTGGAGCTGCAGTTCAGGATGGCGCTGGTTCTGGCGCTCGGGCAGGCGCTCAGGTGGATGCTTGGGCTGGGGATGCGCAGACTGAGGGCGTTCGGGCGGATGCTCGGGATGCAGCTGCGCCTGAATCTACAGCCGTGCCGATGGCGGCAATGCCTCCGATCCGCGAACACACAGTGTACGTGGGGACTGCTCAGTGGATTGCCGAGCTTGGCATAGACGCCAGTGCGGCGCAGAGCGCGGTGGCTCACGCCCAGGAGAGCAGGGCGAGCGCCGTGGTGGTGGCCGTGGGCGGTAGCGTGCTGGGCGTGATCAGCGTGGCGGACGTCATTCGGCCGGAGGCAGCGCAGGCCATGCAGGAGCTCAAAAAGCTGGGCGTGAGCCCCACGATGATCTCCGGAGATTCCCACGCAGCTGCCCAGGCCGTCGCTCGGCAGCTAGGAATTAACGCCCGCGGCGGGATTTTGCCCGACGGCAAAGTAGCTGCCGTGCGCGAGGCGCAAGAGCGCGCAGAGCGAGTGCTGATGGCTGGAGATGGCGTCAACGACGCTGCGGCTCTCGCCGCGGCCGATCTCTCCGTGGCTATGGGAGCTGGCACCGACGTGGCTAAAGCGGCAGCTGATATTACGATTATGAATTCAGATCTGCGGCTCATTCCTGCAGCCTTGAGGATTTCGGCGCGCACGCTGCGAATTATCAAAGAGAACTTGGCGTGGGCTTTCGGCTACAACCTCATCGCTATCCCACTGGCGCTCGCTGGGGTGATAGCTCCAGGTTTGGCGGCAGCGGCGATGGCGAGTAGCTCCGTGATCGTGGTAGGTAACTCTCTGCGCTTACGCACAGCGGCTTAGCTTATTAAGGGGCTTGGCTTGCTACGCTGGCTACCGCCGTCACCGGAAAGTGAAGCAAGCCCACCCGTACTAGCTGCCACCGTGCTGGCTGCCGTCCCGCCAGCTGCCACGGCCACAGGAGTAGAGTATTTTGTGGTGTGTGGCATTTGCTCACACAAAAAACTCGTGTTCGTCGATAAAAAGGTGAGATGATGAGAGCATGAATGAACGAGCTGGCACTCCCGCCCAAGCGGAAGATCTCATTGACGTCAACGATTTGCTCGACGCTTACTACAGCCGCGAGCCTAATCCGGAAGACCCCAATCAGATGGTGGCTTTTGGCACTTCTGGCCACCGTGGAAGCGCTTTCGATGCGGCTTTCAACGAGGCACACATCGTGGCGATCACTCAGGCAATCGTGGAGTATCGGCGCTCGCAAGGAGTGGATGGGCCGCTCTATATCGGCCGCGATACGCACGCTCTCTCTGAGCCGGCGCAGAGGACGGCACTCGAAGTGCTGGCTGCAAACGATGTAGAGGTGCGCATTGACGCGCGCGATTCGTGGACTCCCACCCCCGCAGTATCGCTGGCGATTTTGACGGCGAATGGCGCTGGCACCCAAGCGGGAGTTCGCACTAGCGGGCCTGGTTTGGCCGATGGCATCGTCATCACTCCGAGCCACAATCCTCCGCGTGATGGCGGCTTCAAATACAATCCTCCTCACGGCGGGCCTGCTGATACTGATGCCACCAAGGTGATCGCTGCCCGCGCGAATGAGATTTTGCGTGACGGGTGGAAAAACGTGAAGCGGGTGTCGTATGAGCAGGCGTTGGCAGCGCCGACCACTCGTCGGCACGACTACCTCTCAGCGTATGTAGAAGACCTCTCTTCGGTCATTGATTTTGATGCTATTCGCGCTGCTGGCGTGCGCATTGGGGCAGACCCGATGGGCGGCGCGAGCGTGGAATACTGGGGCGAGATCGGCCAACGCTACGGCCTCGATCTCACCGTCGTCAATAAAGAGGTAGATCCCGCTTGGGCGTTTATGACGCTGGATTGGGACGGCAAAATTCGCATGGACTGTTCGTCCCCGTATGCGATGGCGAGTTTGCGTTCCCGAATGGCGCCGGCTCCAGATGGGAGTACGCCATTCGATATTGCCACCGGCAACGATGCAGATTCGGATCGTCATGGGATCGTGACGCCAGATGGTGGTTTGATGAATCCGAATCACTATCTCGCTGTGGCCATTAGCTATCTCTTCACTCATCGCCCTCACTGGCACACAAATTCAGTGGGTAAGACGCTGGTTTCCTCCTCGCTCATCGACCGCGTGGTGGCTGGTATGGGCAAGGAACTGGTGGAAGTGCCCGTCGGCTTTAAGTGGTTCGTGCCTGGTCTACTCGCAGGCACTGCTGGCTTCGGTGGCGAGGAGAGTGCGGGGGCGAGTTTCTTGCGCACCAACGGCACGGTGTGGACGACGGATAAAGACGGTCTTATTATGAACCTGCTCGCTTCGGAAATCACTGCCGTCACTGGGAAAACTCCGAGTCAATTACACCGCGAACTAGTGGAGAAATATGGCGCGAGTGCCTATGCGCGCATTGATGCTCCAGCTACAAAAGAGCAGAAAGCGAAGCTGGCGGCGCTCTCTCCGAGTGACGTCACAGCCACGGAACTTGCCGGTGAGCCGATCACGGCACGTTTGGTGAATGCTCCAGGTAACGATGCCCCAATTGGAGGTCTGAAAGTGACGACGGACAATGCATGGTTTGCGGCGCGTCCGAGTGGCACCGAAGACGTGTACAAGATCTATGCAGAGTCGTTCAAAGGGGTTGAACATCTGGCGCGGGTGCAAGAAGAGGCCAAAGTCGTCGTCAATGCAGCTCTTGGGCTATGAGCTGGCAGGCGAGAAGCTATGCGTGGACGAGCACCTATGGCTGCTGATATCTGCTGTGCGGGTGACGGTGGCGTGACGGAGTACTATGGCACTTGCTGATTTTGCGCGCGCTTTAGACGATGGCGCAAACCGCAGAGGGATTGAGCGGCGGCGCAAACAGGGATGGCTGCCGCATCTCATCCCATATATGGGCTATGGCTCCACCCGAGCCGTCAAGGTGATGGCGCGCGCCATTATGGCTGATCCGCGCGATAATGCTGCGAACTCTGATCTGGCATTCCGCCCTGGCACTATGCATTCGCTGGCTACCTCGGTAGTGGGGGATTTTGCCCAGAAAATGGCTGATAAAGGGGCTGAAGCGCAGCGCGGTTGGCGCCAATTTTTCACCACTCAAGTGGGGTTTTTGCCTATCACGGTGCGCATTGGTGATCGAGAAATTCACACGCGCACAGACCGCGGTGGGTATCTCGATCTGTTGGTAGAAGATCATGGCTTGGAGCCTGGTTGGCACGATGTGGAGCTGATTCCGGCGGCGGGAGAAGCAGTAAAAGCGCCGGTGATGATCGTTTCTCCGCACGTGCGCCGCGGGCTGGTCTCCGATATTGACGACACTGTGGTAGTCACCTGGATGCCGCGAGCTTTCATCGCGGCGTGGAATGCGTTGGTGGTGCACACGAATGCGCGCCAACCAGTGCCAGGGATGGCGCAGATGTATCAACAGCTGCTGGCAAATTCCCCTAACGCTCCCGTTTTCTACCTCTCTAGCGGTGCCTGGAACACCTATGGCACGATCTTGACGTTCCTGCAAAGATATGGTTTTCCAATTGGGCCGCTGCTAATGACGGATTGGGGGCCTACTCCCACCGGACTCTTCCGCAACAGCGAGGCTCACAAAAAGACGCAGCTCCGCAATCTCTTGATTATGTTCCCCAATATCAAGTGGATATTAGTGGGTGACGACGGGCAGCACGATCCGATTATCTACGACGATCTTGCCCGTGAGCATCCTTCGCGGGTGCGTGCGATTATGCTGCGAGAGCTGAATCCTATCGAGCAAGTTCTCTCCCACGGCACCGTCGATCCAGTGGAGACGACTCGCAAAGATAGCGACACTGAACGGCACGGAACTCCCGTTGTTCGTGCCCCTGATGGCTTTGCTCTCCTCAAAAAGTTGCGTGCCGTGCTCCGTCAGTAGGGGGTGCAGTCAGCGAGGGCTTCGTCAGTAGAAGCTCAATAGGTGCGAGGCCGCTGGCTGATCATGCGCAACCCCAAGGGGTAAAAGTAGCTGAGCGATGACCACTATCCCCACAGCGATAAGCGTAGCTGACAATATCAGCCCTACCTGCGACGACTCCATTGCTCAAACAATTGTGCTGCGCGTTGGGAGAGCTACACAATTGTTTGAGCTGCACAGTGGGAGAACTAGGCGGCGGTAGCTCGCACTCTCAAGGGCTGCCGATAGGTGTTAGCCGTCGATGGGTTCGACCACGATGACAGAGTCGTCCAGAGCATCGCCCCCGTTAGCCACTTTGGTTTTCACGGCGTGAGCCGCTTCTTTGGCTTTCTCGGTGGCCGCTTGTTTTGCCTGCTCAAAGGTGGAGGCGGCGGCATCTTTCGCCTTTTCGCGCCCCTGCTTGAAGGGGCTAGATTCCCAGAGTTTGTTCGCGCCAGCCATGATCTGCTCGTAGCGTTCGCGGCCAGCGCGCGCCCCGAGTACGTATCCAGTGCCGAGTACTAGTGCTGTACGTAGAAGTTTCATAGTGACCTCCAAAAGTATGTTTGTCTGTATCCTACACCACTGCTATGCTATCCGCGCCGTGAGAGTTCTCGATCAAAAGACGATGCTAGAAGATCAAAACGGACGATACTATCGCTCAGACCAATTTTCTCAAGATGCCGCTTCCCGATTTAGAAATTCCTCTCAGGGGGCATAATAGTAGCGTACGGTAACGCTTTGACCGCCGCAGCGGCAGTAGAGGGTGGACATGATGCATACAACGGGTTCAACAGCGAACACTGGTGCTGGAGCAGAGCAGTTTTTCCACCCCTATATTATGAGTTTGCCAGCTTATGTGGCGGGGAAAGCTAGCCCGAATCCCGACGTCATCAAAGTGGCGAGCAACGAGATCCCATTCCCGACGCTGCCTGCCGTCACGCAAGCGCTGGAAGAGCATCTGCGCGATCTCAACCGCTATCCAGATATGGGCAATGTGGATCTCACTGATGCTATAGCTGCTTATCATGGGGTGTCGGCGAGGCAGGTGTGCGTGGGTAATGGTTCGGTGGCTCTCATCGAAAAAATTATTGCGGGAGTGGCTGGCGAGGGAGCAGACGTGGTGATGCCGTGGCGTTCTTTCGAGGCCTATCCCATCGCTATTCAAATGAGTGGGGCAAGGCCGGTAGCAGTGCCCTTGCGGGCGGATGGCAACTGCGATCTCGATGGGATGCTTGCCGCCGTCACCGATAAAACCCGCGCAGTGATGGTGTGCACCCCCAACAATCCCAGCGGTAGTGCGCTCACGCATCGTGAGCTGCGGGATTTCGTTGCTCAGGTGCCCTCTAACATTCTGGTGATCGTAGATGAGGCGTATGTGGATTTCGTGAGGATGGATGATCCCGTGCGCGCCCTGGAACTCATCGACGAGTATCCAAATGTGATCTCGTTGCGTACTTTCTCTAAAGCCTATGGCTTGGCTGGTTTGCGCTGCGGGTACGCTATAGCTGAGCCGAGCGTGATTGCAGCATTGACGGCAGCGAATACTCCTTTTGGCGTCAATACTCTCGCGCAGGTGGCGGCGTTGGCGGCGCTTCGGGAGCGTTCGACGGTGGATGAGCGGGTGCGTGCAGTCGTCGATGAGCGCGAGGCTCTGCAGCTAGCGCTGCGAGAATTGGGTTGGCAAGGGCCGGCATCTCAAGCCAACTTCATCTGGTTTGATCTGGGGAAGCGCTCGGAGAATTTCGCCGATATGTGTCTGCGGCACGGGTTGGTGGTGCGTGCTTTTGCTGGTGACGGCGTGCGGGTCACGGTGGCGGAGCCGCACGCGCAGCAACGTCTGATTGCTGCGTATGAAGAGTGGGTGCACAGTGAGTGAGAAACTATGCCGCGCCCGCACGGCAGCTGAGGTCTTCGCGCCAGCGTATGGTGCAGATGGTGAACGGCTACGGGATCGGCCGTCGGTGATTGTGCCGCTGACGGGTACAACGGCTCAAATGCTTGTAGAAGAAGCAAAGCTGGCTGAGGATGCTGGCGCAGATATTCTGGAGTGGCGCAGTGATTTTATGCTGGCCACCCACGAACAGCTATCTTTTGCTCCGCTCGGCAGAGAAGTGGTGGCTCCGATTGTGGCGGCGACGCAGGTGCCGCTACTGCTCACTATCCGCACAAATGGGCAGGGCGGGGAAGCCAGACTCACTGCGGGAAGATACCGGCTTTTGCTGGCGGAAATGCTCGATACTTTGGTGCATATTGACGTGCCGCCTGAGCGTATTGCTATTGATCTAGAACACTGGTTTGAAGGGACGCCCGCATTGGCTGCGCGTGCTCAGGAATTGGGATGTACTGTCGTCATTTCGCATCACGATTGGTTCGAGACTCCCGATCCTGAGATTATGCAGATTGTCTATGAGGATATGTTGGAGCTTCCAGGGGTGGTGGCGAAGCTCGCCGTCATGCCTCACGATGACGCCGATGTGCAGGCTTTGCTGGATGTGTGCGCTCGCGTGGCGCGCAGTTCTGGGCGGGCAGTGATGGCTATTGCGATGGGAAATGCTGGGAAACGATCGCGTTTCGAGGGTACTAGATACGGCTCAGTGGCTACTTTTGCCACGGTGGGCGCTGGCTCGGCTCCTGGGCAGCCCACGGTGGAGGAGCTGCTCGCCGTTCTTCAGCGCTGAGATGGCGTGGCTGCCAGCGTTTCGTGCGTTTCTGCGCGAGCGCAGTATCTCACGGCGCCGCGCACGGCGAGGAATGGCTAGAGAGTGGCCATAAAACCAGAGAAGAGCCAAAGAACGCTCAGAGACTGGCCCGAGAAAAGTTGAAGAAAAGCCGGAGAACAGCCGGAGAGCGGGAGGGTCGCTATCAGGTTGATATTATCGGTCTGGCCAATTGTATCAACCAATGTATCAACCGGCCTTAACGGCAGATTTTTCGCGTGAAATTTTTCGGTAGCCACAGCGTAAGATAGAGAGCGTGACTAAAGCTCTCTACCGCCGCTACCGGCCTGAAACCTTTCAAGAGGTGATTGGCCAGGAGCACGTGATTAAACCGCTGATGGCTGCGCTCGCTGCAGGCAACACAAATCATGCCTACCTTTTTTCTGGTCCGCGCGGATGCGGGAAAACGACGTCGGCACGTATTCTGGCGCGCTGTTTGAACTGTGCTGAGTACCCCACAGATACGCCCTGTGGAGAGTGCGATTCCTGCCGAGAACTATCGCGTGATGGCTCGGGATCATTGGATGTAGTGGAGCTAGATGCAGCCTCACACGGGGGCGTGGACGATGCCCGCGAATTGCGCGAACAGGCGAGTTTTGCGCCGGTGCGAGATCGCTTCAAGATTTACATTATTGACGAAGCGCATATGGTGAGCAATCAAGGTTTCAATGCTTTACTCAAGCTGGTGGAAGAGCCGCCGCCGCACGTGAAGTTTATCTTTGCCACCACTGAGCCGGAGAAAGTAATCGACACCATCCGCTCTCGCACTCACCACTATCCATTTCGGCTCGTGCCCCCTGCCGTCCTGGAGGATTACTTGACGCAGGTGTGCCGTAGTGAGGGGATGCAAGCAGGGCGAGATGTGCTCTCCCTAGTGGTGCGCGCGGGCACCGGCTCTGTACGCGATACGCTCTCGGTGCTCGATCAGATTATTGGCGGTTCGCAAAGCAGCGAGCTCGATTATGATCGGGCAGTGGCACTGCTGGGCTATACGTCGGCACATCTGCTTGATCAAGCCGTGACGGCAATAGCGGCTCACGATGGGGCTGCACTTTTCACCGTGGTGGATGAAGTAGTCAAAAGCGGCCATGATCCGCGCCGCTTCGTGGAAGATCTCTTGCAGCGGTTGCGCGATGTGGTGATTATTGCGCTCGCCGGAGATTCCGTGAAAGACGTCTTCCTCTCAGTGCCGGACGATCAGTATGCGCTGATGGTGAGCCAGGCAGATGAGCTCGGAGCAGCGCGGGCTTCGAGAGCCGCTGATTTAGTCAATGAGGCATTGACGGCGATGGTGGGGGCTACCGCTCCGAGAATGCAGCTGGAATTGCTGTGTGCGCGGTTAGTTGTGGCATCTGAGCCAGCTGGGGCAAACTCGGCGCAGCCGAGTGATTCCGCGAGAGTAGGCGGCGGCTCGGGCGCTGCTTATGACGCTGCGGCATCTGAGCCGAGCTGGCCTGCGGGAATCGGGCATACGGGCGCTCTGGGGGCAGGGCGGTCTGCTGGGGCTGAGCTTTCCCGCGGGGGAGCTGCACCGGCGCCGCCACAGCCAGCTTTGGCCGATCCGAGGCGGCAGCCGATGCCGAGTTTTGCGCCCGAGCTGCCGTCCGCCCCGCCTGTTTCTGCTGTTTCGTCAGCCGTGCCAGCTGCTGAGGGTTTGGTTGAGGCTGGAAGTGCGGCGGTAGCGCCAGATTCTTCGGCGCTGCCCGCGCTAGTGCCCGATCATTCGGGAGCAGCGGGGAATGCTGCTGGGAATCCAGTGAGGAATGTTGCTCGGGGCAATTCTGGGAACAATGCTGGGAAAGCTGCAGGCAAGACGCCGGAACAAGCGCCGGAGAACGCAGCTGTGCAGCCAAAAAATTTGCGGCCAGAGAACGCACCGGAGAACGCAGCTGTGCGGCCAGAAAATTCCAGCAGTCAGCGCGAGAGAGCTGGCCGTATTGGGCAGGGGTCTGATGGCCAACTGCGGCCTGATACTGCTGGCCAGGCTAAGGAGGAGAGCGCTGGCGGCAATCAGCGTAAGAGCGCTGCCAACGCTGCTTCGGGGGAGACGGCTGGCCAAGCTCGGCAAGAGAGCTTTAGCCAAAGCAGCCGAGCCAACCCAAACCCGTGGGAGCTCGTTCAATCATCGTGGGCACACATCGTGGCGACGGCCAGTGCTGAATCAAAGATTGTGGGCAATATGCTCAAACACGCCACTGGTCCGTTGGCTCTGGAGGGAGATTTGCTGTCTGTAGGCTTTACCGACGAGGGCACGGCTGCCGGATTCAACCGCAATAAGCGTGCGCAAGCTGCCCTCGTCCATTCCCTTGAGCAGACGGTGCACACATCTTTGCGTGTAGAAGGATATGTGGGTACTCCCACCGCTGATGTCCACCCAAAAGGTGATAAGCGAGATAGGGGAACTGCTGCTCAAGCCAAGCCAGCGCCGTCACGCCGTAGCTTTGAGACTCAGCAGACGCACACCATCTCCGCACAGCCAGAGCCGGCGTTGCCAGCACACGCTACGCCGCCGCGCCCTGATCTAACCGAACCCGACCTAGCTGAATCCGACCTAGCAGAACCTGAGCTAGCAGAAACGGAGCCGCCTGCCGCGCGGGCAGATTTCTCGCTGGTAGACTCCGTGCCGGCAGGGTCTACGCTAGCAAAATCCAGGCCGGCAGAGTCCACGCCGGTACGAGCCACTCCAGCAGCGCCTGCATCAGCAGATGAGGCGGATGTGCTAGACGACGATATGCTGGAGGTCGATGAAGCTCCCGAACTCGATCCGGTCTATGGTTTGAATGACGACGGGGACGAGCCAGACCCTGCTGGCGTGCTCGCTCAGTTATTGGATTCTGGCGGGGATACGATTGAAAGCCCACTTGATGAGCCGGACGTTGAGCTAGCCGAGCTAGCTGAGAGTCTAACTGCTGCAACCGATGAACTGCCCGAGAATCCAGCCGTCGAGCCAGGCGCTAGGATAGTTGAGCTGGCCAGATCAGCCACCGAACCGGCTAAATCGGCCATCCAATTGGCTGCACCACCCGCCGAACTAGCCGCATCATCCACAGAAGCGGCCACCGAGTCGGCCATCGCATCGGCCACCGAGCCACCAGAATCTCAACCACCCACTGCGCGCTCTGGCGTCACGCGGGCGCAGGGAAACGAACCGACGGCAATAGTGGCCGTGTCTGCGTCGTATCCGGCTGCTCCTGAGGAAGATGCTGCCCAGGATATGCCAGCTCCGCCTCCGGAGCATTTACCGCCGTCGCTAGCTCAGCGCTATGCGGCAGACGGTGGGTCTGGTGCAGCGCTCTCTAGCTCGCACGCCCTAGGAAAGCTGACGGCCAAAGCGGCGGCAAGTGCAGCAGCCGTCGTCGACACTGCGCAGCCTGAGGAGAGCGAAGAGCAGCAGTATGAGAATCCGTGGGATGAAGTTTCCCCCGACGATCCCGAGATATCTCAAAGCTCGCTCGTGGGGCTCAACGTGGTGCTTAAAGTCTTCCCTGGCAGCGACGTCACCGAGATTGTTCATGATGCTGGCGCTGCGGCGGGCAGATGAGGTGGCGAGACAAACGCTGTTAGCGAGAGGACGCAAATCTAACTGCGCAACGAACCTAACTGCGCAATGATGAGACATGAATGAGAGAGGTGACGACAAATGGCTGGTGTATATGAAGGAGCCGTTCAAGATCTCATTGACGAGCTAGGGCGACTGCCGGGTGTAGGGCCAAAAAGTGCCCAGCGGATAGCGTTTTATTTACTGGAGGCAGATGAGGCTGACGTGCACTCCCTCGTGGAAGCTCTGGAAGCTGTCAAGGAAAAGGTGCGGTTCTGCTCGATCTGTGGGAACGTCACAGAACAGGAGATATGTAGTATTTGCTCGGACCCGAGGCGCACCGATGCTGTGATCTGCGTGGTGGAGGAGAGTAAAGATATCGTGGCTATTGAACGCACGCACGAATTTCGCGGGCGCTATCACGTGCTGGGTGGGGCGATTGACCCAATCGGCGGAATTGGCCCAGACCAGCTGCGAATCCGTGAGCTGTATGCCCGTTTGCGCAGCGGCGAGGTAAATGAAGTCATCATCGCCACAGATCCAAATATCGAGGGTGAAGCGACAGCCACCTATTTGGCTCTCAATCTAGCTTCCTTGGGCGTGACGGTTTCGCGTCTCGCCTCAGGTCTACCCGTGGGAGGAGACCTGGAGTATGCGGATGAGATCACCCTGTCACGCGCTCTTGAGGGGCGGACGCGGCTCAACTAAACGATATGGCTCAACTAAAAGATATGAGGGATGGGTCGTGATCGCACGGCGGTCCGCTGCCTTACCCAGGGTGGACGGGTCTCAACTAAACGATATAGAAGGATGCGCGGGCATTGTGCTATGTATTCGGGTATAAAAACTAACGCGCTAACTGCACGGGCACACTCAAGCTACATCAGCATGACGGGCACACGCGCAGGTTGCGTGTGCCCGCTGCATCGCCATTGGTCACGCCGTAGGTGCCCCCTACCGCCCATAAGAGTCGCTTTCTGGATCCCCCACTGCCGTCACTTTTTCCAGCGATGCCGCCGTATCACCTCCACGCCAGCTGCGCTCGCGCACATCACTCGCATCTCACATCTATACCTCAAGCTCGTATTTCAAACTCGCATCTCAAACCCATACCTCAAACCCATACCTCAAACCCGCACATCGCCTGTACGTAATAGCAGCCGTAAGTGCTGAACGCTGTAAGAGCTGCCCGCAAGAGCTGCCGTAATCGCGGCTGCAATCTCATCCGCAAAAGGATCGGTTGATCCATCAATCGTCACCGGAGCCATCTGCCGTAAGTACGCCATAATCACCGCGGGAAGTGTGTTGCCGTAATCGCGCCCGCAAGCTCCGCCGTAAGTGCTGCCGCAAACACCCGCCGCAAGCAGCTGTTGAGCGTCGTGCATGGCGAGCCGTCTCACAATACGGCTCAGAGGCCGCTCGATAGTGTGTGGCAGATCGCAAAATTTCTGAGGATTGCGCCGTTATCGTACACTGGCAAGTAGTTTATCCTCCAGCCAAAGGAGACCACGTGGCACTAGTTGTTCAAAAATTTGGCGGATCGTCGGTGGCAGATCCGGAGTCAATCCGGCGCGTAGCTAAACGCATTGTGGATACTCGTCGCGCTGGAAACGATGTGGCAGTGGTCGTTTCGGCTATGGGCGATACCACCGACGATTTAATTGATCTTGCACAAGCCGTCACGGATCAGGAACCCTCTGCGCGTGAAATGGACATCTTGCTTACGGCAGGTGAGCGTATTTCGATGGCGCTACTCGCTATGGCGGTGAGTGATTTTGGCGTCACAGCTCATGCTTACACCGGCCAGCAGGCAGGGCTACTCACAGATTCCGTCTACGGCAATGCCTCGATTGTAGGAGTGGTGCCAGAGCGGATTGCGCGAGTGATTGCAAGCGGAGACGTGGCTATTATCGCGGGTTTCCAAGGTGTCAATCGCGCTACGAACGACGTCACGACTCTCGGGCGTGGTGGCTCCGATACCACGGCTGTGGCGTTTGCGGCCGCTCTGCACGCCGATGTATGCGAGATTTACTCTGACGTAGACGGCGTTTTCACAGCAGATCCGCGTATCGTGCCCAAAGCCCATAAACTCTCGGTGCTCACCTATGAAGAAACCTTAGAGATGGCAGCTCACGGAGCAAAAATTTTGCATCTACGCGCAGTGGAATACGCCCGCAGATACGGCGTGCCGCTGCACGTGCGCTCATCATTTTCCACCAAAGAAGGGACGTGGATCGTGGACGACAACACCCGCAAACAGATGGAAGCAAAGCTCGAAGGCAGAAACGAAGCCCCGATTATTTCAGGTGTGAGCCACGACAATAGTCAGGCCAAGATCACCGTAGTGGGCGTACCAGACGTTGCTGGATCAGCCGCTAAACTTTTCGAAGCGGTGGCCGGCGCTGGCGTCAATATCGACGTGATCGTGCAAAACGTACCCGTGGATAACCCAGGCGCAGCGAACATTTCGTTTACCACCAAAATTGCAGATGTTCCTACCGCGGTGGCGGCACTTGAAGCCAAACAAGACGAGATCGGGTTTGCAAAAGTTTTACGTGACGACGGCGTGGGTATCCTCTCGCTGGTCGGTGCCGGTATGCGCACGAATCCTGGCGTCTCAGCGAAACTTTTTGAGGCACTCTCAGGGGCGGGGGTCAGCATTGATCTCATCACAACCTCTGAAATTCGGATTTCTGTGGTAGTGAAATCGGAACAGCTCGACGATGCTGTGCGAGCCGTTCATACAGCTTTCGGCCTCGATACCGAAGGCGAAGCAATTGTTTATGGAGGAACTGGACGATGAACAACACGATCACTCTTGCAGTTGTTGGAGCTACCGGCCAAGTGGGGCGCGTGATGCGCACCCTCTTAGAGGAGCGAGGCACTGATCTTGACGCCGTTCGCTTCTTCGCGTCCGCGCGCTCTGCAGGGCAAAAACTCCCGTTTAAGGGACAAGAAATAGTGGTGGAAGATATTGCCACAGCAGATTTTTCGGGCATCGATGTAGCCGTCTTTTCCGCTGGGGCATCGGTCTCGCGCGAGTATGCGCCTAAATTTGTGCAGGCGGGAGCGCTCGTCGTAGACAATTCCTCGGCCTGGCGCAAAGATCCAGATTGCCCGCTGGTGGTGAGCGAGGTGAATCCGCAGGATCTGAAGAATCGCCCCAAGGGAATCATCGCCAATCCAAACTGCACCACGATGGCCGCTATGCCAGTACTGAAAGTACTCTCTGACGAAGCTGGCTTGGTGCGTCTGATTGCTAGCTCTTACCAAGCCGTCAGTGGTTCGGGGCTGAAAGGCGTCAAGGCTCTCTCGGAACAAGCTCGCGCCGAGGTAGCTGATCCGAATCTAGAGAAGCTGACGCTCGATGGTCACGCCGTGCCGTGGCCGACAGATTTCGGCCCGTACGTAGCTCCGATTGCTTTTAATGCCGTGCCTTTTGCTGGCAACTACGCCGACGATGGGTCGCTAGAAACCGATGAGGAGCAAAAACTGCGCAACGAATCACGCAAAATCCTTGGCTTACCAGATTTGCGAGTGGCTGGTACGTGCGTGCGCGTCCCCGTTTTTACGGCGCATGGCTTGGCGATCAACGCAGAGTTTGAGCGGCCGATCTCCCCTGAACGCGCTATTGAGCTACTGAAGAATGCCCCTGGCGTGCAATACATGGAGGTGCCGACACCGCTAGATGGCGCCGGCATTGACGCCTGTTTGGTAGGGCGGGTGCGAGCCGATCAGAGTGCACCGGAAGGCCGTGGCCTGGAGATGTTTGTCGTGGGAGACAATCTGCGCAAAGGCGCAGCTCTCAATACAGTTCAGCTTGCTGAGCTGCTCATTCAGGAGCTGCGAGCCGCCTAGGGCGATGCCGTCGTCCAGTAATTTTCCCTCGGGGCGGGGTGTCACCGGCTGGCTAATGTGCCCCCCACTCGAGGTAATCCCGCCGGTCAGCTAATTTTCTATTAGGATGATGCCGCTGCTCAGCGAGGGTATAGCTTAGGGGTATGGTTGGGGTTTGCCACAGTCGCTCGTGGTGGATACTCCACAGGCGGTATAGCTCAGAGGCGATAGCTGCTAGTTTTGCCGCCTCGGGTGCGGTATCGGTGAGCGGTTCCAGTTGTCGGGGTGGTGTATCGTCAGCCACGTTAGCTATCGCCAACTATCACCCTCCCTGCGTGGTGGCAAAACTGACCGATGCGGCATCAGGATATGCATCAAGATGCCACATCAACCTGCGAGCAGAGTGACGCGCAAGCAGACGTAGAGCTCATTCAGCCTGTGCCCACGATAAGATTCAGGCCAGATAGCCAGACCATTCGTCGTCAAAGTCCTCGCGGTAATTCTGGGCGAAGTTTTGTTGTTCTTTGACGGCAGTGAACTCTCCAGTCTCGCTCAACCCTGGCATAATCAGATGCGATTCGTCTGGGCGGTGCTTGAGCACCTTTTCTACATACGATGCCACGGCATCGTCCAGGGAAATATCGTGGCCTGCCTGTTCTGCTATAAACCAGCGGTGGTCAAGAAGTTCGTGAAATACCTGAGCTGGTTCGAGCTTGGCGCGTAACTCAGTGGGGATAGCACGCACGACCGGCTCAAAAATATCAGTCATCCAGCTGTGAGCTACCAGGCTCATCGGCACGGAGCCAAGATTGTTGATCATGCGGTACTGCTCAATGGAGTTCAGCATCCGGCGCGCCTGATTTTCCTGCACGTCCATACCAGTGAGCTGCATAATTTTGCGTGAGTAATGCCCGGCATCCACAATGCGAGGTTTGATCGAGATAGAGGTGCCATTCTCGGTACTATTCATCTGCAACTCGCCGACGTCGAAACCGAGATCATTGAGACGGCGAACACGCTTGTCGATACGCCAACGGTCGTTCGCTGAAAACGTCTCTTCGCCGGTGAGCTCATCCCACAGAGAATTGTAGCGTTGCTCGAAACGTTTGCCGATGTAAATAGCATCAAAATCGTCCGAGAGTACATTGCCTGCTTGTAAATCCATTAATTCGCCGACGATATTGACGCTTGCGATTTCAATATCGTACAGACGGCGTTTATCCGAGAGAGTTGGATAAAACTCTCCCGTTTCGGCGTCCACGAGGTAGGCAGCGAACTCTTCGGCGTCACGCCTGAAGAGAGTATTCGATAGCGAAACGTCTCCCCAATAGAAGCCAAGCAGATGCAGACGAACCATCAGCACGGCTAGCGCCCCGATCAGACGGTTGGCCGTTTCAGGGCGTACGGATGCTTGTCCAAACAGGATGCGGTAGGGAAGTGCAAAAGCAAGATGCCTGGTGATGAGCGCGCTTGGCAGCGGATTTCCGGCAGTATCAACGCGCCCAGAGACCACTCCCACCGGCTCCACGCAGGGAGCTTCTTCACGGGTGAGACTGTGCAGCGCATCGTATTCGCGGCGAGCCACCTCATCCGTGATCTCCTTGACGGCAAGAATATGGCCACTGAGTTTCACAAAGCGCACCACGTGCCGTGAAATACCGCGCGGCAGCGAGACGAGAATGTCGTCAGGCCATTCGACGAGCGGGAGATGCCAGGGCAGATCAAACAGCTCAGATTGTTGTTCAACGGATGAGATTTGCAAAGTTGGCTGCGTTATCATGTCTGCTTCTGTGCTTTCTTGTGCGATGTTTCCATGCGCCGATCCGGTAGCGATCATAGTTTCATCCATTGATCGTGTATTGATACGGCGGAGCGTCTACGGGGAAGGTTCACGGGGAGGCTTACGGCGGAGCATCTACGTGAACGCTCACGGCGGAGCGTTCTATCAATTTCGTTGGAAGTACCCGCGTATATTGTGTGTCGGCTTATGCCGCGGGCTGTTGGGCAGCAACCTGTATCTGCTACCCAACAGCCCTATGTGAATGTCTGGTTGAATGTCTGGACTGCACAGCCTATGACGGCAGCCTACTGTCGGCTGCACGTGTCAGCGCGCGTCTGAAAAGCTGATGCCGATCTAAGAGCTGCGCCGACACGAGGAAGATGTGCAGCCGTGATGTCAGTCGCCGATGCGCTCGCCGGAAACTGCAGAGAAGAAGTGCAGATGATCGCGGCGCGGAGCAAGAGTGATAGCGGCGCCAGCGGCGGGCACGTGCTCTGGAGTCACGCGCACCGTGATGGTGCTGGAATTGTCGCCAGAGCCAAAGAGCTCAGTCTCCTGATCCGAGCCAGCCACGGATCCGTAAATGTAGGCATCAGAGCCGAGGTGCTCAACGAACGAGATGTCCACAGGGATCGTATCTTCTCCAGCAGAGGCGGAGAGCGGCTGGAATGCTTCAGGACGCATACCAACAACGATCTTGCCGTCTTTGTTGCCCTCAGCTGCAGCAGCTGGCGGCAGCGCGATCTGTGCCTTGCCGAACTTAGCCACGCCGTTTTCCACCCGCCAGGTGCCCAGGTTCATAGCTGGCGAGCCGATGAAGCCAGCCACGAAGACGTTTGCCGGTCTGGTAAACATCTCATCTGGGCTAGCTACCTGCTGGAGGATGCCTGCGCTGAGCACGGCGATCCGATCGCCCATCGTCAGTGCTTCAGTCTGATCGTGGGTCACGTAGAGAGTGGTGACGCCGAGGTCGCGCTGCAGCGAAGCGATCTGAGTGCGGGTCTGTACGCGGAGTTTCGCATCCAAGTTCGAGAGCGGCTCATCCATGAGGAATACCTGTGGCTGGCGCACGATAGCGCGCCCCATAGCCACGCGCTGACGCTGACCACCGGAAAGAGCTTTCGGCTTGCGATCGAGATATTCCGTGAGGCCGAGAGTCTCGGCAGCTTTCTCCACGCGGGCGCGGATCTGAGCCTTATCGACACCAGCAATTTTGAGGGCGAAGCCCATGTTGTCGGCCACCGTCATGTGGGGATAGAGAGCGTAGTTCTGGAAGACCATAGCGATATCGCGGTCTTTCGGGGAAACGTCGGTCACGTCGCGGTCGCCAATGAAAATATGGCCAGCATTGACGTCCTCTAGGCCAGCGAGCATACGCAGAGAAGTCGATTTGCCGCAGCCGGATGGGCCGACGAGCACTAGAAATTCGCCGTCTGCAATTTCGAGATTGAGCTGATCGACAGCGGGGGTGGTAGCTCCAGGATATACGCGAGTTGCGTGATCAAATGTAACAGTAGCCATTACTCATTCCTTCCACCGGCAGGTACGTGCCGGACGATCCGAGTGAAAGTTGCCATCAGGCAAATTATTCAGTTCTAGCGCACACTCTTGTACCCTCTGTGTGGCGCTGCAGATAAGTGTACTCGACCACACCGCAAAAGATAAAGGCTTTCGCCCCAATTTCTTGAAAGTTTTTTGTGCGTGACGGGATGTGCTTCCGAGAGCTATCAGCACCAGCACTAGGTTCTTGGGATACGTATAGTGATCTGGGGCGGTGGTGATCTGGGCGGCGCAGTCCGTTTGAGGTAGGGTGCGAGGTAGTGTGCGTACGAGGACGCAGCCGAGGAAAAGCAGGGTGTGAAAGCTCAGAGCCAATACCCAAGATAGCTTGGGAAACGAGATAGCTTAGGGAGATATGGGGAGAGCTTGGGGGAAACGAGAGGAGGTGCAGTGCATTGCGTAATATCGGCGGATATGAACTGATACGGCAGATTGGCTATGGCGGTATGAGTACAGTGTATGAAGCGGTGAACGGCGGCGGAGACCATGTGGCGCTCAAACTGCTGCACCCCTCGCTTGCTGCCGATGAGACATCTCGTTTGCGGCTGCACCGTGAAGTGGCCGTCCTGCGCAAGGTGCGTAGCCCGTACGTGGCACAGGTGATTGATGCCGAGATTGACGCCACCGAGCCGTTCCTCGTCACGGAGCTAGTTCAAGGCCTCACGCTGGAAAAAGAAGTGCTGGAAAACGGGATTTACACCGAAACTGATCTGCTCTACCTCGGCCAGCAGTTGGGGCGGGCACTGCGCTCAGTTCACGCCGTGGGAGTGCTACACAGGGATCTTAAGCCGTCAAACGTGATGATCCACGAGGGACATCCAGTGCTTATTGATTTTGGCATTGCCCAGGCTCAAAACGATGCACGGCTCACACAGCAAGGAATGCTTGCCCTCACCCCAGGATATTGCGATCCGCGAGTATTGGGTGGAGCGCAGCCTGATGCCCAGGCCGACTGGTGGGCGCTCGCGGCAGTGCTGGCGTTTGCGGCTACGGGTGAGCCTCCGTTTGGGGAGGGGAATGCTCCGGCGGTGATGGCGCGCGTTTTGCGCCAAGCGCCGACGCTGCCGGATCTGGATCCTCCACTGACGCACGCATTTGAACTGGCTCTGGCGCGAGATTTAGAGCATCGAATCAGCTTCGAGCAGCTGCTCGGCGTCATTGAAGATCCCGCTCAAGCGGAGCTGCTACCCGTCGCTGCGCGCGCGGACGGAGCAGCGCTCGCTCCCACGCTTGCCGTGGATGCGGCTGGTGCGGAGGCTTATGCGCGCGAGATTGACCGCCGCGAGCGGAGCCGTGAGCACGCCGCACAAGATGGATACAGCGGTCAGGATGGATATAACGGGCAGAATGGACGCAGTGAGGCTGGCGGTGTTGAGAGCCGTCAGGAGTTTGCAGACACCTCCCCAGACGCCACGGCGATTCTCTCTGCTGATGCGGGTGAACCCACAGAGCTGACGTTTCCTCCGTCTCACTCGGGAATGCCAGTGCGGTTCTACGCAGAAGCTGCTGACGGCACGATGCTTCTCTCGCCTGCTACTCCTCAACCGTTGCCCACGCAGCAGATCACGATGCCGATGCAGATATCAGGGGCACGTGTGGGCGGCGGTGTGGGGTCTGCTCAGGTGACGGAGGGGCTATACTCGGGGGCAGAGACCGGAAGAGATGATCTTTCCCCTGGAGAATATGGGAAAGAATACAGGGAAGAAGCCGCGCCAAAATGGGCACGCTCCCCCCGTCCGGTGCACGCTTTTGTGGTGCTCATGTGGTGTGCACTCGCGCTGGCAGGAGGAAAGTGGCCAGTGGTAGTGCTGTGCGCCTTTGGGGTGAGCGTGTGGATGCTCGATATCGTCGGTACCTCTCTGCAGGTGGTGCGCGAACGGCGTCTGAAAGCCGGTATGCCCAGAGTTGGTGATTCCACTATCGCCATTGTGCGTTTGCCGGTGACGGCATTAGCTGCTTTCGCGCGCACAGGGGTGCTCGTTGCTGCCGTCACCGCTACCACCTATGGTGCTTTGTGGCTTGCCGCTCAATGGAACGCACGTTTCGGTACCAGGCAAGGGCTCCTTATGGCGGACGGCACGGGCGCTTTTCTGGGAGTGAGCCCCACCGGCGTCACGGCAATAGTGGCAGGGCTGTGTGCTCTTATTTGGCTTTTTCCGTCTACGCGACGAGCTCGCCTAGGAGTGAGATATCTCGCCGGAGGGGCGGCTGAGCGCGCTGGCGTGCGCTGGCTATGGATTGCTGTGGCTGCGCTGTGTGTGGGAGGTGCGTGGGTGTTGTTCCAGGAGGCGGTGCAGACGGGTGTCGTGAGTTTCTCTCCCCTCGATAGCGCATTTACTTTCCTGATTTATTAGGATTAGCGCAGAGAGAGCAGAGGCAGACGACGGCGATCAGCGCAGGAGATACAGAGGATAGGCAGAAGATATGACACCTAAGCAGACACCAGGAATGAACGGCGCGAAGCTCACGAAAGTGCAGCGTGCAGAGCAGCGGCAAGAGAAAGCGCGCATTCTACGCGAGCAGGAGGCTAAGCGGCGGCTGCGCAATAGGGTGTTGATGATCGTGGCCTGCGTGGTAGTGCTCGCAGTGGTGGTTTTTGCCGTGGTGAAAATTATTGCAGCGAGCAATGCTGCCAAAAATGGCGATCCTGGATCGTATCGTGCCGCGGCGAAACCGGCGGTACTTGCGAACGTGGGAGATGATTTTGGTATTACGGTAGATACAAACGGCGCTGCCGCAGCGCGGGATAGCTCGTTACCACAGGTGGATATATATTCCAATGCCACCTGTCCGCATTGTATGCAACTGGAAAGCGCCGTTGATCCTGCAGTGAATAAATACATGAAAGCCGGAACTGTACAGTTCACGTTCTATCCGCTTGCCACGGATCCGGTTGGCTGTGAGCCTCAGTCCGTCTGGGCAACGACGGCAGACTTTTATATCGCCACGTATGCTCCTGAACAATTTGCGGCTTTCCACGAGCAGGTTATGAATGCCAAAGATGGTGTGTATGCACAGATTCCAGAGAAAACTCAAGCTGGGCAGACCATCAAGGGCTATTGCAAAGCTACGGATCCGGTGCAGCCACGCGATTTAGCTGAATTTGCAAAACGGGTGGGAGTGCCCAGCGACGTAGTGAATTCCTTGCCGGCTGCGGTGACGTCTGCCGAATGGCGGAAAGTGGCGGAATCGGCTACCCAGGCGTTCCTAGCCAATGAGAAGGTGTGTCTGAGTGATCAGTGCGGTACGCCCACCGTCACGTTGAATGGGAGAATTGTGGGTAGCACCGAGTATGGCGGCAACAACAGCGCAGCTTTCGAGGCGTGGCTTGAGAAAGTGGCCACCGGAAAAGTGCGTTAATCAGTGACGTCGGTTTACTTTCGTTATCTTGATTGGTGTATATGCAGCGTTTCTGGCATGATTGACGAGCAGCCTTTGGTTGCTATGCCTCTTTAGCTCAGTTGGTAGAGCACTCGCCTTGTAAGCGAGCGGTCGCGAGTTCGAGTCTCGCAGGGGGCTCGATGTGAGCTAGCAGCTACGTCAGCTCTGTTGAGTGCTGCTGGTAAACGTTGCGAGGGGCATTCGCCTAGCGGCCTATGGCGCACGCTTGGAAAGCGTGTTGGGTTCACGCCCTCGGGGGTTCGAATCCCCCATGCCCCGCAGCTCCTCACGTGGCGCTATCTGACGGAATCCCCCAGGGCAGGAATGCAGCAAGGGCACGGCAGCTCTAGCGGGTACGTGAGGAGCCTTTTAGTTAAAGGCTGGCTTTTGGCTAAAAGGGTGTTTTTCGGGTTAATAGGCAAAATGTGGGTTAAAAGACAAAAATAGTGGGCTAATACCCAAAAATAGTTGCTTATGGCGGCGTGTTGTGGTTGGTTGTTAGGTTTTCCAGCGTCCGGCTCAGCCTTTGCGGACTATAGGTCGAAAGTTAGAGCTATGAAAGTTATTGATGGTCTAGCTGCTTTTCGTTGGTGTGGTGGGGAAAATCGGCGTATAGGCCAAATCGTGTTGCTGGGGCGGGCATCTTTCGTTGATAGGAAGCGGTTTTGTGGCTAAAAAGTCGTTTCGACTCGACTTTTTGGTTGGCCAGTTCGTGTTGCTGCGGGGCGAGCTTTTCGTTGTGGGGATGGGGAAAATCGGTCTATTGGGCGCTTTGGCTAGAAAAATTCAGCTGGCAGAGCAGATTCAGCTGGCCGTGCAGCCAGCGGAGAAGCTACCAGAGCTAGTATCGACCGCTGGCATCGCCCGCTGGCACAGGCCGCTCATATAAACCGCTGGCATCGACCGACAGAGCAACTTACACCCTGGCACGTGTGCTAAAAACTATGAACTGCTGGCACTTAGAAACTGCGCTAGGAATTAGGAATTGCGTGCTAGGAACCGTGCGCTAGGAACTGCTGTGCGCTAGAGGTTCTCCTTGCCGAAATTCGAGGGGTGGTTGCGGAAAGACCGGAAATAGGCCGGATCGTCGCAGTTCACTGCATCTGATGTGGCTCGTGCTGAGCGCGCTGAGAAACAGAGAGTGGAGCTCGGGGAGTATAGATCTGGCGTCATCGCAGATGGACGAAGATCGAGGAGTGGATCGGGAGCGGCACAAAACGAAGCTCCCGCCGTCACCATTCGTGCCGGCGAGCCACCAAGCGCTGGATTCGTGCCCGTGTTGTGCATATCACAATAATAACGCACCGTGCGCATGGATGCACATCGGAATGGGAGCAGCGCAGCGAAAAAGCAAAAGACCTGAACACGAGCTGAATATGCGTTAAAACTGAACGGCATAATCTCTGTGATGTATGAGTACGCGCAGAGTTAGAAAGCTATAACGCCAGCGATGCGTGGGATATGCGTGAGATATGCGTGGGATATGCGCAGAACTGGACGTCGCAGCGCGCGGATATGGCAGTGGGCGTTAGGCTAGAGCTATGAAAATTGCCACCTGGAATGTGAATTCAATTCGAGCTCGGGTCGATCGGGTGTTGGCAGTGCTAGAGCGCCACGATCTCGATGTGCTGGCCATTCAAGAGCTGAAGTGCAAGAGCGAGCAGTTTCCGGTGGTGCCCTTTGCGCAAGCGGGGTATGAGGTGGCAGTTCATGGCCTTAATCAGTGGAATGGTGTGGCGATTATTTCTCGGGTAGGTCTGGCGGATGTGCGCCGGAGTTTTCCTGGGCAGCCAGGGTTTTCTAAAGATCCGCAGGAGGCGGATCCTCCTGTGGAAGCCCGAGCCTTGGGGGCGAGTGTGGGCGGAATGGAGCTGTGGAGTGTATACGTGCCCAACGGGCGTGGCGTGAACGATCCTCACTATCGCTACAAACTCGATTTTTTGGCGCGGCTGCGCGAGTATGCAGCCGGCGTCACCCGCGAGCAATCCGATGCGCAGGTGGCGATCATGGGGGATTGGAATGTGATTCCCACCGATACGGATGTATGGGATCCCGAGGCAATACCTGATCATTTGTATATGACCCCGCTCGAGCGTGAGGCCTTTTTCGCTTTTGAGGCAGATGGCTTCGCGGAGGTCACCCGCGCTCATGCTACAAACTACACATTCTGGGATTATCAGCAGCTACATTTTCCGCGCAATGAAGGGATGCGTATTGATTACGTCTACGCCTCGCCGGCGCTCGCACAACGAGTGCTCACAGCACAGATCGATCGCGACGAACGCAAAGGCAAAGGGGCTTCTGACCACGTGCCAGTGATAGTGGAGATCGCCTAAGGGGTGTGCGATTGCCTAAGGGTGTGCGGCTTGGCTGCGATGTATAAGGGTGTACAAAGCACGGTGCGTGAGAGCATAAACGTCTATAAGGGCGCAAATGTATATAAGGGCGAGAACGTATATAGGTGGAAGCGCATATAAGAGCGGAAAACCCTTGAGGCTTAGCGCGGCAGGCAGGGGAAAGATCGACAGACAGGAGAGTGCAAGATGAGGGATAGGCCAGTGCCTGCGGATACTTTTGATTTTGCCCACTCTTATATGTGCGTGACGCCGCAGGGCCTAGATCTGATCGTGGGGGATCCGGATCGAGTATTTCCTTTGGCGTCAGTGACGAAACCGATAGCCGCGTACGCTGCTTTAGTGGCGGTTGATCGTGGGCTGCTGTCACTCGATGTTCCCGCGGGGCCGCAGGGATCGACTCTGCGCCATTTGCTCGCTCATGCTTCGGGGCTTCCTTTTGGGAGGGGAGAGCCGATTGCGAAGCCTGGCACGCGCCGTATTTACTCCAACTATGGCTATGACGTGCTCGGCCAGGTGGTGGCACAAAGCGTGGGAATGCCGGTGCAAGAGTGGGTGATGCAAGCTGTGGCTGAACCGCTAGGAATGGATACCTTTGCGTTGGTAGCGGGGAGCTGGCCGGTGCAGGGTGGTGACGCCGAGACGGGAGCGAGCGACGCTGCTGTGGGTAGCGCCGTGGGAGTAGCCGGCGTTGTGGTGGACGTTAGCAGAGTAGGTGGCTCTATGGGGGTGGATGACCCTGTAGGAGTGAGCAGTGCCGTGGGAGTGGGTGGCACCGCAGAAGTGGGTAGCCAAAGAGAGCTGGCCGGTAGGGCGGAACTGACCGGCGGGGCAGAGCTGACGAGCGCTATGGCAGGGTCTATTGCTGCTGATGGCGTGGCCAGTGCGGATTCACTGGCACGGTTTGCTCTGGAACTGCTCAACCCTACGCTCATATCACCCGATTTATTCGAGCAGGCGGCTACGCCGCAATTCGATGGCCTTGCTGGTATTTTGCCTGGTTATGGCAAGCAGACGAACAACCAGTGGGGATTGGGGTTTTCGATTCGCGGCCACAAACACCCCCATTGGCTTAGCGCCGACTTCTCCCCACGCACCATTGGTCACTTTGGGCAGTCGGGCTCTTTTATCTGGATGGATCCTGAGGTGCACCGAGCGGGCTTGTTTCTCGGGGAAGCGCCTTTTGGCTGGCAGCACCGCGCGGTATGGCCGGCGCTCACGGCTCAGATGCGGGCGCTGTGACGCCGAAGCTGCGGGAGTTTCTACAGATGTTGCTTGCGCTCACGGCTCAGATGCGGATGTTGCGGCTCGTCAGATGGCGGTGGGTGCGTGGCGGTTTATTGCTCAGCCTGGCGCTTCGACTTAGTGCGGCGGCTTGGACGCTTTGGGGCTGATGCGCCTACCTTATGGATCGGCTTGGCACGCTGCTCTTATGTGCCTGCCTAGTGCGCCGCTCTTCCCTGCCTGGTGCGTGGGTTTTGAGTGTCGCCTTGGGGTCTGAATACTGATGCGCCGGTGCACCGCTTGTATGTTGCGCTCTGAGATGCTGGTGCTGCTATAGCAGGTGCAGCCGGTGGTGGGTGCTCCGCTTGTATGTTGCGCTCTGAGATGCTGGTGCTGATCGTCGCTGGCTCCGTTGTGCTTAATGCGTGCTTCGGTTCGTCGTTTAAACCGTTATTCGTCGCTAACCGTCGAAGAGCTTGCTTTGGCTGGCTGCTCGGGTGGGAGCCGTATACTGGCCAGCCCAGAGAACACTGCCACGATTGCACTTTTGCTTGCCAACTTTAGCTCTTAGTGGCGCGTACCACTCTCAATGCCTGTAGAGTGGAGAGCATGGGACGTGCATTAATCACAGGTGCCAGCTCGGGGCTGGGTAGAGAGTTTGCGTGGGAGCTTGCCAGCGAATGCAACGATTTAGTGTTGGTGGCGCGCAATGTAGAGCGCTTGGTAGAGCTAGCTGAAGACATCCGGCAAAAGGCGGGGGTGCGAGTGGATGTGCTGCCTGCAGATCTGAGCACTTCTGCGGGAGTTCAGAAAGTGGCGAACCGGCTAGCAGCTCAGAACGACCCGATCACCCTACTGATCAACAATGCTGGCGGCGGCTTAGGCCAAGATTTCGTGAGCGGGCAGGCGCGAGTGGAGATGAGCGGGGCAAACGTGATGGTCAATGCCGTACTGATCCTCTCTCATGCGGCCGCAAAGGCGATGGTAGCGCGCGGACGGGGCACGATCATCAACGTGGCTTCTATTACCTCCATGACGGTGCAGGGCACGTATTCTGCACACAAGGCGTGGGTAAAGACCTTTACAGAGGGGCTTGCCGCCGATCTGGAGGGCACCGGCGTCAATGCCACAGTGGTGTTGCCTGGTCTGATGCACACCGAATTTCACCAGCGCTCGCACGTGGATTCTAGCCAGTGGCCAGACTGGGCGTTCGTCCCGCCACGCATCGTGGCTCAAGCGGCGCTCGATGCTGCCCGTCACCGCAGAGTGTTGGTGGTGCCAGGTGTGCTTTACAAAGTGGCCTATGGTGCGCTCAAGGTGGCTCCGCGAGCGCTGGTGAGACTCTTCGCTGGCCCGAAACTCTCCGGCCGCAGCGCGGGAATCCCCCAGGCGTGAGCTAGAATCCAGAATCTCCTAGGGTTGAAGTGGAAGCCCAAGACAGCAGAGGACTAGAGCGGTGAATGTTCGTCCGGAGGATCTGGCAGGGAGGAAGCCCAAGACAGCAGAGGACTAGAGCAGACGCGCAAAGCGCTGACGAATGTGCTTTTGGTGAAGTGGAAGCCTAAGACCGCAGAAAGGCTGGAGAGACGATCCAGAGAAATGCCGTTTAGTTGTCCGCGATCATCTCGGCGCTGCTAGGATAGCTCTCCGTGGCACGTGAGAATGAAGATCAGCAGCCGTATCCGCGGCCAGAAGTCGGCGTAGGCCCCTGGGAGGGCGAGTGGCCGCGCGGCGTGGATGGCGCCGTCACCGAGCCTTATGATCCGCAGCTGCTCGAAAACGGAGATCGGCGTAACGTCATCGACCGCTATCGTTACTGGAGCATGGATGCGATTCGTGCCGATCTACGGCAACATTCTTCAGCGTTGCATATTGCAATTGAAAATTTGGAACACGATTTGAACATCGGCTCGATTGTACGCACTGCCAATGCGTTTAATGTGGGGGCAGTGCACATCGTCGGACGGCGCAAATGGAATCGTCGAGGTGCGATGGTCACGGATCGTTATCTGGAGATCATGCACCATCCAAGCCCTGAGGATCTTGCGCAGTGGGCGCGGGAGCATGATTATCACTTGGTGGCCGTGGACAACATGGAGGGTTCTACTCAGCTGGAGCACACGGAACTCCCCGAGCGCTGTCTGCTCATCTTCGGGCAGGAGAGCACTGGAATTTCCCCTGAACTGTTAGCGACGGCTGAAAAATTCGTCTACATCCCGCAGTTTGGCTCCACTCGTTCCATGAACGTGGCGGCCGCGGCGGCGATTGCGATGCACTGGTGGATCGCGCACTATCGCGCAAGCTGACGCTATCGCGCAAGCTGATGGGTGTGTTCACCGCGCCCGATAGCTGAGCCTGGCGTTGCGCCCGATAGTGTGGTGTATATCGTGCCTATATTCCTAGAGCGCGCCACAATTCGGTGGAATAATAGAGATGTCATGGAGCGTGACGGCGGACTCGTAGGTGGCGAGTGAGCAGGCTTCAATGTGGAGACTGTCCGTTGGCACGCGCACTATCGCAAAAGGAGTTGCTCGTGGCAATCGTAACCACTGAAGAATACAATGCAATGCTCGACAAGGCTAAAGCCGGCAAATTTGCATACCCTGCCATTAACGTGACGTCGAGCCAAACCCTCACGGCGGCGCTGGAGGGCTTTACCAAGGCCAACTCAGATGGAATCATCCAGGTGAGCGTGGGTGGTGCCGAATACTGGAGCGGCTCTTCCGTTAAGGATCGTGTGGCTGGTTCGCTCGCTATGGCTGCGTATGCTCGCGAGGTGGCGAAGAACTATCCGATCAACGTGGCTTTGCACACCGATCACTGCTCGAAGCAGAATCTTGATTCCTGGGTGCTTCCGCTGCTGGATCTTGAGGCAGAAGAAGTGAAAGCTGGCCGTGAGCCGTTCTTCCAGAGCCATATGTGGGACGGTTCGGCTATTGCCCTCGATGAGAACATCGAGATTGCTGTGCAGATGCTTGAGAAGAGCCAGAAAGCACGCACCATCTTGGAGATCGAGATCGGCGCTGTGGGCGGCGAAGAAGACGGCGTGGTGGGCGAGATCAACGACAAGCTCTACACCTCCACCGAGGATGCTATGAAAGCTGTGAACGCTCTCGGCTTGGGAGAGAAAGGCCGCTACATCACAGCTTTGACGTTTGGCAATGTGCACGGCGTGTACAAGCCAGGCAACGTGAAGCTGCGTCCAGACATCCTGGGCAAGATTCAGGAAGAAGTGGCTCAGATTGTGGGCTGGAAAGACGATCGTCCGTTCGATCTGGTGATGCATGGCGGTTCTGGCTCCACCGAAGAAGAGATTGCTACGGCTGTGGCCAACGGCGTCATCAAGATGAACGTCGATACCGACACTCAGTATGCGTTCACCCGTCCAGTGGTGGATTGGATGTTCAAGAATTACGATGGCGTGCTCAAGATCGACGGCGAAGTGGGCGTGAAGAAGCTCTATGATCCACGCGCTTGGGGCAAGGCTGCTCAGGCTGGCATGGCTGATCGTGTGGTGGAAGCCTGCGAGCGTTTGGGCTCCCTCGATTCGCACAACAAGTGATTGAGCTAGGGTTGCCCGTGCTGATGCATTGCTGATGCATACGCTGTACTAGTGCATACGTCAGCTGGAAGATATCCCAGGTGGAATGCGCTGGATAAGTAGGAATATCTGCCGGTTAGAAGCGGCTAGATAGGCAGTGGCAACCTTGCACAGCTCGTAGGTGGTGGCTCTCGTTAGCGCGAGAGCCACCACTGCTTTTTAACGCAGTGACGTGAGAGTGACCGCGACTCTCGGGCTAGGGTTAGGTAGCAAAAAGTACCCTTAAGCAGCAAAAGTCTCGGGGTCTTCGTGTGTTGGTTTGTGCCTAGTTTTCGGGATGGTACGTTGTGGCGCTCTACCTGTGTCGCACCAGTTACGGTAGATCTGGTGTGCTCGGCTAGCACGCCGTAATCGTTGGGGGCAACGATGCTCACCGGCGCTCGTATCCATGTATTTATTTCGTGTGTGAAACGCCTCGGTATGAAGCGAGTGTATACATTAAAATGAGAAAGCAATGCTGATCGGCACTGCGCAGACGAAGCGGAGGAACGTTTATGCCAGGGATTATTGTGCTCGGTGCACAGTGGGGTGATGAGGGCAAAGGAAAGGCCACTGATCAGCTGGGAACGGCTGTGGATTATGTCGTGAAATTCAACGGTGGCAACAATGCTGGGCACACCGTAGTGGTCAATGGTGAAAAGTTTGCGCTCCACCTTGTGCCGGCGGGCGTTCTCAGTCCGAATTGCGTGACGGTAATCGGCAATGGCGTGGTGGTTGATCTCGCAGTGCTTTTCGAGGAGATGGCCGATTTGAATGCTCGCGGCATAGATACCTCGCAGCTGCGCATTTCCCCGAATGCCCATGTGATTCCGCCGTACAACAAAGCGATGGACGCCGTTAACGAGCGGATGCTGGGCAAACGTAAACTCGGCACTACTGGTCGAGGTATCGGCCCTACGTATGCCGACAAAATGAATCGCATCGGCATCCGTATTCAAGATCTCTTCGATCCTTCAATTTTGCGGCAGAAGGTAGAGGGGGCGCTGGCGCAGAAAAATCCCGACATCGTGAAGCTACTCGGCCAGGATCCTTTCACGGTGGAGAGCGTGACGGCTGAGCTACTCAGTTATGCAGATCGCGTCAAGCCGATGTTGCTCAATGTGCCGGCAGCGCTCAACCATGCCCTCGACGAGGGGAAGACGGTGGTCTTTGAGGGCGGCCAGGCCACAATGCTCGACATTGACCACGGCACGTATCCATTCGTCACGTCAAGCAACTGCACTGCTGCTGGTGCGTGCACTGGCTCCGGAGTGGGGCCACGCCGAATTGACCGTATCGTTGGCGTTGCCAAGGCATACGTCACGCGCGTGGGCGAGGGGCCGTTCCCCACAGAGCTCACTGATGAGCAGGGGGATTGGCTGCGCGAAGCCGGCCATGAATATGGGGTGACGACGGGACGCCCGCGCCGCTGCGGCTGGTACGATGCCGTGGTGGCTCGTTATGCTACCTCGATCAACTCGCTCACGGATATCGTCCTCACAAAACTCGACGTACTCACCGGACTGAAAGAGATTCCGGTGTGCGTGGCCTACGACATCGACGGTGAGCGTGTGGAAGATATGCCGCAAAGCCAGTCTGATCTGCACCATGCGAAGCCGATTTATGAAATGATTCCTGGATGGGAAGAGGATATTTCTGGCGCTCGCACTTTTGAGGATCTGCCAGAGCGGGCACAGGCTTATATTCACAGATTAGAGGAACTTTCGGGCTGCCGGATTTCCGCCATTGGCGTGGGAGCTGATCGCGATCAGACGATTGTTCGCTACAGTTTGCTCGATTCATCTGAGTCCGCTCGCTGAAGCTAGGAGAGCGCTGCGGGGCTGAGAGGGGCTGAAAAGTCTCAGGGGAGAAGTCGGAGAAGTCTAAGACTTGTCGTCATTGGACTCGTCGTCACCGCCGCTATCGGCGTCACTCATGCCACTGAGATCACTGATACTGCCAGCGTCACTCACACCATTAGGATCACCCATGTCGCGTTGGCGAAGTCTGCGGCGCTGACGGCGAATACCGACTGTTAATACAGCGGCGAGAAAGACGCCAATTCCGATGAGGCTCCACTCGATCATGCCGAGTTTTTTACTGCGTTCGAGCGGAGCTGTGGCGGTGCGCACAATCGTAGGCACTTGCGCAGTTCCCTGTTTGTCCTGAGCACTTTTAGGCGGTGTTTTATCTCCCTCGACATTAAGTCCGTTCACCAGCACATCGGTATTCGTAAAGGTGGCGGTGTTGCCTTGAATGGTGGCTCCAGGGGCGGAGATGATATTGCCAGGCATAGCTACAGAGAGTGTGAACGTGGGGTTGAGTAGCTTGAGCGTACGCACATTGGCGGCGTTGAGTATGCCACGTGGGATGCTGAATACGTAACTAGTGGAGGTCTCCGAGAGCACTGCCGTGCCGGCCACTGAGGCGCCGGTGTCGAAATTAATAATGCAGTGCATCGTGCTTTCATCGGACTGATCTTTTACCTGGTAGGCTCCTTTTCCTCCCCCTAGGCTCACTCCGCCTTTGCTCTGGATGAGGGTGTCGATCTTTTGGCAATCGAAGCCTGCAGTGCTGAGCACGGCAGCATCCCCACTGATATCTACTGTGCCGGTGAGCACACCATCTGGCTGAATGGCTATGGTGCTCAGTGACTCGCAGGAGCTGAGCACCAGCAGACCTACCAGTGCACACAGCAGGCTGTACACGCGGCGTTGCACCCCACTCAGACGCGCTCGAGCACAAACTGTGCTACCGCTGGCGTCACGGCGTAGCGGATTCTCTCGACGGCGTGCGCTGTGAGAGATGGAACGAATGCTCGCAGCGCGCTGAAAGCTGGTCATAGTCTCAATTGTAGCCCGCGATTATGGCTACATAAGGGGCTTAGGAAAGAGATGTTGTGTGAGCTTGAGAAATGTCCCACAAGTCCCACGAATCTTGCGGATGTTGAGTGATAATAGTCAGGTAAGACAATCCGGCATCGCTCGGTCTAGGAGGATATGCGATGGCAAAATTTACAGTAGAAGACGTTCGCGCCGGTGCTCCTGAGGTGGCGCCCGACGATCTGGTGAAGTGGATAGCCGACGTGGCTGACATCACCGAACCAGACCGCATTGAGTGGTGCGACGGTTCTGAGGAAGAGTGGACTCGCCTCACCGAAGCTATGGTGGAGAGCGGTATGTTTACCCGCCTGAATCCGAGCAAGCGCCCGAATTCATTCCTAGCTCGTTCGCTTCCATCTGACGTCGCGCGTGTGGAATCTCGCACGTTCATCTGCTCTGAGAAAGAAGAGGATGCTGGTCCGACGAACCACTGGGCAGATCCTAAAGAGATGAAAGAGACGCTCATTGGTGAGAAAGGCGTATTCCGCGGTTCTATGCATGGCCGTCCGATGTACGTGATTCCATTCTCGATGGGACCGCTGGGTGGTCCAATCTCGAAGCTCGGTATTGAGCTGACGGACTCGCCTTACGTGGTGGTGAATATGCGCATTATGACTCGCATGGGTCAAGGTGCGCTGGAGCTTATCGGCAAGGGTGAAGAGTGGGTGCCAGCTGTGCACTCTGTGGGTGCTCCGCTGGAGCCAGGTGAAGCAGATGTGGCGTGGCCCTGCAACGATGAGAAGTACATCACTCACTTCCCTGAGACCAATGAAATCTGGTCGTACGGTTCGGGCTACGGCGGGAACGCTCTGCTCGGCAAGAAGTGCTACGCGCTGCGTATCGCTTCCACTATGGCTCGCCGTCAAGGCTGGATGGCTGAGCATATGCTGATCCTGCGCCTCACCGATGAGAAGACGGGCAAGCAGTATCACGTGACTGGCGCTTTCCCATCGGCCACCGGCAAGACCAACCTCGCCATGTTGCAGCCTACGATTCCAGGCTACAAGGTGGAGACCGTGGGCGATGATATTGCATGGCTGCGCCCAGGCCCAGATGGCGATCTTCGGGCTATCAACCCTGAGGCTGGCTTCTTCGGTGTGGCTCCTGGCACGTCCTACAAGACGAACCCAATGGCTATGGAGTCCATGAAAGAGAATACGATCTTCACAAACGTGGCTCTCACGGATGACGGCGATGTGTGGTGGGAAGGCATTGACACTGAACTTCCAGAGCACGTGATCGACTGGCAGGGCAATGATTTCACTCCTGCCGACGCCGCTGAGGGCAAGAAAGCTGCTCACCCGAATAGCCGTTTCACCGCTCCAGCTAATCAGTGCCCGATCATCTGCCCCGATTGGGAAGCTCCTGAGGGTGTGCGGATTGATGCAGTTCTCTTCGGTGGACGTCGCGCCTCCAATGTGCCGCTCGTTGCCGAGCAGTTCGATAGGGATCACGGTGTGTTCATCGGCGCTTCGGTGGCTTCCGAGCAGACTGCTGCTGCTGAGGGCAAGGTGGGCGCTCTGCGTCACGATCCGTTCGCTATGCTTCCGTTCTGCGGCTACAACATGGCCGATTACTGGGGTCACTGGTTGGAGATGGGCGATAAGCTGGGCGACAAGTTCCCGCGTGTCTATCAGGTGAACTGGTTCCGCAAGGATGCTGATGGCAACTTCGTGTGGCCTGGCTATGGCGAAAACTCTCGCGTGCTCGACTGGATCGTGAAGCGTGTGAGTGGCCAGGTCGAAGCTGAAGAAGGCCTGACGGGTCTGTATCCAAAGTTTGAAGACTTCAACCTTGAGGGTCTTGAGGGTGAAGTGGACAAGGATACCTGGGATTATATGTATACCGTTGATCCTGAGGCCTGGGAAGCTGAAGCTAACGATACTGAAGAGTACTTCAAGCAGTTTGGCGATAAACTCCCTGAGCGTGTACAAGCTCAGCTGGTGAAGTTGCGTGAGCGCATTGCTGCTGCTAAAGCTGCTGCCTGATGGGTGTGTTAGCTTTCTAACAGTTGCGCATATATGAGATGTGGGGGCGGCTCTTTCGGGAGTCGCCCCCACTGTATGCTTTGCCGTGCCGTGTATGGCAGCGGCGGCTCCGGATAGTTTTCGGGCTAGTTTTCAGCGGACAGAGCGCCGCATTTTCGCAGCTTGTGCGCCTGTGTCTTGTGCTCCTGTGTGCAACGTGCTGGTCTTCGCTAGAGTTCCGCTGATAAACGACGAAATATCTTTGTATTGAAGTAATCGCAGTATTAAGAGATGACCACAAAATGGGCACCTAAAAAATCTTGAACTGAAGATTTTATGCTTAGGTGTAGCGAAGGCTACGTGGCAGTGGGGGATCCACGGCGGCGTTATAAGAAAAGAGACAAGAGAAAGGCAACACATGGATTCCAAGCTCGAAGCGATTTACGACGAATCCCTTAAGCGCAATCCTACCCAGCCCGAATTCCAGCAGGCTGTGCGTGAGGTGATTGAAAGCGTTGAGCCGCTCCTCATCGGTAATAAGGCGTATGCAGATGCTGCCATTCTCGCCCGCATGATTGAGCCAGAGCGTCAGATTATGTTTCGCGTGGCGTGGCAAGACGACCACAACAACGTGCGTGTGAACCGTGGCTACCGTGTGCAATTTAGCTCGGTGCTCGGGCCATACAAAGGCGGTCTGCGTTTTCACCCGTCGGTGACGCTCTCCGTGATCAAATTCCTCGGCTTTGAACAGATTTTTAAGAACGCTCTCACGGATCAGGGTATCGGCGGTGGCAAAGGCGGATCAGATTTTGATCCCCACGGCAAGAGCGACAACGAAGTGATGCGTTTCTGCCAGGCATTTATGAATGAGCTCTCCCGCCATATTGGTGCTGATATCGACATTCCGGCCGGAGATATCGGCGTGGGTGGCCGCGAGATCGGCTATCTCTTTGGGCAGTACAAGCGGCTGGCCAACCGCAATGAGGCTGGCGTGCTCACGGGTAAAGGAATTAACTGGGGTGGCTCCCTTGGCCGTACCGAAGCCACTGGCTATGGGCTGATCAAGTTTGTGGATGAGATGCTCGCCAGCAAGGATGAATCTCTTGAAGGTAAGAAATTGCTCGTCTCCGGCTCGGGCAATGTGGCTATTTACACGGTGGAGCGCGCTCAGGCGCAGGGTGCCACAGTGCTCACCGTGAGCGATTCTAGTGGCGCTGTGTATGATCCAGACGGCATTGATGTTGAGCTGCTCAAGCAGGTCAAAGAGGTGGAGCGCGGGCGCGTGAGTGATTACGCTGAGCGCCGTAAGAACGCTATCTACAAGGTGGGCGAGAAGGTATGGGATGCAGCCGATGCTGATATTGCTCTGCCATGCGCTACTCAGAATGAGGTGCACAGTGACGACGTACGTACTATGCTCGGCCACGGCGTCACGCTACTTGCTGAGGGGGCAAATATGCCCAGCACCCCAGGGGCAATTGAGTTGATGCTGCACAACGGCATTGCTTATGGCCCTGCGAAAGCTGCCAATGCTGGAGGCGTGGCTACCTCTGCTATCGAAATGCAGCAAAATGCTGAGTTGCAGCATTGGAGCCGAGAAGCTGTGATTAACAAGCTCGACGATATTATGACCAACATTCACCGCAACTGTGTGGAAACCGCCGAAGAGTTTGGTGTGGCAGGCAACCTCATGGTGGGTGCCAATATCGCAGGTTTCAAGAAAGTGGCTGATGCCATGATCGAACAGGGCGTGATCTAATGCGATCTGATCTAATGCGATCTGATCTAGTGTGATCTGAGCTATCCCGTTTCTACGGGATCGTAAAAATGCTTGTGTGAGCGAATTTACTCTATACATGGGGTATCTGCTCGCATAAGCATTTTTGCATTTTTACGCGAAATATCAGGCGAAAAGATAGGACTAAAGAATATACTAACGTACTAGTGGGTTAATTAGACTGAAAGAGTCACATGAAGCCGCGAATCAAGGTCGATACGCAGTGCAAAAGGTCGATGAGCAGTGCCGGCCGATTCCAGCTCAAACCACACTAGAACGGATTAATTATGTTTGAGCCAAATTTTCCCGTAGCAAACAAAAGCCGCCGAGCAATTTTTGAGCCGCTTACGGTAAAAAGAACAGTATTTCCCAACCGCATTGTGATGCCACCTATTGGCACTAATTTTGCCACTCTCTCTGGCGAGCTCAGCGATGAGAATATGCAGTACTACCGTGAGCGCGCTCGCGGTGGTGTAGGGCTCATCATCATGGAAAATGTCTGTGTCGATTTTCCCGTCGCCTCCAATGGATTCACTCAGATTCGTTTCGATCTGGATAAGTTTCTCCCGAGGATGTCGGCATTTGTGGATGAAATGCACTCGTACGGGGCAAAAGTAGGAATCCAAATCAACCATGCGGGCGCCTCTGCCAACCCTGCTATCACTGGAATGCCGAGCTACTCTTCCTCATAAGTGGTGAGCAAACAAGGCGTTCCCGCGCCAACTCCGATGAAGACTGAGCATATCTGGCACGCCATTGAAGCCTATGCTGCTACAGCCGAGCGAGCTAAGCGTGCAGGTTTCGATCTGGTTGAAGTACATGGTGGGCACTCTTACCTCATCAATCAGTTCCTCTCTCCACTGATGAATAAACGTACGGATAGGTGGGGCGGTTCGCGCGAAAATCGTGCTCGTTTTGCGCGAGAAGTGCTCCGAGCAGTGCGGGATGCAGTAGGTGCAGATTTTCCTATCTCCATCCGGCTCTCTGCCGATGAATTTATTGACGGCGGTAATACGCTTGACGACACGCTTGAGATGGCCTCGCACTTTGATGAGTTCGTAGATATTTACAACGTATCCGCTGCCGTCAATCAAAATCTTCAATACCAGATCGACAAAGCATCTCTTCCGGATGGTTGGCGCTCCTATCTGGGTAGGGCCTATAAAGAGAAGTTCGCCAAACCTGTGATCGTTTCGGGAAACATTCGCAACCCGCAGCGTGCTGCTGAAATCATCGAATCAGGCAACGCGGATTTTCTGGCTATTGGGCGCGGGCTCATCGCCGATCCGTGGTGGCCTCGCAAAGTATTAGACGGGCAAGAAGATCAGATTCTCCAGTGCATCTCGTGCAATATCGGCTGTGCTGATAATCGTATTCGTCTGGGGGCACCCCGTACGCTGCACGATCAACCCCAATGTGCTCGATAATGAATCCTACAAGCTCACGAAAGTGAATAAGCCGACGAGCGTCGCTGTAGTTGGTGGCGGATGTGCAGGGTTGGAAGCTGCGTGTACTGCTGCTGAGGTGGGGTGTGCCGTCACTCTTTATGAGAAAAATGACCATCTTGGTGGGATTCTCTACGATGCTGGAAAACTTCCAGCAAAGTTCCGCATTCAAGAGTATGCCCAGCGGTGTGCAGCTCGTGCTGAGCGCGTCGGAGTGAACATCCAGCTCAATACGGAGGCAACCGATGAGATGCTGGCCTCGGGTGGCTACGATCTGGTGGTGAATGCGACTGGATCCGTCTCGAAACTTCCTCCCATTCCTGGCTTGCGCGAGCTGGCAGATAAGCCGAACTCAAACGTATACACGATCATCGGATTTACTCAGCATCTTGAAGAGCTAGCCGAACGGATGGAAGATAAAAATGTCGTGGTGATGGGTGCTGGAGCCGTCGGCCTGGATGTCGTGGAGCATCTCGTGGAATATGGGGCACACGTGACTCTCGTTGATATGCTTCCGACGGCGGGTGCGGCTCTGGATCTGATCACTAAACTTCAAATGGATGAAATACTGCAGCAATACCATGTGGATACATACTTCTCCACCGCCGTCGCTGCCGTAGCCTCTGATCACGTGCAGGTGCGTTTGCCCGATGGCACCGAGAAAACCATTCCGATGGAATTTGGAGTGTGCGCTATGGGGATGGATTCCGTCCCTGGCCCGATAGCGAATCTCGCTGAAAGCAGAATCCCCACATTGAACATTGGGGATTCGGTACGCCCACGGCGCATTATCGACGCCGTGCTCGAAGGGCGCAGCATCCTACATATTCGACCGTCTCGGGCGCAGGACGGCGCAACCCAGAGAGTGAACAGACATCTCAACCCCGTGGCGAGCACGTTGGCGCCCGTTTCACTCATGGAGACCCATCCAGAGAGTAACGAGACGGCTCAACCCAGGGGCTAGATGGGGAGTGATGAATGAGGTGTAGTGATGAATGGGTATGACGAAAGGCGGAAATGGGGGAGGAAGGCGGAAGCCATCTGCACGCGATTGATAGTGCAACGCCTCAAGTGACGAAAGGCGGAAATGGGCGACGAAAAATGGAACGTAGGTGACTAAAGTGAGTTAGGAAAACACCAACGGCAGGTATGGCGTAAGATCTGCGCGGGTGCCTGAAGAGCTTATCGTCTTCGTATCGGGTGTGGTTCCCGTGGGAGCCACACCCGTGACCATTGCAAGCCAGGTTTGGCCATCCATTTCGACGATGTTTGGGGGTGCGCCGCGTCGGTGATTCACCCCTGAAATGGCTTGTACAGCGCCAATCCAAGGCACGCGAATCTCTACGGCATGGCCAGGGTAGCGCTCGGCAAACTCTTCTAGGGTAAAACGAACCGCAGTGCGTTGTTCGGTAGCGCTCAGTGCATCTCCAGCAATGAAACGTTTTACTAAAGCCAGCCCAGTTGCGGCGTCAATCCTGCGTTTCAGCGTTGCGAATCTTTCGGCGCTGCCCATGATCCGTCGTCAGCTTCCGGATCGTCGTCTAGATCATCTGGGATGGCATACTTTGCAGCTAGTTCGGCGTAGGCGGCGTATTCGTCGTCTTCTTGAACCTCGTCGAAACTTCCAGAGTCCCCACCGTACCCTTTAGCGTCCCCGCTATGCGACGACAACTCTCGCTCAAGCGCCTCATAATCGGTTTGAGGACTAAAATACTTCAGATCGCGTGCAACTTTACGCTGTTTGGCTCTTTGACGGCCGCGCCCCATAGGGTCCGACCCCCCTCACACTCATAGGGCCTCGCACCAGCTATTGCCGTAGCGAGCCCTGAACTTACTGCTTTTTCTCGTATGTCCTACCTTACCGCGAAACGACGAATAACACCACGTGACGAACGTCTTTCATGCTTGTGGACTAGATATCTAGGATGAAATGAATCACAGCACCAAATTTTTTCGACGTGCATACGCAGATATTTTTGTCGAATTTTAGGGAAATTCCGGTATGTTACCAACTTGAATTTGAAGTCAAAAGTAGTTAATAATTGGCGCGTCAAGGAAATGTTTGAGATATCAATTCTCAAGTATTGAGAAAATTGAAAAAATCGAGAGGAGGCGCTGTGGCAGGAACAGAACATGAGTCGCCGTTGATGACGCCGGCGGAAGTAGCAGCACTATTTCGCGTTGATCCTAAGACGGTGGCTCGATGGGCGAATGCAGGCAAGATAACCTCAATTCGCACACTCGGAGGGCATCGCCGCTTTCGCCGCGTGGATGTGGAAAACGCTTTAAAGTCTGCGGAAACTGAGGCTATTATAGTCGAAGATTGATACTGCGACGCCTTTCACTGAAGAAAATATAAGACGACAACACTGAGGCGCCTCATGCATAGTCACTATGCATGAGGCGCCTCAGATGTAGTTTGGGGTTTATGGTGCATTTTAATGTACTAAAAATTTAGTGAGATGCATCATATTTTGTGACGTCAGTGCTTGGGCGTCAGCGCTTAATTATTTTGACCAGTAAAAAGGCTGCAAGCACAGCACCGCCAACGAGGATACCGATAGCTTTGCCGTCACCAGCCTGTGCTTCAGACACAAGCGTCTGCACTTTCTCTTTGCCACTCTCCACCTTAGCTTTTGCACTCGCTACGACGTCCTCTTTGAGACGATCAGGGGAAAGCCGTCCAGCTAGTTCATCCACAGTGGCAGTGAGTTCTTCGCGCACACGGGCAATATCGCGTTCGATATCAGCCATAGAGCGGGTGTCCGAGCCATCTCTAGGGCTTTCGTAGTCGATAGCTTTCTTCGCCTGTGCTGCAGCTCTAGCAGCCGCATTGACGGCAGGGTTCATACGCTCACTCACTTTGAATTCCTTTCTTTACGGCCTCGACATCTTTTGCTAGTCCAGTGGTTGGATTGACGACGTGGGCTTTTGAGGCTTTGAGCTTAGCCACGCCGAGTAGCGCCACAATGAGCGTCAGCAGCAGCAGAGCGCCGCCGATAATTAAAAAGCCCAGCCACGGCCGATTGCCAAGCGCGGCTCCCACGCCGAAGCCGGCGGCCATCAGCAAAATTCCCAGCATATAGAATGCCAGCACTGCTGATACAGCTAGGAGCACGCCGCCAATGCCAAGTTTGGTGACTTTAGCTTTAGCGTTCATTTTCGTGATCGAAATTTCATCTCGCACGAGCGCGGAAAATTGCGCCGTCACCTTTGCGACGAGCTCGCCGATAGTAGCCCCTGCGGTAGGGGGAGCCACGGACGTTGTTGATTCCTTGTCTGTACTCACCTTAGTTCTCCTTCGCGTGAATATAGCTCAAAGCACTGCGGGAGCGGTGTAACTCTCTGCCGAGCTATTCGGCTCACTGTCAAAGTGAAAAGCTATACAGACACATACTACCTAACGGCGGAGTTTCTGAGCCACACGTCTGAGCATACTGATAAGGATCTCGGCCTGCGGAATGCGGAAAACCACTAAGAGGGCGAGATAGAGGCACGCCACGAGCGGTGCCCCCACTAAACCGGTGAGCACCGAAGCCCAGAAGCTCGCCGTCACGGTATCAAAGCCGATGAGCCACAGCGAAATAAGCGAGATGGCGATCACGGCTGCACTCACGCTGGCAATTTTGAAGTGTGGCACCAGGATTTTACTCATGCGTAAGCCATGTAATGTGCGCTGGGCATAGCGAGCTACCATCACAGCTGTGAGGTGAGTACTGAGCATGGCAATCACGGCCACGGTCGGTATCGTGTATTGCGGCGGCAGAAAACCGCAGAAAAAATATCCAACGAGAGTGAAGACTTGAGAGGGGAGCGAGGCAATGAAAGGCCCGCGCGTATCCTCGAATGAGTAGCCAACGCGGTCAAAGAGCAGCATCAGCCCCCACGGGATCACGCTAAAAGCCAAAATTGCGATCAGCCCAGCGAGTGTGGTGATCTCTGCGCTGGAACCGCGCGGGACGAACACCCGCGAGAGTGGCAACGCAAAAATAATCAACATTGCCATCGAGAGATAGTTGATCACCGCTACGGAATTTGCCGTGCGGATCACCTGGCTGCGCATCAGCGGCAAATCCTTGCTCGCTGCGGATTTTGCCATCCGCGTGAACATAGCGGTGATGATGGATGTGCTCACGAGTGAAATGGGCATCATAAAGAGCGCGTAGGCCACATTGTAGGCGGCATTACCGGCGACTGTACCCAGATCTAGGCCAGCGGTGAGTGCGCGCTGAGTGGCGCCGGCAGCCACGTTAGTGAGCATGGCTGAGGATGGGATAAACACCAGCGAGCTGGCGATGGCCCACAGCGACGCTCTGCCTGTGGTGCGCAGGCCAGCTCCCCGCCAATGAAAATCAAGGCGGAGCCTGATGCCAAGCCGGTGCAGCGGGAAGAGGAGCAGCACCACTTGCAGAGCGATACCTGCGGTAGAAATGATAGCCAGCAGCAGGCTACGCGGCCCGATCCAGGCGCTGGGATCAATGAGCTGTGCTTCCGAGGGAGTGCCAAACACCCACAGGAGCGTCAAAAAACCGCCGATAGCCACCACGTTGTTTGCCACAGGCACCCACATATAGGGGCCAAACACTTCACGGGCGTTCAGAATCTGGCCGAGCACTGCCGTCAAGCCATAGAAAAGAATCTGCGGAATGCACCAGTACGCCATCATCACCGTGATCTGGTACCACTGCGGACTGAGGGTGGCAGCCCACACTTTCACCACCAGCGGAGCTCCAAGCGTGAGCAGAGCGGTGATTGCGCCGAGAAACACCACTGAGATAGTAAAAAGTTTATTGAGATAAGCTCGCCCGCCATCGGGGCCGTTGGAGGCTCTCACGATCGCGGGGACCAACACTGAATCAATGATCCCCGAAGCGAGAAAGTTGAAAAGTAGATTCGGCAAAGTGTTGGCAATATCAAACGCATTGGCAATCGGGGAGTTAAGGCCGATCACCATCGTGAGCAAAAAAGGCGAGCGAATCATACCCAGCACACGGCTCACGAGTGTGCCCGAAGCCATGATCAACGACGAGCGAGCGACGCTGGAGCGTTCGTTTTCGCGTGCCTCGTGGCTGCGGTGACGCCGAGCGCGTGCACGAGCCTCGTCACGTGCATGGGTATCCTCACGGGAAACGCCTTGACCGGCATTCTCATAGCGCGTGCCCTGAGGTGAGCTTTGATGCGTGCTGTGATCAGTGCGCTGAGCGCGTCCGCTTGATTGCCCAGCCGACCGTGAAGCCGATTGTGGGCGGTGAGGCTTATGAGCATGAACATTGGCATGATGAGGAGGCGCAGGGCGGCGGTTCTTCCGCTGATCCATGGTGTATGCCTCCTGCCGGCGTGAGATATTCACATGAGAAGGGAAAAGCGCTACAGAGACGCTACAGCGGCGTTTTGCCGCTATCTCAATCGCCGTTCCCTGAGGGCATAGCCAACGCAGTGGCTCCGAGCGGCATCGATCCGCTGACCTAACGATTTTCAGTCGTTCGCTCTACCAACTGAGCTACAGAGCCAGATAAGAAAACACCCTGTTGCTGAATCAGCACTCAGGGAGTCATCTCACCGCGACCCTGACGGGACTTGAACCCGCGACCTCCGCCGTGACAGGGCGGCGCGCTAACCAACTGCGCTACAGGGCCAGTATATCGGTAGATAAATCTACCTGCTGTTGAAGAGCTAAGCCAGCCAAAGCCGAGCTTGTGCTCCTTGTACTTGCAAGACTACTGTGCAGTCTTACGTACAATTTCGTCGTACTCACTAAAGAGAACGAGTTCTCTTCGTTCGTACTCCTCTTGTACTTGTAAGACTACTGTGCAGTCTTACGTACAATTTCGTCGTACTCACTAAAGAGAACGAGTTCTCTTCGTTCGTACTCCTCATTGTACCCCCAACGGGATTTGAACCCGTGTTACCGGCGTGAAAGGCCAGCGTCCTAGGCCGCTAGACGATAGGGGCGCGGTGTAGACCGAACCGTCTACGCCCTTGCGTTCCTCGTTGGTGGAACGGGTATTAGCTTAAACGATCGAGAGCGAGAATTGCAAAATGGATCTGCGCCCTGAAAATGCGAGCTTGCTCACCTAGATGTTTCCCAGTTGCGGATGCTGCTATTGCCGCCTTATTCGTGTCTTATCTAGTGCCACCAGCCTAGTGCTATCTGTATATCTCAAACCGTCTCAACATACGCCTCGTCTTTCACGTCAGCTCGTTCTATAGCTGTCTCGCTGTCACTCACTCCGGCGCCTCTGGCGTACTGGCGTACTCTGGCTCACGCCAAAGCCTTTCACGCAGGTGTGGCTTCGCCTAGGCTAAGAGTATGAGCTTTTTCGTTGGGGTACTCGTTGATGCACATCCTCTCCTGAGATACGTGGCGAATGCTGTAGCGGATGCTGATGGCATGAGAAGTGACGGCGCTATGAAAGCTGCTGCCGATGGCGCCGCTGGAGATATGAGCGATGCCGCAGCTGATGCTGCCGAAGTGACGATTGACCTTTTACAGCTCCTCGCTGGGCTGGCAATCGGCGTCGTGGCGGCGATTGCCGTGGGCGTGGTTGTCGTTGGAGTCGGGCGCACGATCACTCGCAGGCACGCCACGGCAAAGGCGTTTGCTGGGGCGATGTATCGGCCATTGCAGGTGCTTTTGCTGGTGCTCGGTGCCTGGATTGGCTTTAGTGCAGCGCGAGACAAAGCGCTCGCGGGGGCGCATGGGGCTACGCTTCCGGTGTGGACGGGCTATCTCGATCACGCCTGGGGTATTGCGCTGATTGTGGCGGCCACTTGGCTCGTGGTGGGGATCGCAAATGGCGTCACCGCCGTCGTTCATGAGCGGCTTCAAGATTCGTCTCAAAGACGAGCCAAGCGCGTGCAGACGCAGATGCAAATACTGCACCGCGTGATTGTGGTGCTGGTGTGGATTCTCGGCTTTGCTGGTGTGCTGCTCACGTTCCCGCAGGCGCGCACGGCAGGGGCATCGCTGATCGCCTCAGCTGGCGTGGTTTCGGTAGTAGCTGGCCTTGCTGCCCAGACCACTTTGGGGAACGTCTTCGCAGGGTTGCAGCTGGCTTTTTCCGATTCAATTCGCGTGGGTGATGTCGTGTACTACAACAATACGACCACTACTGTAGAAGAGATCACTCTCACGTATGTGGTGCTCGCCGTATGGGATGGGCGAAGAATCATTGTGCCCAGTTCGTTGCTCACCACCCAGAGCTTTGAAAACTGGACGCGCAGAGCACCGGAGATGGTGGGCACGGTAGATATTGATGTGGATTGGGCGGTACCGGTGGCGGCAGCCCGCAAGCAGCTGCGCGTCATCTTGCTGAGTACTGATCTATGGGATGGCAAAACGGGGGTGCTGCAAGTGAGCAATGCCACGAAAGGCTTTGTGCAGCTCCGAGCGATCGTGAGTGCGAAAAACTCTCCTACACTCAGCGACTTACAAAATCATGTGCGCGAAAAAATGACGGTGTGGATACAGCATGAGGCTCCACAAGCCATGCCGCACGTGCGTATGTGGGAGCGCGACGCGATGGATTTTCTCGCGGCAGAGCAAGCTACCTTGGAGAAAGTGGAGGAGCGCCTCAAACGAGCCGAACCCGTCGTCTACCCGCCGGATTCATGCGCTAGTTCTGATCCGCATCCGAGCGGAGCCTCAACGCAGGTGCTCTCTCAGGAATACATCCGCAGGTTGGAGCAGAGAGTGGCTGAGAACGATACAGATCTTGAGGAAGCTGAAGCTGGCTTGGCGGCGTTAGCGGCAGGCGAAGATCCAGCGGCCATGCGTACCTGGCAGCCAGACTTGCGCGCGGGTGACGCCGTTGAGAGCACAATCGTGATGAAGCGTGACGACGTAGATCAGCTGGTGCGCGCCCATGCCCGCAATATGGCAGCAGCGCAGCAGAAAGAGTCGTCCGAGAAGAGGGATTCCCAAGGCGCGGGAGCTAGTGCGGATAGCGCTGCAGGTGCGGTGAGAGATGTAGGCGCTGAGAGGGATACAAGTGCTGCGGAAAATCTGGGCGCGGCTGACGGCGTGAGAGACGCTGGCGCTACGGAGGAAGTGCGCGGCGCAGAGAATGATCTAGAGACTGCTGGCGCGCGCAACACCGGCAACGTGAGTGGCGCGGAGGATCTGAGCGTCGATGGCGAACGTAATACCAGCAACATGGATGTTATAAATAAAACGGGTAAAGAGGTCAGTGAGTCGGCGTTATTCTCAGGATCTGCTGAGGCGGAGGAACGCCAGCGTGCCTTTGCTGGGCCAGGTGAAGAGGCCTATGAAGAGCGCAAGAAACGTCTGGAGCGTTCTAATGGCGTCCTGCAAAAAGTTGAAGACGCATCAGATGAAGGGGCGTCCGGCGAGAGAGTGATTGCCGAGCAGACGCAGGTGCCTACTGAACGAGTACCCGATAAACAGGCGCCCACTGAGCGTATGTCCACTGGAGTCGTCGGCGTTGGTGATACCGGCGATGCCGTTAAGCGAGCTAAAGACGAGGAGAAAAGCGATGAATGATAGCCGTGATCTGCCTGTGCATGGTGGGAAAACCGCGCACGGAGGCGCCTTGAATTTTCCGGTGCGCAAGAGTGAGGAGCAGTGGCGCAGTGAGCTCTCTGAGCTGGAATTTTCGGTGTTGCGCCAAGCGGGGACGGAACGCCCTGGCACGGGTCTATTGCTCAATGAACATCGGCAGGGGACGTATTTTTGCCGCGCCTGCGGGGCGAAGCTCTTTCGTTCAGAAACGAAATTTGAATCTTTTTGCGGTTGGCCTAGTTTCTTCGATCCCCACCAGAAAGACGCCGTTGTCTACATCCGTGATGACTCGCACGGCATGGTGCGCACAGAGGTGTGCTGCGCTCGCTGTGGCTCGCACCTTGGACACGTCTTTCCTGATGCCCCGCACACGCCAACGGGGATGCGCTACTGCATGAATTCAGTGAGCCTTACGTTTACTCCCGACGGCGAAACTAATGTGGCGGCTGGAGTGGCTCAACCAGAGCGAGAAAAGGCTGAGTAGGGAAAGTTGAGTGATAAAGCGCTGAGTAGGGAAAGTTGAGCGAGAAGGCACTGAGTAAGAAAGAACTGAGTGAGAAAACGCTGAGCGGCAAGAAACTGAGCAAAGATGCTCAGGCGAAAAGCAGGGGTAGAGAGCTGGCAGCGTTTAGCGCTCGTAGGAGATTTTGGGTTGTCTGAGTGACGGCAATGTTGGGTGGTAGAGATGCTGGGTGCTGGTGATTGGCGATGCTTGATATAGCGCTCAATTTGTGGAGCTTGTTGGCGCTGATGGCAGTTGGGTTTATCACGGCGAAACTTCGCGGTGTGGGCGCGGGCGCAGATCGGGTGCTCTCACGGCTCATTTTTAACGTGTTTCTGCCAGCGATGCTCTTTGCTACGCTGGCTCAGGCGGACGTGCACGGCGTTTTTTCGCTCACGGCACTGGTCAATATCGTGCAGGCTATCATGCTGTTTGTAGCCTTCTATCTACTTGCTGTAAAAGTATTTCAGCTGCGTGACGGCACTCAGACGATTATGGCGCTCACGGCGTCATACACCAACGTGGGCAACCTTGGGGTGGCATATCTCGCGGTGACGACGGGCCATCCGGAGGCGGGTGCGCCGATTATTTTGTTTCAAATGTGCGTGATGGCACCGTTTTCTTTTGTGCTGTTGGAGCGGCAGACGAACAGGGGGAGTGTGTCTGTGCTACGAGAAGTGGCACGTGCTTTCACAAAGCCTCCCATTGTTGGGCTACTGTTTGGCCTGGTGTGTGCGCTCATTCGGCTGGCAGGGGTGCCGATCATGTTGCCAGCGTTGATTCAGATGCCGCTCACGATGGTGGTAGATGCCACTGTGCCGCTGATGATGATCGCCCTCGGCGTCTCATTCGGACTGGAACGTCTGCCGCGTCTGACCCGCGAATTTTTGCCAATGTATCTGGCGGTGCTTGGGCGCGTGGCCATCGGACCACTGCTGAGTTGGCTCCTCGCTCTGGCTTTCGGGCTCCCCGCTCCGGCGGTGCTCACCGCCGTTATTGTGGGGTGTTTCCCCTCGGCAAACAATGTATTCATTTATGCGCAGCGCTACGGAGCGGGGATAGAGACAGCGCGCGATGGTGTGGCTTTAACCACAATTCTTTCGATGCCAGTCGTGCTGATCGTGGTGGCGCTGTTGGGTTAGCCCAGGGTTGGATTGACCTACAGTTTCCCGCGGCTAGCTAAGATTTGGCCAGGGTTAGCTCAGGGTCGGTGCTATTGGATTAACGCCGTTTTCCTAAAGTTCGTGGCAGAGCCAAAGGTCGTGCGGAGCTGGTGCAGGTTTGCACGGGTTAGTGCTGGCGTGCCAAAGCTATCTCTGTGCTGGCTCGGGGGAGAGTAGCGCGAACTACCTAATCCGGCGCTAACTACTCAGAGCGCATACAGCACCTGAAAGTGAGTGTGCCGAGAGCGGCTACATTTAGGGTAATTCGGTACGAAGCGCCCAAGGTGTACCCAGCGCCCAGCATGAAGCCAGGGCGGTACGCACTCAAACTCATGCAGAGCGGGCGTACTCAGAGCTAAATTAGCTCAGCATTCCGCGGATGAGGAGTTCCCCGCCAGTGCGAAATTCTAGAGCTGTGCGCACAAGTGCAGTATCGCGGCGGGTGACGGCAGTGGCGAGCGGGTGTGCGTCGTCACTAATCCACTCGGGTCGTACACGACCGATAAACTCTGTGAACCGTGCGGATGCGCGCAGTACGTGGGCGAAATCGCCAGTGAAATTCCCTGCGAATACCTCATCCCATAGAGCCCTAACGGTCTGTGGATCGCTCACGGAGGATAGTTCGGCAACGGTTGTCATGCCGCTGTACCGTGAGGCAGTAAAGCGTTCGGAGGCCTCGTCGGGGAAACGGCGCACCCACTCTCGTAGTAAATAACCGCGCCACAGAATCCCAGGCAAACTGTCGGCTGGAGAAGCTACCCACGTCTCTGCCAGCGAATCAATGCCCTCTTCGCGGATGATCGTCAGCAGGCGTTTACGGCCAGCGGCGTCAATAGTGAAATCTTCGCGCAGCGGTACCACCACTGTAGCCGTGGTGTGTGCGAGCTCTGAGGACTGGGCGATGTCGTCACTCCCCTCAATTAATTCAATCTGATCGGGCTTGAGCTGGGCTGGCCGCCGAGGTTTGTAGGTGTTCATAATCTCCCTCTCCGTGTGTCTGCCCATCCATTCTCTCCTATTTCGAGCCTGCATGGGCAGTATTTTGGGTGCATACAGGCATAATTTGAGCCCCCTTGATAGCGAGAAGGAAAACTAGTCGATAGTGGCTGTAACTTGTGGCTGTAGCTCGTGACTGTAGCGGTGCTTTTGCGAGAACGGTGGTGGTGAGGCTAGAATCATCTCGTCCAGACGGATTGCGGGCCTCTAGCTCAATTGGTAGAGCTCCAGACTTTTAATCTGTAGGTTACGGGTTCGAGTCCCGTGGGGCCTACCGCATCTTGATCGGGGACGCTCGCCAGGCGGCGGACGTTCCCGATATTCATGTTTGGCTGGGTGATTTCCCAGGGATTGACGCCGAAAACTTCTGCTACCTTTTGGATATCTTCAAGCTGCCATTGCCTTTTGCCAAACCACCTTGCATTTACAGCGGCTTGCGTCATTCCGATTTCTTCAGCAAGCTCTTTCTGGCTCATCCCATGTAGCGCGCTCTTTTGTCTCGTCTTGGAATCTAGGGATCGAAGCAACACCTGGTGTGGAAGGAAGTGTTGTCGGGTGTTGTGGGAGTGTCGTGGCGTGGAGTATGCCTCGCGTTCATTGATGTGTGCTGCTCGGCGGGATCATTATGTGGAGCTTTTGAATCA
>JAQYTG010000016.1 GCA_028724905.1 Actinomycetaceae bacterium | reverse complement strand
CTCTGCAGAGGTAACCCGCCACTTTATTGACGCTAGCTTAGGCCGACGCTTACTTCTCCGCTGGAATCAGCTCAGCTCACAAGCTGGGCAATAGCATCCCCGATTTGCGCAGTCGTCCGATTCAAAGCAGCTCCAGCTTCAGCGGCTTTCGCGCGCGCCTCCATATCAGATTCGACGGCGTGGTTCACTTTCTTCGCCAGTTCGCTATAGCCCAAGAAATCGAGCATCATCGCCACCGAGCTGATCGTGGCCGTGGGATCGGCTTTCTGCTGGTTCGCAATATCTGGGGCACTGCCGTGCACTGGCTCAAACATCGAGGGGAATGTGCGATCAGGGTTGAGGTTGCCGCTGGCAGCCAGCCCAATTCCGCCGGTGATAGCTCCAGCTTCGTCGGTAAGAATATCTCCGAAGAGGTTATCCGTCACGATCACGTCGAATCGCTGTGGATCATTGACAAGATAAATCGTGGCAGCATCCACATGGCAATAATCCGTGGTGACGCTCGGATATTCTTTGCCGACGCGCTCGACGATTCTGCGCCACATATGTCCAGCGTTCACCAGCACATTGTGCTTATGGACGAGCGTGAGATGGCCGCGGCGTTTTTCAGCTAGCTCAAAGGCATAGCGCACTACCCGTTCAGCACCAAAAGCAGTATTGACGGAAACTTCCGTAGCAATTTCTTGTGGAGTGTCCACACGGATCGCCCCACCGTTGCCAGCATAGAGTCCTTCAGTGCCCTCTCTGACCACCACAAAATCAATGTCCCCTGGATGAGCTAACGGGCTAGGAACTCCTGGATAGTATTTGCTCGGACGCAGATTGACGTATTGATCGAGTTCAAAACGCAATTTGAGGAGCAGCCCACGCTCCAAGACTCCACTGGGCATACTGGGATCTCCCACCGCCCCTAGCAGGATCGCATCGCACTCTTTAATACGCGCAAGATCATCGTCTGTGAGCACGTCATCGGTACGGTGATAGCGCGCCGCCCCAAGATCGAAGTCAATGGGCTCAAAAGTGACGCTGCTGCCCGCCGTCACAGCTTTTAATACTTTCAGACCCTCTTCTACTACTTCCGGACCAATCCCATCGCCGCGAATAACGGCCAACTTCACTGTTTCTACCATGAGCACTAGCCTACGTCAGTTCACGCTTTCTCAGCACAATAGCTCGACATACGGGAACGCGGAAGTGGTATATACCGCTGATAAAATCGGTCTGCTTGATACTATCAACCCGAGTGATCACGCTGGCGCACATCTTTTAGGGAACAGCCACTAGGAAAATATATGCTGCTGCCACGACGAGATGCATGGCACCTTGAAGGCGCACCGCTCGCCCTTGCACAATCGTGAGAATACTGAGCACTCCCGTCAGCCCAAAAAGCACCAGGTGAACTGGCTCAAGCCCTAAAACAATCGGCATATCCAGGAAAATTGAGATCGCGCCAACCACTGGGATCGTCAGCCCGATAGAAGCCAATGCCGAGCCATAGCCGAGATTCATGGCGATCTGGGTACGACCTTTACGAGCATTCTTGTACGCCGCTATTGTCTCGGGCATGAGCACCACCATAGCGATCACCAAACCCACCACAGCCTCAGGCAGACCCAAGCCCGTCACGGCGTCTTCAATCGGATATGAGAGCACTTTCGAGAGCCCTACCACCGCTACCAGACTCACAGCAAGCAATGCCAGGGAGACGAGAGTGCGCCGCGTACTGGGCTTAGCCGCGTGTTCATTCGGGCGGATTATTTCGCCTTTTTTAGAGATCGGCAGAAAAAAGTCTCGATGCCCACGAGTTTGCGTGAGCACGAAAAATATCCACACGAGCAACGCAATCACCGCCACAAAAATGAGCTGACTCGTAGAGAACCGCCCCTCTGGAGCGGTGATCGTGGCACTTGGAAGTACCATCGTACCAGTGGCTATCACGAGCACTGCAGAAAAAGCTGTGCCCGCACCCTCTTTATTGAAATAAGCAAGCGCACCGCTGGTAGTACCCGTCGCCACCACCAGCGCCATACCAATGATCATATTGGTGGTGAGCATCGTAGCAGCAAAAACGGTGTCGCGAGCAAGCGTGGTGGCTCCCGATGCCCCTGAGAACATGAGCATCACGATCATACCCACTTCAATCACGGTGACGGCAAGCGCCAGAATAAGCGAACCAAACGGCTCGCCCACCTTGTGCGCAACCACCTCGGCGTGCTCCACTGCAGCCATCACTGCCCCCGCCAGAATCACCGCTAGCACCGCACTGCCCATCGCAGCTACGTGCATCCCCCAAGAGAGCAGAAGCACAACGAAAGCAACAATCGGCCAATAGTACGGCCATTTCTGGATTACGTGGGTAGCAGTACGGGCAGCTGCAGAGGGCATAAAACTCCTATACGATAGCATCCTATTACTGCTTATATCCTAACATAGGCAGCTCATACGCCGCCCTGCGCATTGACAATCTGGCTAGCACGATAGCCAGGCAATTCCGCTACCACCCCCCCCACCGGAGTTTGTACCGCGGCGCCAATTCCACCATCAGAGGTTGATATGATCGGCAGCCCTCACTGCCCGTAGTTGTCAACGTAGTACCCATCCTGGTCGACGCCTCGGGCTTGGTGTACCACCAGCGGGAATCCGAGGGCTTCCACTCGTGCCGTGACGGCATCTAGGTGCGCCTCTAAGGTGGAGCCAGGCCAGATCGTGGTGCGCACTTCGATCTCCAGATCCGAGCGCCGCGCCGCAGCGCAAACAATCTCCAGGGAACGCCACGCCGCTTCAGCGCGGGCGAGCGTGCCGCCCACAACCGCCGGCATATCCTCAGGCAGACCTTTGACATCAATGCCGATCCACTCCGGCCGCGTGGCCGGATCGGCAAGCAGCTCCTCCAAGCGGCGCGGCTGGTAGCCACAGGTATGCAGCCCCACAGGGAAGCCCTCGGCGTGGATGGCCGCAATCGCATCTCCCAGCGCTCGCTGAGCAGTTGGCTCCCCGCCGCTAATCACGGCTCCATCGAGCAATCCCCGCCGCGAGCGCAGCAACTCCAGCAGCTGCTCAAAGCTGGCTTCGCCGTCACCAAAAGGCTGGAGCTGGAAATTATGGCAGTAGATGCACCTCCACGGGCATCCTTGCACAAATGCAGTAGCCGTGAGGTTGCCTGGCCAGTCGGTAGCCGAAAACGGGATAATTCCAGCGATTTTCAGATCTACGTGTGCCAGATCTACCCGCGCACTATCCAAGTTTGCACCCACTCCGCTTGTACCATCTATACTTACGCCAACCACGCCACGGATTTCTCTTTCCGCATTGGCCGATCTGCTTATGCTAGCTCAGTCAGGGGATGTGCCAGCACAGTCAGCACCCTAGGCCTTAGTGCCCCAGACGGCTAGCAGCCTCAAGCCGGCCATCACGTCTGCTGGCCGGCTCTGCTAGATGCTCACCTCACCAGGCAGAGCAGACCGACCGCAACCGTCGCCTGCGGCTATCAGACCAGCTCCCACTATCAGACCAGCGCAACTATTAGAACTATTAGACCAGCGCCTCCTGGAAATACTGACGTTCGCGGAATTCGCCTTTCTTTCCGGTGTTGAAGCTCTTCATCGGGCGGAAATACCCCATGACGCGCGTCCACACTTCGGTTTCCTCTCCACACGTCGGGCACTCAAAATACTCACCGGAGAAGTAGCCATGATCAGCGCAGATCGAGAACGTCGGCGTCACGGTGATATACGGCAACCGATATCCTTCCAGAGCGCGGCGCACCAGCTTGGCACAGGCTTCGCCGTCACTCATGGCAGCGCCCATATACAGGTGGAGCACAGTGCCGCCGGTATATTTGCTCTGCAAATCTTCCTGCTCGGCGAGTGCCTGGAACGGATCGGGAGTGTAGCTCACCGGCAGTTGCGAGGAGTTCGTATAGTACGGCTCTTGAGGCGTACCGGCTTGAATAATGTCCGCGTAGCGTTTGCGATCCTCACGGGCAAAACGATACGTCGTACCCTCAGCCGGAGTAGCCTCCAGGTTGTACAGATGGCCGGTGCTCTCCTGAGCTACCACCAGCCGCGCATTCACATGGTCGAGAATCCGAGCAGCCAGCTGATGTCCCTCTGGGTGCGTAATGTCCATAGCATCATGGGTGAAATTACGAATCATCTCGTTGGCACCGTTCACACCGATTGTGGAGAAATGGTTGTCGAGCGAGGGCAGCCATCGTTTCGTAAACGGATAGAGCCCCTGATCAATGAGCGTGCTCACGGTGTGACGGCGGCGTTCCAGAGTATCAATACCCAGGTCAATGAGATAGTCGAGTTCTTTGATCAGACCAGCCTCATCGCCAGCGTGCAAATAGCCAAGGCGCGCGAGATTCATCGTGACGACGCCGATAGAGCCGGTGAGTTCAGCGGAGCCAAAGAGACCGTTGCCGCGCTTCATCAGCTCACGTAGATCGAGCTGCAAGCGGCAGCACATCGAACGAATCATCGAGGGGTCGAGATCTGAATTGATGAAATTCTGGAAATAGGGCAAGCCATACTTCGCCGTCATCTCAAAGAGCGCTTTGGCATTCTCAGATTCCCACGGGAAATCCTTGGTGATGTTGTAGGTGGGGATCGGGAACGTGAATGGACGCCCGTTCGCATCGCCTGCCGTCATCACTTCCATGAAAGCACGGTTGATCATCCCCATCTCTGCTTCGAGCTCCCCATAGGTGAAATCACACACCTCTTCCCCGATGTAGGGGTACTGATCGGCCAGATCCGCCGGACACGTCCAGTCGAATGTGAGATTGGTAAAGGGGGTTTGCATCCCCCAGCGCGAGGGTACATTCATATTGAAAACGAACTCCTGCAACGACTGCTTGACCTGCTCATAGCTGAGCTGATCGAGGCGTACGAAAGGAGCCATATAGGTATCAAAACTGGAAAACGCCTGCGCGCCAGCCCACTCGTTTTGCAGCGTGCCCAGGAAATTCACCATCTGGCCGAGCGCCGAGGAGAAGTGCTTCGGGGCGGAGGAACTCACCGTGCCGACCACGCCGCCAAAGCCCTGCTCCAGGAGCTGACGCAAACTCCAGCCTGCGCAGTATCCCGAGAGCATATCGAGATCGTGAATGTGAATAGCCCCCTCGCGGTGAGCCTCTCCAGCTTCGGGAGAGAAGACTTTATCAAGCCAATAGTTGGCCACCACCTTGCCAGAGGTGTTTAAGATCATGCCACCGAGCGAATAATCCTGGTTTGCATTGGCGTTCACCCGCCAATCGGAACGCTCAATGTACTCATCGAGGGTGGAGATCGGGTCGATCAGGTGAGCAGCACGCTCCATATCCTCTCCCATTTCCGCTTCTAAGTGTTCGAGGTATGCCGTCATAACTCGTTCTCCTTCCATCTCCTATATGCGTGCGCCTGCGTGGACGCCGCTACGCTTCAGTGCGCTCACAGTGCCTTCACGGCGCTTTCACAGTGCAATAAAACCCTGCAAGGCTTAGTAGCATTTATGCCATCATGCGATGCTGTGCGACGTTGGCAGCCACTGCCTACTGCGTGAAAATTCCGCAGCGCCAGCAGCTCCCCCAAAATCGCGCCGAATCCCAATATATAGCGATGCGCTTCAAGTATGGCACAAGATATTGGGGGCGTGTTGCGGGCAGAACAACGCGTTTTTCATCCACAAAACCGCTCTCTAGCAGCTCTTTTACGTTTTAAACTCCACAATCTAGCCAGAGTCTAAAGATCACCACTCTCCCACACACTCCAGCACAGCATCGTTGCAACTGCGACACAAAAGCAGCAAGGCACAACAAACAAGAATATAAATTATGGCGTCGATCACAAAATAGCTATGGTGTGCTCACAGCCGCCGTCGATCCGCGCTCTGAACTGCCCAAGAGCCACACCAAAAACCTCCCTGACGAGTTACCTAAAGAAGCCGCCAAGAATGCACTGCTATCTAAGGAACTCTCTCCCAGCCAGCTAAGAGCCGCACCAATGCCACACGATCAATTTTGCCATTGCCATTTAGAGGAAAGCGCTCCACGATCCGCACGGCTCGCGGAAGTTTGAAGTCGGCGAGGCTGCGTGCAGCAAATGCCCGCAACTGCTGCAAACTAGGAGCTGCGGCCTCCGGAGCCATGATGAGCACTGCCGTCACCACTTCTCCCCATACAGGATCGGGAACTCCCACGACCGCCGCATCTAAGACACCAGGATATTCCGCTACTACTTGCATCACCTCATGGGGAGCCACTTTTTCCCCGCCAGTATTAATCAGCTCGTGCACTCTCCCGATCACCCACAGGTAGCCCTCAGAATCCATGCGCACCACATCTCCAGTGCGCAACCACGCAGAACTCCCCACCACCTTGCCGGAGTTTGACTGGCTCACCCCTAGCTGCATCCTATCTAGCTGGCCCGTCTGCTCCGCACCAGGCCAGCTCACCTTTAGCCGCTCCCCATCTAACCGCTCTACCTGATCCGCGTCCGGTTGGCACAGGCTTGACGTAACGCCATCCTGCCCCCCACTCGCACACTCATCCGCGTCGCCGTCCTCTTCAACTTCAACTGCACGGCGGCGCCAATAATGGGTGACGACGTTGGGGCCGCGCAACCACAGCTCTCCGCGCGGCTGCGGCCCTGCTGCATCACAGCCAGTTTCGAGATCGACAATTCGCGCTTGCACATGAGCAAAAGGACGGCCGATAGATCCGGCGCGATTGCCGAGCTGCTCAGCGGGAAGATAACAACCTGAGGCAGAAGTCTCCGTCATTCCCCACACATTCAAGACGTGCAGACCCGCAGCATCTAATTCGTGCAGCAGCTGAGCAGACGCCGGCGCCCCACCCGTGAGCGGCAGCCGCAAGGCGCGCAAATCTGCGCTAACAAAGTGCGGATCTTGCATCAGCGCCGTATACATCGTGGGCACCCCAAACATAATGGCCACGCGGCGGCGCTCCAACTCACGCACCACCACGGATGGCTGAAATTCACGCACCACCACCACCGTGCCACCATGCGAAAAAAGATCCGCCGTGGTGCCGTTAAAACCCCCAATGTGCGTCAGCGGTGCCACCACGAGTTCCACATCGAGATTGGAATACTCAAAGCCTTCGCGGAAATTGCGCGATCCCCACCACAAATTTTCATAGCTGAGCGGCACGAGTTTTGGCTCACCCTCCGAGCCACTGGTGAGCAAAATAGCGCCCAGTCCCTCTGGATATTCAGCATTGTTCAGACCCGCTTTCAGAGCTGCTTCTGAGCTCCCTCCTGCACCTACCTCTAGACACTTTTCCGCACCTGCCTCTAGGCTCGCTTCCACATCCGCTTCACTCTCAGATGAGCGCGCTAGCCACGCAGTGCAAGCCACCTCCCCCCACGCAGCATCTTCGTCTGCGGTGACGTCAGGCACGCTGGCGTACACATTATCCTCAGGCACATTACCCCCAGGTTCACGCCCCCCAGGTTCACCACCGTTCATCACCTCGCTCAACCCCCGCCAACCGGCCGTCAGAGCGGCGTTAAGCTGCAGCGGATCGGGAGCAAGAGAAGCAGGAAGCTGTGCCTGAGCGTCGTCGTCAATCACGAAGAGCGCTCCGGCCGTGCAGCCTGCTAAAGCCGCGCTGGCAGAGGCGAGATCCTGAGCTTCGCCACATTCACGAGACAACTCCTGCGCTGCCTTGAGCGATGCCTCACTGGTCAATCCGCACGGCACCTCCAGCAGTGGCTGACTCGACAATCCACACGGTACCTCTGCCAGCGCTTCGCTGGTCAATTCATCCGGTAATTCACGCGGCACCTCCCGCAATACACCCGCAGCAGTCTCCGGATCGACCACGAGGGCACGCGGCGTCAGCTGAACCAAAACACGCATGAGCTCTGGGCGGGTGAGCCGATAAGAAATTGGCACAAACACCGCGCCAATTCGGGCGAGAGCTACATAGAGAAGAAGGTGATAAGGGGAATTGCGCGCAATGATCGCCACCCGATCCCCGCGCCGCACACCTGAGTCCACAAGCACCTGCGCCAAGCGAAGCGTCTGCTGGGCAGCCGCGAGCACACTCCAGCTACGCTCCCCATACCATAGACTCACCCGCTGGGGATGCGCACTGGCGGCGAGATCGAGACTGTGCGCCGGATTAAATCGAGCAGAAACTTTATCGGAGAATCCCACCATCACAGTGTAGCTGCCAACCAACCTGGCACGTTGATAAAATTGGTCAGGGTGCTTTTATCAAGAACACACGTAGTGTATATTTGCACACATTCACGCACACGGCACTGCAACGGGCGCCAATGGTCTCACTCACCAGCCAGAATCATGCGCTAAAGTGCTGTGTATGGCACTGGAATATCAGCAACTCGATCTCGATTCCCTCTCCCCCGCGCTGCGCGAAGCGCTGGAAAACCGCTGGCCCAATATCGGCTCTGCTCTCGACACCCGCGCTGAAGCCACACCGGATGTCACCGGCTGGATGTATCCCGACGAAAACGACGAGTGGCGCGAGTTGAGTTGGAAAGAGTTCCGAGATCGCACCCACCTGGTAGCCGCTGGTCTGCTGAGCCTCGGAATTGAGCCTGGCTGCGTAGTAGCTATCAGTGCCAATACCTCAATCCGTTGGGTTCTCACGGATTTTGCCGTCAATTGCATCGGTGCCGTCACCTGCGCCCTCTACCCCAACACCCACGAGGACGACACACAGTTCATCATCTCCGACTCCGGATCTTCCACTCTCGTGGTGGAATCTCAGCGTCTACTCGAAAAAATGATCCATGTGCCTGCGATCATGCACAATATCGAGCACCTGATCGTTCTGAACGGGGAGATCAGCGGGGAGATCGCCAAGGATGAGCGCGTCGTCACCTGGAAAATGCTGATCGCGCAAGGAGAAAAGTTTCGTGCCGCCTATCCAGGCCGAGTACGTGAGTTGATAGATGCCACGAGCCGCGACGATCTCGCCACCATCATCTACACGTCGGGCACCACGGGACGCCCGAAAGGCGTGGAACTCACTCACGACAACTGGATTTACGAGGGCACCGCATGGGGAGCGAACGACACCCTTTACCCCACAGACCTGCACTATATATGGCTCCCGCTCACACACGCTTTCGGCAAGGCCATGCTACTCGTGGATATTTACACTGGCTGCGTGACGGCACTCGACGGGCGGGTGCCGAAGATCGTGGAAAATATGGCGAAAGTACGCCCCACGCTGATGTGCGGCGTGCCCCGCATATTTGAAAAAGTGCGCGCAGGCACCGAAAATGCCGCCAAGCCAGGCACGCCTAAGGCCGCGCTACTCAAACAGGCGATGCGCGTGGCAGACAAGAGCTTCCCGTACCGCTCGCAGGGCAAGGCGATGCCACCACTTCTGGCTGCGCAGTACAAGCTCTCCGACAAACTCGCCTACTCCACTATCCGCAACCTACTTGGCGGACGGCTGCGCTTCCTGGTGAGCGGTTCAGCCCGCCTCGATCCAGATTTACAAAAGTGGTTCTTCAACATCGGGATCAAACTTCTCGAAGGGTATGGCGTGACGGAGACGAGCGCCGTCACCACCTACAACCGTCCTCAGGATTTCCGCTTTGGCACAGTTGGACGCCTCGCCCCTGGCACCAGCGCGAAAGTGACGGACGAGGGAGAGATTTTGCTGCGCGGAGGCGGCGTGATGCGTCAATACCACCACGACCCTGAACTCACTGTACAGATGACCGAGGGGGGATGGTTCCACACTGGAGATGTGGGCACGATTGACGACGAGGGCTATGTGCGCATCACGGATCGTATCAAAGACGTGATGAAATCCTCGAATGGTAAGTTCATCTCTCCGGCGGCCGTCGAGGGCGCATTGACGAGTAGCAGTGCCGCGATTTCTCAGGCGGTGGCTGTGGGCGAGGGCAGAAAATTCGTCGCAGCGTTGATCGCCCTGGATCCGGAGTGGGTGGAGCAGTGGGCTAAGCTCAACGGCTTCGATGTGAGCTACTCTGAAGCCCTGAAAATGCCGCAGCTACAGAGCACCCTGCGAGAGGAAGTGCAGCAGGCCAATAAGCGGCTCTCTCGCTGGGAACAGGTGAAACGCTTTGCTTTCCTGCCCGAAGAAATGAGCGTAGAAAGCGGTACCGCTACCCCCACAGCCAAGGTGAAGCGGAGGCTGGTTATTGAGAAGTACGCCGACATGATCGAGAAGCTCTACGCAGGTGCAGAGCTTTGGGGGCCAGCTAACCCCACCTATGTGTGACGCGCAGCAATAATATAACGCAGTGAGAGTTCTGCGCATATCAACGGGCGCCGCGGTAGCGCAAGCACGGCAAGACCGTGACGCACAGCAGACAGCAGCAGGCAATATCAAGCGGGTCAGTGACGGCACAGATACAGGGCAGTATCAGCGCCGCGACGGTACGACACCCTATAAGCGCTAGACAGCACAGCGCGGAGCACATTATAAGCAACGTGGAGTCGCAGCGGCAGAACAACGGGGCACAACCACCGCCTTAGCTAGGCGACGCCCGCTGCCCGAATCAGTCTAGTCCCTGGAAATCAGCTCAGGCTCTAAAATCAGCCCAGCGCTCCCAGGAGGAGCAGCCAAGAATCTGACCCTGGGCGGATCACGTCGTAGTGATTTTCCCCTGGCACCAGCGCGATATTAAACGGTTCTGCAAGGAATTCCCGCGTGCGCGCCACTGGTACCGTATGATCGTGCGTCCCATGAATCACGTCGAGATGCAGACCACGCTGCTGGAAGCCCGCCGATCCCATAGCATAATATCCCGCGAGCGGTTCCCACTGTGCATACAGCTGTGGGTCTTGGTCGGGCATATTCTGCAGCCACTGCGCTATCGGGTTAATGTCGAGTTCATGGGCGTCTTCTTCGGCGGCACGCGCCAAGTCGAAAATAGGGGCGAGAGCCACACAGCGGCGCACCGGCAAACTGTCGTTAAAAAGCACATAAGAGGTAAAAATAGCGCCCGAGGAGTGGCCGATCCATACAGCTTCCCCCAACTGCGGGTGACGCGCAAGCGTCTCCATATCGTCACGGGAAACTTTCGGGTTTCCTAGTTCGTGACGATACTCAGCGAGAGCCACACGATATCCGTTCTGCGCCAGGGCGAGCGCCGCCGGCCGCATATACGTCAGCGTGCCATCTTCGTGAAAGTATCCTCCGTGAATCATCGTCACCACAGCGCCGTCATCTGCCCCGTACCATTCAATAAACTGATCTGGGTGGACACCATACCGCTCTATACACTCGCTAGCAACGTCAAGCGATTGCAAGTTGCCCATCACCTGCACTTCGGCTGCCGCCTGTTGTGCACGGCTTGGTTCGCGCGGTTCTTCTGCCATAGGTATCACTATAACCCATTGCAGATTGATAAAATATCTCAGACCGATTTTGTCAATAAGACAGTTCGTCGGCAGTTGGAAGACGCCGCTGAGGGCGTTATTTTCGCGGAGGTTCCATGTCCATCAGGAATCCGCGCTGCGCATGGCTGGAGACAGATTCAGGATTGTAATTGCGCTGCACGAAAGCGATAGCGTCGGCGGCATCCATACCGTCGATAATAGCCAGCATCGCCAGTGCCGTGCCGGTACGCCCCACGCCACCACCACAGGTGATCTCCACCCGCTGCGAATGAGCCCTCTCCAACAACTGGCTCAGCTGTTCGATAGCTTGCTGCGGGCGCCTCGGAAGACGATTATCTGGCCAGGAAATATAGACCACTTCACGCCCTATGCCCACGGCGTGTCGCGCTGCAAACGTTTCAGGACTCGCCGTCGTCAGTATCGCAGAGACATCTGCGTACTTGGAAATGGGCTGATTCCAGGAACGACCACGGATTCTCCGGCCTGATGGAAATTCCACCACGCCCTCATCCAAGTCCCATGTATCCATTACAACCCCTTGCCAACACCTCTTTTGGGCACCATCGCACCTTTGAGACACCCGATTGTAAACACGTCTATTAAGCATGATTCAAATTAACCCGCAGTGATATTAGCCCCATTGCATTCAGACATATCTCAGCCGGTAAACGCTTTCCTGGTTGTATGGCTGCCGGTTGCATACATCGTCCGCTAGACTATCACACGCTGCACAATCATCTGCCGCGCCATTGCCTTTTTGCCGATTAACTTTTGCACGATCGCCCACAGTGCAGTCTTCCTGCACAGTCTTCACCGGATAGCCCCTTGCACACCCACGCACGAGAGAATGATTCTCTGCACACTCACGTCCATGATTTTCTGCACACTCACACGTTGCGCAGTGAACCTTTACACAATCGCCCACCATGCAGCCACTCACCACATAATCGAGTTCTTCCGCTAGTGAGACGAGGAGCATGAGCGCACGGTGTGCATTAGACTTGGCAGTGAAATTTTGGATGTACGGCGATCTGAGACGGGCTATCGTGCCCCAGATCGCTGCTACTCGATTTATAGGGAACGATTCATCTGCAGACATTGGAGTCCACCTATGGCATCAATCATTTACACTCACACCGACGAAGCCCCGATGCTGGCCACAGCCTCTTTGCTACCGATCGTGAAAGCCTTCGCCAGCAAAGCCGGAGTGCAGGTGGAGACACGCGACATTTCTCTCGCCGCTCGCATTGTGGCCGCTTTCTCTGATCTGCTCCCCGAAAGCCAGCGCGAACGCGATGCCCTCGCGGAGTTGGGCATACTCACGCATGACCCTTCAGCCAACATTATTAAACTGCCAAATATATCCGCTTCCCTCCCCCAGCTTGTAGCCGCTATCAAAGAGCTGCAGGAACTTGGTTTTGATCTTCCGGATTACCCAGAGTCTCCTCGCAGTGACGCCGAGCGCGATATTCGCACCCGTTACGACGCCGTCAAGGGATCCGCCGTTAATCCTGTGCTACGTGAGGGAAACTCTGATCGACGCGCCCCACAGGCCGTCAAGAATTACGCTAAAGCTCACCCACACGCAATGGGAACATGGAGCACTGAAAGTCGCACGCACGTAGCGACCATGACGAGTGGCGACTTCCGAGCCAACGAGCTGAGCGTCACCATAGAAGCTGATTCGACTGTTGATTACGTATTGGTGGCAGAAGATGGCAGCGAAAGCGTGCTCAAGGCCGCTATGCCGGTGCTGGCGGGCGAGATACTCGATTCTACGGTGATGAGCGCCCAGGCGCTCGATGAGTTCCTCGCCGAGCAGGTGCAGATAGCCAAACATGACGATCTGCTTTTCTCGGCACATTTGAAAGCCACCATGATGAAAGTGAGCGATCCGATCATTTTTGGGCACGTGGTGCGCGCATTTTTTGCTCAGACATTCGCCACCTACGGCGCTGATCTAGACAGCGCCGGGCTCAGCGCCAACAATGGGCTCGGCGCAATCTTAGCTGGTCTCGATGCTTTGCCCAATGGCGAAGCGATCCGAGATAGCTTTGAGCGCGAGATGGCGGCAGGCCCGAGGCTGGCCATGGTAAATTCCGAGAAAGGCATCACGAATCTGCACGTGCCGAGTGATGTGATTATCGACGCTTCCATGCCTGCTATGATCCGCAACTCCGGCCAGATGTGGGGCGCCGATGGCAAGCCGGCAGATACCCTTGCCGTCATTCCGGATAGTTCCTATGCGGGCGTGTATGAAGTGGTCATTGAAGACTGCAAGGTTCATGGCGCTTTCGATCCGGCTACGATGGGCACTGTGCCGAATGTGGGGCTAATGGCGCAGAAAGCAGAAGAGTACGGTTCGCATGATAAGACCTTTGAGATCACGCAAGCTGGACGTATAGACGTGCGGCTAGCTGACGGAAGCGTGGTAATGAGCCAGCCAGTAGCAGCAGGCGATATTTTCCGTTCATGCCAGGCGAAAGATGCCGCTATCCGCGACTGGGTGGCACTGGCGGTACGGCGAGCTCGCTTGAGCTCCACGCCAGCCGTTTTCTGGCTCGATCCCGAGCGGGCGCACGACCGCCAGATCCGAGCCAAAGTAGAGCGGTATCTCGCCGAGGAGAACACTGATGGGCTCGACATCAGAATAATGAGCCCACGGGAAGCCACCCAATTCTCTATCGACCGCGCTCGCCGCGGGGACAACACCATTAGCGTCACCGGCAATGTGCTGCGCGATTATCTCACTGATCTTTTCCCAATTATGGAGCTAGGCACCAGCGCGAAGATGCTTTCTATCGTGCCGCTTATGGCTGGTGGCGGTCTGTTTGAAACCGGCGCTGGCGGCTCTGCCCCCAAGCACGTGCAGCAGCTCATCGCTGAAAATTACCTGCGTTGGGATTCCCTCGGAGAGTTTTTAGCCTTGGCAGAGAGCTTGCGGCAGTTGGCGCGTTTTGACGGCAACCACCGCGCCGATCTGCTCGCCGATACCCTGGATGCCGCCACTGAAAAGCTGCTGAATGAGGGCAAGAGCCCTGCGCGTAAACTCGGCAGTATTGACAACCGCGGTTCGCACGCCTGGATAGCTATTTGGTGGGCACAGGCACTCGCCGAACAGCAAGATGACGCCGAACTAGCCGCTGCGTTTGCGAACGCCGCCGAGCAGCTCGCCGCAAACGCCGAGCAAATCGAACGAGAACTCATTGAAGTTCAGGGGCAGCCAGTTGATATTGGCGGATACTATCGCCCTGACGAGGCTAAAGTGGCGGCTGTGATGCGCCCGAGCGCCACGCTCAACGCGATCATTGACGGTCTGGCTCAGTAGCTCAGTAGCTCAGCAGCTTCGCTGGGTGCCAGACGCTGAGCAGTTGCTTTGAAGCACGACTACTCAGCAAGTGTTCAACAACTGCTTAGCGACTGCCCAACGAAGCTACAAACACTACTGCAAGCACTGAGCTCCGCGAGAGCCGAGCTGGCTCTCTCAACGCCGAGCCCTGCGCTGAATGTATGATGTCGATGTATTCAACGCTCACTTATCTTGCAGGCGTTTCAACTCGGCTCACGCTGAACATATGGTGTCGATACACTCAGCGTTTGCGGTAGAGACTTTTGACGGCATAGTGCGGGTCACACGTGACCCGCACCCGCAAATTGCGGAAAATCGTCTCGTCGACAGAGCCTAAAATCGTGGTGGTGTGCACATCGCATTGCGCCAGCTCAGAGAGCTTTGCCAACGCATTACGGGCATCTTGGCTATGCGCTGCAGAAGTGCTGAGAGCAATCAATACCTCATCGGTGTGTAGCCGTGGATTACGTGAACCCAGATGCTCCACTTTAAGCGTTTGGATCGGCTCAATAGCTTGAGGTGCCAGCAGATCAACATCTGGATCAATACCTGCCAGATATTTGAGCGCATTGAGCAGCATCGCCGAAGAGCAACCGAGCAGAGCAGAGGTTTTACCCTGAATGATCGTCCCATCGGAGAGCTGAATAGCGCTGCCAGGCTGCCCCGTCTGCTGTGCGATCGCGCGCGCTGCAGGCACCACTGGTCGGCTCTCTGGCGTCACTCCCACTTTCGCCATTAGCAACGCAATACTTTCACTCATTTTAGGCTCTAACTCATGGCGTTTTTCGCTCACAAGTGCCTCAAAGTAACGCCGAATAATTTCTTGCTTTCCAGCCTCACGGCACGCAGCATCATCACAGATGCAATAACCGGCCATATTCACACCCATATCGGTGGGGCTCTTGTAAGGTGAGGTACCTGCCAGGCGCGTGAGCTGTGCCAACAGCAACGGGAACACTTCTACATCGCGGTTGTAGTTCACCGTCTGCTCATCGTAAGCAGCCAGATGGAACGGATCAATCATATTGACGTCATCGAGATCAGCCGTCGCCGCCTCGTACGCGAGATTAACGGGGTGGTCGAGTGGCAAATTCCAGATAGGGAAGGTCTCAAACTTCGCGTATCCTGCCGATCCTCCACGTGCAAACTCACCGTAGATCTGACTGAGGCAGGTGGCTAGTTTACCGGATCCTGGCCCTGGTGCCGTCACCACCACCAAATCGCGAGTGATCTGCGCAAACTCATTGCGTCCAAAGCCCTGATCCGAAATCACCAAATCGAGATTAGTGGGATAGCCAGGAATGATATAGTGCCGTGACACATTCAAGCCGAGTTTAATCAGCCGGTGCCGAAAGGCTTTAGCTGCTGAATTATCTTCTTCAACGTGAGTCATCACCACGTGTTGCACCATGAAGCCGCGCCCCCGATAGGCGTCAACGAGACGCAACACGTCTTCTTCGTAGGTGATGCCGAGATCCGCACGAATCTTATTGCGCACGAGATCCTGAGCGTTGAGCACCACGATAATCTCCATCTCATCGCGTAGCTCTTCGAGCATTGAGATTTTCAGATCGGGTACGAAACCTGGGAGCACCCGCGAGGCATGGTAATCGTCAAAAAGTTTGCCCCCCATTTCGAGGTAGAGCCTGCCACCGAGCTGAGCACGGCGCTCTTTAATGTGCTCACTCTGCATACGAATATATTTCTTGGCGTCAAAACCTATTTTCATACTAACTAATCCGATCTACCATCAAATGAGCAAACTGTTCTAAAGCCGTTCGTACTTCTCCTTCCGGTACGCTCGCAAGTTGGGCACGTGCACTATCTGCCCATTGATAGGCAAGCTGACGAGTCTCCTCCAGCACCGGATGCGTCCGCAGCAGAGCCACCGCTCGCTCTAGATTGTCTGCTTCGTCGAGGTGCCCGCCGTCGAGCAATTCCAATATCTGCATTCCTGTAGGGTCGTTATCTGCCGATATTTCCCCGCGCGCACGGCGATCTCGCAGCAGCAGCGTGGGCATAGTATCCACGCCCTCAAGCAGATCGGTACCTGGAGTTTTTCCCGTGACGTCTCCATCTGAGACCACGTCAATCACATCGTCAGCGAGCTGGAATGCCACACCAACTTTCTCCCCGTAATTTGCCACCGCCTCGGCCAACTCGGGAGCTCCGCCAGAGAAAAGCACTCCGTAGCGAGCAGAGGCTGCAATCAGGGAGCCGGTTTTATCAGCGAGCACCTGAATGTAGTGCGTGATAGGGTCTGCTCCAGCTTTCGGACCTACCGTCTCGTGTAGCTCACCGATGCAGAGCCGTTCAAAAGCTGTGGCGTGCAGACGCACGGCCTGCGGCCCCAGCCCTGCCACGATTGTCGAGGCGCGGGCGAAGAGCACATCTCCAGCCATAATAGCGGCAGCATTTCCGTACAGATTCTGTGCCGAAGGAACGCCACGGCGCAGAGGAGCATCGTCGATGACGTCATCGTGGTAGAGCGAAGCCAGATGCGTGAGTTCTACTACTAAGGCCGAATCAAAGACGGCTTGTGACTGCGGATTTTCACCCAGCTCAGCCGTGAGTAGACACAGCAGCGGCCGCAAACGCTTGCCACCAGCATCGGAGAGATGGGACGTTGCAGCATCAACTACAGCGTCGTCAATACGCACCACATCGTGAAGCTGCTGCTCAAGCGTAAGAAGACGGTGAGCTAGGCGTTCGCCTAGCTCACCACCGTTATCAAGTAACTGCGATAGAGCGCTCACTCGTGTGACCTTATCACGCAAACGTTCCTTGGATGAAGTCCAGCACGGGCCCTGGGATTATTCCTAGCACGACAGTGATGGCTGCAGCGACGGCGACGGCCACCGTGGCCATGCCTTCAGACTCCACGACAGCCACCGTCTCGCCCTCAGGTTCGGCAAAGAACATAATCTGTACCAGGCGGAAGTAGAAGAAAGCCGTAGCGGCCGAAGCCAGCACCGCGATCACCACCAGCACCGTCTCTCCCCCACTCACGCCAGCGCGAAACACCTCGAACTTTCCAATGAAACCACTGGTGAGTGGGATTCCGGCGAACGAGAGCAAGAAGAGCAGCATAGCTGCCGCCGTCAGCGGAGAGCGCCGCCCCAGACCTTTCCAGGCATCGAGCCGCGTGGCCTCGGCGAGGATATTTCCGGCTGCATCGCGCTCACGTACCATCGTGACTAAGGCGAAAGCCCCCACGACGGCCACTCCATAGGAGAGCAGATAGAAGAGCAGAGCACTCAGATTCTGCCGATATGCTTCAGGCGCACCTCCTAGAGCAGTAATAGCGTTGATGGACACCACGTTGATGGCAATCAAGATGAAGCCTGCGTGAGCCACAGACGAGTACGCCAGTAGACGTTTGATATCGCTTTGCACCATGCCGAGCACTGTGCCCACCACGATGGTGAGGATAATAATTATCCACATGAACACGTTGAGTTTATCCGCCACTGGCAGCGCCACATAGAGGAAGATACGTGCGAGGGCGATAAAAGCGGCAGCTTTCGTACCCGCGGCCATGAAGCCCGTAATAGGCGTCGGAGCACCTTGATAGACATCTGGCGTCCAAGAGTGGAATGGCACAGCACCCACTTTGAACAGTAAGCCGACGATCACCATCGCAACGCCGAGAAGCGCGAGAGCCGTCTGCTCCGGATGACCCTCGGCCATACTATAGATCTGCACTGCTTGCACGCCTATATAGAAGATGCGGCCGGTGGCTCCGTAGATAATTGCCGCCCCCATGAGGAAGATAGCCGAGGAAAAAGCCCCCATAAGGAAGTACTTCATAGCCGCTTCCTGCGAGAGCACCCTTCTGCGCCGAGCCATAGCCGAGAGCACATAAAGTGGAAGTGAAAGTACCTCCAGCGCAATGAAGAGCGTGAGCAGATCCAAAGCACTGGTAAAGGCCATCATGCCGCCGGTGGAGAAGAGAGCCAATGGGAAGATCTCGGTGTGTTCGCGCCCAGCAACGCTCGATTCCCGTTCAGCTTCAGAGCCAGGGCGAGTGGCAGCAGAGGCCACAAATGCGCCATCACGCAGTGCACTGCGATCTGCGATCACTAGGAAAGCGAGAATAGCAGCAACGATGATCACTCCTTGCCCGATGAGCGACAGCGGATCTTCAAGCATCGAGATTCCGTTGCCCTGCTGATCTTCGGGAATGCCGACCATCGGAATCGCAAAGTTGGGGCCGTCTGCGCTAGCCACGCTCCACCGCCACACAAGAGTCACCAAGGTGGCAGCTAAAGCTAACAGCGACAAGATCACCTGAATCGGTCGGCGCGCCTTGCGTGGAGCAAAAGCCTCAACCAACGTGCCTAGCACCGCCGCTCCGAAAATAATCAAGAGCGGGGTGAGCGAAGCCCACTGAATAATTGGAAGAATGGCGAAACTCATTCATTGCTCCCTTCGTTCGCTGCATCACTATATGAGGCAGCTCCAGCTGACCCGCTATTTTCCGCCACTACCGTCAAGACGACGGCGGTAGCATCAGCCACTGGATTGACGGCATTCAGCACCGGCGCAGGGAAGAACCCAAGCGCCAACATCGCAGCGATTAAAATCCCCATCACTGTCTTTTCACGCGCATTGAGATCTGTCGCTTCGACGTCTTCTGGCTTCGGGCCAGTGAAAGCACGCTGATACGGCAGGAGGATATAAACGGCCGCTAGTACTACACCCACGACAGCAAAGAACGCCGCCACCATATTCACTTTGAACGTACCCATAAGCACTAGGTATTCAGGCACGAAGCCCGAGAGCCCTGGAAGCGCAATCGTCGCCAAACCAGCAATCATAAATGTGCCAGCCAGGATCGGAGTCACTCGTTGCCATCCGCCATAGCGGGAGATGAGATGTGAGTCGCCGCGCTGCCCGAGGAAACCAACCACTAAGAACAGACCTGCCGTCCCCACCCCATGAGCCACCATGTAGAGGATGGCACCGCTCATGGCGAGTGCTGAACCGGAGAAAATACCCATCACTATGAAGCCAAAGTGGCTCACTGACGTATAGGCCACTAGCCGCATGAGGTTGTCGGATGCTATGGCCATGAGCGCACCCCAGAAAATTGAGATCACGGCGAGGGCGATGATCACTGGAGCAGCCTGGGCAGCGGCACGTGGGAACAGCGGCACGCAGATGGCGATCATTCCGAACGTTCCGAGTTTATCGAGCACCCCTACCAGCAACGTACTGGTACCAGCCGGAGCCTGCTCAGTGGTATCCGGAAGCCAAGTGTGTACTGGCCACATTGGAGCCTTGATGGCGAAGCCAATGAAGAAGCTCAAGAAGAAGAGCATCTCCAGCGTGCCTCCCAATCCTGGCGAGCTGTGCAAAACGTCGAGCAGATAATTTTGCGGTCCACCAGGCCCCATGACGTACAGACCGATGACTCCAACTAGCATGATCAACCCGCCGAGGATGGAGTACAGCAAGAACTTCATGGCCGCGTGTGCGCGCCCTGCTCCACCATAACGCCCGATCAGGAAATACATCGGCACGATCATCAGTTCGAAAAGTACATAGAACAAGAAGACATCGCGGGCTGCAAAGAGCGCGATCATATTGGCTTCTAGGAAGAGAATCCAGCCGAAATATCCGCCTTGCCGCTCTGGCTCGATATCATTCCAACCAGCTAGTACCACCACCGGCACCAAGAAGACGGCGAGGCCAACCATCACGGCGCCCATGCCATTGACGCCCCATGCCAGCGAAGCGCCCATTGCCGGAATCCACGGATAAGTCTCAGCGAGCTGGGTAGATCCGCCGGAGCTAAAGTCGAAGCTCGTGCCCAAGGCAACAACGTAGAGCACCAGGATGAGGAGTGAGACTCCCAGGGAAAATTCCCGTGCATAGCTGCGCAGTGGTCGCACCACGCAGACCAGTAACGCTGCAGCCACAGCTACAAGTATCAGCAGCGTGAGCCACGGGAAAGCCGCTTCAACAATGGTTTGAGTTGCTAATTTCACCTTTCGTCCTCCAGTCTCACAGTACCGAGGCCGCCACGGCGATCAGCGCTATCACAACGCCTACCACCATATAGCTCGTATAAGAACGCACCTGGCCATTTTGCAATGTGCCGATGACTTTACCCAGCCACGGAAGCAATGCACCGATGCCCTCGCCAACGCCGTCGACTACATAGCGATCTGCACCAGCAGTGCCACGCGCCAGCGTCATCACTGGCTGCACGACGCCGTAGTCATTGACAAGATCTTGATAGAGATCCTGACGGGCAGCCCGAGTGATCCAGCTTCCCACCGGAGCAGCTTTGGGCACCGGCTGAGATACATACAGCTTCCAGGCCACCAACACTCCTATGGCGATGACGGCGAGAGTGAGAGCAGTGATCGCTGGCACTGGCAACACCGGCTCGCCGTGTTCCGCAGAACCGATGGCCGGTTCAAGCCAACTGAGGAAGCCGCCATAATTCAAAATTGCGCCGAGCGCCAGCGAGCCGAGCGCCAGCACCGCCATCGGCACCCACATCAGCGGGCTTGGATCGTGCGGGTGTTTCGCCTGTGAGCCGGATGTCTGCCAGCGCGGTTCTCCCAGGAAAATCATCGCCACCAGGCGGCTCATGTAGAACGCCGTCAAGCCAGCCACGAGTACCGTCACAGTGCCGAAGATCCACGGCTGAGCGCCCGAACCGGTAAAGGCAGCCTCGATGATCTTGTCTTTCGAGTAAAAACCGGAGAGGAAAGGGAAGCCGATAATCGCTAAGTACCCGCACGCGAACGTGTAGAACGTGATCTTCATGTACTTACTTAAGCCACCAAAACCACGCATATCCACTTCGTCGTCCATCGCGTGCATCACGGCACCGGCTCCGAGGAACATATTGGCTTTGAAGAAGCCGTGCGTGACGAGGTGGAAGATCGCAAACGCGGCGCCCACGGGGCCGAGGCCAGCAGCCAGCATCATATAACCAATCTGGCTCATCGTCGAAGCAGCCAGCACTTTCTTCATGTCGTCTTTCGCCGCGCCGACGATTGCACCAAAGACCAGCGTGATCAAGCCGACGATGGTCACTACCAAGGCTGCCACTGGAGCTGCCGCATAGATCGCCCCCGAACGCACCATCAAATAGACGCCTGCCGTCACCATCGTCGCTGCGTGAATCAGCGCGGAAACTGGAGTAGGGCCAGCCATAGCATCACCCAGCCAGGCTTGCAGCGGGAACTGTGCGCTCTTGCCGCAAGCCGCGAGCAGCAAGAACAATCCCACAAACGTGAGCACCCACTGTTGCTGAGCAGAGAGATCGGGCACCGCCGTAAAGACGTCTGTGAAATTGACGGAGCCAACAAAAGCAACCATAGCCATCATGGCGATGAGCATTCCCAGATCGCCAACGCGGTTCATCACGAATGCTTTCTTTCCAGCTTTGGCAAATTCGGGATTGAAATTCCAGAAAGAGATCAGCAAATAGGAAGCCAAGCCCACGCCTTCCCATCCGAAGAACAGAATCAGATAGGAGTTGCCCAACACCAACAGCAGCATCGACGCCACAAAGAGGTTGAGATAAGCGAAGAAGCGCCGCCGCGAATCGTCGTGCGCCATGTACGCCACCGAATAGATGTGGATGAGCGTGCCCACGAACGTAACTAGCAGCACGAACGTCATCGAGAGTGGATCGACCCGCGTACCGAGATCAATGGTGAGCCCAGGCGCTGCAACCAAGGTGTAGACCGTGGATTCCAGCACCCGCTGATCGGGAGCCATGCCGAGCAGCTGGATAGTGGCTGCCAAGCCCAGAATAAAGCTCGCGGTAGAAGCCGCAATGCCAAGCCAGTGCCCCCAAGTGTCTGCGAGTTTTCCAAGCAGCAACAGCAGCCCTGAGCTCAGCAGCGGAATGGCCACCGCCAGCCAGATAAAACTTGCCGCGCCCGTCGCCTCACTGACGCTGGCAGGAGCCGACACCGAGAGAGGAAGAAGATTTATCATGTCTATCATCATTAGCTGTCCATCTCCCTCAGTGCTTCATCAGATTCATAGAATCGAGTGACGCTGAACCACGGGTGCGGAAGATCGACACCACGATGGCGAGACCTACCACCACTTCAGCAGCAGCCACCACCATGACGAAGAATGCAAAGACCTGCCCCTCCAGGTTCCCCCACATACGCGAAAAAGCGACGAATACCAGATTGCAGGCATTGAGCATCACTTCGACGCCGAGCAGCGCAATCACGCCGTTTCGGCGGGTGAGCACAGTGGCTCCACCGATGGCGAAGAGCGCGAACGCCACGATCACATAAAACAACAACAGATTCACTTGGCAGCCTCGCTTTCTTCCGAGCTTTCGCCGCGATCGACGTCACGCTTACTTTCAGGCAGTACCGTCGAATCAGTACCCGTAACGGCTGGCACGTCAGGAGCCTGGCCTGATTCCAACTCGTTCAACCGTGCCAACGCACGCTCGTGATCTGGTGCTGCCTCACCAGGCATCCCCCATACCTGTGCGTGGCCAACTTTGCCGTAGGTGCTAGGCCCTGAAGGCAGGTCTCCAGCGGCGATGCGCGCTGCCGTCACCGGAGAAGCCTGCGCCACCGTGCGATCTTGACGGCGGATCTTCAAAATCCGGTTCACAGAATTTTCCACTGGCTCACCATAAGCCGTGAGCGCTGGGTTGGCCGACGAGTTGGACTCCGCATAGACACCCGAATTAGGCAATACGTTTGGATTGACGCCCTCAGAGCTGAATGCTTGGATCTTCTGGTGCGCAATCTCTTCCTGCGTACGCTTAGCCCGCACCCGATCGCGGTGAGTGAGCGTCATTGCTCCAAGAGCTGCCACAATGAGCAGCGTTCCGGTGAGTTCCAGAGTGAGCACATGAGAGGTGAAGATCAGCTGAGCGACGCCCACAGGGTTCGTCTGGCTGTTTGCCACTTCTAAGCCGATGGGTATCGTGACGACGTTCTCAAGCGCTTTGATTGGGCTAGTTTTCAGCAGTATCACCGTGAGCAACGCAAACGTGCCGAGCGATCCCACGACGGCAACCACCCGCTGTCCGGCGAGCGTCTCATGCCCAGAGTCCGCGCTGTCTACGCCGATCAGCATCAGCACGAAGAGGAACATCATCAGAATTGCGCCGGTGTACACCACCACTTGCACCACGCCCATAAACGGCGCTTCCAGCATGGTGTAGAAAAATGCCAACCCCACCATCACGAAAATCACCGAGATGATCGTGTACACAGGCTTGCGCGTGATAAGCAAACCGAAAATTGCCACAATAATCATCGAAACGGCAATCACACCAAAGAGAATCGTCTCTCCGAGGGATATCTGGAGCCCAGCTGCGATTGGTTCTGCTTGCATCAGAGTGTGCATCAGGCCGTCACCTCCTCAGTGCCATCTGCAGCGGCATCTGCGTTCGCGGGTGCCGCACCAGTTCCTGCCGCTACTGCTGCGGGGTGTGCATCAGCGAGCGTCGGATCGTCTGGACGGTGCGCCCGCACCCAATCAATCTGATTCTGTGTAGGGCCAGTTACCTTGCCGGCGTAATAATCAGAGTCAGAGGTACCAGCCGCCATCGGATGCGGAGTGGAGAGCATACCCTTAGCGAGCGGACGCAGCAGATCCGGCTTCTCATAGATGAGCTCTTCGCGTGTCTGCGCCGCGATCTCGAACTCATTACTCATCGTGAGAGCACGTGTAGGACACGCCTGGATGCAGTACCCGCAGAAAATACAGCGCAGATAGTTAATTTGGTAGACGCGCCCGTAGCGTTCTCCTGGGGAGTACTGCTCGTCAGGAGTATTGGCAGCAGCTTCCACCAAGATGGCATCAGCTGGGCACGCCCACGCGCACAACTCGCATCCAATACATTTCTCAAGACCATCAGGATAGCGGTTGAGCTTGTGCACGCCATGAAAACGCGGCCGAATGTGCGGCTGATTCTTCGGCTTGTCGCTGTTTGGCAGGTACTGTTCCGTTACAGTTGGCCGAAAAATCGTCGTCAGCGTGACGCCAAAACCAGCCACCGGCGCAAGCAGCTTTCCAATCGGCCCTTTATGGGTGGGGCTGTAGAGCGCTTCATCTGGCTGGCTCACCGCTACACGCGGCTGGCCAAGCACCCCTGCTTGATTGACTTTTTCAGGGAGATTCTCGTTGTTTTCAGTCATTGCTCACCTCCTGAGCGGTAGCAGCTTCGGCACTCGCAGGGAGCGCTGTAGCTGCAGCGCTGGCTGTACTCGCTGATCGGCGCTGCGCGCGCGGGCTCGGCGGGAGATGCTGCCCTGGCAGCGGAGGAACGGGATACCCATCTTCAAAGCCGTCAAAGCCGGCTTTCTCACGCTCAGCGATAATTTCCGCTTGGCTTGGATGGTAGACGTCGTCTCCGAATGCCCAGATGAGCATGATCAGCGAGAAGCCGACGGAGAGAATCGCCATCACGGAGGTCACATTGATGGTGTAGCGCGTATTGACGCCGAACACCACCATCACGATAGCTAGCCAAATCAGAGCTGCCGGAATAAGGCCTTTCCAACCAAACTTCATAAACTGGTCGTAGCGGAAGCGAACGAGTGTGCCGCGCACCCACACAAAGACGCCCATAAACGTCCATGTCTTTCCAAGGAACCACAGCATTCCCCACCAACCGGCATTGGCGTCAGCACCAAGCAGGTTAAACAGACCGCCGATAATCGGGCCTGCTCGCCAACCGCCGAGGAACAACGTGGTGGCCAGCATGGAAAGATTGAGAATGTTGATGTACTCAGACAAGTAATACCAGCCGAACTTCATCGAGGAGTACTCGGTGTGCGGGCCAGCCACGATCTCGTTCTCCGCTTCGGGAAGGTCGAACGGCAAGCGGTTTGCTTCGCCAAACATCGTCACCAAATAGACTAGGAACGCCGGAAGCAAAATGAAGATATTCCATATCGACGTCTGGGCACTCACAATTCCGGAGGCGCTCATCGAACCATTGACGATAAACAGCGTGACGAGAGAGAGGCCTTGAGCAAGTTCGTAAGAGATCATCTGTGTGGCACTGCGCACCGAGCCATAGAGCGGGAGCGTAGAGTGAGCACTCCAGCCGCCCAACACTAAACCGTATTCGCCGAGAGCTGCCACCGCCAGCACGAAGAGCAAAGCGACCGGCGAATCAGTGAGCTGCAGCGGCGTAATATGCCCGAAGAGATTCACACTCGGCCCCATCGGAATCACAGCCATGATGGTGAACGCACACAGAGCTGAGATCGCAGGTGCAATGAAATACACCACTTTATCTGCGCCTTTGAGGAAAAAATCCTCTTTCATCAGCAGTTTGAGGGCGTCGGGGAAACTCTGCAACAAACCGAGCGGCCCCACGGTGTTCGGCCCGAGACGGTTTTGCATACGAGCCAACAGCCGGCGTTCAAACCACAGCGCAAAAATTACCGAGAAAATCAAGAACACCACGATAAAAACGGCTTTGATCACCCAAATCCACCACGTGTCTTGATCGAACTGCGCCACCTGCGGAGCCGCCGCTGCTAAACCAACGAAGGACTTCACGCTGCCACCTCCGTTTTCTTTATCGAGACACTCTCACCCGCAGATACGCCGATCTGAGCGATGTGAGAGCCGGTAGAATTTTCTGGAATCCACACCACGCCATCCGGAATTGAATCATCAACCACTGCCGGCAACGTGATGGATCCCAGCGAGCCAATGACCTCTACTGATGTACTACCCTCAGCCGTAAAACCAGCTGCCACAGCAGTGGCTGGACTCATTACCGCCACTGCTTTTCTGGCAGTAGCAGCAAGGTGCGGCTCAAAACTCTGCAGCGCTCCGGCGTCTAGCATCTGCTTCCAAGAAGCAAGCAATACAGATCCAGCAGCGGGCGTTGGCGCTGGAGCAGCTGGCACATCGGGGGCGCTCGCCCGAGCGCCATCCCACTGGCGCAGCTGAGCAAATTCATTGACCGCAGAGTCGAGAGAATCAAGCCCTAGCTCCACTCCCATCGCACGCGCCAAATCGTTGAGCGCTGTGCGGTCTGGCAACACCGTGGAGGTGAGCACCTGCCCGAAAGGCCGCATCCGGCCTTCCCAGTTCACAAATGTGCCACCCTTTTCACTAGGAGGAGCTACCGGCAGCACGACGTCTGCCAACTCAGTCGTGGCAGTGCGGCGCACTTCAAGCTGCACCACAAAAGCCTTGTCGAGGGCATCAGCAGCGCCAGCAGGCAGATCCGCAAGTTCCACACCAGCGAGCAGGAGGGCATCCAGCTCCCCCGCCGCCGCAGCGGCCAGCATCTGTGCCGTATTCTTTCCAGCCTCCTGCGGAAGCGATTCCACTCCCCATGCGGCAGCAGTATCGACGCGAGCCGCAGGATCCGTCACAAGCCGGCCACCAGGGAGCAGCCCTGGCATAGCACCCGCTTCCAAAGCTCCGCGATCACCAGCTCGGCGAGGCACCCACGCCAGCCGTGCACCGGTGCGCTGCGCCAGACGAAGCGCAGCAGAGAGAGCACCAGGAGTCTGCGCCGTGCGCTCGCCTACGAGGATGACGGCTCCTTCACCAGAAAGATCAGCAAAGAGCTCTCCGGCAACTCCCGTGGCAGATGCCGTGATGCCCTCCAAAATGGCAGCTTCTTCACCAGGCTTTGCCGGAATGAAACGAGCATCCAACTTGGCCGTTCCCTGAGTGCGGTAAGCCGATATCACGGAGACGCTCGTACTCTTGTGGACGACGCCTTTGCGTAGCCGCAAGAAAAGTGCACCAATTTCGTCTTCGACTTCTAAGCCGACAGTGAGTACGTGCTTGGCGTGTTCCACCTGCGAATAGCTGACGCCGAGGCCGCTGCCAGCAACGGTAGCCAAGAATGCATCTTCTTCAGCACTACCGGCTCGGGTGCGGAAATCAACGTCATTCGTGCCCAGCACGACGCGAGCAAATTTCGCATAGGCATAGGCATCTTCCAGAGGCAGACGCCCTCCTACTAAGACCCCTACCCGCTTGCCACGCAGACCTTGGGCTGCCGCTTCAAGCGCTTCAAACCAAGAGATCGGAGCATCGGCATCGGCGCCAGCCAACACCGGATGCGTGAGCCGATCCTCTCCATGCTGCCAGCGGAAAGCGAAACGATCTTTGTCCGTAATCCAATCCTCATTGACGTCCGGATCTTCCAGAGCCATCCGGCGCACGATCTCCCCACGGCGGTAATCCACGCGCAGCGCGCTACCGGAGGCGTCGTGTTCACTCACGCTCGGCACCGATACCAAGTCGAAAGGACGGGCGCGGAAACGGTAACTGGCAGAAGTGAGCGCCCCTACTGGGCAAATCTGAATCACATTGCCGGAGAAATACGAATTGAATGGTTTGCCATCAACGGCAGCTTCAGCGTTGCCAAGCGGCCCAGGAGCACAACCTCCACGCAGACCGGCTTCGCCCTGAGGACCAGAATATGCGTTCTCCACACGAAGTTCCTCGGTGCCGTCACTCGCAGCGAAATCAAGCACACCGGCATCAAAATTGCCGATCTGCGAGCCGTGTAGACCGTGATTCCCATAAGCAGGGGTGCCACCGCCGCGACCTTGCAACTGGATGAAAGGATCGCCGGCGATCTGATCTTGGAAACGCACACAGCGCTGGCACAGAATGCATCGATCCCGATCGAGCAGTATCTGTTCACTGATCGAGATGGGTTTCGGATATGTGCGTTTGATATCTTCAAAACGGGTGTGTGTGCGTCCCTCTTCAAGCTGCTGATTTTGCAGTGGGCACTCACCGCCTTTGTCGCAGATCGGGCAGTCCATCGGGTGATTGATGAGCATAAACTCCATCACACCCTGCTGCGCTTTCTTGGCTACCTCTGAGCTGCGCTGCGTGTAGACCTCCATACCTGGGGAGACCGTCATCGAGCAGGCCGCCTGCGGCTTGGGCATCTTAGCAATCTCGCCCTGGCGGTTTGGAGTAGCTACCTCCACCAGACACTGGCGGCACGCCGCTGCCGGTTTGAGCAGCGGATGATCGCAGAAACGGGGGATGTAGACGCCAGCTTGCTCGGCAGCGCGAATAATCAGCGTCCCCTTAGGCACCTCTACGGTGGTGCCGTCAATTTTTACGGTTATCAGATCAGTTGCTGTATCGACTGCTGTCATCACGCATTCACCTCACTGTTTGCGGCTGAAAACACCACCGACTTCTCGATCGGGAAAAGCTCACGAGCCGGAGTGTGGTAGCCTGCCTCAAACTCACTGCGGAAGAGATCAATCGCAGATTTGATGGGCGTAGCTGCTGCATCTCCGAGGGCGCAGAACGAACGGCCTTGAATGTTGTTGCACAATTCGTAGGCGAGCTCAATATCACCCTCATGCCCTTTGCCCTCTTCGAGGCGATGCATGATCTGTTTGAGCCAGAACGTGCCCTCACGGCACGGCGTGCACTTGCCGCAAGATTCATGCTGATAAAAATCAGTCCAGCGAGAGACCACGCGCACCACCGACACCGTTTCATCAAACACCTGAATGGCGCGGGTAGCCAACATTGATCCCGCCTGCACCACTTCTTCATAGCCGAGGGGCACGTCGAGATTGTCGGGGGTGAAGAGCGGGGCTGAGGAACCGCCGATGGCGAAGAACTTCAGTTCGTGCCCCTGACGAATCCCGCCAGCTAGCTCCAGCAACTCACGCATGGTGATGCCAAACGGAGCTTCATATTGCCCTGGGCGTTTCACGTGCCCCGAAATTGAGAAAATCCCGTGGCCACGCGAATTTTTCGTCTGCGCACCCATCGCTGTAAACCACTCAATGCCGTTGTTGATGATGCCAGGAATGGAGGAGATAGACTCAACGTTGTTGATCACTGTGGGACGGGCGTAGAGCCCCTCAGCTGCCGGAAATGGCGGCTTGAGGCGCGGCTGGCCGCGGAATCCCTCGAGTGAATCGAGCAGCGCCGTCTCCTCGCCGCAGATATATGCGCCGGCACCGGCGTGTACGGTAATGTCGATCTCGTAATCGCCGTTCGGCCCGAGATTCTTACCGAGATAGCCCGCCTCTCGTGCCTCTCGCACGGCTGCGAGCAGCCGGCGATATACGTGCACTACTTCACCGCGTAGATAGATGAAGCCGTGGTGCCCGCCAATAGCCATCAGGCAAATGATCATGCCCTCGATCAGCAGATGCGGATTAGCCATCAGATGCGGCACATCTTTGCAGGTGCCAGGCTCGGATTCGTCGGCATTCACCACGAGGTAGCGTGGCCCGCCGTCAGCTGGCGGCAAAAAGCTCCACTTTAAACCTGTGGGAAAGCCTGCGCCGCCGCGGCCGCGCAAAGCAGAATCCTTGATGAAATTCGTGATGCCAGCGGGGTCGTCTTGGAGTATCTGCCAGGCCTTATCAATGGCCTGATAGCCACCATTGTCTTTGTAGGTGGAGAGTTTCCAGCTGCGCGGCTTATCCCACATATCAGAGAGCACTGGAGAGAGCGTGCTCGGAGCCGAAAACTTCGGCGCTGCCACTGGCGTCTCTTCTATCTCGCTCACTTGACACCTCCTTCAAGCGGCCGCGGAGAAGTCCAGCCTCTCTCACGAGCAATTTTCAGCCCTGCCAATGTGGCCTCTCCCGCTGCAGGCCCCTCATCGACGTGGCCATCTTCAAAACCGGCGAGCACCCGCTCTGTCTCTTTGAAGGTGTGCACTTTTTCTGGCCCGCGAGTGGGGTGAATGTCTTTGCCAGCGCGGATATCATCCACAATCTGTTTGGCCGATTGAGGCGTCTGGTTGTCAAAAAATTCCCAGTTCACCATCACCACCGGCGCGTAGTCACAGCCAGCATTGCACTCAAGCTGTTCGAGGGTAATTTTTCCGTCTTCCGTCGTCTCATCGTGCCCCACGCCGAGATAAGAGCTCAGCTCATCCCAGATCAGATCCCCTCCCATGACGGCACACAGGGCGTTTGTACACACGCCGACGTTGTACTCTCCATTGGGGTGACGACGATACTGCGAATAGAACGTCGCAATCGCACTCACCTGGGCACGAGTCAATCCTAAGACGTCCGCTACCAGTGCGATTCCTCGTGGAGAGACGAACCCGTCCTCACTCTGAATCAGATGCAACAAGGGCATAATCGCCGAACGAGGCTGCGGATACCGCGCAATCACCTCTGCCGCATCTTTTCGTAGCCGCTGCTCCACATCGGCTGCATAATTCTCTGCCATCAGCGATCCACGCCTCCCATCACGGGGTCGATATTGGCCAACGCAATAATCACGTCGGCGAGTAAGCCACCTTCGGTCATCACGGCAAGACTCTGCAAGTTGTTGAAACTCGCATCTCTAAAATGTGCACGATACGGACGGGTACCGCCGTCACTGACGAGATGCACACCCAGCAGACCCTTGGGGTGCTCAATCATCTGGAACACCTGGCCTGCTGGGACTCTGAAGCCCTCCGTCACTAACTTGAAATGATGGATGAGCGATTCCATCGAGTCGTTCAACATATCTTTCACGTGTTCAGGGCTCTGACCTTGCCCATCGGCGCTAATAGAGAGCTTAGCTGGCCACGCAAGTTTGCCATCAGCGATCATCACCGGCTCACCAGCTGTGCGCTCAAGTTCGTCGAGCACCTGGTAGCAGATGCGCAGACTCTGATAGCACTCGGCATAACGCACTTTCACGCGGTTATAAGCATCGGCTTTGTCGGCCACCGGAATATCGAATTCGTATTTTTCATAGCCGCAATAGGGCTGCGTCTTGCGCAAATCCCACGGCAGACCAGCAGCGCGCACCGACGGACCCGTCATGCTCAATGCCATCAAACTAGAGAGCGGAGACACCCCCACATCCACGTGGCGGAGTTTGAAGATCGGATTTTGCATCGTGAGATCTTCCATCTCTGAAAGAGTGTTGCGAACTTTTGGCAACAATTCACGGATGTACTCAATACCGCCTTCGGGTAAATCTTCGAGCACCCCGCCAACGCGGATGAACTCATGGTTCATACGCAAGCCAGTGATGTCTTCAAAGATGCGCAAGAGATCTTCACGGGCACGGAAACCGAGGGTCATCATGGTGGTGCCGCCCATTTCGTTGCCCAATGAGCCGATGGCCACCACGTGCGAATTGATGCGGCCGAGTTCCATCAGCAGCACCCGAATTGCGCTAGCTCGCTGCGGTATCTGATCCGTGACGCCAAGCAGTTTTTCCACTGCGAGGCAGTAGGCTACTTCTTGGAAGATCGGAGTGATGTAGTCCATGCGTGTGGCGAAAGCAACGCCCTGCTGCCAGGTGCGATACTCCATGCTCTTCTCGATGCCGGTATGCAAGAAACCCGTGGCTGCACGCGCCTCTTTCACATTCTCGCCATCCAATTCCAGCTGTACCCTCAGCACGCCATGAGTAGCCGGATGCACCGGCCCGAGGTTCACGACAATATGTTCTTCCCCGAGCTCTTCAACTTCGGTGACGATCTTTCCCCAGTCTCCGCCGACTGCCTCAAATTCCGGATACTCGTCGGATTGCGGATTCATCGCTCTAGTTGCGTGAGGTAGCGATTCACTCATCAGTTGTACTCCCTCCTCATATCGGCTGGCGGAATCACGGCGCCCTTGTACTCCACAGGCACGCCGCCGAGCGGATAGTCTTTGCGCTGTGGGTGCCCCACCCAGTCGTCAGGCATCGCCGAGCGAGCCAAACCAGGATGGCCATCAAAAATAATACCCATCAGATCAAATGCTTCCCGCTCAGGCCAGTCGTCACCAGGGTAGACGCTGGTGAGGCTCGGCAGGTGCGGATCGTCATCAGGAGCCGTCACTTCCAGAGCAATCATGCGGTTGTGGGTAATAGAGAAGAACGGGAAATACCCATGTAGCTCACGGCCTTTATCTTCGGGATAGTGCACGCCGGAGACTCCCAGACACATCTCAAAGCGCAAATCTTGATCGTCACGAAGATACTTGGCCACGCGCAGCAGGTGTTCACGCTTAATGAAGATCGTGAGCTGATCGCGGTAAACGCTCACTTTTTCGATTACATCGTGCGGATCAATCCCATCCGCATCCAGCAACTCCACAATGATATCGACCACTTCGTCGAACCATCCACCATACGGCCGTGGCGTGGGAGCACAGATAGCACTCACCGTCGTACCGCCTGAAAAGCCAGTGGTATCTGCCCCTTGACGCACACCCCACATACCTGTGCGTGTCGTCACTTTTTCCACATCGACGTTAGCAAATTCTGGGCCGACGGGCACTCCCGCAGCCACCTGCGCTCCGCCGTTCTCGCTTGGGACGAGCGCTTCGTTGTTGTCACTCACGCGAGGAGCCCCTTCCTCAGTTCGATTGGTTGAGCTTTCAGAGCCGCCTCTTCAGCAGCCTTGGCGATATCAATGCGATCTTGGCCAATTGGCTGCTTTTCCATCAGCTGATTGCGCATTTCAAAAATAGCGTTGATCAGCATCTCTGGCCGCGGCGGGCAACCAGGCAAATAGATATCCACCGGCACCACATGGTCGATTCCTTGGACGAGCGCATAGTTGTTAAAGACACCACCCGTGCAGGCACAGGCGCCCATGGAAATCACCCACTTAGGTTCCATCATTTCGTCGTAGATATTGCGCACCACTGGAGCCATCTTCTGGCTCACGCGGCCGGAGACAATCATAATGTCGCTCTGGCGCGGAGAGGAGCGAAATACTTCCATACCAATACGGCTGGCATCGAAACGGACGGCGCCAAAAGCCATCATCTCAATAGCGCAACACGCCAGACCCATCGTCACTGGCCACGGGGAGCGCGCCTTGGCCCACCCCAGGACGGCCTCCATCGTGGTGAGGCCAACCCCTTGTGGAATCTTCTCTTCAAGTCCCATACTCGTCACTCACTCCCATTCCAAACCACCACGGCGCCATTCGTAGATGAACGGCACAGTGATGAGGAAAACGAACAGTGCAATCGTCACAATCCCGAAGAGCCCCAGAGATTCGTGTGCGACTGCCCACGGATAGAGGAACACCACCTCAATATCGAAGATGATGAACGTCATGGCCGTGAGGAAGTACTTCACCGGAAATTTACCACTCGAACCAGCATTTGGCGTGGCTTCCACCCCGCACTCGTAGTTCGCTTCTTTCACTCGATTGTACTTGTGTGGCCCGAGGATCGCGCTCGCTGCCAAGCCGCCAAAAGCAATGACCGCTGCGGCAATGATCATCACCAACAGCGGCACATAAGGGTTGTTCATGCTCGTTCCTGTCCTCATATTTCCCAATCGCCGCTCACGCGCCGCCGTCACGCCGAAGCACGCACGTCACTTCATTCCTGCGAACTCAGGTACAACGACAACGCGCTACTCACGCAGCGCTACCCTCACCTTACCGGCTTGGCTCCATGAACGTCATATGCGCACGGCTCTTATTACGCAATATAAATTGCGCGTATTTATGTTTCGTTGTCAATCACGCTCGTCAAGGCAGGTGATAGTGCCGGAAAATTAGCCATAATGCGGTGCATCCAAGGCGCGGTAGCATGATTAGCAACAGTGAGTGACGTGCACGCGATGAGTCTCGCAGCGACTCTCACGCCAGCTGCGGGTACCGAGTTCCGACACCAGCTACTCAGCCGTTGTCGTGGTCTCGTCACGATGCTCTAGGCTTTCGTATCCTGCGCCAAGATTCACACCTCACTCCAGGCCTTTGACGCGCCACACTCTAGGCTTTCGGCACCGTGCTCCAAACTTGCATCGCCATGCTCTAAGCCTCCGGTGCCACACTCTAGGCTTTCGGCACCATGCGGGTGAGTGCCGTGATTAGCTTGTCCATCCAATCACCATCGCGGCGATCATAGGTATCCGAGAGCAGTTTCATAACCAGCCGCATGAGCACCGGATGCGGCAGACCGTACGTCACACAAATGTGCATAATCTCAGGGCGCTCGATGAGACTGGCGAACACTTTGCCCAGCGTATAGTACCCGCCAAGCTCCTCCTCCAAATCCTGCACATATCTGCGCATCACGCGATCTTGCTGCCCAAGAGTAGCTCTGGCGAGCGCCTGACCAATATAATCCGCCACAATCCGCCCGCTGGCCAAGGCATAGGCAATGCCCTCCCCGTTGAACGGGCTAACCATGCCCCCCGCATCTCCTACTAGCGCCAAGCCGTTCGCATAGTGGGGCTTGCGGTTAAAGCCCATCGGCAAGGCGGCCGAACGGATTGGCCCGCGTTGATTGTAAGGAGTGAGTCCCCACTCGGGAGGAGTGTTGGCAATCCAGGTTTCAAAGACTTTGCGGTAGTCAATTCCGGTGGTTTTAGCCGTAGAACTCAGCGATCCCAACCCCACATTGACCAACCCATCGCCCACGGCAAACGCCCATCCGTAGCCAGGAAGCAAATCAGATCGACCGGCTTCGCCGCTCCATAGTTCGAGGTGCGATTCCATCATCGTGCTATTTGCTAACGGCGACTCGAAATAGGTGCGCACTGCCACCCCCATCGGGCGCCGGCTATTCTTCTGCCGGCCAGCAGCAGTCGCCAATCGCGCACTCACACCTCCAGCATCAATCACAAAACGGGCGCGAACAGCGAACTCTGACCCGCGTGATCCCTCAGCCGTCTTGCGAGCTTTCACGCCAAAAATCCTGCCGGAGGGCTCATGAATGAGCGGAGATGAAACAGTGATCCCCTCTAGCACTCTCGCCCCAGAAGCCTGCGCGTGCCGGATGAGAATTTCGTCGAAGTCTTTGCGCGGCTTTGCCGTGCCGTAGTTCGGCTGCGAAGCAATCTCCGGCCAAGGCACGGCAATCTCATGTCCCCCTCCGTAGGCGCGTAAACCGTAGTTGCGCACCCACCCATCCGCTTCTCGAATCGGCACGGCCATACGAATCAGCTCGCTGACGGCGCGCGGCGTGAGCCCATCTCCGCACACTTTATCGCGTGGGTAGCGAGCGCGTTCGAGCACTAAAACGTCGATTCCCTGCTGGGCGAGATAGTGGGCTGCACTGGCTCCCCCAGGCCCGCCGCCCACGATGACGACATCTGCTTCATCGAAAAACTTCATTGCTCAATCCTCACGGGATGCATTGCGGCAGCACTCCACCAGAGGTTTGCGGGCGCGATGGACGGCCACAATCCCGCCAGTGAGATTCTTAAATTCCACATCTCGCCAACCGGCATCGAGAATCATCAAACCCAGCTCCTGCTGATCGGGCCAGGAGAGAATCGACTCCGTGAGGTAACTGTAGGCCGTCGGATCTGAGGAGACCACATGGGCGAGTGCCGGCAGCGCAGTGCCGAGAAAGAACGTGTAGAGCTTATGGAAAGCGGGATTCACCGGAGTGGAAAACTCACAAACCACCAGCTCTCCCCCGGGCTTCACCACCCGTAGCATCTCCCGCAAAGCTCGATCAGGATCCTGGACATTGCGCAGGCCGTACGAGATGGTGACGGCGTCGAAGCTCTCATCTGCAAACGGCATATTCATAGCGTCGCCTTGCACAAATGCGAGCTGTGGATGGCGCTGACGCCCGTGGGCGATCATACCTTCAGAAAAATCATATGCCGTGACGTCGGCGCCCGCCTGAGCATAGACAGCGGAGCTGGTGCCAGTACCAGCTGCTACATCGAGCACGCTCATACCAGGACGAATCCGCAACGCATCGCACACCGTCTTGCGCCACACGTGCACCAAACCTCCGGTCAGTACCGTATTAGTGACGTCATAAGCTGGGGCAACCTCGTCAAACATCGACGCCACATCGGCGGCATTTTTCTCCAAGGTAGCTCTGTGATTTGCTCGCTTCATACTAGGCATTTAACCACGCTTCGCCCACGGGCAGATAACTGTGAGATGAACTGTGGGCGAAGCGCATCGTCACTATTTCGGTTCACGTGCTGTCTCAGCTACGCTCCATCTCACCGTCTCATCTGCGCGCCATCTCAGCTCACGTCATCCTGCTTGGTTGCCAGCGTCACCGTGGCATCGAGCAGTTGTCCATCGCGTTCAAGGGTGATCTTCACTTTGTCTCCGGAGCGGTATTGGCGCACAAACCCCGTCAGTGACGTCGCGCTTGAGACCTCACTGCCACCGATGCTGATGATGACGTCACCTTTTTTAATCCCAGCTCGGGCAGCAGGAGTACCTGCCGAGACGGACTGCACTTCAGCTCCGAGACGGTTTTCGCCGTTGTACTGCGCTGCGCCGTCTGAAATAGTCACCCCGAGGAAAGCGTGCTCTGCGACGCCGTTGTCAATAAGCTGCTGGGCAATCATTTTGGCGAGATTGATGGGGATGGCAAAGCCTAAGCCAATAGAACCACTCTCTCCGCCGCCTGAAAGAGTGGCAATAGAAGAGGCAATCCCAATCACCCGTCCAGCCGAATCAAACACTGGCCCGCCCGAGTTGCCAGGGTTCACAGCTGCGTCAATCTGGATAGCATTCGTCACGACCTGTGAACTTTGCTGCGGCCGAGCGAACGGGAAGCGCTGATTTTGCCCCTCATTACTCTCCTGCGTAGAAACTGGCCGATTCAAGGCAGAGATGATGCCCGTCGTCATCGTGGATGAGAGACCGAGAGGGTTGCCGATGGCAGCCACACTTTGCCCCACGTGTAATGCGGCAGAATCTCCAACGGTGGCAACAGTTAGGTCTTGAGGAGGATTTTCTATGGTGATGACGGCGAGATCAGTGGCTGCATCAGCTCCAGCCACGGAGGCTTTGAACAGCCGGCCATCAGCGAGAGTGACGTAAATCTGCGTAGCACCGGCAATGACGTGGTTGTTCGTCAGTACGTGCCCCTGCGCATCAATAATCACGCCCGATCCGGCTGAGGTTCCCCGCTCCAGCTGGGTGTCGATCGCCACAACGGCATTGCCCACAGCCTGATGTACCGCCTGCCAGTTGGGAGCCTCACCTTTAGATTCCACCACTGGAGCCACGTGCACTCCAGAGGTGCCGGAGTTGATAAACGTCGATGTCGACGGCTGGAGAAGCTGGCTGCCGCTCAAGCCAATCCCGCCACCGACGAGCGCCGCCACCGCGCTCATGGCGATAACAGCCCCCCACCCTGGGCCCTTCTTAGCTTTTTTCTTTTTTGCTTTCTCTGGCTCTGCTCCACGAGGATCATCGCCAAAAGGGATCTCTGCGGTGCTGGCAACGCCAATGCTGGCAGCACCGGTATGATCGTTGCTAAAGGAGCTTTCGGTAAAGGAACTTTCGCTGGCGACGCTATTCCTGGCGATGCTTTCGCCAGCAGCATTACTGGCAACATAGGTAGCAGGGCTGGCGGCGCTGGCATCATATTCACCGGCATAACTGCCACTATCATCAGTTTCTGCGTACATCGAGCGGAGGTACGCTGCCGGCTGCGCGGAAAGATCCGTCGGCTGCGCGGAAGGTGCTACCGGCTGCGTGGAAAGAGAGGCATTCCAGGTATTCGATTGTGGTAACGGCTGAGTGGGGGCACTAAACTGGCCAGCGACTGTAGGCTGACCAGGAGTTTGATACTGCGGGTACTGCACTGGCAAACTCTCTGTTTGCGGTGTACGAGCTGACTTCTCTTCTTGACCTAATGACTCTTCGTCCATGATCTTCGTCCTGTATTATCTCTGTCTGTGTTCAGCTAGCCGGCGGCTGGCCGAATGCATATCTTCTCGATGCCAGTGTAAAAAATGGGCACTCGATAATTCTTAGAAATTTGCTGGATGTTTTCTGAAAGTGACGAGATAGATAGTGACCTAGCATCCGAAAGCGTAGACAGCCAGCACTTTTGTGCATTCGCGCGTTACAGTAGAGACATCGGAGAAACAAACAAGACGTATCTGCGGTGCAGCGCATCATTCTGAGCGCCTGCGGAACATGGATCTGAGAGCACACACCTGCGCCGCAGATCTCAGGGCATGGCTCTACGGCGCAGAAAACGCCAGCACTGCACTATGAGGGTGGACAATGGCTACTTTGAACGACTGGATGGAGGGCGCGCGCGTACGTACTCTCCCTGCTTCTCTATCGCCAGTAATATTAGGGGCTGGCATCGCCGCCGCCCTGAAGGAATTTTCATGGGGATTCACTCTCCTCGCAGCTGGCGTAGCACTGTTTTTCCAGATCGGGGCAAACTTCGCCAACGACTATTCCGACGGTATCCGTGGCACCGATGAGTTTCGCCAGGGGCCTCCCCGCCTGACCGGCGGAGGAAAAGTCGAACCAAAAGTCGTCAAGCGTGCCGCTTTTATCAGCTTCGGCATTGCCTGTGTGCTCGGCTTTGTGCTTGTGGCGCTCAGTGGATTTTGGTGGCTTTTACTCGCGGGAGCTGCCGCTGTGCTCGCCGCATGGCTGTACACCGGAGGTAAGTATCCCTACGGATACATGGGATTGGGCGAAGTGTTTGTACTGATCTTCTTCGGCTATATGGCTACCATCGGCACGGTCTATACCCAAACTGGCCGCGCTCCCCTCGCGGCGTGGCTGCTCGCCACCGGAGTAGGGCTCATCGCCTGCGCCCTCTTGATGGTCAATAACATTCGGGATATCCCCTCAGACACCCAAGCTGGGAAGCGGACTCTCGCCGTGCTTCTAGGGGAAAGGAAAGCCCGATGGAGTTATTACGCCATGCTCGCCGTGGCCGTCGTATTAGCTAGCTCCCTCGTCCTATGGGGATATGCTGTGGCCGTGGGCTTCCTCGGGCTACTCATCTGGGTGGTGTACCTTGCTCGGCCAGTGATCGCTGGAGCCACTGGCCACAATCTACTCGGAGTCTTGCGCAATACTGGGCTTTTTGAGCTCACGTATGCTGTGAGTGTTGCAGCAGCTCTGGTGCTCGGGGTTTTCTTTTCTCATTGGCCGTGGGGCATTATCGGGTGGGTCATATTAGGAATATCATGGGGCACCTGGATCCTCGTCGAAATCGCGTTACTGGCGATTCGCTCCTCTCGGACATCGCATACACCCACGTCGTCTACAAGCACATCGTCTACAAGTACACAGGGCGACGAGGACGCTGCCACCAGTGACGCCGATTCTGACGCTCCTGAGGACGATGACGCCAGTACCACTGACGACGTTACCGACAACGTTGCCGCCACCGACGACAACGACAACACCGACGCTGACGACGAAGACTCCACACCGAAAGCAGACGAGTTCGCCGTCACCAATTCTGAAGCTGACGATAGCAATTCAGACAACACTGCACATGGCAACAGCGCTGATGTCAACAGCGAGGGTAACGACGTCACCACAGACGAGAGTGGCAGCGTCACCGTAGGCGAGGATAGCAGCGTCACCACATCTGAGGCCGAAAGCGATAACTTTGAGCTCGGTGACGCTCCAGAAAGTGACGAAGACACCTCTCGTTCAGCAGGTAGCGAATAGTGACGACTGGCACCTGCGCCGCGCTCTTGAGCAAGCTAGCATAGTGATGTGGCCAGAATAATTATTGCTTTGTTGATCGTTGCGCTCACGATTTACGCACTCATCGACTGCGTGCGTACCCCCGCGAGCGAGACGCCAGCGCGCATTTCTAAGCCTGCGTGGGGTGCCCTGATATTTTTACTGCCTGTGATTGGGCCGTCGATATGGCTCTATTTCAAGTACCGAAACACCCTCACCTCAGACACTCCCATGAGTGCCTCCGATATCGCAGATATGCTTCGCGGCAAAAGGAATACCTCTTCTGGCCCTATCGCCCCTGACGACGACCCTGAATTTCTCGCTCGTCTGGATGCAGTGAACCGCAGAAAAGCCTACGAACAGCGCAAAGCGAAAGAAGACAAGAAAAGCCAAGGCGACTCTAAGCAAGGCGAATCCAAGCAACGTGACTCTAAGAAGAAACCTCACAGCGACGATTCTGAAGACGAGCAAAAAGGGCTTTATTCTTAATCCATCTTTCGAGGCGTTATTTTTGCGGCGCTACAGCCAAACGGCACTGAAGCAAAATCATGCCACAGCCAAACGCCGTTATCGCCAAGCAGCTGCACACTCACAGCACGCGCTCAGTGCGATCTCTTTTCCGCTGCAACTGACGTCCCTGGCACCATGTCTTGCGCGCGAGCGAGAAGCTCCCCCACCGGCTCCCAGTAATCAAGGCTGAGCAGCTGCCGCCTTACGAACGTCAGTGACGTCACTGAGCACAGCGAACACTCTCGCTTGCGCGGATCGTGAGCTAGGCTCTTACCCTCGATAAAGCGCCGCATTGTCCAAATGGGAAGCTGATGACTTACCACGATGGCCTCTCCCCCCTCCGCCACCGCGAGCGCCTGCCGGATTGCTCGGCTCATCCGCGCCACAATCTGCACATACGGCTCACCCCACGACGGCTCGAATGGGTTGGCATACCACGGCCAAAAGCGCGGCGAGAGCACCATGAGGTGATTGTCGTTGATCGGGAGGCCTTCAAATTTATTGCCCGCTTCAATGAGGTCTGCCGTCGTCGATAGTTCCAGGCCAAAGGCTTGAGCCGTCGGAGTGCCCGTCTCGATAGCTCGCTCCAGCGGAGAGGTGATGACTGCACGGATATCGTGGCTCGGGTAAAAAGCCTGAGCCAGCCCCTCCGCCATCTCTCGCCCTAGCTGCGTGAGATGAAAACCTGAGCGTTGCCCGTAGAGCACACCTGTGGGATTGTCCACTTCTCCATGCCGTACAAGATGGATAGTCGTGATAGATGGCTGATCATTCATGGCTATGTGCTCCTGATGCATCTACGAGTACTTCTTCTAGCTGCGTTTTTTCCACCTCTGGGCTTCCACCGGTCTCTTGCTCTACCTCTCGGCAGCAAAAATCAGAGGGAGAGGGAGGTTCGGGGCCTGCTTCACTCCATCCCAGCACTTTGCGATAAATGCGTCCCAGTTTGATAAAATCTTCGCTCGTCATTTGCTGCACAAGCCGTTCGCGCACTGAAAGAGCCTGCTGAGGAGCGGATTGTATAAATTTTTTCCATCCAGCATCCGTGAGCCGGCAAAAAATGCCTCGCCCGTCTTCTTGGCACCGAACTCGCTCCACAAAGCCTTTATTCTCTAAACGACGCACTGTATGCGTGAGCCGCGAACGAGAGTGCACGAGATCCTCAGCGAGCTTAGACATCCGCACTCGACGGGTTGGAACTTCGCTCAGCGCAGCAAGCACCTCAAACTCGCTCAGTGCCAGATCACACGATTTCTCCATATCCTGATTGAGCTGCTCTTGCAGCAGCGAGGTACCACGCAAAAACGAACGCCATGCGAGCTGCTCCTCATCCGTCAGCACCGCTGCCGTCACTACAGCATCGTCGTTTCGTTTTTCCACAGTACACCTTTCACTCGTCAGTATGTAGTTTAAAAGTTTTCCGCTGAGGTTTTCCAAAAGCGCAATACCAGACGTAGGGCGAGGCGTCAGAGCAGAGCGCTCAACACCGCTCGGCAAAAGGAAAAGGGTCTGGCAAAATTCCAGACCCACTCCTCAGTGCACGCGAAGTCCTCACTTCTTGTTACGGCGCTGATGCCGCGTCTTGCGCAACAATTTACGATGCTTTTTCTTCGACATACGCTTACGGCGCTTCTTAATCACGGACCCCACGGGTTACCTCCGACTCATAGTATTTGGCACGGCAGCGAGAGCTACCTGTCTTCACGCGCTCCATCATAACTCAAAGGCGTTTGCGCCCACAAAGGAGCCCACACAGGAGCTAGCAGCACTCAGTGAGGCAACCTCCTAAGAAAACGGAGCACAGCACCCAGAGTTTAACCATTCACCGCTCGGCGGTCGGCCTCCCCCATATCCTGGATACCCATAGAGAAGAGCTGATCAAGAGCAGAACGGGGAACCCGATAGGAGTTCTTACCTACCCGAATTGCCGGCAACTCGCCTGAATGTACCATACGATAGATGGTCATCCGCGAAACACGCATAATATCTGCAACCTCCGCCACGGTGAAAAACTGCGGAGCCCCAGGAGTGAATTGCGCCATCAAAACCATCCTCATCACAAGCACACGAAATGCGTGGAATCGCACATCTCTACGTAGCCAGTGTAGCGAAAGAGATGTATTTTCACATAAATAACACGCAGCCACTTTGTAACCTTTTCATCACAATAATCACAGGAAAAAGGATTCAGCTCTAAAATGGTGGACGTGCCTTTTGAGAATACCACCCACAGAGCAGACGTGACGCCAGCCGATAGGCGCCGTCACAAGTGGAGAGACCGCCTTGACGACGTAGCTCAGCGCTCCCCTGCTCTTTTTGCACTCGTGGTATTCGCCCTGATCATCCTTATCGTTACAACCCTGCTACTTTTGCCAACAGCCCGCCGCGGGCCTGGCTCTGCCAGTTTTATCGAAGCGCTCTTCACCGCTACTAGCGCCGTGTGCGTCACAGGGCTCACCGTGGTGGATACCGCCACGTTCTGGACTCCGCTGGGGCAAGGTTTCATTGCTATCGGGATGCAAATTGGTGGCCTTGGTGTGATGACTATCGCGTCTGTGCTCGGCTTAGCCGTCTCTCGCCACATTGGGCTCACTCAGCGAATCCTCACAGCGAGCGAGACCAAAAGCCAACTTGGCGAAGTGGGCGGGCTACTGCGAGCCGTCGTCATCACGTCCGCAAGCGTGGAGATAGCTCTCACTGCTGTCTTCCTCCCCACTTTTTTGCAGAGACATCTAGGGCTCCTTGAGGCTTTCGGACAATCGCTTTTTATGGCCATCTCCACGTTCAACAACGGCGGCTTTGTAGCACTTCCCGAGGGAATGCACGGATATGTGGGCAATTGGGGGCTATGCCTACCTCTCATGGCCGGCACTATCATCGGCGCCGTGGGATTTCCGGTGATCCTCAACGTGGCTTCGCATTGGCGGCGGCCGCACAGATGGAGTCTTCACGCCAAGCTCACACTCATCACCTACGCTTTACTACTCTTGCTTGGCGGCCTTGGGATTTTGCTTCTCGAATGGGCAAACACTGCAACGCTCGGCAATCTCGATCTGGGTTCAAAAATTCTCGTGGCTCTCACCCACAGCACCACGGTCCGTTCCAGTGGACTCTCGACCGTAGACGTCGGCTCTATGAACGAATCCACATGGTGGCTCCTCGACGGACTGATGTTTGTGGGCGGAGGCTCTGCCTCCACCGGAGGTGGGATTAAAGTATCCACATTCGCCGTGTTGATCCTGGCGATTATCGCCGAGGCACGCGGGGATCGAGACACAGAGGCCTTCGGCAAACGCATCAGTTCGTCCGTGATCCGGCTGGCCATCTCCGCCACATTTCTGGGAGCAGCGCTGGTAGGGGTGTCTACTCTGATCATTGTGCACATCAGCCATTTCCCGCTCTCGCACGTGCTCTTTGAGACGGTCTCTGCTTTCGGCACCTGCGGCCTTTCCACCGGAATCACAGCGCAACTGCCGCCAATCGGCAAAGCCGTAATTATCCTGTTGATGTACTTAGGGCGCGTGGGCACAATGACCTTTGCTGCCGCACTCGCTTTGCGGCATCGCCGTCGGGTGGTGCGCCTGCCCGAGGAACGCCCCATTATCGGCTAGTTACCATTGCAGCTAGCCGCCACTATGGATGAGGTGCATCGTGGCCTAGCTTCCATCAGGCTTGCCCAGCTGCATTCTTGACTCGCCGAAGCGCTGCATGAATAAGCTGGAGCATTGAGCATCTGGGGTGACGCCGTCACCATAAGATTTGAACGCTACGGTTTCTTTTTCGTGGCGCGCTATCCTTGAAGATGCAGCGAACGGAAGGACAGCTATGGCGAGAATAAACAACGCCTCAGAGGCCATTTTAGTGATCGGGCTAGGGCGTTTTGGCTCGGCGATTGCCGTCACCCTCGACCATCTCGGCAAAGATGTGCTTGCCGTGGAATCCAACGCAGCTCGGGCACAAAACTGGAGCCATCGTTTTCGGGTGGTGGAAGCAGATGCCAGCTCACCTGAAGCTCTCGACCAGCTCGGCGCGAGTGAGTTCAATATCGCCGTCGTAGGAGTGGGCACTTCTCTCGAAGCCTCCGTACTCATCACGGCCAACTTAGTAGATCTGGGGGTGCGTGAAATCTGGGCAAAAGCCACCTCACGCGAACACGGCACAATTTTGAAACGCATCGGCGCTCACCACGTGGTATATCCAGAAAATGACGCCGGACAGCGCGTCGCCCATATGCTCTCGGGCAAGATGCTCGACTATATCGAGATGGAAGACCAGTTCACGATTGTGAAAATGGTGCCTCCGAAAGAACTCGTCGGCTTCACCCTCGGGCAGACAAACGTGCGCCAAAAATATGGGGTTGCCGTGATCGGAGTGAAATCTCCAGGGCAGCCCTTTGAATACGCCACTGACGAGACCAAGATTGGGCAGGGAGACGTGATGATCGTCTCGGGAGAGCCAGCACTTCTGGAACAGTTCGCCAACAGAAGCTAGAGGACGGCAGCAGGTGGAGGCCGGTGCAATGAGAGGCAATGGCTAGCTCTGTGTGGCTCTATCCTGCGTGTGGCGGCCCGTGCAATAGGCAGACAGCAGCTGGCGCCATGCGCAGGTGACGGCCTATGCCATGAGCAGGTGGAGGCTGGTGCAAAATACCGGCGCAATTTTTGTGTGAAAATTTACCCAAGGCGCTTTGTATGCTGGAGGTATGGCAACGAAATCAAAAACAGCTCCTTATGTGTGCAGCGAATGCGGATGGACATCCCTGAAATGGGTGGGACGCTGCGGGGAATGCCAAGCGTGGGGAACCGTGATAGAAGCGCGTCCAAGCGGCTCCCGTTCAGGGCTTTCTCATATCAACGCCCTTACGCCCACCTCGCCAGCGCAACCGATCACTGACGTCTCAAAACAGGCATCCATCAAATCCCCTACCGGAGTTGGCGAATTTGATCGTGTTCTGGGCGGAGGGTTGGTGCCTGGAGTTGTCGTACTGTTAGCGGGAGAGCCAGGAGTGGGGAAATCGACCCTGCTCCTCGACGTCGCTGCTCGGGCTGCTGCAGCTGCTGCTGAGCGCGGAGCAGCTCCCGTGCTATATGTGACCGGCGAAGAATCAGCTCCGCAAGTACGTGCTCGCGCAGAACGCATTGGAGCACTTCATCCGCATCTGCTTTTAGCTGCCGAATCCGATGTGGCCACGATACTTGGGCACGTAGAGCGCAATGCCCCATCGCTGTTAATTGTCGATTCCATACAGACAATTAGCGATTCTGACGTCGAGGGTGGCGCTGGAGGTGTCGCTCAGGTGCGTGCTGTGGCTAGCACTCTTGTGAACTTGTCTAAATCTCGAGATATGCCAACGATGATCGTGGGGCATGTGACGAAAGATGGCTCTATTGCAGGGCCACGGGTGCTTGAGCACCTCGTCGATGTGGTGTGTCAATTTGAGGGAGACAAGCATTCACGGCTGCGGATGGTGCGTGCCGTGAAAAACCGCTATGGAGCTACCGACGAGGTGGGATGTTTTGAACTCATCGACGCCGGCATCCGAGAACTGCCCGATCCCTCCGGAGTCTTTCTATCCTCACGGAATCTCACTGTGCCAGGTACTTGCGTCACCATAGCCCTGGAGGGACGTCGCCCTATTCCGGTGGAAGTGCAAGGACTCTCCACCCCCACGGCTGGCCCGCCAAGACGCACCACATCTGGGGTAGATTCCTCACGGGTGGCAATGATGCTAGCAGTTTTGCAGTCTCGGCTACACATTGAATTCGAGAAGCGGGAGATCTTCGTCTCCACTATCGGAGGGGCAAAGGCTACTGAGCCAGCGTCCGATGCTGCAATTGCTCTAGCTCTCACATCCTCAGCTGCCGATATGCCACTCGCCCCAGGCGTAGTCGCCATTGGCGAAGTAGCATTAACGGGAGAACTCCGCCCTGTGGTAGGGCTCCAACAACGGCTGAATGAGGCTGCACGGCTAGGCTTTCAGATCGCCATCATTCCAGCCAACTCCGCCGATGTAACAGCTCCAGCTGGCTTGCGCGTGCGTGCCGTGCGCAATATCCACGAGGCAGTGGGCAAGGTGCTACCGCCGTTACACTAGAGCACCACCACGTGAACAGTTGCTCTGCAGCTCTGAGCGCAACGGCACAAGGCGCTAGCGCGCCGCTGCATAAGCTACCAACGTATTAACGGCCTGTGCAGCTAGTGCATGAACGATCAGTAGTGCAGTGCGGTGACGCAACACGCTCTGTCGCCGCTGGATCCGCCTCACAGCTGCTTAGCAGATATCTCACAGAGTCGCACCACCCTCCCCTTGAGCTCTCGTTAGTTTTGCCTGTGAGCTAGTTTTTACCTGTGAGCTGATTTTGCCTGTGAGCTAGTTTTTATCTGCAGAATCCGGTTTTGCAGAGGCTGGCTTGGTGGAGGCTGGTTTTGCGGAATCCGGTTTGGCGGGATCCGGCTTCGCTTTCTCATCTCTATCTGCGGCGTCTTTATCTGCGGGCTGAGACTTATCTTTGCTTGCAGGTTTGGGCTTGCTTGCAGGTTTGGGCTTCGGCGGCTCAGCTTTCAGCTCAAAAGTGAGATCGGATCCCACTGGCTTATCTTTCCACACCAATTGGGCGTGATACGTACCCGCTTGTGCTAACTTGCCCTGTACGCATTGTGCTCCACTCACTTTTCCTGGCCATTGCAGTGCAAAGCTGCCCGAACTGCCCGCATTAATGAGTAGCTGATCCGTCTGCAGAGCAGCCTGGCACACTTGAGAATCCCATATCAGCTCAGCACCCGACGTCACTTTCAGAGCCATATCAGCATATCCAGCGTTGAGATAGCACGGACGCTGAGCATCACTATTCGTCAACGACACTGAAAAGTCCACAGGCTTCCCCGCATAGGTGGCGCTGTGCTTCACGGTAGCTGTCACTAGCTCTGGAGTGCATGGAATCTCTCTGAATGCATCTCTAGGATCGGGGGTAGCCGTGCTCGCCTCAATATCATCAATCGAGCTACGAATGAAAGATATCCCCGCATATCCAAAGCCGATTGCAGCGGCGATGACGATCACCCACAGCACGGCCGCTCGAATGATCCGTCTGCGCCGCTGCGCTTGGGCGATCTGCACAGCCGTATGCACTGTATCTGGGGTGCGTGAGCGGAGCTTTCCATCGCGGCGATCTCTAGCACGTTCTTGCTCCACTCCTCGCAGGGCTCCTCGACGCTTCGAAGACGCAGCTGCAGCAGAGCCGCGGCGTAAGCCTCGCACGGTGCCGGAAGCAGAACCGCTACGGTGTGGGTTGCCGCGAGTAGAGTCGCTACGGGGAGAGCCATGCACAGAGCTACGCACGCCGTCCACGCCGCCGCGAACGCCGTCACGGCGCTCACGGATGCCACGTGCCACGCGCATATCTCGCTGTGCGCCGCGCCTTAGATGGTTCGTACCATGATCCGTAATCTGCTGTGAACGCCGCTGCTCTGGCCGCGGGCGTTCGCCCTCCGACGGCCGTGATCGACGCCGCCGAGAAGCAGCAGCGCGCCGAGACGCCACTTTGCGTTGATCATCATCACCACGTCTTGTGACGGCACCGCTCGTGGAGCGTACACGCTCACCACGCGCACGCACGCCTGACGAGCGCGAGCGCCCTGCGGATTGACTGCGTGCGCTAGCCGTTTCCCGATTTTCCCGATTTTGTCGATCTCGGTTGTCTCGATCCTGATCTGCGTCTCGGCGCGCTGCGTCTGCTGGCGATGCTGGCGATGGCACGGCTCTGAGAATACGCCGCGCCTTTGTGCCGTCTGTGCCCCGCGATCCTCCAGAATTGTCATTGCCATATGCCACAGTAAAACCGTAGCGTGCTTGACGAGAATGTGGGTTGCTCACGCGCCGTTAGCCCAGATTTATGCGAGATGTCCTAGCAGCAAGCTACCAAAAACTGGCCGAGGGGCAGCAAAACACCTAGAATCAGTCACCGTACAACTGCTGTCATACACTTTTGCACCGACGAGGAATCTCCTGCCGTGAACCACGACTTCTCACCTGCTGCCATTGCTCAGGCATATTCTGCACTCACACAGTGGTATGCACAGCACGCACGTGATCTTCCCTGGAGAAAGAACGACGTGACTCCGTGGGGTGTGCTTGTCTGCGAGGTGATGAGTCAGCAGACGCCGGTGGCGCGCGTCACCCCAGTATGGCTTGCCTGGATGCACCGTTGGCCTACTCCGGCCGCACTGGCCAGCGCCTCTGTCGCAGAAATACTCATCGCCTGGGATCGACTCGGCTATCCGCGCCGAGCGTTGCGCTTGCATGAATGTGCACAGGTACTCAGCACAGAATACGGCGGAGAGCTCCCCGATGAGCGCGCTAGGCTGCTAGCACTGCCGGGGATTGGGCCATACACAGCCGATGCACTGCTGGCTTTTGCTTTCCATCAACGCTCTGTGGTGCTCGATACAAATATCCGTCGTGTGCTTGCGCGCTGGCATGGCCAAGCTCTCCCTGCCGCCCACCTGACGGCAGCTGAACGAGAACGCGCTGCACAGTTCGTCCCTAGCTATGGACAGCAAGCCGCACAGTGGAACCAGGCCATCATGGAATTTGGTGCCCTCATCTGCACCGCTACATCGCCGCAGTGCGGCGGCTGCCCGATAGCTGAGCTCTGCGGCTGGAAACTCGACGGCTATCCGCTAGGTGCCAGCGCGCCTGCTCCTGCACGCCAAAAATTTGCTGGCACGCAGCGCGAAGCCAGAGGAAAAATCATGGCCGTTTTGCGCGCTCATCCAGATACCGCATTGGCTCGCTGCGAATTATTGAGCGCGAGTGGGCTGACTGATGAGCGTTTTACTCCCGCGTTGCGCACCCTCTTGAACGATGGGTTGGCGCGGGAGCTTGATAACGGTATTGCACTGCCCTAATGGCCCTAAATACCCTATCTCACCCACTATGAGCGCGAAAATATCGAGAGAATATGCGAGCTAGCAGAGGATAACTTTCATCTAAGGCAACGTTTCAAAGCGCCAGCACTAGAGGATACGTGAGCTAGCAGACGATAGCTTTGCCTGCTAGCCCATAACTTTCATCCGTTGGCTTGGTATTTGGCTCTCGTGTGGCGCAGGTAGTTGGCACATTATGCGTCGCGTCATCGAAAAAAGACCACCGTGTGGTGCATAATTATTATGGTTTGGTAGCAAGAGAAAGGATGCACAACGATGCCTGGACGCTCATCTTCCGCCTCAGGAACTTCTCATCAAAAACAGCGCAGTACTGGGATGAATGGCCGCGGCATCTCTACTCGCGCAAAAATCATTGCTGAAGCGCGCCGGCAAATCACAGTTAATGGATTGAAGGCAACTACAGCTGCCACGGTGGCCACTGCCATTGATATTCCTCGGCCGCTCTTCTACCACTATTTCCGAAATTTGGATGAACTCGCCGAAGAGATGCTCACCGAAAGTGTGGATTCTTTCATCCGCAAGCTCACACAGTGGCACGCGCAATCCTCAGATGAGAGCATCGACGAGTCTCTCGATCACATCATTGCTCTGTGGCGGAGCACCCATGATGACAACAGCGTTTTTGCCGACCAGCTCGCCCGTGAAGGCAACGCCGCCATGTACGTCTCTTTTATGATGCAAACTGGAGATAAATTTGCGCGGTTCTTGACGGATAACGTCGTCCCCACGTTTATTGATCGCATCGACGATCCGATCACATACACATACGAGACGCTGTTTTCGCTGATCATCGGTATCAATGAGCTGATGCGGATACACCCCGATTTCTCCAACGAAGAGATCAAACGCATGGTGGCTCAAGCGCTGCGCATTGAAGACCTATTGGATGAGACACCAACAGCCTGAGAGCTGAACACATCGTTTTGCTAGATACGTTTCGCTAGATACGTCTTACTAGATAGATTTAGGCGGTAGATAGCTAATAGAGACTACATGATGCACACAATACACAGTGCATATAGTGGCGTGACGGCAGCGTAAAGGCTCACTTGAATACACGCCACATGGTGTACACAATGCCTAGCGGAGTACGGTGGCGCGTGATGTCACGGCGATAGTGTGACAAAAGCGCGAGCGAATCCACTACAGGATCTACTAAAAGCCCGCTCAAGCGGGCTACTGAGAGACGTCTAGCCCTAGAAACACTTACCCTAGAGACACGTGTGGTGCCGTCACTAGTGCAGATCAGTGACGACACCACAAACATATAACCGCATATACCCGCCGTGATATCAGCGCTCCCAGACGCTAGCTACGAGCGCTGCAAACGACGCTAGCGCCTGGCGTCACGGGCTATGAACTCTGCTTCACAAACGGGAACGCAATCGTCTCCCGAATCCCCAAGCCGGTGAGCGCCATGAGTAGGCGGTCGATCCCCATACCCATGCCTCCCGTCGGCGGGAATCCTTGCTCCATCGCCTCAATGAAATCTTCATCAAGCTGCATAGCCTCTGGATCACCATTAGCCGCCTCCAGGCTCTGCGCCGTGAGTCGTTCGCGTTGCACAACAGGATCAGCCAGCTCCGAGTATGCCGTGGCCGTTTCTGTGCCGCGAATATACAGATCCCATTTCTCGGTAAGTCCTGGCTTTGAGCGATGATAGCGCGTGAGTGGCGAGGTATCTTCAGGGAAATCCCGCACAAATGTGGGGGCATAGAGTTTGCTCCCTACGAGCTCTTCCCAGATATCTTCAGCAATCTTGCCATTCACGGCATAATCTTTGACCTTGATGCCGTGCGCCTGCGCGAGCTGCACCAATTGCTCCCGCGGAGTATGCACGTCGATCTGCTCCCCAACGGCTTCAGAGAGCGAGGTGTACAAATCAAGATTCGTCCATTCGCCGGAGAGATCGTACACGCTTCCATCAGCCAACGTTACCTGCAAGGTGCCAAAAGCATCGAGCGCCGCATTTTGCACAATCGCCCTTGTGAGTTCTGCCATCGTGTCGTACGTGGCGTAAGCCTGATAGGCCTCCAGAGCAGAAAATTCCGGCGAGTGCGAGGAATCGGCGCCTTCGTTGCGGAAATTCTTGCCGATTTCAAAGACGCGATCCACACCACCCACCACTGCCCGTTTCAGATAGAGTTCAGTGGCGATACGCAAGTACAGATCTTCATCGTATGCATTGATGTGCGTCGTAAATGGCCGAGCAGCAGCTCCGCCGTGCAAGGTTTGCAGGATCGGGGTCTCAATTTCCAGGTATCCGCGTTCTTCAAAAGTGCGCCGGATAGAGCGCATCACGGCGGCGCGAATGCGGATCATATCGCGAGCCGATTGCCGCGTGATCAGATCGAGATGGCGCTTGCGCACTCGGGTTTCTTCGTTGAGCGCCATTTCCTCGCCAGATTCTGTGACGTACGTCTTAGGTAACGGCCGCAGCGCCTTACTGGCCATCATCCAAGCCGGAATCTCTTTTCCGGCGTCGCCGGCATCGGCAGCGTTATCCGAGCTTACCGACGTGCCGTCACTCTCATCGAAACTGGCAGTACCGGCGTCAGCACCAGTACCGGTATCAGCAATGGTGCTGACTGCATCGGCATCCGCGCCGGCCTCGCTGTCAGCGACAGCAGTTCGGGCGGAACCGCTAGAAGCCGCAGCAAAGACCGAGAGCTCCCCACGTTTACTGGTACCCACATAGCCGTGCACAAAGAGGAAATCCCCCAGGTCCACCTCTGCTTTGAGTGCATCGAGCGCATCTTTGCCTACATTGGCCAGCGAAAAGATCGCCTGCAAGCGCTCCCCGTCTCCAGCTTGGAGCACGACGAAAGCAATCTTTCCTGAGGGGCGCATCAGCACCACACGTCCAGCGATCCCCACATATTCTTCCGTCTCTACCCCAGGTTCTAGTGCGCTAAAACGCTCCCGAACGGCGTGGATCGTGTGCGTGATCGGAAGCTCGGCCGGATATGGATCGCGCCCCTGGGCGAGCATCTGCTCACGCTTCTTTTTGCGCACCTGAATCTGCTCGGGTACATCTGCCAAGGGATCGCGTGCCAGCTGATCGTCATTCTTCTCTAGATTCTTTGGAGTACTCACACACCAAGAATAAGCGATCAACTAGCACTGCCGAAATTCGCCAACTGTAGATATGTTCACCGCCGGCTTTCCAAGCAAGCCGCTCAACCCAGACCAGCTACAGGGCTACCACAGCGGACTTGCTACCACGACCCACCACGACCAACCACAAGCCAGCTACAGGATCATAACGACCGGCTTTGCAGCCACAGCCATCCATAACCATCCGCATTCAGCCACATCCAAACACAACAGCTCAGAATCGAGGAGTTAGCTACTGCATCTCAGAGCTGATCCACAATGTAGTGAGGCACCACGTCTACCACAGAATCCACCACGAAATTCGGCTGGTCTTTAGGAGCCGCCAACTCAGCTTGCGCGATGCTCCCCTCACCGGTGAGCACCAACGCCGTCGGTACCCCATAGTTGCGCGCCATACGAATATCCGTGGTCAGGGAATCAGACACCACGAGCGTCTTGTGCGGTTCACTGTCGAGATGCCGGAACACATAATCTAAGAAAGCTGGCTCTGGCGTGCCAAGGTTACAGTGCACCTGCGCACCCGAGGCACTCTGAATCGCTCGCACAATCGCCCTAGTTCCTGGCTCACTGCCACCGTCGGCAGTCACCCATGAGCGCACCATCGACGTGACGACGAGCTTCGCTTTCTTCGGCCCCACAATTGCCCGATAGGCGAGATTGAGCTTCGCAAAATTAAAATCACGATCGTGGGCTACCACCACGACATCTGCCAGCTGCGGATCGTCCGTGAGCGCACGACCATCAGCCGCCATATGGGCTAAGAATTCACTGTCGCCGATGGCCATCACCTGCGCATCAGGAAAATTGCGAGTGAGATACTCGTTCACGACGCGTACCGGCGTAAAAATTTGATCAATATCCACGTCCATGCCGAATTTCGCCAATAGCTTCTGATAGCTAGCTGGAGAGGTATGCGAATTAGAGGACATAAACACCATCGGCCGGCGCATCACGTTTAGCGCGGCAAATAGTTTATCCACCCCAGGCATGAGTAGATCTCCGTTGAAGAGCGTGCCTGAGAGATTCATAATGTAGGCATCGTATACCCGCTGCGGAGAATCACGCACCATCAGTGGTATATCAAGGCTCTTCTTGACAGTGCTCTCCGCCTTACGCGCCGACTTCTTATCACTCTTATGAGCTTTAGCTTTTTTCTTGTTCTTCTCGCTCTTCATTGATGTTCCCTTTCGCGCACGCGGCAGCTTCTTCAGCGCATATCCGCCACTGGAATACCTGAACTTTTCAATCCATAGCCACCAGGTACCTGCCCTGGCTCAGTGCTACATTCGACAATGTGATTCTGCGCATCCACAAAAACGATATGCGGTTCAAAAGAGTGGGCCTCGGCGTCACTCATCATCCCGTAACACATGATAATTACGATGTCTCCGGCACTAAAATAGTGGGCAGCAGCCCCGTTGAGCACGACGTCGCCGCTATGAGCTTCCCCTGGAATTGCGTATGTGGTAAGCCGAGCTCCATTGCTCACATTGACGACATCCACCTGTTCACCAGGCAGAATATCAGCAGCCCGCATAAGCGTGACGTCGATCGTGATGGAACCGACGTAATCCAGATCGGCACCTGTCACCGTAGCTCGATGAATTTTCCCCGTCAGAAGCGTCCGCTGGCGGGTAGACGACACTGCACTAGTAGATGAAGCCACCTTTGCGGGCGGAGTGACGTCCACAGATGAAGCCGCATGAAAAGTCTCGGCAGCACTCAGATCAACCAATCAGCACCTCCCAGTTGTCGATAAGCCGTGTAGAGCCCACCCATGCAGCCACAACGAGGAGTCCCTCCCCGCGCTCATCCGAGGCAAAAGGAACAAAGGTCTGTGGGTGGACAAGTTCGAGATAATCAAGCCGGACGCCAGCGGCAGCAGCGATGCTTTCGCGGGCACTATCGCGCACCTGATCGGCGTTTTTTCCCTGCTGAGCCGCCTGAGCGCCGACCCGTAAAGCCGCACTCAAGGCCAGGGCAGATCTGCGCTCACCCTCGGCAAGATAGGCATTGCGAGAGCTGAGAGCCAGACCATCCAGATCGCGTTCAATCGGCACCGAGCGGATCTCCACCGGCATATTGAGGTCAGCTACCATCGTGCGGATCAGCGCCAGCTGCTGAGCGTCTTTTTGCCCAAAAAAGGCCACATCCGGCTGCACTAAATTCAGCACTTTGTGCACGATCTGCAGCACTCCCGCAAAGTGCGTCGGGCGCGTTTTCCCCTCAAAGACGGCGGCCATAGGGCCAGGATCAATACGAACGAATGGAGTGCGCGGGTAAACCTCAGAGTCGAGCGGCGCAAAGACCACGTCTACGCCAGGCTCTTCGGCGGGTTCGCTGGCGGGTTCACTAACAGGTTCGCCAGTAGGCTCGCTGACGGGTGAGCGCTTCACCGTGGCCAGGGCAGCAAGATCTTTTTCTAGATCGCGCGGATATGCCTCATAGTCTTCGTTCGGAGCAAATTGAAGCGGATTGACGTAGATCGAAACGATCACGTGATCCGCCGCTTCCTGAGCTGCCCGCACCAAAGAAAGATGCCCCGAGTGCAGCGCACCCATCGTCATCACCAACGCTTTTGTGCCTGAGCACTCACGTAGCGCAGCAGCAAGCTCAGCGCGCGTTTTCGTTACAATCACGCACTCTATTCTAGTGACGCCACCACACGAGAACGAATAGTGTGTGCCAGGGCACACTTATCTAGCTTTGATGCGAGGCCGCAGGTCGCTCATATCTGGCAGCCATTTTAACCATCACCGGCTGCTCATATCAGCCAGCTCCGCTATTCCTCTAGAGCACGATACACCCGTGCCAGATGGGCGAAAGCGGGATCTTCTCGCTCAAGATCAGCTGCAATCTGCACGTAGGTAGCATCGCCTCCACTGCCAACATCAGCACTGAGATTGGCCAGTTGCTCACCGCTGGTGCCTAACGCGCGTTGCAGGGCAGATTCCGCAAGTGAACGCAACAAATCTCCTGGGGACTCGATGCCCAAACTCACAAGTAGCTGCATCGACTGCTCCACCACCGCACCTACATGGCGGGCAGTGTGCCGCACTGCCAGGTGGTAGGCAGGCCGATCTGCTTCTGCCACTACGACAGACTCTCCGCCTAGCTCGGCCGCCAGAGCGTGCCCAATCGGCTGCAGCGGCGCAGGCGCCGTCACCGCAAAAAAGCAGCTCCTCAAACGCGCCACATCCAAAGAAGTGCCCGTGAAGCTCATAGCCGGATGAATAGCCAAACACAGCGCTCCACAGCGAGCTGCTGGAGCCAGCACCGCACCACCCACTCGCCCAGCGGTGTGCACCACAATCTGACCAGGCCGCCACAAGCCTTGTTGCGCCACCTGTTCAACCAACGGTTCGATACTAGCTGTGGGAATCGCCAGCACCACCAGCTCGCTGCGCTCCACAATCTCGGGAATGTCCACAGCTGGTACTCCAGGCAGCATCGCTTCTAGCCGCTCACGCGAAGCAGCCGATCTCGCATACGCACCGATCACCTGGTGCCCCGCCGCTCTCAAAGCACTGCCGAGCACTGTGCCTACTTTCCCCGCTGAAATAATACCAATACGCATTCTTCCTGGGGCAGGCACGGAGGCGAAGTATGCCGGAGAAGATGAACCAGGGAAATCAGGCTGCCTCTGAAAATCATTCAACGAATCGTCATCTACCATGCGGTTATCTTAAACCCCCGCGATCCCTACGCGCTCTTTCCACTGCGTGAGCGACTCTGCCACTCCTGCTCGCCGAGCTTCACGGGCACGTTCGTTCTCTTCCTGCATCATCTGCCAGAGTTGATCTGCCTCCAAATTTATGGCAGAGCCGATATGCACACCAAGTACAAGATCCATCCTAAGACTCGCCAAAGTCAGTTTCTGCTGCAACGGCCCCACAGAGATTCTCATGCTCTGAATATGGTCTTGGAAAATAATGCTCACCATGCGCCCAAGTCTGCCGGATCGAGTGAGTACAGCTCGTGGCGTAAGCGCCAGCCCACGGCCAACTCTTCCTATTGGATCTAACCACTTCGCCGATGTAGGAGCGCCAGCAAACCACTGTCCGCTCCCTCTACCATCAAAAGCCTCTGCCAGTACTGCTGAATCCTCGTGCGTACCCAGCCCTGGCATCAACGTCCACATAATGCGCAGCATCTGCTCTCTAGTAGCTACCGGCACAAAGGTTCGGGTGAGAGTTTCAGTATCTCCCGCCACTCCGGCACGCAAAATATCAACTCTCCACCAGTCTAGACGTTTCCACAGCCACGGCCGATACACTCGCACCGCATGGATACGCTGCGGCGGATAGGTGCTGGTGACGAGTTTCGTCAGGCCAGCACGGCGACGCAATCCGTTTTCGCTGAGGTAAAGTTTCGTACCGAAATCGTCGAACAGGCCCTTGATGAAACTCCATGCATAGCCAACAAACATCACAAGTATGCCCAACCACCCCGACGCGATGGCGATTCCATAGGGCATCATAAAGACTATTGCCATCATGACACCGACCACCGTTATCAGCATCGCTACGATGAAAGAAACCGACAACATTCTCGACGCAATCAGCCGGCCACCAGTCAGTTCGTATACCAACACATCTCGCTCAAGATCATCCGCATCCAGCACAAGTGGCGCTGGTTCAGATAGCGGCTGCGAAACTGGGGCTGGGATATGTGCCACGGCGTGCTCTGAAAGGGCAGAGGTTGCAGCCACTACACCATTGGACTGCGCTGCAACTGATGCCTCGCTAGGCTGCGCTACGGCTGGTGGCTCGCTAGGCTGCGTTGCAACTGGTGCCTCGCTAGGCTGCGCCGACACAGCCGCAATGCCCTGATCTGCCATAGCTGCAGCGCCCTGAAACGCCAGATGGGCAGGGGTATCTGTATCACCGCCAGCTGCCAGGGGCGGAAGACCAGAGCGGACGCGATCGAGGCTCACGAGTATTTCACGGCGCAGCGCTGCAGCATCCCGCACCCGCAAGAGCCCCAGTTCAAGATCGACGTCATTGCCAGCGGACTCCACTTTCACAGTGCCAAAGCCGAAAATACGGCCGAAAAGCGTCTGTTGAATTTCTACACTCTGCACCCGATCCCAACGCATCTGGGTGTGGTTTTTCATCAGCACACCCTGACGAAAGTGGATCCCCGATTCTGCGAGCGCGAATGTCCGCCGCTTCCACCCCACATATCCAGGTACGATCACCAGTAAGCTGACGCCGATGAGCGCTGCCAGCGCAATCCCCAGTATTTTGAGAGACACAGCCGCACTAGCCACGCGGAGCATATCTAAGAGATGCTCGTCTTGCAACGCTTGACCAAACAAGTTGAACACGAAATACACCAGTGCGACCCAGATAATACCCATGCGCGTGATCGGCGTAATCTTATGAAAATGACGCCAGGCTTCCTCGGGCACAGCAGCAACGCCCAGTTCTGCAGTGATCGCAGTGCGCTGTGCCTGTGCTGAGCGCGTATGAGGATGAGAATTGGATCCTGGCTCACCCTGCGATAGCGACTGCGGCTCAGCATGAGAGTGGAGGCTGGCCTGAGACACAGACTCCTCGACCTGAGTAGGCGCAGACGTCTGGGATGGCAGGTCGGACGGCGCAGGCTGAGGCTCGGACTGTGGTTCAGGAGGCACAGGGTACGGAGCAGACTGCGAGACAGAGCGCAGTTGTTCAGATCGAGGCTCAGGTTGCACCTGAGCCTCGATCTGCAGTTCGGACGGCGGTTGCGACGTCATCAGATCCCCTCCATATTGGCGCTACCAAGTGCCGTGAGTTTCTCTCGCAAACGTTCAGCTTCCGCGAGTGGCAACCCCGCAATAGCCGCATTGGTAGTGGCCGACGCGGTGACGAGCTCGATATTGGCCAGACCAAAACGTGAGAGCAGCGGGCCAGTATTCACATTCACTTGCTGCATTCTCCCATAGGGCACCAACACTAGCTTCTGAAACAAAAGCCCCGAACGCACCACCAGCTCTTCAGGGAGCTCCGCATAGCCGATTGCCCGCACCCGACGCGGTGTGAGCGCAGCATCCACGATAGCGCCAATCACGGCAAGTGCCGTCGCCACCCACAAAATAATGCGCCACACAAGACTGTCCGTATTTAATGTGACCACGAGTGAAATCACGAGCAACACCGCAACAAGTGCACCCCATGTGAGTGCGGTAGAGATGAGTGACACTTTTAGATAGTCGGGTGCCACACGCTTAAGAGGAACATCGCTTCCGAGAATGATTTTCATCTTTCTATACTATCGAACTTTTCCGTCGCTGTGCCCACAGTCTCATCTACTCATCACCTCGGCCTACGCCTCCATACGGCACGCCTACCCGTAGATTTCCATTCTCTCAGCACTGCAGAACGCCCGTACACCGCGCCGACGCCCACACGCTGTTCTTTGATCACCATTACAGGCCTCATCACACATTGCATACTTTGCTACACCGCCGCCACTGTCTACCGCGACTGCGAGGCATTGCTCCCCGCCACGCAGCATCTCCCATTGCAAACACTTTGATGGCCTGCACAGCAGGGCTCCCGTCACGCAGCTGCTCCCGCTCCTGGGAGCGGAGTATGGGGCGAATCTGAGCCCGAATCTGGATCATCTATGACGCACCAGCGTTCAGCACAATAGCTCACGATCACCAACGTTAGTGACGCCAGAGCACACAGGGCTAGCCGAAACATCTGCTCAGCTAAAAAATTCGACGGGCCGATGTGGGCATAAGCACTTATGACGCCGAGGGCGCTGCCTACGAGCACTGCACCAGCACGTGAACCAGCTTGAGTAAGCACAAAAATTCTCCCCGCGGTAAGCGCATGGATGGATCTCCCTCCACGTCGATATGCTCGCACTCGCCATCCTTGCACACCAACCACCACAGCTAGAATCAACGGCACAACGAAACTTATCAACGGTACCATCATCGGCATAAAGCCGGCATTGAGCCACACTTCCGCAGCAAAGAAACACGCCGCTGCCACAACCACGGCAATTAAAACCAGCAGCCACGCGGGGGTGAGCCGGAGTCTTCGCTGCTGCTTCTCCCTGAGCGTCTGCTCGTCGCTGTGCTCTTGGCCACCTGCTCGCAAAGAGGCATAACAGCGCCCAGAATCATTTACCACACCGCGCGCATCCAACGGCAGATCTGCGGGATTCATCGCCTGTGGCCTCCGCGTCCTCCACCGCCTCCATGCCCAGAGCCAAAAGGATACCAGCCGTCAACATCCCCATCAAAACCGGAATCGTCGTCACCAGAATCCGAGTCGCGGCCGCTAAAGTCGCCCCAACCATTGAAGCCACCCAAGCCGTCGAAATCGTCGAAACCCTCGAGGTCGTCGAGAAAATCAGAATCGTCGTCTTCTGCTTCCCATTCGCTGAGCACTTCCATCACCCGCGGCATATATTCCTCCGCGTCCATCCGAGTTGTGCGCTGCCCACTGGTCTGTTCCAGCAATTGCGCCACTGAAACTCCTGCCAATGTGGCCGTAGGATCAATAGAGAACCACGGCTCTAGCACAAAACGCCGTTGAGCTGCTCGCGGGTGTGGAATCAGCAGCTCCGGATCCACACTAGTCAGCCCCTCGACGTCAATCACGTCGATATCGAGAGTGCGTGCCTCCCAGCGTTTGGTGCGTATCCGCCCGTGCTCTGCCTCAATGTGATGGAGCAGATGCAAGAAAGGCAACGGCGGAATATCCGTATAGCAGGTGATCACCGCATTCACGTAGTCTGGTTGATCTTGCTGCCCATCAGCCAGCTGCGGCTCCGTGAGATAGAGTTCGGAGACTTCCTCTATCTCAACTATGTGTGAAATCGTATGCACCGCCTCAATGATATGTGCCTCGGGGACGTCGAGGTTGGAACCAATACCAATCACGACCCGCCGACGACGTGGAGTGAGTAAAGCCCCTGGCACAGTTGCCGTTGTACTCACGTCCGAGAACGTTTGCTCAAGCGGAGCTTGCGGCTTGTGCACTGTGACGGTCACTTTGCGCGCACCTAGCTGCGCCACCTGCTCGGCAATACGATCAGCTAAGGTCTCAATCAAATTCACATGGGCACCCTGAATCGTGCGCAGTACAATATCGGCCACATCGGCATACGAGACAGTAGAGTGAAGCGAATCTTCAGCTACTGCTTGCTCAGTGCACACCACCATGTCGACATCTACCACAAATTCTTGCGGTATCTCATGCTCGGAGGGAAGAACCCCATGAGTGCCGGTAGACCGCAGCCCCGCGAGCCGAATGACCTGCTCTTTCATTGTGGGAAAGTCTTCACGCATGATACGCCCCTTGCCACCGTTTTTGCGCTGCGTGCATCTGCTCGTGTACCCGAATTGCCACCACACTCGCGGCTACGTTGTGCACCCTCACAGCCCAAATACCCAATTCGCTCAACAATCCTGAGATCACTGCCGTCGCCACATCTCGATCCGGCCCGCTAGAGCCAATCGGTTTGCTCACATCGGCTATGAATCTCTTGCGGCTCGCGCCCACCAGAACGCGGTGCCCCTCTCGCATAATCAACTCAAGCCCAGCGATGGCATCCCAATCGTGGTCTCCAGTTTTTGCAAACCCTAGGCCAGGATCGAGAATAATGCGCTCTGGTTTCACACCTGCCGCCACTGCAGCATCTCGCTGACGCAGCAGCTCTTCATGCACTTCAATGCCTACGTGCTGCTCGTAGTGTTCGAGAGAATTCATGGTCTGTGGATTTCCTCGGCCGTGCTGCAAAATATACTCGCATCCGAGATCGGCTACCGTGGCAAACATCTGTGGATCGCCCTGTCCGCCGGTGACGTCATTGACGATACTAGCTCCAGCCTGAACAGCGCGGAGCGCCGTCGCAGCATGGTAGGTGTCTACTGATAGCTGCGCCTGCACGTCGGGGTCGTGGGTCAGATCCGTCACGACTGTGCGGATACGTTCCCACTCCTGGTGTGGCGCTAGCATCGTTGCCCCAGGGCGCGTCGATTCCCCACCAATATCGAGAATGCCTGCCCCTTGCTCGGCGAGTTCACGGCCGTGAGCCACAGCCGCATCGGCGTCACTCCACAGTCCTCCATCTGAGAAGGAATCTGGCGTGACATTGACGATTCCCATCACCTGCATTGCTCTCTCCTTAGGTTGTGCAGCGTTGACGATCAGGTACTATATGCCGCAATATGGCTCATGTGGCTGGCGTATGTGGATGTGCATTCGTGATGCACACCATAGAGGCGCGAGCATCGGGGCACACAGGCGCAAACATCGGCGCTCTCCCATAGGCTCTCTCCTATAGACGCCCTCCGGCCCGAACAGTGCGAAGAAGTAACTTCCGACGGCACGAAGCTCCCCTACAGCGCGAAGCTGCCTGTGCGCACCACACCAACCATATTCACACGCTCGTCATGGTCAATGCTGAGCCATAATGAGGCTCATGGCTTCTGCGCGCGTGGTCTGTTCGCGCATGATGCCACGCACAGCGCTGGTCACCGTCTTGGCTCCTGGTTTACGTACTCCTCTCATGCTCATGCACAGATGTTCGGCTTCAATCACCACTATCACGCCTTGAGCTCCAAGCTCCTCCGAGAGCGCATCCGCCACCTGCGTCGTGAGCCGTTCTTGCACCTGCGGACGCTGAGCATAGCCTGCCACCAACCGCGCGAGCTTCGATAATCCCGTCACTCTCCCGTCAGGAGCGGGAATGTAGCCCACATGGGCAACCCCGTGGAACGGCAAGAGGTGGTGCTCGCACATGGAGTACATCGGAATATCGCGCACCAGCACCATCTCTTCATGGTGAATATCAAACGTCGTTTCGAGCACGTGAGCAGGATCGCTATAGAGTCCGCCAAAAATCTCTTTCGCAGAACGAGCAATTCTCTCTGGAGTGCCACGCAGCCCCTCCCGATCGGGATCTTCCCCGACCGCTATGAGAAAATCGCGCACTGCTTTTTCCACGCCAGCGCTATCGTAGTGCCTCTCATTCATGGTTGTACTCTCTTTCATCTGCAGGTGCGCGGTGCTGCCCTGCCGACGCATCTGGCCGATTTGGCTGCCCTGCCGACGCATCTGGCCGATTTGGCTGATCTGGCCGATCTGGTTGCGGCTCGGGCACATCTGCACGAGAATCGGGCGGATCGACGCGTGGCGCCGGTACGGAAATAGGTGGAATCTCGGAAACTGGCCGGCTCGGAGCAGATAGCCACTGCTCGCGCAGCGGAGCTTTTTTCACATTGGCGAAAATTTCTTTTAGCTCGTCTTCGAGTACCGTTTCTTTCTCTAAGAGCCGCCGCGCAAGAGTGTCGAGCACATCACGGTTGTCCATGAGCAACTGCCAGGCCTCTTGCATGGCGGTATCTAGCAGCTCGCGCACTTCTTCATCCACCACCCGCGCCACAGCATCAGAAAACTCTCGTTGATGTCCGCCACCGAAACGGGTCATAGGATCTGCGTCATCGGCAGCTAACCGTACAGGGCCAATGCGCGAGCTCATGCCGTATTCAGTGACTATCTTGCGTGCGGTGTTTGTGGCCTTCTGAATATCATTCGAAGCCCCTGTAGAGGGATCGTGGAAAACGATCTCCTCAGCGATTCGCCCACCCATCGAATAGACAAGTTCATCTAGCAGCTGATTGCGAGAGACGGAGTAACGATCTTCCACAGGCATCACCATCGTGTATCCGAGAGCTCTACCACGCGGCAAGATCGTCACCTTGGTGACGGGGTCGGTGTAGTTCAACGCAGCAGCGGCCACGGCGTGCCCACCCTCATGGTAAGCAGTCATCAGTTTATCCGCCTCATTCATCACGCGAGTGCTGCGCTGTGGGCCAGCAATCACACGGTCAATTGCTTCATCGACGTCATCCATGCTGATCTTTTGATGATCTCGCCGAGCCGCAAGCAACGCCGCCTCGTTGAGCACATTCGCCAGATCGGCACCCGAGAAACCAGGGGTACGCCGAGCAATACCCTCAAGCTGTACGTCATCTTCGAGGGGCTTGCCCTTGGCGTGCACCGCCAGAATTGCTTGACGCCCAGGGAGATCCGGAGCGTCCACAGCTATTTGCCGATCAAAACGCCCTGGCCGCATCAGCGCTGAATCAAGCACATCTGGTCGGTTCGTCGCCGCGATCACAATCACGTTTGTCTGATCGTCGAAGCCGTCCATCTCCACCAGCAGCTGGTTGAGCGTCTGCTCCCGCTCGTCGTTACCGCCTCCGATACCGCTGCCGCGATTGCGCCCAACGGCGTCAATCTCATCGACGAATACGATAGCCGGAGCTACTTTTTTAGCACGGTTAAAGAGATCTCGCACCCGCGAAGCCCCTACGCCTACAAACATCTCTACGAACTCCGATGCCGAGATATTGAAAAATGGCACTCCGGCTTCTCCAGCTACAGCTCTGGCTAGTAGCGTCTTGCCGGTGCCAGGAGGCCCATACAGCAGCACCCCTTTCGGAATCCGTGCACCCATCTTGCGGAATTTATCTGGCGTCTCCAAAAACTCACGAATCTCGCGCAGCTCCTGTACCGCCTCATCCTCGCCAGCCACATCCTCAAAGGTGACGTCAGGGCGATCAGAATCAAAGCCCTCCCGCTTGAGCTTGCCAAAGCCAGTCATTGTGCCCTGCAACTTCGGGAAAAGCCAGAAGAAGATGCCCACCAGAATCAGCATCGGCAGCAGCAGTGAGAACATTGTGGAGAGGAACGACTCTGTGGGCACCACCGAATTGAAGCCGTGTTTAGCTTTTGAATCGTGCACCAAGGTATTGACCTGCTCGGCTTCAGCAGGCACATACTGGAATTGCACTCTACGAGTGGCAGGCATCTTATTGCCTTGAGCATCCGTGGGAACGTAGTCTTTCTCAAGCCACACTTGCACCACTTCGGAGCGCGCCGTCACCTGCACCCGCTCGATCTCTTGGTTTTCGAGCACCTGCAGACCCTCAGAGGTCTGGATCGCCGTAAAGCCAAAAGGATTCACAAACCATAGAAATACCAAAGTGGCGAAGATCAGAAAACCGATGACGCCAAAAGCCCGCCGCCACGGGGAGATCTTCTGCTTTTTCGGATCGCGTTTTGAATCGTTTTTCAGATCGCGTCTAGGCAGCCGCGATTCGCCCGATTGCCCTGGTTTTCGCCCCTCGCTCTTCCGCTGCTCGTCCCATCTGCGCCGAAAATCAGAACCGTCCTGCTTATGCTTGGCGCCCCTCGGCGTCACAGTACCTACAGGTGGTTCAGATGCTTGTGTCTCATCCGCAGACGTTTCTTTCGCCGTCACGCGATCTTTAGTCGATTTTCTCACCAACGTCCGTCTCTCTTCTACGCCTGCCATTCAGCCTCCATACACCGCCGGCGCCAGTTTGGCGATAAACGGCAGATGGCGATATTGCTCCGCATAGTCAAGGCCGTAGCCAACGACGAAATCATTGGGGATATCGAAGCCAACATAATCGGCTTTGACGTCTATTTTGGCCGCTGCGGGCTTTCGCACAATCGTGGCGATCCGCACCGATGTAGCTCCACGCGAGCGCAGATTTGCTTGCAGCCACGAGAGCGTGAGCCCAGAATCAATCACGTCTTCCACAATGAGCACGTCTCGGCCATTCACGTCTTCTGTGAGATCTTTGATGATTCGCACCACGCCAGAACTCTTCGTGCTCGCTCCGTAAGAACTCACGGCCATCCAATCCATGACCACGGGAATATGAATTTTGCGAGAGAGATCAGCCATCACCATAATAGCCCCGCGCAGCACCCCTACGAGCAGCAGATCTTTGCCCTCATAATCGCGCGAAATTTCTTCACCCATCTGCTCAATTCGCTGAGCTATCTCCTCTTCCGAGACTACTATGCTTTCAAGTGCGTCTTCAGCATCACGCAAATCCATGTGATCTCCCTTTAACTTTCTATGACTGTGGCATTGCACGAGGCGAACGCCGCTGCTCGATCTCTAACACACCCTGCTGTTTTGTAGCACGAGCGCCTGGGAGATCTATGTGTATATTATTCTCTCGACCCACCACCAGCTTATCAAGTGCTGAAATGTGGCTGAAGAAAAGTTCACCAGGGCGGGCTCCCACACTCAACGCCGCTGTGCGCAAACTGCGAGTGCGCACAGCTTGCGGATAGGTCGCCAACTGCGCACATCTGATCCGCACCGCTGCTAACTGATGGCCTCGGCCAGGCGTTTCAAGGCTCACAGCAGCCAAGGCATCGCGTGCTGCCTCCATTAAAGCTGCATCGTCGGCTGCCAGCAGCTGCCCTGTGCGTACGAGTGCCGGCACTACTCCCTCTCCGAGCACTTCTTCCAGCAATGGAATCACCCGATGGCGCACTGCGCTGCGCCTGAGCGGGCTGCCGTCAGCTGCCCGCCACTGCCCATCGAGTTGGTTTGTGGGATCTTCCACCCATGAGATCCCCAACTCTTGACACACCGTGCGCAGCTGAGCACTCCTCATCTCTAGTAGTGGCCGTATCATCGGCACCTGTGGATGCTCGGGTAGCGCTCCCACCTGCGGCATCCCTGCAATCGAACGCGCTCCCGATCCGCGCGCCAGCCCAAGCAAGACCGTCTCGGCCTGGTCGTCGGCGTTGTGCCCCAGCAAAACTGGCGCGGCTTGCTCCCCGCGTTCTCGTCCAAGGCGCAGCGCCTCATCTGCCAAAGCCTGATAGCGCGCCACTCGGGCGTTGCCCTCTGGACCTTGACTCGACCGGCTGCTGCCGCTACGCGCTCCGTGGGTACTTGCCCCATCCACGTGTACTCGCTGTATGCGAGCGGCGATTCCAAGCTCCATCAGTTGCCTCTGCACCGCGTGCGCCTCATCGGCTGATTCGCGGCGCACCCCATGATCGACAGTGAGCGAATGCAACTCAATGGCGCGCTCACGGGCAGCGTAACGGGCACTCGCCGCTAACGCCATCGAATCGGCTCCCCCGCTGACTGCTAAGAGCACCGGAGCACCAATAGGCAGCTGGGCAAAAACAGCTTGCAAAGCGTGCCTCGCCTGTGAGACGAGCGGATGCGGACGTGACATCTTGCTGTGGCCGCCTAGTTGGTGCCCTTAGCTGCTGTGCTACCTGCGCTGAAATCAGCTGCGCGGGTATTCATGCTAGCCGCGCTGGGGCTAGCTACACCCGTCTTGACTGCACTCAAGCCGCTTACGTCCACATTGGTTGTGTGGGCGTTAGTTGTACAAGCATTCACGCTAGCTTCGCTGAGATCAGCTACGCCCAGGTGAGCCGTGAGAGCATTCGCGTCGCCAGAGTCGGATACCTGCACCCCTTGCACCCGCTCAAGCCACTGGGCTGGATCAACTAGTTCAGCTGAGGAGGGAAACAACTTCTCGTTGCGCCATAGCAGATTTACAACCGACATATCGGCGTGCAATACCACATACTGAATGAAATCTGCCCCCGTTTGATACTGCGCCATTTTCTTGTCTAATCCCAACCTGTGCGCCAACTGGCGCTTGAGCGGGTGACTGCGCGCACGCCGCTCTTCCAGCGCCGCAATCAAACGCCCTTTGCTGGGTATATGAGCGAGTTCCACTGCATTCATGACGAACTGGGCATGACCTTCCAATACGCTCATAGCCGTATTGAGCGCTTGCGCTGAGGGCGAGGAGAGCGAACCATCTTCATAGGGGTCTTCCAGCACAGCTATAAAATGCGAAACAATGTACTCCCGTAGCCAGGGAGCAGCGGCGAATTGCACTGCGTGGGTGAGCTCGTGGACGCATATCCACAGGCACAAATCGCGCTGATCTAAATCGTATTTCGCGCGAAAACTTTCAATAGTTGGAGCGTTGAGCAGCAGCCGGCCAGGCTGCCCCTCCTCGCTAGAGCGCCCCTGCACACACGAACTGTACCCGCGCCAAGGCTCATCATCATCCTTTGTCGCCCTCTGCACCAGCGGCTCTGGCACAGACGAGATACCTGCAAGCGGAGATGAGAACGGATCAAATTGGCCGAGAATCATCCTCGAAAGCACGGCAACCGCTATCCCCACGCCAAGACTCTCAATCTTGTGCGCACTGTGAACACTGCGGCCTGCCACGTGCTCCATGCGAGTAAACGACTGAGCAGCCGCGTAAGCCCAACCAGGCCGGTCTAACACATATACCGGAGTCATCCCCGCAGTGTGCACGCTGCTAGCCAGGCCCGTCACATCAGCCACAATCTCAATAGCGTGACGCGCAGCTTGATGCAGATCTGCCGCGAGCGCTCTGGCGCTTTCTGGAGTCACGTCTGGCCCACCCGAAGCCACCAAGGCTGCAATTTTTCGAGCGACGTTGGAATGATCATTCATAGCTATCAGTGTAGTAGGAGGGTAGGGAAAATCGGGCACCTAGCTAAGAGCAATATCTCAAGCCGAATTATCAGCGTTCAAGAATGACACTGATCACGGCGCAAAGCCAATCGCGGGGCAACCATGAGAAGAGAGATCAATCCCAGCACAACGTAGCCTATCTCAGCACAGCAGGAGCCCCGCCATCCACCGACGGCGGGGCTCCTGCTGCTTTCACACAGCTCGCTACTCCATGACGCCAGCCAGTTGCGCCTATTCGTTGCATGAGTCAATGACGCTAGTTGGCTGCGTTCTAGAGGTGCGTTATAAAGCTACGCTACCTTTTATCTACTTATGCTGCGCTGCTTACGTGGCTACGTGGGCACTACCTGACAAAGCGCCGCGCCGATCGGGCAGCCACTCCGGCGAGAATGGCAAGCAAGCCAACGAATGCCAAGCCAATCGTCTCTGCCCCTGTCTTAGGTAGCTCCCCTGCCTGTGAGGACTGCGCAGCTTCCGGCCTCTGCGGACGGGTAGCAGCCTGCTCCGTCCTATGTCCAGCAGTTAGGCTGGGCTCGCCCGTCACTGTTTTGCCTGGTGTCGTTTTTCCTGACGTTGTGCTGCCTGGTGTCGTTTGGCCAGTCGATTGGCCGCTGTCCGGTTCGTTTGGCGTCGGTCGGTCGGTCGGAGTCTCTGGCGTCTCCGGCGTCACCTGCGGATCAGTAGGATCAGTAGGATCGGGCGGCGTCGGCTGGCAACCGCGCACTTCTTCCGCAGTCATAGCTCGCGTCTGAGTCTCGGTTGAGACAGTTGGCTCCGTTGAAAGCACCCAGCTAGCCTGATCGTCACTCCACACATGGGACGTCGTGGTGACGGTGCGGGTCTGCTCCACAGTACTATCCGCACATGAAGCCTCTCCATCGACCCACTCTCCATAGCTGACGACATCCGCAGGCTTCGGCGTACCCGCTTTAATCTCCTCAGTGGTCATTGGGCGGGTGCGCGACTCTTGCACCGCTATGGCGGCCTGGTCATTAAGCACGTAGGAGTGACTCGTCGAATCCCACACGTAGGGAGTCGTCGTGACGGTTCGATATTGAGTGACGAGCCGGCTCTGGTAGTTCCAATCGCTCGGGTCTATCCCATCCTCCCAGTCGCTGCTCTCCACCTGATCGGCGGGCTTAGTTGTGCAGGCCTTGATTTCGTCATCGGTCATATCTCGCCACTGCGTCTGCTCAGTCTCAGTGGCCGTGGGGAGCCAGGCTCCTTGATCGTCACTCCATGTGTAGCTCGTCGTCGTGACGGTTCGGATCTGCTTAACCTGGCGGTCAGTGCAGTTCAGGGCATCTTCGCCAGTGGCGTCCGCCCAATCCGTGGCCACGGTTTCATCAGCGGGCTGAGTTGGACGCGGCTTGATGAGCGTCAGAGTTGGATAAGTTTTCTCTCCCGTAACTTCATCGACGACGGAGACGACGATCTCGAACTGCCCACGCTGGCTGGCTGCCGGCAGGTTAGCCGTATTGACGTAGAGGTAGCCACGGTATTTCCCGCCGACGGAGATTGTGTTTGCCTTTGAGTTTGGTAGCGACGGCACGGGGCCAACTGTGACGCCCGCAGGGGGAATAAGCAAGCTATACACGTATTCAGGGGTGATGCTTTGATCGTCAGGCACCGTGACTGGAGCAGGAACTGTAAACCTAATCGCCTCCGGTTCTGGTTCCGTGGTGGCAGTGCCAATCCATTTGCCTTCGGCATTGCGGGCAACAGCAGTTTCGGTGCCACCTTGAGTGACGACGACGCGCGGCTCTTGTGTACCAACAGCTGCGGCGGTGAAAAACTCCCGTGCGAGCAGCGCGTTCTTTTGCGCATCATCCCACGCTACTGCAGAGATCAGAGTTGGGCCGTCGGCCAGTTCAACGTTGAGGGTGCCGGTAGCTGAGAGCGTGACGGTACCATTCCCCGTGAGCGTGCCGATATTAACCGTATTGGCATCAGTCAAGACGAGAGTTGAGCCGTCCTCGACCGTGACGGTGCCGGGGATACTCGATACAGAATCATCTACAGTGATCTCAGATCCGTTACGCACAGTGACGTCGTCAATATCGGTGAGCGCGACGGAGGCACGGAGCCCATCAAAGATCACAGTCTCGTTAGTGTTGTCTGCGCTGCCAGTGAAGCGAGTGACGTTGCGGGATTTGGAAGTCACCGTTAGCTCGCTAGCGGTGGCAGAGGTAATACCCTCATCGACGCTCGCAAACTCTGACGAGATCGTCACCGCAGAGGCGAGCGCAGATCCGGCAGTGGCGTCACCAGCGACGATCCGAGCAAAACGAGTCTCCGAATCGCCACCACTGATGGTGACCGTCGAGGAACCGACAGATGATCCGGTCTTGTTGCCAGTGTAGAGCGCGGGGCGCAGATCACGCTGTGCATCGTTGATCTTCGTGTTCACGTCCGTAAAACTCACGTCGTTGCCCTGAGCCCATATGGTTGGCTGTTCACCACCGTTGGGGATGATATTGAGAGTGAGCGAGTTAAAGGCAACGGGTGCGCTCAAGAAGACATCCGTGCCTCGGAACGTCAGCCGATGGCTTCCACCTTGTATCGTCACGTCCTTATCGAAGGTGAATCCAGCTCCAGCAACAGTCTCGGTGTGCTGGACGTCCTCAGTGAGAATCAGGGTATCGCCGCTCGCTGCTCTAGCCATTGCTTGAGCGATACCGCGGAATGGATTGCCCTGTGTGCCGTCACCGGCCGGAGCGCTCACATCAGCCTGCGCCACATAATAGCTGGCTCCCTGGGCGTATGCGGGTGAGACAATAGCCACGGCCAAGGGAAGGGCTATAAGTAGTGACACTATCGAGCGTCTGATACGTGATATGCTCATCGGCTTCCTTTACAAAGTAGAGGTGACGGGCGAATCGTTTCGCTTTTAACGCCTCATTTTATCCGTTTTCACCTGGCATTATCACTATATGTGCGGTGAGAAAGGAAACACTTCGACGAAAAGTAAACATCTGGGGAAATTTGGCGTATACGCTAGCGCAGCTGCCAGCACCATCAGCGCAAGCACCCGCGCTCCTACTCCGCCTAGGCTCCTACCACCCAGACGTCTGCCCTCCCTCAGGCTCCCACCCACTATCTGTGGCGCTCGGCTATAGCTCACTCCATCCACTCCATTGCCTCGCGGCGACGTTGCGCAGCAGCGCACCAATAGACAAACCCACGCGAGCGGAAAGTGGCGCGGTAGCACTCACTCACCTTTACAATTCGGCGAGCGCCGTCACGGCAGCGTCAATTACTGGCCGCTGCGCGTAGGCATCTACGCCCGGCTCTGTATTCACCACGATGGCGAAAATGAGAGGACGCCCCTCGCGGGTGAGCACAAAGCCAGCGAGGGAGCTAGCATCGTCGAGCGATCCAGTTTTAGCGTGCACCCGCGCCGTACCAGCGCCATCCACAAAGCGTGACCTCAGCGAGCCATCCACGCCTCCGATAGGTATCCCGATGCCGATGGCGGCGGTGGGACACCCCGTCACCCCCTCGGCGTTGCGAAGGCTTTCGGCGCCGTCAGCTTTCACAGCTTCGCGCCATGCCTGGGCATCGCTGTGAGCCGCGTCCCGAGAATCGGCAGCGCACGCCCACACGCTGCGCAGTACCTGCGTGAGCAGAGCCGGAGAAATGTTGTTGAGTTCAGAGAGGCCAGAACCGTCGTGAAGAGCAGACCCGCTGAGATCGAAACCCGCCTCTTGGAGTACTTTCGAGACGCCAGCAGCGCCCCCTGCAAAACTTCCGTCCTCGCCGCGGGCAATTCCCACCTGGTGAGCAAGAGTCTCCGCCAACGAGTTTTCAGAAACGAGCAGCAAATAATCTGCCAGTGCGCGCACTGGGGCTGAGGTGACGTCAGCTACTGGCTCAGCTTCAGCTGGAGCCGTCTTGTGGCCTGCCGCACTCGCTTCCACACCCGCCTTATTCAGCTGCTCAACAAACGCTGAGAGCGCCGCAGCTGCAGGATCATCTGCATAGCTGCTCGCTAGTCCGTCTGGGGCGTCGTCACTCACTTTCCCAAGATGCATGGCAAGAGGAGACATGGGCATCACCCAGCTACGTGAATCAGCCGGCAAACTCGGCTCATACAGCGGATCCGAATAGGCGCTAGTATCGACAAACACCTGCACCGCATCCACGTCAGCGAGTTTTTGCGCCACTGCCCGAGCCAAATCACCCAGACCAGCACGGCCAAGCGTGGCAGTAGAATCCCCCGCATCAGGCGCTAGCGCAATATCCCCTCCACCCACTAAATAGAGGTCTTCACCCTCGCGCATCACGCTGGTGCTGAATGTTTTTTCAGCCCCTAAGCTGCGCAGCGCAGCAAAAGCCGTCAAGAGTTTCATATTTGAAGCCGGAACGAGATTCTCACTTGGATTTACTGCCCCGAGCTCCGCCCCTGTTTGCGCATCGAGCACCTGAGCTGCCAGCGCACCTTTCCCGTCGAGCTGCGCAGCTGCCCGCTCCAGGATGCGCTGCACTTTTGAGCTATCGACAGCCGGTGCACGAGCAAAATCAGCGTCGGGCACCGGCGAGGTGTCTGGCGCCGGCGATGCTTGCACCGCCGGATAGGGCTGGGCAAGCCCCTCAGGGGGCTGGAACGTGATGATCCCTGGCGCGAGATCTTTTGCATCTGCCACCGCATACCCGCACAGCGCCCCCACTACGACGCACACCATTGCCATTGCTTTCTTCACCCTTGCAGTGTGCCATATTTGTGCGATCTCTTGGCGGGGAACGCCTGATGAGAAACACCTCGTATGAGTACTGATACAGAAGATATAGCACTCCTGCTCACAATTCACGGCTACAATCGAGGCAGTACAAGATTGTGTGATGCTGTTCAAAGCATCGAGCCGCACACAACCAAGCGCAATAGGGCGAAACCAAACCAACTAGCGCGCACGAGAGTGAAATAGAGCGAAACTAAGCCGCAAGAAGACCAAGGAGACATTGATGGAGTTCATGGAGTTTGACGTCACGATAGAAATCCCCAAAGGAAACCGCAACAAGTACGAAGTCGATCACGCCACTGGCAGGATTCGTTTAGACCGAATGCTGTTCACGTCCACGCGCTATCCCGACGATTACGGTTTTATTGACGGCACTCTTGGAGAAGACGGCGATCCGCTCGATGCCCTGGTGCTCCTGGAAGAGCCGACGTTTCCTGGGTGCGTCATCCGCTGCCGAGCACTGGGGATGTTCCGTATGCGAGATGAACATGGCGGAGACGACAAAGTGCTCTGCGTACCCGCGAGCGATCAACGCGCATCCTGGCGCACAGAGATTGAGGACGTCTCCGAATTTCATCGGCTTGAAATCCAGCATTTTTTTGAGGTCTACAAAGATCTCGAACCTGGAAAATCAGTAGAGGGAGCCCACTGGGTTGGGCGCACGGCAGCCGAGGAAGAGATCCGCGCCTCCTACCAGCGCGCTATCGAGACTGGATACTACAACCACTGAGGCAGCACCAGCACCGCCAATCGCGCCACAATGCTGGCGCCGATCATCCTGGCGCCGGCGATCACGGCCATTGGCTCTGCAATCTCGCAATTCTGGCCGCCAATTCTGGCACTGTCGATCCTGAAATTCCGGTGCTGGCCAATTCGTCACCAATTTGGCCAGCACCCCCGATTCACCGCCAATCTTGCTAGCAACGCTAGCCCACCGCCTATCCGGCTATCGGAGCTGACCTAACACCGATCCGGCTAACGGAGCTGAGATTGTTTGACCACACCTACAAGCTGCACACCTGTACGTGCACTACAAGCGCACGTACGACTCATTCGTTTGGCGATAACGTTCGTTTGGCGATAACGTTCGTTTGGCATCACTTCGTTTGGCGATCACGTTCAACTGGCGATCACTCAATGAACCGCACAAATACATACGAGCCATAGAGCGTGCTATAGCCGGTGCCATATCCGTAGTCACGAGCACCAAAGGTACGGCCATCGCCGAGATAGAGGGCGATATGCCGCCCTGGCCACCACACGAAGTCTCCTGGTTTGGCCTCAGCAGCAGACACCTGGCGGCCTTGTTCTCCTTGCCAATCGGCGCCGTGGAGAGTCTCAATGCCAAAGTGGCGCAAAACGTACTGTGTAAAACCAGAGCAATCCCAACCGTTCGTGGGCGAGGTGCCACCCCACACGTAGGGCGTCCCCTCGAATTGCGTGGCATAGGCAACGAGCGCATCGCGCCGCGCTTGCCCACTGGAGCTCGGCTTGGGTTTTGGCTTCGGGGTTGGTTTCGTCGTGGGTTGCGGAGCGGAAGCTCCAGCCGCCGAACCTCCCTGAGTAGCTTGTCGAGCCTGAGTAGCTTGTCGAGCAGCTTCTTCCCGAGCTTTCTGCTCTTGTGCTTTCTGCTTGGCAGCTTTTTCAGCAGCTTGTGCTATCGCCCGCTCTTTCGCCAACTTTGCCTGCCGCTCTTTTTCAGCCTGTGCCTGTGCGATAGCTGCCTGAATTTTAGCTTTGCGTTCGGCTTCAATCTGTGCCAAGTGCCGGCGTTCGGCTTCCACCGTCGTCTGATGTGCCTGAGCGAGGATGACGGCAAGTTCATCACGGCGCTTATTAGCCTGAGCCACCTGTTCACTGGCAGCTTGCGCGGCAGCCTGCGCAGCGGCGGAAGCACTATTGGCTTCTTGAGCAGCCTGCTGCACCGCTGCCGCTTTGGCTTTGAGTATCTGCTGCAGATTTTCTGCCGACTGCTCTAACTGCTGAAATTCCCGCGCCTGCTCATCGCTGTGCTCCATCACGGCCTGATAGGCTCGCGTGCGCGAATTGGCAGCCGAGAAAGAGGTTGAATCCAGGAGATAATAACCACTAGCCAAGCGGGATGTGGAATCTTGGTACATTGCCTGTGCCACAGCAGCCATCTGCGCACGGGCACTATTAACTTTCTCCTGTGCAGCATCGACGCGGCTACGGGCGCTGGCAGCTTCGCTCATCGCTGCGTTGACGGCAATGACGGCTTGGTCTGCTCGCTCTTGCGCAGCCAGTGCCTGCTTTTCCAATTCATCTGATTGAGCTGCAAGGCTGGCGAGCTCTTGTTGAGCCTGCTCCAGCGACGTTGCCGCTGCCTGTTCAGCATCTTGAGCTGCCGTCACCTCATGGTCAGAAGGAGCTGCTAGAGCTGAGATTGCGGGAGCGCCAACCGGTAAGGCAAGCGCCACTCCGAACGCTACCAGCACGCCAGATTTCCACTTCGATGCCATCTATACCTTCGCTTCCCCAAACGTAGGTGCACACGTTGCTCAATAAGCATCATGCGTATTCAACAGTTACACAGTAACGACTATATAACAACTGATCGCTTTTTGAAACAATTTCCTCTATCATCACAAAAATCAAAACAATAACACCATTAACAGCAGTCACAATCAGCCATGATGCCCGCATAACGCTTCGCACTAGCGCACAATCGGGCACAATAGATCTATGAATGGTGCATCTCATATCTTTTGGCAACCCGATGTGCTCGGCTCTGGCTTCGAATCCGTGCACGTGCAGTTGCACCCCGATGCCGAAGGACCCGTCGTCACCACAGTTATCAGACACCAGCCAGCTGCAGATCTGCAGGCACACACTCCACTTTCTGCCGCTTGGCGCCCACAGAAAGAGTTTGCTTTCCTCGCTATCCACGGCTGGAATGACTACTTCTATCAACGCGAACTTGCCCGCTATATCTCAGCTTTAGGTGGCCATTTTTACGCCCTCGACCTACGCAAGTACGGCCGCTCTCACTTGGAGGGGCAATCGTGGGGATATATCAGCGATCTATCTGAGTATGACGCCGAGCTCCATGCTGCGCTCGATATCATCTTTAGCGAGCACGGCAGCAACATTCCGCTCTTTCTCTACGGTCACTCCACCGGCGGACTCACTGCAACCCTCTGGGCACACCGGCATCCGGGGGTGCTTGCAGGGCTAATACTCAACTCTCCGTGGTTGGAATTACAGGGATCCATCGCTACCCGTTTAGCCGGACAAGGAGCCATCGACGCCCTCGCCCGACTCTCCCCCAGCACTATTCTCCCCATCCCAGATTCGGGCTTCTACCATCGCACGCTCACCGGCAACCACCTCGACACCCACAATCTGCCAGCAGACGCTGAGTCCGACCCTTTTTTCACTACCGGTTGGGAACCGAATGAGCACTGGCGAGGCACCAAAAATTTTGCAGTTCGAGCCGGATGGTTTAATGCCATTCTCGCCGGACATCGCCAGGTGGCTGAGGGGCTCGACATCGACACCCCCATTCTGGTGCTCACATCCGCGCACTCGGTGAGTAGTGACGAGTGGAGCGACGAGCTTTTAGCTGCTGATTCGGTGCTCACCGTGGAAAATATCTGGAGACGCCTGCCTTTCCTAGGCCGCAAAATCACGCTGGTGAAGCTCGAAGGTGCCATTCACGATGTATTATTCTCACGCGCTGACGTACGCAAAGCAGGACTGAGAGAAATTGCGCGTTTCCTCCGCGATTGATAGGCTCAACCTATGTTCAAACGAATGCGAATGCCCAGCTAGCGCCAACCCCTCACGCAGTTGAGAAAGACGCAGGAAAGCGGCCTCTAAGACAACTTTTATTCTTAGTCTCGTGAGGCAATCCCTCCAGACAGCGCTTTTAGGCAAGCCCACACTTTACGGGAACCACCTACTCAACCGCAGAGCCACGCTGGCGCTCGCAGTGCGCACGCCTGCACCTCGCATCATTACGACCGCATCCAAGGCGCGCACATATCGGCATTTCCGTTGAGCTACGAAGCATTTCGTATCGAGTTAATTTTCTCATTGGGCTCTGTTTGAACAAGTAGGAATGATGGATTCAACTTCTCCCCGCTGCCACACTAATTTTTCCCAGCACGCTGACTTTTCTCGAAAAGCTATCTCTCCCCAGCACGCCGGCCTTTCCTTGTCGTCCCCGAGTGGCGTCACCCCAGTATCGACAGCAACGACTGCGCCGCTTACTCAAGCCACCAGGGCAGATTCTCCCTATGGGGGCTCCCCTGCCTATCTTGTGGGAGTGCCAAGTACACACGTCACCGATGCCGCCCCCGTGCGCGATTATGACACCGGCTACAGCCCCAAGTGGAGTACTAATCCTCCAGCATCTGGCGCCTGGAAACCAGGAGACGATCCACGAGAACGCCTCTTTGCCAACATTGGCACCTTTCACACCGAACTTGGGGCCACCATCCCCAACGTCGTCATGGCCTATGAGACCTGGGGAACCTTGAACGCCGAACGCTCTAACGCAATTCTGCTCTGCCATGCCCTCACCGGAGATTCCCACGCCACCTCTCGTGACGGCACGAACGGCTGGTGGTTTGAGGTGGTCGGGCCAGGAAAAGCGATAGACACCGACCAGTGGTTTGTGGTGTGCCCGAACGTTCTCGGAGGATGCCAAGGCAGCACTGGCCCCGCATCCATTGCCCCTGACGGCGAGCCCTGGGGTGCACGATTTCCAGAACTCACTATCCGAGATATGTGCGCCGCAGAGTATCAGCTCGCACAGCACTTAGGGATCTCCCGCTGGGCAATGGTAGCCGGAGCCTCATTCGGCGGAAACCGAGCTATTGAATGGGCCGCCAGCTACCCTGCTGCCGTGGCCTGCGTGGCCGTGCTCGTCGCCAACGGAGCTTGCACCGCTGAGCAAATCGCTTGGCAACAGATGCAGATCACGGCCATTGAGAACGATCCGGCTTTCCGCAATGGACATTACTATCACGTGCCCGATGGCCACGGCCCTCACCGCGGGCTGGGCTTAGCCCGCGAAATCGCCCATCTCTCCTATCGCTGTGCTCCCGAGCTCGCCGAACGTTTTGGCCGCACGCCACAGGCAGGCGAGGATCCACTGCACGGCGGGCGCTACGCCGTGCAGTCGTATCTCGATTACCACGCCGAAAAATTAGTGCGGCGCTTCGATGCAAATTCGTATATCTGCATTTCCCGAGCCATGATCACCCACGATATTGGCCGCGGGCGCGAGGGCACGACCGCAGTGCTCGCCTCGCTCACCATGCCCGCGCTTGTGGTGGCCGTGGATTCTGATCGGCTTTTCTACCCTGCCGACATGGCAGCTCTGGGAGCTGCCCTACCTGGATGCGACGGCGTGCCCGTGGTACATTCCACCCACGGGCACGACGGCTTCCTCATCGAGAACGATCAAGTGTGCGAAATTTTCCGAGGTTTCTTCGCAAGCGAGAGCTTCCGCTCTACTCAGGCCGGATCCAAACTCTGACCGCAGCTCCCCTCAGCTACTCCGTTTACCTAGATTCTGCAGACACAGCCGCGCGGTAGAGGTCATTTGCGCGCAGACCCTCGCGCTCAGCCACGTGCGCCGCAGCGGCCTTGAGTTTGAGCCCTGCTGCGTGCAGCTGGTGCACCTCGCCCACGAGCTGTGCACGGATCTGCGAGCTAGCCGCACGCTCTCGCTCACCCTCCACCACGATGGCTATTTCCCCCAGTACCTCACCCTGCGCCCATGCAGCCAGCTCGGCGAGCGTCCCACGCTTGATCTCCTCATGCACTTTTGTAAGTTCTCTAGTGACGGCGGCGCGCCGGTTGTCTCCGAAGGCACGCACCATAGCAGTGAGCGTCTCATGCAGACGGCGCGGAGATTCAAAAAACACCATCGTGCGCAGCTCGTGGGCGAGATCGCTCAGAAAATTTTCTCGCTCGCTCGTTTTGCGCGGCACGAATCCCTCAAAGCTAAAACGGTCGGTGGGCAGGCCAGAGAGCGCTAAGGCCGTGAGCACCGCCGACGGCCCTGGCACTGCCGTCACTGGCACATCGTGCTCAGCAGCGAGCGCCACCAAACGATAGCCTGGATCAGAAATGGCCGGCATTCCGGCATCGCTCACCACCACGACGTCCCCTCCAGCAGCAGCGGCCTGCACCAGCTGCGGAGCTTTCTCCCGCTCGTTGTGATCGTGATAAGGAACCACTGGAGCGTGCAGCGTCCAGCCTAAACGGCCAGCGAGATTCAAAAGCCGGCGAGTGTCTTCTGCAGCGATAAGAGTGGCTGATTCCAGTGCTTCGCGCAGCCGTGGCGAGGCATCGGCGTCATTTCCAAGCGGAGTGCCAGCGAGAATAATCATGTTCCCATTATGCGCCATAGCGCTTTCCCGCTATAGCCGTCATGCCTGAGCTGGCTTGATCTATTCACGCACTGGTGCCGCACTATGCAGATGATTAACGACAATAAAATTACATCATTTTATACCACACATATGCACATATAAGTTATTAAATATAAAAATTCTATTTCTGCAAATCATACATAATAAGCCTTCGCTAGTGCTTTAATGACTTAAGCCACTTATTACGAAATCAATATCGTAATGCCTGGTTCTAAAATACTGTTTTATATCTCTTTCTATATTTATCCGGCCAAATTATTAATTGGAAGAAGATGAGACGAACATGAAACACTACGAGTACTAGCAGAAAAGTATCGCTGCTAGTGGTCGCTGGAGGTCTAGGCCTCTTACTTACCTCACGTTTTCCGAAAGTCTATTTTGTAGCCTTTATTTTATATATGTTTTACTACTCGTGGCTCTAGGCTTACTGTTCAAAGAAACCACAGGCCTGAAGTCCACAACACTTTCCACCAGCATTATCGCACTCGTGCTTGGAATTACCCTCAGTTTAGCGTCATGCTTCATAAACTCAGCGGCAATCAAAGCAGATGCAAAAAATTTCACGCACGCGCACATTCAGGACGCTGCCGACTCTCCCCTTGCGCCGTTTTCAGACCAGAGATGAGGCAGCACATCAGTTAATATACCGGAGGAGCTTCATTAGCTAATATGCCGGAGCAACTTCATATACACACTGAGTGCAGCTGCCCATTTCTCTTCGTCGATGACGAAAGGCCCCACCTTGCCTGGCGCAGCAATATGCATAATTCTCTGCGTTGCTACAGCCTGCGGATCGGTGTATTTGAGGATACCCTCAAGCCCGTGACGGCGGCCAATACCCGAAATTCCCATGCCTCCACTGGGCGCTTTCATGGAACCCCAGGCAGCAGCATAGCCATCGTTGATATTGACAGCACCCGTCTTGAGCTGCACAGCCATGCGGCGTGCAGCTTTCAGATCGCTGCTCCAAATCGCAGAATTGAGTCCATACTCTGTGGCATTGGCAAGCTGTATCGCTTCGGCGTCACTCCCCACCCGATAGAGACTCACCACCGGCCCGAAAGTTTCATGAGCAAAGATATCCATCTCTGGCGTCACGCCTGTGAGTACCGTAGGAGCGTAGCCAAACCTCCCCGCCTCAGGCAGCGGCTTTCCACCCGCAAGTACGACAGCCCCTTTCGCCACTGCCTCTGCCACGTGCTCAGATACTTTCTCAAACTGCGATTCCCCGATGAGCGGCCCCATATCTGCCGCCCACGAATAGCTCGATTCCACCCGCATATCGTTTACAGCCCGAACGAATTCCGGCACGAATCTATCCCAGATATCCGTGTGAATATACATCCGTTCAATAGAGATGCACAGCTGCCCAGAGGAGGCAAAACAGGCTTTCATCGCCCCGCGTACAGCTCGCGGCATCGGCGCATCAGAGCGCACGATCAGCGGGTTTTTCCCACCGAGCTCCGCCGAAAGCGCAGTGAGATTGGCACCCGCTTGTTGGGCAATGCCAGCACCAGTGGAACTCGATCCAGTGAACATCACGAAGTCAGCTTCATCAATCATGGGCCCGCCGAGCTTCGCTCCTGAACCAATAATCACCTGCACAAGATCCCTCGGAAAACCCGCTGCGACCAGCAGAGATTTACAGGCAAGAGCGGTGTAGGGAGTTTGCGAATCAGGCTTCATCACAATGGCATTGCCAGCCATAATAGCTGCCAAAGCGTCAGAGATGGCGAGCGTCAAAGGATAGTTCCACGGGGAGATCACTGCGACCACACCTTTAGGGTGATGGTAGGTGCGAGTGTGGGTGAGCCCTGGTACGGCTCCACCAGCACGCCGAGGCTTGAGAACTTTCTTGGCATTTTGCCCATAAAACAGCGCATTAGCAACGACGTCATAGACCTCTTCAAAGGCACTGGCGCGATTTTTACCATTCTCCCATTGCACAAGATCGAGCAGAGCCTCACGCTCTTGAATGACGAGGCCGGCAAACGCACGCATGAGATCCTTGCGATGCGCAAAACTCGTATGAGCCCACGCCGTCCCCACTTCTCGAGCACGCTCAAAAACGGCGGGCACATCATCCACATCAATTCCTGGGAGTTCACCGATCTGGGTTCCTGTGAGAGCAGCGTACTTCGGAAGCTGCGTGAGCGCAGAATCATTGCCGCCCACACTCACCAGCTGCTCCGGCATGGGCATGAGGCGATTCAACGCACGCCGTCCGCGCCTATCAAGAGCAGTGATATCAATAGCCATAGCAACCTCCTTGTTCCTGTACTACTTTCAGGATACCTCACTCCGGTATCGACTGTGACGGCGGGCTGAACGCTGCTCATATCACACGTGGTAGTTGCGTGTATACCGTCATGTGTCGGTATACATTGACCGACACATGACGGTATCGGAGGGTGAGCGTGTGTGGTGTGATATGTTTACGCAACGCCACTGCTAGCCTCTAGCCACAGAAAGTTACTTGCCGCGTATCGTTGAAGAGAGAATCACTAAGGCGCTGGCGCAATTTTCGATTGCGATGATTTTTGGCCAAGCTCCAGCCGCAATATGAAAGTACGCAAACATAGAGACTTTAGTCCCAATAAGAAGTACAATGGTGAGCGCAGATACGCGGCAGCTAGCTCTCGTCCACACTCAATGGGGCGCGCGGCAGATCTAGCCCGAGTAGCTAGTATCCACACACCTGATGGGTATCACTTCACAGTCCCAAGGGTGCAGATATAAAGAGGAGCACCAATGTCTCATTTGAAAACAGTCTTCCACGTCAACGAAAACGACCGCTGGCCTTTCACCATCCGTTCCGTGTACAATCTCGTCCACTCAAAAGAAGAGACCACCGTGGTTGTCGTAGCGAACGGCGGAGCTATCCGGTCTTTTTCCCAGCTCGACGCCGACCCTATCCGCTTTTCAAAAATTAAGCGACTCCACGAAGAGGGCGTACGCTTCCTGGTGTGCAATATCGCCATGAATGAACGGCAAATCAAGCCAGAGCTCATCCCCGACTACGTAGAGATCGTGCCCGCAGGAATCGTCGAAATAGCAAAACTCCAGGCCGACGGGTACGGCTATATCAAAGCCTAGCTAGATAGCCCACACAGACACTATCTTTGCTGACGCACGGCGCCACCCCATAAACACCGTGCGTCAGGCAACAATTCGAGGTCGTGACGGCGGTGCAGCGCCGCTCACCCACCGCCGTCACGAAACGACACGCACAACGGGAGCACATAGTAATCCATCGGCGTTCTGCATCAGCGTTCCACGTATGCTAGTCAGACTCTAAAGTCACCACTCAGACTCTGCAGTCACTGCCCCTCTCGACTTTTATTTAGCACCCGCACGTCCATGCTTTTTCTTTCGCCCGCTAGCCACATACCTCATCGCCGACTAGCTGCACACGTCGTTATATTTTCGTTACGTACACCTCTCCTGCCCGAAGAAAGATTTTGGCTATATAGAGCCTTTTAGTGGCTGCCCTATGCCATAGTTAGCTACCCCACAGCGGTGGAATCTCTTTCGCGTCAGGGAATATACTTGGGAAAGTATTTGAATGTGAAATTACATTTCGTTCTTTTGCATTCATGTAGATCTACTACAGATGCACCACAAAGGCTGCAAGGCAGCGGATCGCTCTGTAGCTCTACAACCCAGTACACCGCGCAGTACCGCAAACGCAGTACACAGCGCATAAGAAGCACGAACGACGTACGCACAGACACGAGACAGAAGCACAGAAGCAGTGAGCGCGGGTAAGCCAGACGCATCCACGCTCACACGCATCACGGAGTTTTATTCGCATGAGCACTAAGAGCAGCACGAGCACAAAGAAGAAAATCGGCATACCGGCACTCATCTTAGCGGCACTAGCACTCCTAGGAATGGGAGCGTACATCGGTTATTTTGCGGTTGGGCACCGAGCGCTCCCAGGAACGTACGTCGGAAGTGTGAAAGTGGCTGGTCTCACCCAAGAAGAAATTGCGCAGCGGCTCGCCCTTGCCAACGATTCTAAAGTAAATATCTCGGGCACCGGCGTGCATACCACCTCAGCGACGCTCACTGATATGGGTTTCTCTTTTGACCCTCAGGCGATCGCATCCGAGACGATGGCCGCCAATAAAGTCTGGTGGAAATACGGCGCTGCCCTCTTCAATAAGACGACGGTGCAGCCCGAATTAGAAATCAATCATAAGGTTGCCTCCGCTTTCGCTGCTGGACTCACGAACGGGAAAGCCGATGCCGTTGCTCCAGTGGATCCCCGTATCGAGTTCAAGGGTGAAAAATTCGTTATCAAACATGGCTCTGATGGCAAAGGCGTGAGCGTCACGTCGCTGATGGAACCAGCCAACGAGCTGGTATCCACTCTGCGCAACGTAGATTTCACCGCCACCATTACCCCCGTTGCACCGCTGCTAAAAGAAGCAGATCTCAAAGAAAAACTCGACGCTGCCAACAATCTCATTGCTCCGACGATTACCATCAAAGGCGCAGATGAGACGTTTACGGCCAGTCCGAGCGATAAAGCAGCATGGGTTGATGCGAATGCTGCCACGCCCACACTCAACGCGGATGCAGTAAAAGCCTGGGTACAATCTCAAGCCAATAATTTCAAAGTGGAGGGCGTCACCGGTGTGCGGCTTGTGGATAGTGACGGCAAACTTCTGAAAACTAAGACCGACGCCGTGGCTGGAACGGACGTGACGAATGTCGATGAGGTGACGGCGACGATCAACAAGAACCTCACTGAGGGCACGCCTACGAATGCCACTTTCGTTATCTCGACGAGCGAACTGACGTGGACCGACAAGAAAGTGGCTGCTGGAGCGGAAAATCTCCCCTATCTTGCCGCCGAGGGAGAACACTGGATCGACATCAACCTCAGCACCAACCGCGTACGGGCATACGAGGGAGCCACGCTCATCTACGATTTCCCGATGATTGATGGCGCTCCGGGCACCCCGACTATACAAGGCGAGTTTGCCGTGTCTGCGAAGCTGACCGTGCAAACCATGAGAGGGCGCAATGCTGACGGCTCCACGTATACCACTCCCGATGTACCCTGGGTCATGTATTTCAGTGGCGACTATGCCACGCATGGCTCTTCTGCTTGGCGCAGTTCATGGGGGTATGACGCCGGCGAGGGCGGCTCACACGGCTGCGTGAATATGTCCAACGAGGATGCGCGCACACTCTGGGAGTGGGCGTCTATGGGAACGCCCGTCGTGAGCCACGCCTAGCGTCCCCGCGGGGATCATGGGCATAAGCCACTCGTGGAGATAGACCACTCGTGGGGATAAGGCCACTCGTGGGGATAGACCACCGATAAGGCACAGCTTTCTGCGCTCTGCGGTCAAACTTTTCTCGTAGCACCACTGACGGAGTGGCGCTAGGCCATTCCCCATGCTCCCCGTTTTTCGCCAAGACTTTCTACTTTCCGACCATTTCCCCGTTTTCCCTCCAAGATTTCCGCTTTCGGTCAGAGTTTCACGCAGCCGCTAGAGTTTCGCAGGGTTTCACGCAGCGGAGGTGAGCGGGTTCACAATCCCTCAGAGCCAATATGAACGCATCTGGCAGACACGACCAACCAGCTGATTCATCAAGCTATCAACCGGCTGATGCATCAAGCTGCCCAGCCAGCCGACGCATCAGCTGCGAAAATAGATAAAGCCTGGCCACTGTGTCGATGAAAAAGGTAGTCTACCCATCATTATGCTGCGCAAAACGGTCTGTCCATCGAGGCGCACACAGGACGCACACGATGAACAGACCGCTCGGTTGCTATGTTGCTATGTTGCTATGTACTAGCACAAACCGTTGATGACTAGCGGGCGCCCTCCGAGTGCGGCGAGGTGACGTCGGCACTTTCTGGCTTCACTGTGCCAACGTGGTCTGTCGAATCCTCACTGGGCAAGAAACCGTCGTTGTAGCGCATCGGCACGTGGAAAGCGTCGCAGAACGGCTTGTTGCGCGAGGATCCGCAGCGGCAGAGCGCATAGCGGTTGCGCAGTTCGTACTCTTCGCCGTCAGCTCCCTCTAGCGCGATACCTCCATGCACATAGATGCCTCCGCTCACACCTTTTTGAGGATCCTGAATCAGCGTGATTCCAGCTTCCAGATCCGGCTCGCGGAAATTTTCATCGTGTGGCTTCGAGGTGAGCCGCCCTGCAGGGCAATGCCCTGCCACTTTTTCCGCAAGCGCCACTTCGTCGTCACTCTTCGCCGTCATAGCTAAAGTCCAGGCTTCAGAGGCCTCTCCGCTGAGATCTGCACTGTGGCAGAAGCGAGCAAAAGCGCAACGCTCGTCGTCAGCCAAATCAATGCGCGGCCCTTGAAAATATCCAGCTCGCTGATCATACGGCTCTTTTGATGCCGTCTCACGGCCAACGAAACCGATTTTCTTATGGGTTCCATCGCAGAAAGGAGCGTTGTTAGAATGCCCACACCGGCACAGGTGATACTCCTCTTTTTGCTCTATCTCGCGCCCATCTTCCCAGCGATAGCCATCCCCATCTGGGCGAATGATTTTTTCATCAATCGGCACTCCGCCCGTCACTTCGTATGGGCCGTTTGGCAATACTTTGATACGCATCTCAGCCATAGCGCACTCCCTTCGTTCTTCCGTCGCACTAGACGCCACCGCACTAGAGTTTCAACTTCCTTGCGCATTCCTCATTGCTGCGCATTCCTCACTGTGGTATAGCCCAATCCTACTCAGCACCGAACTGAGAAACACCTATACTCAGCGAGAAATACGCGCATTTTCCTGCACCTAATTCAGCGTTACTCGCTGGTAGCTGCTGTAGGCAAAGCCACATCGGTTGCTTTTTGGTTCGGCTACGGCAGGTATCTATTCTTGAGGGGAGGTCAGAGGAGGGAACGGATGCCTAAACCAGTGGGAAACGCTTCACGCTACAACCCCGCAATCGACGGCGTGCGTACTCTGGCTGTACTTGCCGTCATCCTCTATCACATGAACGTCACCTGGATTCCAGGAGGACTCCTCGGCGTCGGCGTCTTTTTCACCCTCTCAGGGTTTCTAATCACCGGCAACCTCATGCGCAGCTGGAATGCCCACGGCAATCTCGGCTTGAGTACCTTTTGGCTGCGGCGCCTACGCCGCCTCATGCCGGCTGTGATTATTGTGGTACTAGTAATCTGGGCGCTTACTCCTTGGCTAGCACCGGCCAAATGGGAAACGTACAAATTCGCTGGTCTCACCGCTATCTTTTACGTAAACAACTGGGCCACAATTTTTTATGGAGATTCGTATTTCGATCAGTTTGCGCTCAGCCCTTTTGAACATATGTGGTCTCTCTCGGTGGAAGAGCAGTTTTACCTCTTCTGGCCACTTATCTTGTTGCTATTCTTAGTGATTGCACGCGGACGAAAAGTCGTGGTGATAGCCCTCACCAGCATCTTAGCCGTCGCCTCATTTGCCTGGATGAGTATTGCTTTCCACCTCGGTTTCAACCTCACCCGCATTTATGAAGGCACAGACACCCGTGCCGGAGCCCTGCTCGTAGGAGCCCTCTTGGCTCTGGCAATGAGCAGCAAAGATCCGGCGCATGGGGGCGGTGCCAGCGAACATGGCTTGATCAATTCTTTGATTCGCACAACCAACAGAATCATCGCAGATACCTTAGGGATAATCGGCGGGAGCGTGATCGTCGTTTTGATGATCGTGACGCCAGATTCATCGCCATTTTTGTATGATGCCGGAATAGCGTTGCTTTCCCTCGCTTCCGCTGCCCTGCTCTACGGCGTCTCTAACCAAAAGACTCTGGTAGCTGCCGTTTTCGGCTGGCGTCCTTTCGCGTGGATCGGCGAGCGTTCCTATGCCATTTATCTGTGGCATATGCCTCTTGTAGCCTTTATGCGCGAGCCACTGTCTCTTTTACCACTCTGGCTCGCTACTGTGCTCGTCACGGTAGCCGCTATTGTGCTGGCTTCGATATCATGGGTGCTCGTGGAAGATCCAATTAGGCGACACGGCTTTTTCCCTGCGATCTGGCGTTGGCTTCGCCGCAAAGGAAAGATGCCACGGACAGTGTGGATGCTACCGCTTGCTTTCGTGCTAGCGGTGGGAATCATCGGCACATCGACGCTCATCGCACGCGACGTACGCGAGCGCGAAGTAGCGCAGCTGCAGGCACAGCGTGAACATGAAGAAGAGCTGGCTCGCCAAAAAGCCGAGCTTGAGGCGCAAAAGGCTAAGGCTCGGGAACTCGCTGCCACGCGCACTCGTTGCAACGAAATCATCCATGTGGGAGATTCCACCTCGCTTGCTATGTTTACAGATGACGGGGTGGAAGATCCGGCAGACAACGCCACCACCGCCTATAAAGAAACTGGCGCACAAAAAGTTGTCAATTCGTCTTTCGGTGCACGCGCCACTAACCAGGGCTATGAAGACTCTCCCTCGGGCAACGAGTCGCTGCAACAAATTATCTCCAATGGCATTGATCCCGATGCCTGCTTTGTGCTGGCTTTAGGCACCAACGATGCCGCCAATATGAACGTAGAGGGGCAAGATCGCTCTGCGGAGCATATTGAGGCCACGATGGCTATCATTGGCCCCAACCATCCGGTGCTGTGGATCACCACGATTGTCAATCCCGCTGGATCACCTCGCTGGTACGACAAAGCCGTGATGGACAGCTGGAATGATGCCCTCTACGCCGCACTGGAGAAATATCCGAATATGTGGGTGTATCCCTGGGATAAGGAAGTGCAGCCAAACTGGTTTATTGAGGGTGACGGCGTGCACTACAACCAAACGGGAAGCTCCCAACGCTCGCATCGCTTTGCACAGGCCGTGATCAACGCCTGGCCACTCACGCTCAAAGGTGACGACGCACCACTGCTGCCCAACCCACCGCTGGCAGCGGATCAGCGCGTCGTCTCTGGTCTGCGCCCTTACTGAGCGTGTGCGTCCTTTCCGCGTAGCAGCAGTTCCGCCAGATGTACGCCGTTTTTACCGGCGAGCTGCGCAGCCTGAGTGCGGCAGGAAAAGCCGTCTGCCAGATAGATGGCCGCATTAGCTCCAGGAGCTCTTAACGCCGGCAGTAGCTCCCGTTCAGCTACTTGAACACTGACGTCGTAGTGCCCCTGCTCCATACCGAAATTGCCAGCCAGCCCGCAGCATCCATTCAGAATCTGCACATCGGCGCCAGTTTGCCGCAGCAGAGCTGCATCTGCTTTCCATCCCATCACCGAATAGTGATGGCAGTGTGGCTGAGCGATGACTCTCACCCCGCTCAGCTGCGGCAGGAGCAACTCCTCTGGCCCATATTCTGCGCTGGTGAGCAGCTCTGCAAGCGTGAACGTCATGGAACTCACTAGCTGCGAACGGGCGTCATCTGGAAGCAAATCCAACACATCATCTCTGAGCACCGCTGTGCAGCTCGGCTCTACTCCCACAATCGGAATACCACTAGCTGCAAAGGGTGCCAGGACGCGCAGCAAATCCTGCAGCTTTCGCTTCGCTATGCCAAGCTGACCGGTGGTGATCCAGGTGAGGCCGCAGCAGGCCTCTTCAGGTGGAATCAGCACCGTGTATCCATGCCGTTGCAGCAGCTCCACCATCGCTTGCGCGCCGCGAGTATCGAGCGTTTCAGAGAAAGAATCAGCCCAGAGCATCACGTACCGAGAATCCCTCGGAGCCGTCTTCACCCTCCCTAGCACAGATAACGGAGCAATATCAGGCTCCGCCGTGCCCTGCGGCGTGCGCGAAAAACGCCGACGGGCAAAGCCAGGCATGAGCCGGCGCGTATCTAGCCCAGCGAGCTTGAATGCGAGTTTGCGTAGCGGCGTCACCCCTAAAGCAGCATTTGCAATCGCTGACATTGCAGGCACCGCCGTCGCCAAACGGGCAAGCGCCGGCAAATTCCCAAGCAGATAATGAGTGCGAGGGCGGATCCGCCCCTGATACCCACGATAGAGCGCCTCGGATTTGAAGCGGGCTAGATCGACTCCAGCGGGGCAATCCGCCGAGCAGGCTTTGCACCCTAGGCACAGATCAAGCGCAGAGAGCACAGCGCGATCAGCAAAACCACGCACCAGTGGCGCTCCTGCACCGCCAGCGTGGTAGCCCTGCTGAGCCACCTCCTGCAAAATTCGCATCCGCCCGCGAGTCACGTCTTTTTCATCTTTCGTGGCTTGGTAACTCGGGCACATCCAGCCACCAGCCGAAGCGTTATCAGCGCGGCATTTGCCCACTCCCGTGCAGTGGTGCAGAGCGTGAGTGAAACTGCCGCCGTCACGGCTAAAATGAAAACCTCCCGCGTAGGGCAGCTCTGCCGCGTGTGGCCTACGCAGATCGGCGTCCAATGCCCGCGTCTGCACAACACTCTGAGCCATCTGAGCATCTGGAGTATCTGGCGTCACTAATACACCTGGGTTCATCAGGTTCTGCGGATCAAAAATTGTTTTCACTGCGCGGAAAAGTTGCATCATTTGCGGTGAATACATCCGCGGGAGCAGTTCAGATCGGGCTCGTCCATCCCCATGCTCTCCCGAGAGAGATCCCCCGTAGCTGGCGACGATATCCGCAGCTTGCTCCATAAATTCGCGGAATACCGGCACCCCAGAGGCACTATCGAGCGGAAAATCAATACGCACGTGCACGCAGCCATCGCCAAAATGGCCATACATGAGCCCATGCAGGCCGTGACGATCCATCAGTGCTTGCAGATCGCGCAGATATGCTCCCAGAGCAGCTGGAGGTACTGCTGAGTCTTCCCAGCCTGGCCAGGCTTGTGTCTCTTGAGGTGTCCGCCCACCTAGACCGGCTCCATCAGCGCGAATCTGCCAGAGCTTTGTGGCGCGTGCGCCAGCTGGCTCGATCATCACAGCATCCGTTCCTGCAGCGGCCGCTAAGGACTGGGCACGCGCAGGCACAGCAGCGGGATCTTCTCCCTCCTGCGCACCTACTTCCACCATGAGCCAACCATTGCCCTCAGGAAGCTCAGGCACATCCCCTTTGGCACGGCGCACCATATCTACCAGTGCAGCGTCCATCCCCTCAATCGCCAAAGGATGAAACTCCAGCAGCGCCGGTACGGCATCTGCGGCTTCCGGCATACTCGGATACCCCAGCACGACCAGCATCGGAGCTGCCGCAATGGGGACGAGACGCACGCGAGCTTCGGTGATGGCTACGAGAGTTCCCTCAGTACCGACGAGCATTTTGGCCAGATCCTGTCGATACTCGGGCAACATCCACTCCAGCGAATAGCCGCTCACTTGGCGCCCAAACTGGCCAAGCTCCGTACGGATCTGTGCCAAGTTTTCTCCGACGAGCGCCTCCATCTGTGCGAGCGGTTCACAGGTGGCGGCACTATCCCGACCAGCCACGAACTCTCGTCCACATCCGTCGATACAGTGCAATTCCAGCACGTTCTCTGCCGTTTTACCGTAAGCCACAGCGTGTGGGCCGCAGGCGTTGTTGCCGATCATCCCGCCGAACGTCGCCCTGTTTTGGGTACTGGGATCGGGCCCAAAACGCAGCCCATAGCGAGCAGCTGCACGCTGCAGATCGCTCATCACCACACCTGGTTGCACTCGCGCAGTGCGAGCGATAGCGTCGATGCTCAGAATTTTGTTCATATAGCGTGAGTACTCGACGATCACGCCCGTGCCAATGGCATTGCCAGCTACCGAGGTGCCCCCTCCCCTGGCGGTGAGGCCGATACCGTGCTCCCTTGCCCACGCGAGAATAATCCGCACGTCGTCACTATCACGAGGAAAAACTACGACAGCCGGAGGCACCCTATAGTTGGATGCGTCAGTGGAATACTGCGCCCGCGTGCGCGCAGACGTCTCGACGTCTCCGGAGATCTGTGCAGAAAGTTCAGCCACCCATTCACTCATCTTATCGGCAGTGCTCATGCCCCTATTGTGCCTTGAGCGAAGCAACGATGCTAGGACGTCCACAAAAGCTGGAGGGGCCCCGAATATAGATCTGCTCACGCGAGCGGGCAGCCAGCGCACGCCACCCTGGCTTGCTCCGATAATTCCCCCGCTGAACAGGCTCCCAGCCCGCTGCTGCACAGGCTCTGCGCCGATTGGGCGAGGCCAACGCGCTGCAAATGCTCTGCCAACACTCGTACAAACACCACGGAGGTGCCCAGAGTCGCGGCCACCTCTGGAGCTGTTTTGCCAGCCGCTAGCTCCGTGAGTACTCTCGCGGTGATCGTTTCCGTTTCCGATTCGTGCAGTGCCTTCATGGCTATCAGCCCACGATCAGCTTTCCGATCTGAAACACTGCTACTGCCAGCACCCATGCCCCGAACAGCTGCGCAGCCACCGCCATCGTCGTCAGCTTTCCTCCGATCAGCCGCACCTGCTCACCCACAGTTGCCAAGCACGGGGTGTAAGCCAGCACAAATACTAAGAAAGCGAGAGCTGCAAGGCCAGCATATGGCGCTCCTGCCGTCGATTCAAAGCTAGCCATGAGTAGTTGCGGAAGTTCGCCGAGGTCGTCGCCGCCCTCTTCAGCATCTCCAGCAGCGCTCTCATCCATGTTGTAGGAGACGACGATTGAGGAAACGACCGTCTCCTTAGCTACGAAGCCCGTCATCAAAGCGCCCGTCATATGCCAGTCGTTGAAGCCCGCCGGAGCGAATACTGGCTCCAGCACTTTAGCGACCTGGCCGTAAGCGGAATCTTCCATCGCCAGCTCCGGATCACCAAAACTATGCCCCTGCGCACCGGCTCCTGCTGGAATAGCGCCCAGCAGCCACACTGCTATCGTCATCACCACGATGATCTTGCCTGCGCCTTTCACGAACGTCCACGAACGCTGCCCTGCCGTTTTCAGCAATACCAACAGCCGAGGTGTATGGTAAGCCGGAAGCACCAGCATCAGCGGAGCTTGCACCTCAGATTTTGTGATGAAAAACTTCAGTACCCATGCGGCAAACGTCACCAGTGCCACACTCAGCACGTACATGGTAAAGACCACCGTACCGGCATGATGCGGGAAGAAAATTTTAGCGATCATCAAATAGATCGTGAGCCTAGCTGCACAGCTTGTCAGTGGCGTCACCAGCGCCGTCACCAGCCTTTGGCGTGCCGATGGAAGTGCGCGAGCTGCAGCTAGTGACGGCAGATTGCAGCCAAAGCCCATAATGAGCGGCAGCACCACTCGCCCGTCGAGGCCAATTTTGCGCATCAGTCTGTCAGCCAGGAAAGCGGCGCGAGCCATATAGCCAGAATCTTCTAGCAGCGAGATAGCTACAAAAATCGTAAACATCAGCGGAACGAAGCTAGCCACCACGCCTAACCCCGTCATCAAGCCACCCACGAAGAAAGACTCCACCCAGGTGTTCTCAAGGTGCACAGCTCCGAGCAGCCACAAGATGCCATTCGCTGCAGATATCGTACCCGCATCGGTGGAGGTGAAGAGCCCGTCGAAAAAGTCTTGAATAGGGCCCATCCATTCTCCGGCCAGTTTAAACAACACCCACATGAGCGCCAGGAAAACGATCGGGCCTGCAAGCGGATTGAGCAAGACGCGGTCGATTTTATCTGAATAACTCAGCTGTTGTGGATCCTCAGAGCGTTTCTCTGCCCGTCGTTCCACCTGCTCTACCCACGTAAAAATGGTGGCTGCGCGTTTGAGCTCTCGCTCAGAGTGCGGATCGCGCTGCATGGAACTATCCGTAGCAATGCCCGTAGGCTCCTGCACATGGACGTTTACGGGCGTATCCGCAGACGAATTTTTGACGCCAATGCGCACACCGGAAATATCGAGGCTCGAAGCAGGCTGGGCACCACAGTGGCACGGAGAGTCCTCAGAGCTAGGACGCTGCCGGACGATGCTTTGTTCAGATTCGTCGGTGACGTCAGCAGCCTGAGCGACTCGGGGCGCTCCAGCACGTCCGATAGCGTCTGTGGTGATGCTGGCATCGCCAGCATCACTGCCATCAACGCTGCTGCCAGCCACATCGAGAACATCGGTATCCGGGCAGTCTTCTCCGCGTGCTAGCTCTCTGCCGCAAGCGCACATCGTCTGCGCTAAAAGATCTCGATGATCTACCTGCTGTGCGCCGCAGCTAGGTTGGCTACGCCAGCGAGCCACCGCCTGCTCACTATAGCCTGGAGCCTCCGGATCTGGCTCAATCCCTTTCAGATGCGGACGTATCTCAAGCGCGTGGCGCACAAACGAATCGAGCAGTGAATACTGCTTGGGCTTGCGTGGATCAAAGATCAATACCGGCACTCCAAGCACTTGTGAGAGAGCTGCCGGATCGATGTCGGTACCATTGCGTTTGGCCACATCAGCCATAGAGATGAGCACTGCCACAGGGTGGCCTGTCTGTCCGATCTGAGCAAGAAGATACAGCGAGCGCGTGAGTGCTGAGCCGTCGAGTTGCGCGAGTATCAGATCAATGCGTCCACCTTTGCGCGTATCCGTGAGAGTGCCTGGCCACTGAGAAATTGTACGAGCCACCACTTCTTCATCAGGGCTGGTGGGAATGAGCGAGTACGTACCAGGAAGATCAAGCACCCGCACCCCGAGATTTTTCCAGGTGCCAGCCATGACTTCTACCGTGGTGCCTGGAGCATTCACAATTGCCTGATGAGCGCCGGTGACGGCATTAAAAAGCGTGGACTTACCTACATTCGTATTTCCGACCAGCAGCACGGTAGGTACAGCCGCATCGGCGTCACTGCTCAGATCTTCAGGGCGTTCCAACATCGCCACTGATTTATCGTACGAACCAACGATGCTCATGCTACCACCTCCGCTTGGATGAGCCGTGCAGATCTGTTGTCGATAGCCACTCGCGCTCCAGCGATATTGAGGATCCGCCCGCCGTATGCTCCGCGTTGCACCACAAAAGTTTGCGTGCCCACCCGCACGCCCATCTCTTGCATCCGCAACTGATTCTTCCCGGGCACCGGCACCTCCGTGAGCCGAATAGGCACCCGAACTGGACAATCACTTAACTTCATATAACTTAGGGTAGCCTAAGAAGCTAAACTAAGGGAACCCTAAATAAAAAGATGTGACGCACAGAATTGCCTCGTCCGTGACGCCGTGCACATAGTAGGTTTAAAGTCCCGATAGGCGCATCCGTGGTGGATGAGATCCACCCAGCATCAATAACTTTCTCCTCCAGCCCCCCCCCGCATCAATAACCTTCTCTTCCAGCTCCAAGCGAGCAGCACAGCATAAGCAGGACTGCACAATGGACAGGTGGGCAAGACAGGAAGGGCGGGGCAGGGCAAGTTGAGTGAGTAGGAAAGCAGGATAAGCAGGATGGGCAGGATAAGCAAGATGAGCAAGTGGGGCAAGTGGGGCAAGTGGGGCAAGATTGCGGGACGCCTTGGATGAGTGAGATGAGCGGGATAAACAGGATTGGCGGAATAAATAAGATAAGCAGAGCAGGAGAGACAAAGGGAGTTGGCAATCAGGAAGTGAGCAGGATGCGTTAGATGAGTTGGCAGCGAGCCCCTACACGCAAAGCGGCGGCTCCTTGCGCGATACGCAGGGAGCCGCCGCTTCGGGCATTGCCAAATAGTATCGAGGGCTGCCGTCAAAGACTACACCACCTCATGCCACGCTTAGCGCACTGAAATTTTCAGTACGCTAGCTTCGCGAACGCTCAGGCCGTGGCATTCACAGAGCTGCCGCCATTTTCTTCAGCCGCAGCTTCACTCTCATTCGCAATGGCAGCGCGGCCAGCCTCAAGGCGAGCCACTGGCACGCGGAATGGAGAGCATGACACGTAATCCAAGCCAACCCAATGGAAGAAGTGGATCGACTGCGGATCGCCGCCGTGCTCGCCGCACACGCCCAAGTGCAAATCTGGATTTGCCTGGCGGCCATTCTCTGCTGCGCGCCTCACGAGCGCGCCCACACCGCGCCAGTCGATGCTCTCGAATGGGCTGGTGCCAAAGATGCCGTAATCGTAGTAGTCGTTGAAGAACGCCGCCTCCACGTCGTCACGCGAGAATCCCCAGGTGGTCTGGGTGAGGTCGTTCGTGCCGAAGGAGAAGAAGTTCGATTCCACAGCAATACGGCCAGCGGTGATGGCAGCGCGCGGCAGCTCGATCATATTGCCGATGGGCAGATCCACTTTCATGCCGCTCTCGTCTTCCACATCCTTGAGCACCTCAAGAGCCATATCGCGCGCGATCTGCATCTCGCGTACGGAGCCGATGAGTGGAATCATAATTTCAGGCTTCGGATCTTTGCCCTGCTTGCGCAACTCCACGTAGGCCTCAGCGATAGCCCGCACCTGCAGCTTAATCAGCCCTGGCATCTTCAGACCGAGGCGGATACCGCGCAGCCCGAGCATCGGGTTGGCCTCGTGGTTGGCTTTCACGGCGGCTAGCAGCTTCTTCTCTTGATTTGTGACCGTCTCACCCTTGGCTTCTTTCACTGCCAACTCCACGGAGAGCTCCGTCAGATCCGGCAAGAACTCGTGCAGCGGCGGGTCGATCAGACGCACCGTCACTGGAAGTCCATCCATTGCCCCGAAGATACCAACGAAATCGCCTTTTTGCAGCGGCATGAGGGCGTCGTAAGCAGCTTCGCGCTCGTCGTCACTATCTGCAAGAATGACGGCTTCAATGAGTTTGCGGCGATCGCCGAGGAACATATGCTCCGTGCGGCATAGCCCCACGCCTTTCGCTCCAAATTCGCGCGAGCGCTGGGCATCTTCTGGATTGTCTGCATTGGCACGCACCACGAGACGCGCCTTTTGATCGGCGCGAGTGAGGATGTGATCCACTGCCGTCACCAGCTCCACCACATCGGCGTCATCGCCAGCTGCCTCCATAGCGGCGTCAAACCCCTTGGAGATGTAAGTCATCACGGCTGAATCAGCTACCGGCACTCGCCCTTCAAAAATCTCGCCAGTAGCGCCGTCGATAGCGATGACGTCGCCAGCATGATACGTGGCGTCTTTGCTCTTGACGTACACAGTACCAGCGGCTTCATCCACCACCAGATCCTCAGCACCCACCACAGCGCAGCGCCCCATGCCGCGAGCCACCACAGCGGCGTGCGAAGTCTTGCCGCCGCGGGCGGTCAGCACACCAGCGGCCACAACCATGCCCTGCAAGTCGTCTGGGTTGGTCTCACGACGCACCAAGATCACCGTGGCACCCGCCTGAGTGCGCTCCACAGCCTGCTCGTTGTTCATCACGATCTCGCCGACGGCAGCACCTGGAGAAGCCGGCATACCCTTGGAGATGAGTTTCTTCTCCGCTTTCTTATCAAACTGTGGGAAGAGCAACGAGGTGAGCTGATCGCCGCTCACGCGAGTCACCGCTTCATCCTTGGTGATTAAACGCTCGTTCACTAACTGCTCAGCAATCCGGAAAGCGGCCGAAGCGGTACGCTTGCCTACGCGAGTCTGCAGCATCCAGAGCCTACCCTTTTGGATGGTGAACTCGATATCACACATATCCCGATAGTGGGTTTCGAGCTTGCTCATAATCTCGCGCAGCTCGTCGTAGCTCTTCTTGTCAAGATTCTCAAGATCGGCGAGCGAGAGAGTATTGCGGATACCCGCCACCACGTCTTCGCCCTGGGCGTTTTGCAGGTAGTCGCCATATACGCCCGAGTGCCCCGTTGAGGGGTCACGGGTGAAGCACACGCCAGTGCCGGAATCGAGGCCCATATTGCCAAACACCATCGTCTGCACGTTCACAGCCGTACCAAGGTCATTTGGAATGCGCTCACGGCGGCGATAGATGCGGGCGCGATCAGTGTTCCACGAACGAAATACTGCTTCCACAGCCATATCCATCTGTTCGCGCGGATCTTGCGGGAAGTCTTTACCCGTCTCGCGCTTCACGATCTCTTTGTAGGTGACGACGAGCTCTTTCAGATCCTCGGTGGTCATATCGAGGTCGCCTTTATAGCCTTTCTTCTGCTGCAGGCCATGCAACTCATCGGCGAAGAGATCGCCGTCGATATCCATGACGGTCTTGCCAAACATCTGGATGAGGCGACGATACGAATCCCACGCGAAGCGCTCATTGTCGCTCTGCTTAGCCAAACCGAGCACACTATTGTCGTTCAAACCAATGTTGAGCACCGTCTCCATCATGCCAGGCATAGAGAATTTAGCGCCGGAACGCACCGACACCAGCAGCGGATCGTCGGCATTTCCGAGGGTCTTCCCCATCGCGTCTTCTACGCCACGGATGGCCGCCGTCACCTCAACGTCGAGAGTGTCTGGCACTTCACCAGTATTCAAATAAGCGCGGCACGCATCAGTGGTGATTGTAAATCCTGGAGGCACCGGAAGCCCGAGCTTCGTCATCTCAGCAAGATTCGCGCCCTTACCACCGAGGAGATCTTTCATATCCTTATCGCCCTCGGCAAACTTATACACATATTTCGTCATACTTTTTTGCCCTTCGTTGGGATTATCCCATTTTGCTCTTGAAGCAGCGCAAGCACGCTCCGTCTAAAGATTTTACTGTATTTTAGGTCTTGAGGCCTATCTCGTTAGCATATTGACCGGCATATTCACCGCAGGGCGAATACACGGCGATTATGCGGTGAATAAGTTTGCTGATGCTATGCCTCGTTGTGCCGATGCCTACGCCCAGCCCGATTCCCAACCATATAAGAAAGAAGAAAACAAGCCACTTACACAGAAAACTTGACAGGCTCTATGCCATGCCCGATGAGGCGCCCGCTGAGACGAGAGCAACCACCCATGCTACACATCGCACACCCACTCCTCGACAGCTAGGAAACCAGAAAAAGAATGTCACTTATCGCCATTATTTACGCTGCTTTTATCTCTCTCGGTTTGCCCGATGGAATACTCGGATCCGTATGGCCGCAGATGTCGAGCAGCCTCTATGCACCGCTAGCGGGAGCGGGCGTCCTGTCTTTCATCACCAGCATCGGCACAATTGTGGCCTCGTTTGCTTCGGGATGGCTACTCAAGCGATTAAGTACCGTGGGCGTGTGCATTGGATCGGTAGCACTGACGGTCGTCGGCTTGATCGGATTTGCCATCTCCCCTAATTTCCCCGCTCTCATGGTGTGCTGTATCCCGCTTGGGCTGGGTGCCGGCGCTATTGATGCCGCCCTCAACGCCTACGTTTCCTTGCATTTTTCCGCTATGCACATGAATTTTTTGCACGCCAGCTGGGGAGTAGGGGCTATGACGGGACCTCTCGTGGCTGGATTTTTCCTCAACTTCACCGGCCAGTGGCGGCTCACTTATTGCGTCATTGCTGCAGCGCAGGCCTGCCTGATGCTGTTGTTGATTGTCACCCGTCGCACCTGGCCGCACGAGAGTTTCAAGACGTCCGATTCGGTCTCTCCCGACGTGCCCGCAGGCACTACTGACGTCACTCATAGCGCTGACGTCACCAGCAGCTCCGGCGTCACGAACAGCGCTGACACCACTAACGGCACCGGCGTCACCGATGAGGTTGATACTACTGCCGGAGCCGATAGTGCCGTTAGGGCTAACAGCGCCGCACCCGAGGAGAGCGGTACACCTTGCAACAGCCCCTCCGACGCCCGCCCGTGGTATCGCATCCCACTGATCTGGCCTACGCTTATTGGATTTCTGTGCTACTGCTCGGCGGAAGGCACGATTGGGCTGTGGGCCAGCACGTTCCTGGTGCGCTACCACCAGCTCGCTCCGGCGCTCGCCGCTGCAGCGGGGTCTGCGTTTTACATCGGCATCACGGCTGGCCGTTTCTCAGCAGGTTTTGCATCCCTGCGTTTGACGAATACACAGCTGCTGCGCATCGGATCAGGCGTGCTCATCGCGGGGATGCTCATCGCCTTGCTCGCCCCGTTCCCACTGCTCGCAGTGGCCGGATTCGCCCTCGCAGGCATTGGATGCGCACCGATTTATCCCGCTGTGATGAAAGAAACCGGACGGCGCCTGGGGCGTGCAAACGTCGCCCGAGCTACCGGAGTGCAGATGGGGTTTGCATACCTCGGATTCTTGTTTGCCCCTCCTGCCACCGGCTTAGCACTCACGCACATTTCTCCACTCTCTCTTCCCATCGCAGCGCTCATACTAGCGCTGGGGATGACGGCGTGCCACGAGTACATTGAACGCCGACTCAGAGCCGAAACACCAACTCAAAGTTGAGAGGTGCTAAAGCGGAGCTCACTCCTGCTCAATAGCGGAAATCTCGATTTCGAGCACCACTTTGTCTCCCACCGTCACGCCTCCAGCTTCCACGGCCTTATTCCAGGTGAGGCCGAAATCTTTGCGGGAAATGGGCAGAGTCCCTTCAAAACCAATGCGCTTATTGCCGAAGCCATCAGTAATAGCACCAGTGAAATCAAAGGGAATTGTCAGTGAACGTGTCTGATCACGGATGGTGAGATCTCCGGTGATCTCAAGAGTCTCATCATCGACAACGGCTACCTCAGTGCTCACGAATTTTACTTCAGGATACTTTTCCACATCGAAGAAATCGGCACTCCGCAAGTGGTTATCACGCATCTTTGAGCCAGTATCAATAGAAGCCGCCTGCGCCGTCACCTCCACGTGTGCCGTGGATGGATCAGCTCCATTGCCGCTTGCCGTCCCTTCAAAATCTACAAAAGCTCCGCGCACTTTGGTAATCATCGCGTGCCGCGCTACAAAACCTAGGCGGGAGTGAGAGGCGTCAATTGTATAGGTTCCGTTAATGTCTTTGAGGCTCGTCATCATTCTCCTTGAGATAGAGTATTTTATTTATATCGAACATTTCAGCGCCGTAGCGATGCAATAGTCGGTACCGATTGCACAGACGCACCCACCCATGCCGATCAATGCTTTGCGACAAGGCCAACAGCACAAGACCAGCAGCAGGGAGCACGGTCCACCGACGCGGCGTTTTCGTTTTCACGTTTTCCTTACGCCGTGGATAATGCTCCAAGCCGCAGATGTATTCCCGCCAGTCCTGTGGGTCAGGCAACCCAAACGACTTCAAGCGGACAATGCGCCGCAGACGAACTCAGCGAACACTTTTAAGGTTAGCCTTCATTTGAGTAACCTCCTCAAGCGAACAACAAGCCACAGGCGACAGCTCGTCAAGCATTCATCGCAACTTTTACGAGCTACAGAGCGCGAGATAGCCCCCACGGCGCCAAGTAAAATAACGCCAGCGCCAGCCCGAGTAAGCACAGAACGTCAAACCAGCGCGATCGCACATGAGGCACTACCCGAGAACTACAGGTGGCGCGAAGTACCGCCAACACCACCAAGCTCGCTGAAAGCATATACGCAGCAGCTTTAGGGTGGACGCAAAAAGCAACAGCCACCACGGCAATGAGCCACACGAGTAGCGCCGCATAAAACCACGGCGAAGGCAAATGTTTCACAGCCACCATTCTACCTGCCTTTGCCACTTGTCTTTGCCGCACCCAGTGTATGCTTCCCCAATGCACGTCACCTGTATAAGAGAGCATCTGGATGATCCGGACGGCTCACAATGAGAAAAATCAGTGAGCAAAATGCCGTGCATGAGTGAGATACATCGTGACGCCAGCAGCTTTCGCTGCTTCAATCACCTCGCCGTCACGGATGGAACCACCAGGCTGCACTACCGCCGTCACGCCCGCCTCCGCGAGTACTTCAAACCCATCAGCAAACGGGAAAAATGCATCCGAGGCAGCTACCGCCCCACGAGCCCGCTCAGGTGGCAATGCCCCCTGAGCCTCAGGCGCGCCAAGCGTATTTGCCCGCTCCACAGCTAGCCGGCATGAATCCACACGATTGACTTGCCCCATGCCAACGCCCACGCTAGCTCCGTCTTTCGCCAGCAAAATTGCATTCGAGCGCACTGCCCGCACAGCCCGCCAGGCGAATTCCAAATCACGGAGCGTATGCGCATCAGCCGCTTCCCCTGCCACAAGCTCCCAGTTCTCGGGGTTATCCCCCTCAGCCGTCAAAACGTCGCGCTGCTGGAAGAGCGCACCGCCAGTAATTTGCTTCATATCCCAGGCCGTATTTTGATTCTCGGGATTATCCACGAGCAGAATACGCAAGTTTTTCTTCGTTTTCAGCAGCTCAAGAGCCTGCGGATCATAGCTCGGCGCCGCGATTACTTCCGTGAAAATCGGCTTGATTTGCTCAGCCATCGCAAGGCTCACTTCACGGTTGGCTGCGATCACCCCGCCGTAGGCACTCTGCGGATCGCAGGCATGGGCGGCTCTGTGGGCTGCAGCAATATCTTCTCCCACAGCGATGCCGCAGGGATTGGCGTGCTTCACTACAGCCACGGCTGGCTCAGCGTAATCGTAGGCAGCGCGAATAGCGGCATCCATATCCTGATAGTTGTTAAAACTCATCGCTTTGCCATGCAGCTGCGTGGCGTTAGCTAGCCCCGCCAGATGAGCGCCAACAGCCCCCGCCCCCTGGGCGCCGCCGTCACTATCTGAAGCTGGGAAATCTGCATAGAGCGCCGCCTCTTGGTGCGGATTCTCCCCGTAGCGCAGCTCATTCTTCAGCTCGTAGACAGCACCGCGATACAGAGGCATCTGCTCTCCGATGAGCACTGAGCTCGCCCACTGCGCCACAGCCGCATCATAAGCGGCCGTAGTGGCAAAAGCGTGCGCCGCCAGCCGAGCACGCTCCCCACCCTCAAAACCGCCTCGGGCTGCCGCTTCTATCACTGCTCGATACTGAGCTGGATCCACCACCACGCTCACCGCATCGTGATTCTTGGCCGCCGCTCGAATCATCGCCGGCCCGCCGATATCTATTTTCTCGATGCATTCGTCGATACTGGCTCCACTCGCCACGGTCTGCATGAATGGATAGAGATTGACGATCACCAAATCAATAGGCCGCACGCCCAACTCATCCATCTGCCGCAGATGAGCTTCGCTATCTCGCCGCGCTAAAATCCCTCCGTGGATCAGCGGATGCAAGGTCTTCACGCGCCCGTCGAAGCTCTCGGGGAAACCAGTGATATCTGAAACATCCGTGACGGCAATACCAGCGCTCCGGATGGCTTCACCAGTAGAACCTGTGGAAATGATCTCGCAGCCTGCTTCCGCGAGTGCCCGTGCTACCTCCAGAATTCCATCTTTATAGAAAACGGAAATAAGTGCCCGCTGAAACGGAATACGCATGATTGTGCTCCTCGCCTCTTGCATCATTATCTAGCTGCAGTGCCCATACTGACTGCACAGCCGTACTTGCGCCATGTACATATTCATTATCGCGCGCGAAGCCCACCATCGCCGGTTCGCTCGCATAGCGATCTGTGGGCATCTCGTATGCTGAAAGGTTGGCGTCTTGCGTGCTGAAAAATGAAACTATCGAATAAAAATTATTGATGGAGCTGTGATGTGCGCTCTGCAATGACAATCGCAACTTTTCGTTGCCGTGATGAAGATTGTAGTTTTCGTTATGCTATGAGGATTTCCAGATGGAAACTCGTTTCGATTCGAGTTTTACTCACCTCGAGTTTTGACAGGAAAGCATCTGATCTGTAGGTTTTCCGTGGATTCAGGGGAGTCGGATTCACGGGATCTAAATTGGCAAGCACTAAATTGACAGGCACTGGACCAACAAGCATGGGATTAATAGCACTGGACCAGCAAGCATGGGATTAATAGCACTGGATCAGCAGACAGAAAACGTGCCGAAAATTAGTTCGGTTCTGGCGGTGCAGGATCGCATCGGTGCCGGAATGTAGACTCACATTGGTGCTGATGTGCAAGATCAAATCGTGCTGAAAATCAGTTCGGTGCCAGCGGTGCGTGACCACATAAGAAACACTCACATAAAAAGCAATCAAATAAAAACAAGCAACGTTGCCCCTAGCTACGGGACTGGTGATGCTACGTGGCTACAGGGCTGGTGATGTTACGGGGCTACTGATCGCCCATCCGCCTCCACTTGCTCAGCCTCTGGCGGTTCACCTCCAGATTCCCCTAAGGCCTCTGCCTCCTCTGCACTCGTGCGTCTTGCGTCATCCGTGCAAGTTTCTACACCTACGGAGGAGCCGATCCTCTCAGACGTATGGTCACCCTCAGCGAAATCGGCGCCTGCAGAGGAACTGGCGCCCTTGGAAGAATCCACATCCACGGGAGAATCGGCACTTGAGGAAGAGCTACGCTCCTGATCCAGGATCTTTCTCGCCCGATGCCGCACCGTGAGCATTGCCGTCACCGCATAAGGGATACCCACAACAAGTACCGTCGCCGCCACCATGAACTCTGCCCGCGTACCCACAACGGCCATGCGCCCAGGACCAATCGACCCACGGGAAAGCCACGCGAGCACAACGATGACCGCTCCCACCCCGAGTGCCACAATCACACTATCTGCCGCAGCTCTGCGCACGGCCGATGTGCCGCGAATATCGGTTTTTTTCCAGTCGCGCCAGCTACGCCAGCTCACCGCCGTCACCACCGGAATCAGCACCAGCGCCGCCCAGACAGAGTTGTGTGGCAACGCGCCGAGGATCGGGATAGCTGGCAGCGGCTGAGTGAGCGTACCAAAAATCGAGAAATAGCTGCCCTCCCCCACAGAAAATCCGGCTCCGAGCAACCAGCTCAACACCCATACAAGCACCGTTGGCAGATACAACAGTTGCACCACAACTATGCCGACCCCGCCCCACAGGCCAGCCATATAGCTGGCATGAATATCAACGACTTTGCGTCCTCCTGCAAGGATGGCCACAGCGAGCGTGATGCCGGCGCAGATACACAGCAACGCGAGGAGCTTTTTCATACGTGGCAGCAAAGATTCACAACGCTCCCACCATGTTCTCCCCTCAAAGATAAATTCTCGCCCTGCCCATAGCGCGGCCAAAACGCCGAGCGCAGTGGCGCCGACCACCGCGATCCACCATGCCCCCTGCAGATGCATGGCCGCTCCAACGATGGCAACTAGCGCACCCTGAAAGACACCCACCAACGCCACCTCGCCCCACGAATGCACCATTCGTTTGCGGCAGATGACGGCGAGCGCATACAACACAACGAGCGTGAGCAAGAGCGGCGGCAACTGCACATACCCCGATCCAGCTGGAGTCGAGACGCCAAGCACCCCCATCGAACAACGCCCACCGAACGTCGTCGCCCACAAGCAAGTGGTGAGCTGAGCCGCCTCCCCCCACGTGACGTCACCCAATGTGGGAGCGGAGGCCGTCGTCGCGTAAAAGAGCAGAGCGAAAAGCACTGTGAGAACCCAGCTGTAGAGCACCGGCTGCAATGCACCGCGCACCACAAAGAAACCTCGGGAGAGATCAAAGCGTTGAATATCCATCGCCTCTATGCTACCGAACAACGTAGCGCACCGTGCGAAGCGCAAGCGCAAGCGGCACAGAGACGCCGCTGGCGATTACCAATAAAATCGATCTGCCCGATTTTATCAAAAACAAACTTGAGGTTAATCTCTGACAAAATTGGGCAGACAACATTTTATTGGCTGCCGCCACGCTTTTATTGGCTGCCGCCGGTCGCTTGCAGACAGCTTGACGGCAAACAGCGGCTTTTGCGGGAACTATCTTTGCAGAGTCTTGAAAATCTCGCGGGCGATGGCGGCCGTTTCCGTGGGTGTTTTACCTACGCGCACGCCCGCCGCTTCGAGAGCTTCTTTCTTTGCAGCCGCCGTGCCACTAGACCCGCTGACGATTGCTCCCGCGTGCCCCATCGTCTTGCCCTCGGGAGCTGTAAAACCTGCTACATAGCCCACAACCGGCTTCGTGACGTGTTCGCGGATGTAAGCTGCTGCTCGCTCCTCGGCGTCACCACCAATCTCCCCAATCATCACAATGAGATCGGTATCCGGATCTTCTTCAAACGCTTTGAGCGCGTCAATGTGGATTGTGCCAATCACAGGGTCTCCGCCGATGCCAATGCAGGTGCTGAAACCCAGATCACGCAGCTCATACATCATCTGATAGGTGAGGGTGCCGCTCTTACTCACCAATCCTACGCGGCCAGGGCCGGTGATGTCTGGCGGAGTGATGCCCACATTGCTCTGCCCAGGGCTGATAATCCCAGGGCAATTTGGCCCGATGAGCTGCACTCCTCGCTCGTGCGCATAGGTGAAAAACGCTGCCGAATCGGCCACCGGAATTCCCTCAGTGATCACCACGATGAGCCGCATTCCGGCATCTACTGCCTCAATCACGGCTCCTCTCGCTCCCGCCGGCGGCACAAAAATCACTGAGACATCCGCTCCGGTGGCGGCTTTCGCCTCTGCGACTGTGCCATAAACGGGCACACTCACGGTGCCAGCTTGGCGATCTTCTGCCCCATAACCGATGGGAAACACGTCGAAATCAACGAATGTGCCGGCTTTCTTTGGATTCGTGCCAGCCACCACGCGAGTGCCCGCACCCAACATCCGAAGTGTGTGTTTTGACCCTTCAGAGCCCGTCATACCCTGCACGATTACTTTGTCGTCTTTACCCAAGAAAATAGACATGACCGCTCCACTCTCACTCTTGTGCCTGGCCAGCTAGCTCAGCAGCTTTTGCCGCAGCGCCATCCATCGTATCCACCATCGTGACGAGCCTGTGGTTCGCCGCTTCCAAGATCGCGCGCCCTTGCTCCACCTTGTTGCCATCCAAGCGCACCACGATAGGCTTTGTGGCTCTATCCCCCAACGATTCGAGAGCCCCGACGATACCTTTGGCCACTTCGTCACAGGCAGTGATACCGCCAAAAACGTTGACGAATACCGAACGCACCTCAGGATCACTCAAAATGACGTCGAGCCCATTGCTCATGACGTCAGCACTGGCACCGCCACCAATGTCGAGGAAGTTCGCCGGCCCCACGCCGTAGCGTTCTCCGGCATAGGCCACGACGTCGAGGGTACTCATCACCAAGCCAGCGCCGTTGCCAATAATACCCACCTGGCCGCCCTCTAGCTTGACGTAGTTCAACCCCAGCTCTTTCGCCCTAGCTTCTAGCGGATTGACGGCGCTCTTATCCACAAATTCTGCGTGCTGCGGATGGCGGAAACGTGAATTGTCGTCAAGCGTCACCTTACCGTCGAGCGCAATAATCTCACCTTGCACGCTCTGCACCAGCGGATTGACCTCTACCAGTGTGGCGTCTTCACCTTTGTACACATCCCACAGCTTCTGAATGACGGCAGCCACCTTGGCACCCAGCTCAGGCTCAAAACCGGCGGCGCTTACAATCTCATGTGCTTTTTCTTCGTCAATTCCCACCAGCGGATTGACCGGAACTTTCGCGAGTGCCTCTGGCCGCTCCTTTGCCAGCTGCTCAATCTCCATGCCGCCCTCTTTCGAGCACATCGCCAGATAGCTGCGCTGCGCACGATCAAGCAACACCGAGAAGTAATACTCTTCTTTGATGTCAGCACCCGCAGCGATCAAGAGTTTGCGCACGATGTGCCCTTTGATGTCTAGGCCGAGGATTTGTTCCGCCTTGTCTCTCGCCTCTTCAGCACTGGCGGCGATTTTCACTCCGCCCGCTTTGCCACGCCCACCAGTTTTCACCTGCGCTTTAACCACTACGATCTCGCTGTTTGTGAGTAGTTTCTGAGCTGCCTCATACGCCTCTTCAGGCGTGCTGACCACGATTCCTGGCAAGACCGGCACTCCGTGCGCAGCAAATAGTTCTCGCGCTTGATACTCGTAAAGATCCACGAAGTTTCCTTTCGATCATTCACTTCGCTGTGAACACTCGCCCGTATAGCGATTCGGTGAGGCGTCTACAACGTCACCCACCTATCTCCATATCAAGACGTCTCTCTGAGCATACCTTAATTGGTTCTCCTTCGCTGGCAATTATAGGACTTTTCTCCCAGCTGCCGCTACTGTACTTTTTCGAGTGGAGCTACCCGCAGCATCAAGCGCTTCGTGGCGCCAGAATCAAATGTAATCTCAGCCACCGTAGATCTCCCAGCGCCTTCAAACTTCATCACCACTCCACGCCCAAAGCTCTTATGCGTGACGACGTCTCCCACCGACAGCGAACGGCGATAGTCTTCCTCGTCTCCTGCGGCCTGCTTGGACTTTGACACATCGAGCTGCTGGGGTACATCAGGCTGCTGGCCTCGATCGGCATGACGGCGTAGATGCTGTGCATCAGAGCAGAGCACATCAAGCTGTAGCGGTTCGGGTCTCTTGGCATCGGGATGCGACGAAACTGAGCCCTGTACGCCATTCGAGCGCTGCCCCAGTTTGCTCTTCGTGACGCTGCCCATGCCGAGTTTTCCAGGCACAAATTTTCCGCCGCCGTTCTCGCTGGCATCTGCGTAGGAGTTTCCTCCCCATCTGCCACCTGCCCCGCGGCTAACTCCAGATCCAAATGCTGGAGCGAAATCGTCATCTAGACTCCGCTGCCGCGCATACCCGTTACGCGAGCCAGTGCGCCCGCCGGTGCGTCTGCCCCACGGGTTAGCCCCGCGATTGCCGTCACCCCATGAACCAGATCCCCAGCCAGAATCCTCCCCTATGCTGAAACGCCGTGCGTCTTCTTCACTGCGGCGCCAGTCAATCACCTCGGCAGGAATTTCTGCAAGGAAACGCGACGGCACCTCCTCCTGCGGAGCCCCCCACTGGGAACGCGAAGCTGCCCATGTGAGATAGAGGCGCTTGCGGGCACGAGTGAGCGCCACATATGCAAGCCGCCGCTCTTCTTCCATCTCTTGTGGGCTTTCCATCGAGCGTATATGCGGGAAAATTCCATCTTCCATACCCGTGACGAAAACGACCGGAAATTCCAGGCCTTTGGCGGTGTGCACCGTCATCAATACCACCTGACCATCTTCGGCCTGAGCTGGATCTGGGATTTGATCAGTGTCTGAGACGAGCGAGACCTCATCGAGGAAATCTGCGAGCGTGCCCTGCGGGTCGGAGCGCGAATAATCTGAAGCGACGGAGCTCAATTCTGCGAGGTTGTCTAAACGCCCTTGATCTTGCGGATCTTTTGACTGCGAGAGCGCATCCGCGTATCCCGATTGCTCCAAAATTTCTTCGAGCACATCTGCTGGTTTCGCACCAGCTAGGGCGTGGGCACGCACCGTTTCAAGCATCACAGCGAATTTCTCCACCGCTTGCGCGGCTCTCGGGGTGAGCCCCTGCACAGCTCCGCGCCCCGATTGCTCAGCAATATCGGGGTGAGCCACATCGGCCAGGGCACTGCCTAACGACATCCCCCACCGCCGAGCATGAGCGCTGAGTGCCCCCTCGGCCTTATCGCCAATTCCTCGGCGCGGCTCGTTGAGAATACGTCGCAGCGAAACGGCGTCATCCGGATTGACTAAAGCGTGCAGATACGAGAGCGCGTCCTTGATCTCTTTGCGTTCATAGAACTTTGTGCCACCCACCACTTTGTATGGAATGCCAGCGCGCACCAACATATCTTCCACTGCTCGGCTTTGCGCATTCGTGCGGTAAAACACCGCTACATCTTTAAAACGGCATCCATACTTCGTGCGCAGAGCATCAATTTCATCTACGACGAAACTTGCCTCATCGCGCTCCGAATCAGCCACATAACCAATCAACTGCGAACCCTCGCCGGAATCAGTCCACAAATTCTTGGCGCGCCGCCCCTCGTTGTGGGAGATGACGGCATTGGCAGCCGTGAGGATGTTTTGCGTCGAGCGATAATTCTGTTCCAACACCACAGTGGTGGCGCGGGGAAAATCTTTCTCGAAATCCTGGATATTGCGGATTGTGGCACCGCGAAATGCATAGATACTCTGATCGGCATCTCCCACCACGGTGAGCTTGCCGTGGCGCGGATTGCTCTCTTCTCCTACCAACTCTCGCACCAGCTGATATTGGGCGGTGTTGGTGTCTTGGTATTCATCGACCAAAATATGGCGGAAACGCTGCCGATACCGCTCAGCGACAGCCGTATTTTCTCGCAGCAACAGCACTGTGCGCATAATGAGATCGTCAAAATCCATCGCGTTGGCAGCCTGTAAACGCTCCTGATAGCCAGCATAGGCTCTGGCAAGGATCTCTTCATCGCGGCCTTTGGCGCTAGCGAGATAACTCTGCGGCGTGATCATCTCATTTTTCAGATCGCTCACCCTAAACGCCATCGCTTTAGGGGTGTACGTCTTGGCATCGATATTCTGCTCGGCCAACACCATCTTCATCAAGCGCTGAGAATCTGCGGCATCGTAAATCGTAAACGTGGAGCGCATCCCAATAGCTTCGTGTTCGGCGCGCAAAATCCGCACACACGCCGAATGGAAAGTGCTGATCCACATACCTCGGGCGCTACTGCCGAGCATCGTCTCCAGGCGCTCGCGCATCTCTTTTGCCGCCTTGTTGGTAAACGTGATGGCAAGCACCTCGTTTGGGTGCAGAGCTCCGGTGGCGATCAAATAAGAAATGCGGGTGGTGAGTACTCGGGTCTTGCCCGATCCTGCTCCAGCCACCACCAGTAAATAATCTCCTGGATAGACCACAGCTTCATGCTGATGCTCATTCAGACCGACGAGCATATTCTTCACCACAGCGGGATTCATTGATGGATATTGATTCATAGCGTTCTTTACTCTAGCTCACCCGCACCGCAGAATTTAGCTAGGATTTCGTTACGCCGCTCACGCATGGACTGCCGACGAGGAAAGACTGCAGATGAGTCACGTCGAGAGGGGCACCGAAGCTGAGTTGCCGTTGCCACTCGTGTGCGTCCACGTCGCACAGCGGTAGCTGGAGATATGCGGGTTGCTGCGCAGCACCGGTATGCACATAGATGCGTGACGCCACCGCGCTCGTTCCCTACATATCGTCACTGTGCGCAGTCACTATGGCGAGCTTACCGCGTGTCGTCACCGTTCTTCGTCACCGCGGGCCGTCACGACGCAGCATTGCAGAAAAGCCGCCCAGTTCCACCCACACGCCCCCTGGGACGTAACTGCACGTCGTCACCGCCTGTCGCCCCAGGGTGGGGAGCCGGCACGTGAATGGGCATCACCATGCCACGATCACCGCGTGTCGTCAGTGCACGTCGTGACTGAACAACGCTACAGAACGACGCAAAAGGCGGGGCACAGAAGTCATCTGCACCCCGCCTTGACGAGTAGCACAACGGATGTTCAGAGCACCTCGTGAGGAGCACGCGCACATTTGAGACACACGCCCACTCTTAAGGCACGCACATCCTAGCGACGTATCAACGTATAAATCTCATTCGGATGATCCGTCTGAACGTCAGGCGTTCTCCCCCACGCGCACCCGCACGAAGCCGGTGACGGTGGCGCCAGCGGCTTTGAGCACCTGCGACACCGTCTGCTTCGGGTCACGAGCATAAGGCTGATCGAGCAGCGTCACCTGCTTGAAGAAACCCTTCAGGCGCCCCTCGACGATCTTCGGCACTGCTTTCTCTGGCTTACCCTCGGAGATCGTAAGCTCCGTAGCAATGCGCCGCTCGTTTTCGATGACGTCTTCGGGTACATCGCCCTCAGCGAGATACTGCGGGTTCATGGCGGCGATGTGAATAGCCACATCATGAGCCACATCTGCACCTGCCTTATCGGTGGCGACGAGCACACCTACCTGTGGCGGAATATCTGGCGAGGTGCGGTGCATATAAGCCTCCACATTCTCCCCCTCCAGCACGTGCACGCTACCCACAGCGAGCTTCTCGCCGATCACGCCGGTAAAGTTTGCCACCCGATCAGCAATCGTCCCATCTGGATGCGCCGCTGCCAGCACAGCCTCCACCGTCTCGGCGTCGTTTTCCACAGCTGCAGCCATGATCTCTTCGGCAAAAGCGATAAACTTTTCGTTTTTCGCCACGAAATCCGTCTCAGAATTGACCTCTACCAGGTAGCCTTTCTGCCCCTGCGGGGTATCGACGATCTGCGAGAGTACCAAACCAGCAGCAGCCACACGCCCCTCACGCTTAGCGGCCGTCTTCAAGCCTTTCAGCCGAAGCAGCTCTTCAGCCTTGACTGCATCGCCCTCAGCCTCGGTTAGAGCGTTCTTCACGTCCATCATGCCTGCGCCGGTCTTATCACGCAGAGCCTTGATATCCGCCATTGAAATTTTCGCCATAGTTATCTCCTAAAAATTCTTGACACCGTGTTTGCACTGCCCCATTTACACTGCGCTTACAGCTTCTGATAGCTCCGTTTGCCGCGCAGTCACTCAGCAGTACAGTCACTCAGCAGACTGAGCGGATTCGGGAGACTGCGCCGATTCAGCCGACGGCGCAGAATCTGATGAATCTGCTGACGGGGAGGATTCCGCCGAGGGGGAAGACTCCGCCGAGGGGCTTGAGGCACTCTGCACTGCAGGCTCCTCGGCCGCGGGATCTTTGGCTTCCTTAGCCTCACCCTCCAGCAGCTCGCGCTCCCATTCCGGCATTGGTTCTTCTTCGGCAGTTGGCTGCTCTCCCTTGGCTTTGTTGCGAGCGAGCAAACCCTCCGCTACAGCATCAGCCACAATCGTGGTGAGCAGCTCAATGGAGCGAATCGCATCATCATTGCCAGGAATCGCGTAATCCACTTCATCTGGATCGCAGTTAGTATCGAGCACCGCTACCACTGGGATATTGAGTTTGCGGGCTTCGGCCACGGCGAGGTGCTCTTTAGGCGTATCGACGACCCACACAGCACTCGGCACCTTGGCCATATCGCGGATACCCCCGAGCACGCGCTCCAGCTTCTCTTTCTCGCGGCGCATCATCAAGAGTTCTTTCTTGGTGCGCCCAGAGCCGGCCACATCCTCAAAGTCAATAAGTTCGAGTTCCTTCAGGCGCTGGATACGAGCGTGCACCGTCTGGAAGTTGGTGAGCATACCGCCGAGCCACCGCTCGCTCACGTACGGCATTCCCACGCGCTCTGCCTGCTCTTTGATGCTCTGCTGAGCCTGACGCTTAGTGCCTACAAACAGCACATTTCCACCGTGTGCCACGGTTTCTTTTACAAAGTCATACGTACGGTTGATATCTTCAACAGTCTGGCGAAGATCAATAATGTAAATGCCGTTACGATCCGTGAGGATATAACGCTTCATCTTCGGATTCCAACGGCGGGTCTGATGCCCAAAATGCACACCAGCTCCGAGAAGCTGGCTCATCGTTACATTTGCCATAGCGGCCTTTCCTATCTGTGCAGGTAAGACCTGCACTCGGTTTCTTGCGTCAGTTCATGCACTGCGCCCTGGTGTGCATCGACGAACGTACAGGAACGTAGCTGCGAACTGCCGCTATGAACACATCGGCACTCACAACAGTGGCCCACAAGAGCTACACACCCAACCGAAGTTCGCCGTCCTCCTAAGATGCCTAGAACTACAGATTCTCACCTATAGAGTCTCGTCCACCTCTTGTGAGGGAAGCACACGCGATTTTGTCCCTCAACTACAGCCCCTGCCCACTGCGCAGGCATCCTAAAAGCTATAGCGTGCCTATTTTAACGTGCTTCACTGGCATCAAGCCAGCTTCAGCCGCGCAAATGGCTGTGAAGCTGCTCCCACTGCGATGCTAAGCGGGTTTTCCAGATTGCGGTTTCATACCGGCATCGAACCCCGTCCTCGCTAGCACGCTCGCTTGTGCGGTCTGTGATAGGGAAGATTTTCGCAGTTCCATACTCTTCGCCATGCTCACAGACGGCACCATCCATGAACCCCAGCCGAACACAAATATCTAAGCGCGCTCAAGCCCTTGAACGCTATATGCTGCGATATCCTGAAACTGGTATTCATGTGGGTCACTTTTTTGCACCCCGCCGCAAACCAGCAGGCGCAAACCAGCAGTCAGGAGAATGATGAGCAACGAATCTCAGCGCCGCGAGTTGCACAGCACTATCTGGAAGATTGCCGACGATTTGCGCGGCTCGGTGGACGGTTGGGATTTCAAACAGTACGTGCTCGGAATGCTGTTATCGGTTCATTTCCGAGAATCTCACCAGCTATATCAACTCTCAAGAGCACAATGCCGGCAATATTGGTTTTGATTATGCTCAGATTAGTGACGCCGAAGCTGAGGACGCCCGCGGTTTCGTGGTGAGCACGAAAGGCTTTTTCATCTTGCCGTCTGAGCTTTGGTTTCTGCCTATTTTGACGCGGCAGAGTTTCGCGCCCAACGGCACGAACCTACCTATATGGCTGATTGGATTGGCCATCTTGAGCGCCTGATTGCAGCTATGGATGCTCCTGTGCTTGAGGAGCTGGAAAAGTGAGCCATAAGCAGGCCGTGGCTCGCGCTGAGGGAGAATATGAAAAGTATGGAGCCCGCATGAACGAATTGCCTTCGGTAGCCGAAGAAGCATATCTCGATACGATAAAGCAGGCGCAGCGCCAGATTGAGGGGAAATGATGAGCAGGATTGACGAGCTGATCGCCCAGCTTTGCCCTGATGGAGTGGAGTTTAAGGAGTTGGGAGAAGTTGCGATAACCCTTCCTGGGCTTAAGGGGAAGAAAAAATCAGATTTTTCTAATGGCAATTCCAAATTCGCAAGCTACAAAAACATCTTTAACAATCCAAGCCTAGATTTATCATCCACCGACTCAGTGCGTGTTTCCGAAGAAGAAAAGCAAAACTCGGTGATGCTAGGAGATGTGCTAGTGACTGGATCTTCAGAGTCATTAGATGAAGTAGGCATGACTTCAGTAGTTACTACACAGCCCACAGAGCCCATTTACGTCAATAGCTTTTGTTTCATAGTTCGTTTCAAGAACAAGTCTTTACTAGAAGCAAATTATGCTAAGCATCTGTTTCGTTCTGATTCCATACGTAAACAGATTAAATACGCCGCAAACGGGGTAACTCGAATCAATCTATCAAAACCGAGATTTATGAAAATTCGCATTCCTGTGCCGCCGTTGGAAGTACAAAAGGAGATAGTGAGAATACTAGATACGTTTACTTCGCTGGAAGCGGAGCTGGAAGCTAGGCGAAAGCAATACGAATACTACCGCGACCGCCTGCTAACCTTCCCTCAGGGGGGGGTACCCAGAGTTAGGCTGGGGGATATATGCCATATTTCAAGAGGTAGGGTGATTTCAAAAAACTACATACGCGACAATCCTGGGCAATATCCAGTTTATTCAAGCCAAACTCAAAATAATGGAATATTTGGATGTATTGCAACGTTTGACTATAGTCACGAATCGCTTACGTGGACTACCGATGGAGCTAATGCTGGATCTGTCTTTTATCATAACGACGAAAAGTTCAGCATCACCAATGTCTGCGGAATTCTAACAGTGAAGAATAGCGAACAGATATTGACCAAATACCTTTTTTATCAACTTAAACGAGTTGCTCCACAATATGTAAACAAGGGGATGGGAAACCCAAAATTGATGTCGAACACGATGTCGCGAATCTCCATTGCTGTTCCTGCTTTCCAAGTGCAAGAACGGCTCGTGGAAGTGCTCGATAATTTCGAGAAGATTTGCGCGGATCTAGATATTGGCCTGCCAGCCGAGATTGAGGCGCGCCGCGCGCAGTACGAGTATTACCGCGATCAACTGCTCTCTTTCAAAGAGAAACCCTCTTCCAGCTACCGCACTTACGCCAACCACAACGCTTGAGCCCGTTTCTCGCCCACACTCTATAGGGAACAAATCGCCGTTTTTGACGCCAAAAAACTCCCTACAAACAATAAGAGACACTGGATGGCAGGGCTGCTGGTAATTCCTGAAATGAACGCGCCGAAGTTTAAGCAGCTGCTCGCGCACTATTACGAAAGCGACAAATACGAAGAGATAGCAAGCTTTTACGCGAAAATGCTAGATCAAGTTCTGATACGTTTATAGATTTCTTTTCGATGTGCCACATCGAGAACAAGCACAATTAATGTCTCATCCTCAATCAAGCACACGATCCTATAATCCCCCACGCGATAGCGCCATAAACCCGCCAAGTTACCACTCAGCGCTTTACCCTGGGCGCGCAGATCATCAAGCCGCGATATTTCACCGAGTTTAAGCGTAATCCTTTTCGCCACTTGCCGATCTAGTTTCGCAAGCGCGCGTTGCACACCTTTATCAATCTTGATCTGCCAAGCCAAGATTCATCTCCAGCTCTTCAAGCGTCACCGTTTCGAGACGCCCAGCGCGATAATCTTCCACTTTCTGCAAGATCCCATACTCATATTCGAGCCGATCAATTGAATCCTCTAAAGCCTTCCGAAGATAAAAAGTACGGCTGCGCCCAGTATCTTCAGCCAGACGAACGTAACGTTTCTCCAGCTCTTCAGACATACGTAAGGTAGTAGTCATGCGCCCAGCTTTCATTGCATTATTGAACACAAAGAATACATCGAATACAAATACTCTATGCGCTTCCCACCCAATCATCAACCGCAAAAGGTCGCGTGCACAATCGCTTTATTACCAGCGACCCAACAAGAATCCCCATAGCACCTGATTGAAAAAGCGACGATAATATACTGCCGCTACCTGCTGCGTTGTCACTTTTGCGGGGTTTCCGCTATCACTTTTGCAGGGTTTTCACTCTCACTTTTGCGAGCGCTGAAACCCAACCCAGAGTCGTACTACCAACCGCGAACCAGGCTATCAACCCAGCAGACTAATAGGGATTGCCCAGATATTGCCAGTGAGCGGGCGGGCGTCCGCACCGGTGTAGAGCACTGCGCCTTTCAAAAATCGCTCACCGAGATTCTCACGCAACCAGTCCAGGTGCTTCGCGTCACTCGCCGTCGCTCTGGTGGCTGCTTTCACTTCAAAAGCAAGCACCCCTTTCGGGGTATCCACGATGAAATCCACTTCATGTGCTCCGCCGCTGGTGCGAAGATGATACAACCCTACCTTTAGTGCATCTGCTTGTGGCCGAAGCTGGGCGGCCACATACGATTCCAGATATCGCCCCAATAGCATCGGGTTGCAGCGAAGCTCATCTTCGTTCACCTGAGCCAGCGCCAGGCTGAGCGCCGCATCAATCATAAACCGCTTGGGATATTCAGTGATGCGTGCGAGCCGATTAGAGCTGAAAGCTGGAAGTGGAGCCGCCAGCCAGGTGCGTGCGAGCAGATCTTGATATTTCTTCCAGGTAGCTTTATTGATATCAGCCGCTTCCCAAATACGTTGATCTGGCACCGCTTGTGCCTCTAGGGTGGCGAGCACCTGAGCCGTGCGGTAAAAACGGGTAGAGTCTCTCCCCTCGTCACCAGCCCTTTGAGAAACCGTAGCAGCGTAGCTTTCCAAAAACATAGCGGCGTCCGGCAAGGCGCGCGCAGCCGGAAAACCAGTGGTGAAAAGTTTAGTGACGTCGAAGGTGCGAGTTTCACCAGCGGTGACAGTAGGCGATGCATCAAGAAAATGGGAAAGGAATTGCGCCCCATTGCCGCTACCCGCGATTTCACTTGCCGTCATAGGAAAGATCGTCACTCGCACCGAGCGACCCGTTAATGGATACGTGGGGCCATAGCTGGCCGGCTCCACGCTGCCAGTGAGAATAAACCTGCCCGCAGTGGAATCTGCGTCCACAAGGTTTTTGAGAGTCCAGAGGAAATCAGTGCCAGCAAGTTGCCATTCGTCGATAAGAATTGGTGGCTGCAGCAGAGCCAAAAAGCCCTCCGGATCCGAGCGTAGACTGCCTAAATCTTGCGGCAAGCGCACAATCGACTTAGCAAATAGAGACGCCGTGGTGGTCTTACCCGCGCCACGAGGCCCCTCAATCATCACGATCGGAAATTGGGCGAGCGCCTTAGCAATTTTCTCTTCAGCAATGCGCGGCAAATAACCTTCCATAGCCAGAGAATAACATATCCGTTGCATTTTCGGCTGTTGAATGGCCGATAATGCAGTCACCGAGTAACCGAAAATGCACGATTGTGCCACCGCCAGAAACCACCTCTTTAGCCGCAGTTTGTGGCACGCTATCATCTTGAGGGTTGCCACCTCCATAATCGGGTGAAACAGCGCGATAAAGTGTGGTTTATGGAGGAGACACGCAAGTTTGATCCGGTGGCGGTGAGTGACGAGAGCACGGTGGTGGCTCAATACCTGCACGAGCCAAGCAAAGAGCAGAGCTACCAGAGCGAAGCCCAGTTAGAAGCGGCACTTATCCGCCAGCTGCAAGCCCAAGCCTATGAATACGCCGATATTCGAGGCAGCGCCGCGCTTGAAGCAAACCTGCGCTTACAGCTTGAAAAGCTCAATGCGCTGACTTTTAGCGATAACGAGTGGCAGGTATTTTTCAGCTCCACAATAGCCAGCGCAAACGACATTCTCATCAATAAAACTGCTCGTATTCAAGAAGACCACGTGCAGTTGCTGCACCGAGATGATGGAAGCACTAAGAATATCCGGCTGATAGATAAAGAGCATATTCACAACAATCATTTGCAAGTAATCCATCAATACGGCGAGCAAAAAACCGCTGGTGCGGGGAACCGCAACCGCTATGACGTCACCATATTGGTGAATGGCCTGCCGCTGGTACACATCGAACTCAAACGCCGCGGAGTACCGTTGCGTGAAGCATTCAACCAGATAGACCGCTACCGAGATGAAAGCTTTTCCACTGGCTCAGCGCTCTTTGATTACGTGCAAATCTTCGTGATCTCCAACGGCACTTCCACGAAATACTATTCCAACACCACACGACTTGCCCATGTGCAAGAAAACATACGTGGATCTGGACGCCCAGACCGTCGCTGAATATAACCGTTTCCAGAAAGGCTCAGCCAACTCCAACGTCTCTACCGCCGTACTCAAACGCCAGCTCGAAGATCCAGAAGCAAGAATCGTGGTGACGACGATTCAAAAACTCTCCCAATTCATTAAAGGTAATGCTGGGCACGCTATCTATAGCGGGCATATCGTGATTGTTTTCGATGAATGTCACCGCTCCCAGTTTGGCGATATGCACAAGGCAATCACTAAAGCCTTCAAACAATACAATATCTTTGGTTTTACCGGAACCCCGATTTTCACGGCCAACGCCGCAGCTGGCCCGAAAGGCGGCCTGCAGACCACCGAGCAAACTTTCGGAGATCAGCTGCATTCCTACACGATCGTGGATGCGATCACCGATAAAAATGTGCTGCCGTTTCGCATCGACTACATCAACACCGTAGAGATTGGGCAGGTGCGCGATAAACAGGTGAGTGCGATAGACACCGAACAGGTGATGCTCGACCCGCGCCGTATCGAAATGGTGACGCGATATATTTTGGACAACTTTGATCGTAAAACTAAACGCAACTCCAGCTATATGCACCAGGGGAAACGCAAACACGGATTCAATGCACTTTTTGCCACCGCCTCGATCGATGCTGCGAAGCGCTACTACAATATGTTTGCCCGCCTGCAGATTGATACCCCAGCGGAAAAACGACTAAAAGTGGCTTTGATCTATTCCTACGGACCAAATCAACAAGCAGAAGACGGCACCATCGAAGAAGAAAGTTTCAGCACCGAGCTACTGTCTGCCACCGATCAAGAGTTTCTCGCTGATGCGATTAGTGACTACAACGAAATGTTTGGGCAAAACTTCGACACTAGCGCTAAAGGTTTTGAATATTACTTCACCGATCTATCGACGCGGTTGAAAAATCAAGAAATCGACCTAGTGATCGTGGTGAATATGTTTTTGACCGGCTTCGACGCACCCACCCTCAACACGCTGTTCGTAGATAAAAATCTGCAATCGCACGGGCTGATCCAAGCCTATTCACGCACCAACAGGATCCTAAACTCGGTGAAAACCTATGGAAACATCGTCTCTTTTAGGAATCTGGAGCAGCAAACCACCGAGGCGATCGCGCTCTTTGGCAATAAAGAGGCCTCTGGAATCGTGCTGCTCAAGCCCTACAGCGAATACCTGCATCAATACCGCGAGAGCGTGCAAAAACTACAGTCGCTCTATCCTGATCCCAGCGCCGAAGTACCGAGAAGCGAAACTGTGCAGCGCCGTTTCGTGCAGATTTTCGGCAGAGTGCTCCGGCTGCTTAATATCCTCAGCTCGTTTGATGATTTTGCCGCTGACGACGTACTAACCGAACGCGAAAAGCAAGACTATCGCAGCCGCTACATGGATATTTACGAGGAGTGGCACCAAAGCAAAGGCGATCACGTGGAGCGTGAAGATATCCGCCAAGACGTGATCTTTGAGTTGGAGCTCGTCAAGCAGGTAGAGATCAACGTGGATTATATTCTCTCTCTTGTGGAGCAGCGCCAGCGAGAGCAGGATCAAGCTGGCGAAGCGGCCGGCGCCCATGCAGGCGCTCAGAGCAGCAACAAACATGGCAGCGCGCACGCGGAGCAAGAAATACGCGAGCAGATCACCCGCTCAATAGATTCTTCCCCCTCTTTGCGAAACAAGAAAGACCTTATCGAGGAATTTGTGGATAAGGTCTCGCTAGACACAAGTGTGCAAGAGCAGTGGCGTGCCTATGTGGCAGAGCGTAAAGAAGCAGAGTTAGCGGAAATCATTAGTCAAGAACGACTGAACGACGCCGAAGCCCGCAGCTTTATGACGCGAGCTTTCCGCGCGGGAGAAGTGCGCGAAAGCGGCACCGCAATAGTGAAGATTCTGCCTGCCGTCTCGATGTTTGCCGCGGGTGCAGGAGCGCGCGAGGAGCAGAAAAAGCGGGTGCTGGAGAGGCTCAAACATTTCTTTGAGCGCTTTGCGCCGCTCATCTCGGACTGACTTCATGCCGATAGCCACGCTACGCAACAGCCAGCGGTGCTCAGCGCGCAATCACGTAGACCACAAAACCCAACCCAACACGGCTGAATCTTCCCTCCGTTCCATGAAGAAATCACGCTATCGGCTAGGCGCTATCCAAAGCATAAATTCCATGGAGTCACCATAACTACTGGCGCTTGCCGCCATTCAAGGGTTCGCCCAGCGACAAGCGTCTCCACGAAAACTCAAGACACCGAAATAACCGTGGAGTAGAGTGAAATCCAAGGGCGTTCACGACGCCATTAGGGCAGCGCCGCCCATGTGGCACACGTCTCTCGACCCACAATAACGCTATAACATACACCAACGACCCACTGCAGTGAGGAGCGATGATGAAAAAGCTAGAGGGCAAGGTGGCTATTATCACTGGTGGAGCGATGGGGCTCGGGCAAGGAATAGCACAAGCCTACGCCAAGTACGGGGCGAAACTGTGCCTAGTAGATCTATCCGATCAAGTGGAGAATACCGCCGCTAAGCTACGCGAAGAATATGGCAGCGAGGTCGCCACTTTTGTAGGCGACGTCTCCGATCTATCCCAGATGCGCCAAGCTGCCGCTCAGTGCGCTGACGCATTCGCAACGATAGACGTGGTATGTGCGAACGCTGGAGTGTGCCAGCTAGCTCCGTTTGAATCAATGCCGCAGAGTATGCTTGATCTACATCTAAACGTAAACATTCGCGGCGTGTGGAATATCTGCCAAGCAGCAGTGCCCTATATGCTCAAACAGGGCAAAGGCGCGATCGTGATTGCATCGTCCGTCACCGGAGATATCGTGGCAGACGGCGGAGAAGCGGCTTACGCCACTACGAAAGCTGCGCTGGTGGGGCTCACGAAATGCCTGGCTGTGGAATATGCCAGCCGCAACATCCGCGTAAACTGCACCCAGCTGGGGTATGCACGCACGCCGATGGTGGAAAAGATGGCACTCGAATCGAACCCAGAAGATCCCGAAACGGCGATCTGTGATATCGCCCGCAACGTACCGATGGGCAGGCTGGCACAACCGCTCGAAGTGGGCGAGCTTTTCGCTTTCCTCGGCTCTGATGAAGCAAGCTATATCACGGGCGCCCAAGTAGTGATTGACGGCGGTGCCACCCTCCCCGAAACCATGAGCATCGGAGTGGCATAAGTTTGTATTGTCCATAGCAGGAATCGCCCAAAGACTTAAATGCAGACACACACGTTTGATCCGGTGGCAGCAAGCGATGAGAGCACGGTGGTGGCGCAATACTTTTCAGAGCCGCACAAAGAGCAAGACTACGAGAGCGAAGCCAAGTTAGAAGCGGCACTTATTCGCCAGTTGCAAGCCCAAGCCTATGAATATGCCGATATTCGAGGCAGCACAGCGGGACAAGCGCCGCCTTTGGCAGCACACCCATCAACCGAGCACGACCCGCGGGCCTGCCTCTAGTGCCGCCACGTCTACCTGCCAGGGGCACCTCACATCATCACACTCATCTCCCGCACCGAAATGGGCACCAGTGAGCCGCTCTGGATCGAAGACAGAGAGAAACTCCGCAGCAGAACGCACCTCGCCATAGCCTAAAGAGTTGGCTAGTAGCTGCACAATATCTGCCGCCTGCCACCCAAAAGTAGCGAGCTGCTGCATCGTCACGACACCATCCCTTTTAGCTAAACGTACACCTCGTCCATTGAGCACCAGCGGCACGTGCCGATATTCAGGCGTCGGGTATCCCAGCAGACCTTGTAGATACACCTGCCGCGAGGTCGATGGCAGCAAATCATCCCCGCGCACAATCTGCGTCACGCCGCTATCGCCGTCATCAACCACCGACACAAAATTGTACGAATACACGCCGTCGCCACGTTTGATGACGACATCGTCCACAGCTCCTAAATACTCACCGTAATGTGCATCCACCACCGTGAGAGCCGTGACGCCAGTGCGTAAACGAAACGCCGGATCTCGGCCAGTACCAACGAGCTTGAGCCGCCGAGCATCCCGCTGAGCTGGGCTCAAATGCCGGCAGGTGCCAGGATAGGAACCAGGAGGTTGATGCGGAGCACTCGCTACTTCTGCCAGCTCTTTGCGAGTGCAGTAGCATTCATAGAGCAAATTTTCACCCACCAGCTGCTCGAAAATCTCGGCGTAGCGCTCTAATCGCTGCGATTGGCGCAGCACTGGCCCATCCCAATCCAACCCCAAAGCAGCCAAATCTCGCAGCTGACTATCCACGTACTGCGGCCGCGAGCGCTCGTCAAGATCCTCCATGCGCAGTACAAACTGCAGCCCAGCGCTGCGTGCATACGCCCAGGCGAGCAACGCCGTGCGCAAATTTCCCAGATGCAGATCCCCTGACGGCGAGGGCGCATATCTACCTGCGCCCACAGCGCCGCTGTACACATTCTTCACGCTGCCAGTTTAGCCCGTCACGAGCCACTAACGTCGGCGACCATTTATCGCTGCCAACTCGCCACAGGCGCTCAGCACCGCCACTCGCCATCGCCAAGCCAGGCGAGGCCACAGGGACTCAGCCATCGCCAGACCAAGGTGACGCCATCAGCCGTCCAGCCACAACCACGCCACTGACCAATTGACCGCCAGTATCAACAGACACATAGCTATGCTGATACCTATGGGAAAGAAAAAGCGTGACGCCGCAGGCGCCCGAGGTGCCGTCGCAGCAACGGGAGCTACTGCTGCTGTGCAAATGCTCAACGCTGCACACATCGCTTACGAGCTGATCGAGTATCAGCACTCAGACGTGATGACGCATGGCTTTGCCCTCGATACTGTAGCCGTGCTTGGCCTCGATCCAAATACCGTTTTCAAAACGCTAATGGTGGAAGCGGACGGTACTCCCGCTGTTGGCATCGTGCCAGCTAGCCACCATCTCAATCTCAAATCGTTGGCGAAAGCCCTCGGAGCCAAGCACGCCACTATGATGGAGCCAACCAAAGCTGAGCGCCTCACCGGATATATCCGGGGCGGAATCTCTCCCATTGGTCAACGCAAGCTCTATCCCACCGTTATCGACGCCGCAGCCCAGCTGCTTCCCACTATGGTGATTTCTGGCGGCAAGCGCTCTCTCTCCGTAGCTCTCGCTCCAGCAGATCTCGCAGCTCTGATTCACGCACATTTCGCTCCCATCGCCACGCTGGAACGGCGCCACTGAGAGCATGGAGTGGCGAAGCTAAGAGCAGAGAGCGGCTGCGCTGAGGGCACTAAGAACGCTGAGAGCACTGAGAGCAAGGAAACGGACACTGAGAGCAGGAAACGGCGCCACACCAAGAGCTGAGCCACCTCATCTCAACGAAACTCCGGCGGTACCGGCACCCTCCGCTCATGATCCCACTGCTGCGCCCAGCCACAGAGCTCCAGCAGTGCATCCGCGATGCCTGCCGTCATTCCCCAAATGAATACGCCATCCACTAAAAACCCTGGGCCGCTATGCCCATGAGAGAGCTCCCAGGTGACGCGAGCGGCAGGATTCGCCAGTTCTTTCACCGGAACATCCAAGATCCGTTCCACTTCGACAGTATTCGGCTGTAGCAGTCTATGATCCCCACTCCACTGCCCTACGACAGCTACCGGATCGACGTGCAGCCGCGAAGCCATACGCGCCGGAAGTCTTCCCCACACTCGAATGTCATCCGGATCAAGCCCGATCTCTTCTTGGGTCTCTCGCAGTGCAGTCTGCTCGGGATTCTCCTCTCCCTCCCGGCCTCCGCCAGGGAAACTCACGTGTCCGGCTTGCGAAATTCCTTGAGCCCGCTGCGTAAAGAGTATCCTGCGATCTGCTTCATCGCCCGATATCAGCACCATCACGGCTGCTTGCCGCACTTTTCCAACGAGCCGTTCATCCCACGTCGCGGTGCTCGAAAGCCCACGCACCCCATATTTTTCCGGCTGAGTCACCCTTGTACACTATCAAAGACCGCCGCGGTCTTACTAGCGGGCAACATCGCACTAGTGGGTAACATCTTAGTAGCGGACAGTAAACAACCAGCGCGCTATGCCAAGTGGCATCCTCCCCCAGCTGTCAGGTATAAGCAACGCCAACTGCAATCCATCTCACCATCTCATCTATCGGGTACCACCAAGATATGACGCCACCGAGATGTGATGCCACCGCGACGTAGCGCCGCCACAGCATCGCCTGCGCGTCAGCAGATATGGCGCTCCCAAGATATCGCACCGCCTGTGACGCCCCCGTCCCACGGCATGGCGCCTCCACGGTATGCGCTACCTGCGGCGTCACCCGAGATCGTAGCGTTTTCACCTAACGTGGGTTCACACCTGCACACCAAATGGGCTACCTGCGGCGTCACCCAAGATCGTAGGCGAGCAGATCATCCACGTTTTGGCGGCGCAGAAGCTGCGTGATTTCACCATTTTCCGCAGCCACTACTGCTGGCTTCGTGAGCATATTGTAGTTGCTGGCCATGGCGTAGCCGTAAGCTCCTACGGCGGGCACAGCGAGCAGATCTCCTCGATGGATATCGGCCGGCAGCGCCACATTTCGCACCACGATATCCCCCGATTCGCAGTGTTTACCTACCACACGCGAGCGCTGCACCTCGCTAGTTGAGAATCGGTTGGCAAGCGCAGCAGTGTAGTCTGCCTCATAGAGGGCAGGGCGAATGTTGTCACTCATGCCACCATCGACGCTCACGTACGTGCGCGTGCCTGAATCAATTGCCACATCTTTCACGGTGCCCACAGAGTAGAGCATGAGCATTGCCGGAGCCACAATGGATCGGCCAGGCTCAATACTCACGCGCGGAGCAGAAAGCCCACTGCGGTGCACGTGCTCCGTGACGGCGGCAGCGAGCTCTTGGGCAAACATCTGTGGCGTGGGAGGTATGGGATCTGCTCTGGTATAGCGCACGCCGTACCCACCGCCAAGATCAATTTCTGGCAGATCAATCCCCTGTTTGCCGGCCCACTCACGCTCAGCCAGTATGATCGCTGCCGCCGCAGCAAAGCCATCCACAGAAGCAATTTGCGAGCCAATATGTGAGTGCAGACCAAGAAGCCTCAGATGCGGAGCTGCCGCAGCTCGCTCCATCGCCTCTCTGGCCACTCCAGTGGAGATGGAAAGACCAAACTTTTGATCTTCATGGGCTGTGGCAATGAACTCATGCCCGCCAGCGTGCACACCAGTCGTGAGCCGAAGATACACCGGAGCCTGCACACCCCGTTCAGCTGCAATCCGCTCCACAAAATCGAGTTCATCTAGAGAGTCGATCACGATGTGTGCCACACCAGTTTCTAACGCCAGCTCTACCTCTGCTCGGCTCTTGTTGTTGCCGTGCAAACCGCACGCACTGCCAGGAATTCCCGCAGCTAGCACTGTGCGCAGTTCACCTTCGGAAGCGGTGTCAATATGTAGCCCATCAGCTACCATCCACCGCGCAAACTGCTTGGAGAGAAAGGCCTTGCCGGCATAATACACATCCGCTCCTCCCAGGGAAGCGAACGCCTTATCCATCTCGTCTTTCCAGATGCGTGCCCGCGAGCGCGCATCTGCGGTATCGAGCACAAACGTCGGTGTGCCACATTCAGCTGCTAGGCGCGGCAGCGGCACACCCGCCACAGAGAGCTCGCCGCTGGAAAGCCGCTCAGTGTGAGCACTCCAGATCGCGCCGTAGGCCGCTCCATCTGGCTCGGGCGCCGTCACCTGTTCAAGATTCACGCCCTGCATATCTTCTGCACTCATTACTGCACGCTCCTGTCCACCTCAGTTTTCGCATCACATCCGTTTTCGCATCACATCCGTTCGGGTGCGCTCACGCCAAGCAAACCCAACCCATTGGCAATCACCTGCCCAGCCGCATCATTGAGCCACAGCCTGGCCTCATGCACTGGCTCCACCGGCTCGTCCGCTCTCGGCGTCACGCGGCTCTTGCCGTACCATCCGTGATAGGCACCCGCCAGCTCCTCCAGGTAGCGCGCCACCCGATGTGGTTCGCGCAGTTCGGCAGCCTGCCCCACGATCTCCGGATAGCGGGCGAGCACTGCCAGCAGTTCTCCATCGGCCTCACTATTGAGCAGCGCCGGATCAAATGTACTCCCCGCAGCGGAACGTACCACTCCATGCTCCGCGGCATTGCGATCCACCGAGCACGTGCGCGCGTAGGCGTACTGCACGTAATACACCGGATTTTCATTGGTGCGCGAGGAGATGAGATTGAGGTCAATCTCCAGCGGAGTGTCCATCGCTGCTCGCACCAGCGAATAGCGAGCAGCATCCACGCCGGCGGCGTCCACCAAATCGCCGAGCGTAATCACTGTGCCAGCACGCTTACTCATACGTACCGGCTGGCCATCGCGCACCAGATTTACGAGCTGACCGATGAGAATTTCCATATTCCCACCTTTTCCAGCGGTATCGCCGAACGCTTTCGCCATAGCATACATACGCCCGATATAGCCGTGGTGATCGGCGCCCAAAAGGTAGATGGCGTGCTGCGCCCCTCTCGCCCGCTTATCAAGATAGTAGGCGATATCTCCAGCAAAATATGCCGCCTCACCATCAGATTTGACGATCACCCGATCCTTATCATCTCCGAAATCGCTCGAACGTAGCCATGTAGCGCCTTCCTGCTCATAGATGACGCCAAGCTCGCGCAGCTTCTCAATCGCAGCCGTCACCGCTCCAGATTCATGCAACGAATCTTCATGGAAGAAGACGTCGAAATCAGAGCGGAAGTTGTGCAATTCTTCTTTGATCTCGCCAAACATGAGATCCACGCCGTATTTACGGAAAAACTCTTGGGCCTGTTCGCGTGGCAGAGCCGCCACGTCTACATCTGGATGAGCCGCCATGACGCGCTGGGCAATATCGCCGATATACTCGCCACCATAGCCATTTTCCGGCGTCGGCTCCCCGAGCGCACGCGCCAGCAGCGACTGCGAGAAATGATCAATTTGTGCGCCATGATCGTTGAAATAATACTCACGCGTGACGCGAACGCCAGCTGCTTCTAGGATGCGGGCGAGAGAATCACCCACAGCTGCCCAGCGCGCCCCGCCAATATGGATTGGCCCAGTGGGGTTGGCAGACACGTATTCGAGATTGACGGCACCTGCCGCCGCTGTAGAAGCTGCAGCCGACGCGGACGCTGAAGCCAACTCAAAAGCAGCATCAGAGGAGTTCGCATCGACGCCAGAACCGTCTTTTGCAACGGCAGCGGTGACGGCAGCGGCTCGCCCATATACCTGGCCGGCCTCGACGATTGTTTGAGCCAGCTCTCCGGCTGCCGCCGCGTGAAGCCGCACATTAATAAAACCTGGGCCGGCAATATCCACCGCAGATATCGCCGAATGCACCTCGATTCGCGCCGCGATCACTGCTGCCAGATCACGAGGATTCGTGTGCGCTTTCTTCGCCAGCTGCATCGCCACATTCGTGGCCCAATCGCCATGCTCACGCGAGCGTGGCCGCTCCACTTTCACCTGCTGCGGCATATCGTCTGCTGCAAGCTGGATCTGCCCAGCTGCTGCCGCTTGGGTTATTTCACTGAGAATAAGTTCTGAAAGTTCTTCTGGCGTCATGCAGATATTCTACGTGCCTGCCCCTGGCTCTCCCTAGCCCGCACGCTGTGAGACGCACCGCCACAGCGAGACGAATAAGTATCCCACGCCACCAGGCAGCCATCACTAAGGCCAGGCAGGCACAGACCCTAACAACCAGCCACAACACGCCACCATAAGACCCACTTTTTGACGCTTAGCCAAGATTTGCCGCTTAAGCCGACTCACGACACGCCGCCATAAGCAACTATTTTTGTCCTTTAACCCTTGTCCTTTAACCCCACTTTTTGCTACTTAACCCTCAACTCTGCTTACGCAAAAAGCCCAGCGCAATCGCTGGGCTTTTTACTAGCTGCTGTGAGCTTCACGCACAGATACTTCACTTGGCGTCTGTGCGGCGCTCCTTGATCTTAGCGGCCTTGCCGTGACGATCACGCAGATAGTAGAGCTTGGCACGACGCACCTTGCCGAGCGTCACAACCTCGATAGAATCAACATTCGGAGAGTGCAGCGGGAACGTACGCTCCACAGCCACACCAAAGGAGAGCTTGCGCACAGTAAACGTGGCATTCACAGCCTTACCGCCAGTTCGACGAATAACGACGCCCTGGAAGACCTGAATACGTTCACGGTTGCCTTCCACCACTTTCACATTCACCTTTACGGTGTCTCCAGCGCGGAAATCTGGACGCTCCTTGAGCTGATCCTTGGTCACTTCGTCAAGAAAATTCATCTTCTCAATCTTTTCTCATCATGCGCGCAGGTCACGATGTTTGGTGTGTGCTCTCGTACACGACGAGACTCGCTGGTATGCCACCCCCTGCGGCAGGCTCTGCATACTGATAAGCGAGCAACGCTGTTATTGTGCCATATCCAGCCTGAGACACATAGTCAGATCGTTGTTGATCTGCTCACCCACATAGAATGTGCGCTCTCCGGAGCGTTCAAAGCCATAGCGCCGATAGGCTCGTTGAGCTCGCTTATTTTCCATATTCGTGCCCAGCCACAGGTAAGGAGCAGGAGGCACAGGCGAACGCTGGCCAAGCAGTTGCCGCAGCTGTGCCAGCGTGGCATTCATCAGCTGCGCAAACATACCCGTTCCTCGCCAGCTCCGATCCAAATAGGCTCGTTCGAGATACATCAACGGCCCGTCGCGGCGCACTCCGTCTGCCGTCACGAAATCAAGCGGCGCCCCGCCCTCAACACCAGCAGCTTCATCGCCTTCAGGTACGATCACCCACGTGTATCCGACGATATCTGCCGTGGGCACACCGGCTCGGTCGCACAGCTGTGCCACCATCACGACGTTGCGTCGTGGGTCGGCGAGCAAATGCGAAAAGTTCTCCGGCTGTAGTTGGCGTTCGATATGCGCACGAATATCCTTTGCGGAGATATAAGCCGGAGCAGCATCTGGGAATGTACGAGCCGCGAGCGCACTCAAGGCGGCAGCTTCATCGAGTCGCGCCTGCCGAAAGAGCACCTGAGTGAGCTGGTTCGCCGCTTCTCCCTCTGCGGCACGAGCTACGAAATACCCAAGGCTAGCGAGCGTAGCCAGATCTTTTTTGTCGAGATTGCGGGGGTTGAGACGTCTGAGCATATCTGGCCGACGCCGAGCAGTGCGCTCCAAAGCCTGATCTTGCCGCCAACGCGCCACTGCTCCGTGATCCCCACTGGTGAGCACGCTTGGCACCGCCCATCCTCGAAAGTCCACCGGCCTGGTATACACCGGATATTCAAGCAATCCAGCCGTTCCATGCGACTCTTCTACCAGTGATGTCGGATTGCCCACCATTCCAGGCAGGAGCCTACTCACAGCCTCGATCAGTGCCACAGCAGCCACTTCCCCACCGTTCAAGACGTAATCTCCGAGTGAGTACTCAACGACGTTCACGTCTGGCTGATCACGATAATAGCTGGCCACACGGGCATCAATACCCTCATAGCGTCCACAGGCAATCACAATACGTTTAGCCGTCTGTGCAAGATGTTCACACATGGCTTGTCGAAGCGGCAGACCGCTGGGAGTGGGAATAGCAAGCACAAACGGGCTTCCATTTGTGACTCCAGCTCTTCCATTCGTGACGCCGTCGCCTCCATTCGCAAGGTCGTCACTTCTATTCGTGACGGCATCAATCGCTTCTGCCCAGACGTCTGGTTTCATCACCATTCCAGCACCGCCACCAAAAGGGGCGTCGTCCACGGTACGGTGGACGTCATGCGTCCAATCACGCAGGTTGTGTACGTGCACATCAATCACGCCGCGTGCATGGGCTTTGCCTACCAGAGATAGATCGAGCACCTGGAAAAACTCAGGGAAAACGCTCAACACATCAAATTTCATCGTCACTACAACTGCTCGCCGTCCTCAACCTGTTCCTGTTCGTCTTGCTCAAAAAGCCCATGTGGCGGATCAATCACCACGCAGTGATCATCAATATCAACCTCGGGAACTATCTCTTGTACAAAGGGCACCTGCACCAGATCCCCTGCCGCAGTGCGCACCACTAAGAGATCCTGAGCCGGCATCACCAGCAGATCCTCCACAATGCCAAGTTCGTAGCCGTCAGGGTCGAGGGCTTCTAGGCCGCGCAGTTCGTGGGGATACCACGCCCCCTCTTCTTCTCCTTCAGCCTCATCAGATTCAATGACGAGCTGCACACCGCGCATCGACTCAGCCGTCGTACGGTCATTAATCTCTACAAACCTGACGAAAACCGATCCTTTATACTCACGCACGCTGCGCACTGTGAGCGGGCCGGCAGCCGCCGGACTAGTCTCCAATATGCTCCCCTGCGCGAGCCGTTGAGCTGGAGAATCCGTGCGAATATCGAGCTTCACTTCTCCTTTGAGCCCATGCGCTGCACCAATAATAGCTACCACTAGCTGCATCGCTCGCCCTTCCCTCTCCCTCTCATGTGCCGCAATCACGCCGCACCTTGTTCAATGCTTTACCGCTGTACATGGCCGCAATACCTGACCGCCGCACCTTACCATCACATCTTGCCGTAATTCTTCGCCGCTCTACACTTTGCCCCTACGCCTTGCCGCAGCTCTTTGCACTGCACCTGCCGCAATGCCACACACAGCCGCAATGCCACACACGCATTGTGCCGCACACCGTCTACTGCTATTGAACCATTAAAATCCGTGCGACGTTGAGCGCAGCGTTAAGACGTTTAGTACAGCACCAAAGAGTCCTAGCGCACTCTTGCCTTTTGAGTCGATATTGCTGGTCGGATCCGGCAGCTTGCCTGGCAGTTTGGCGGGTAGCGTCGCGGGTCTTGCGTGAGGAAGCGGTACCCTTGGTCAAGTTTTACCACTGCGGTTAGGCTTCAGTACTGCGGGTCAGGCTTCACCACTGCAGGTTAATCACATCGGTTCGGTTTTCCTACTTGGACGAACCCTACTTGGATGGGCGATAACATTCGTCTGGCTGATACTGTCAAGCTGCATGAAAAACGCCGATATCATCACCTGCCAAACAAGACACAACGCAGACACAGCAGTAAAAATATCGCAGTGCCAAAAAGCGTCGAGCGCCACGGCGATGTACAAAAGTAGCAAAAGTGGTGACGCCAAACATTCCTGGCGTCACCACTTACTGCATAGCAAAGAGAATTTGATCAGCGATCCGTTTCGATCACATCTACCCGCACCGGACCGTCGGCAGAGAGCCCATTGATCACCGAGCGTAAAGCTTTTGCCGTACGCCCATTGCGCCCAATCACGCGCCCGAGATCTTCCGGATTCACTCGCACTTCAAGGAGTTCACCACGCCGATTGACGCGCGACGATACTTCAACATCGTCTGGATTATCAACAATCCCTCGTACGAGATGCTCAAGAGCTTCGGCCAACATCAGGCTTCCGCCTCTTCAGTATTCTCAGCCGCTTCGCTGGATTCGGCTTCGCTGGCCTGGGCTTCCTCAGCAGCCTTAGCTGCCTCAGCCTTAGCGATCGCCTCAGCTTTGTCTGCGCGCAGCTTCTCAGCCGTATCCTGCACAGCTTTCACCGCTGCCTCGCGTTCAGCTTGAACGTCTTTCTTCTCCAACACCTTGAGAGTGGACTCCACCTTGCCACCCTTGACGGCCTGCCAATCGCCAGTGATCTTCAACTGTGCGAGCACAGCCTCACTCGGCTGAGCACCCACGGAGAGCCAATACTGGGCGCGCTCAGAATTGATATCAATGACTGAGGGATCAGTGTTGGGGTTGTAGTATCCGATCTCTTCGATCACGCGGCCATCGCGCTTCTTGCGCGAATCCACCACCACCACACGGTAGTGCGGCTCACGAATCTTACCCATGCGCTTCAAACGAATTTTAACTGCCACTTTCGCAGTTCTCCTATTTCTTTCCGAGTGGAAAAACTCCAGCGGCGGTGGGTTTCGCCGCTTTGAATTTCCCGAACTGAGACGCTGGCGAGTTGAGAGGGTCTCCCCAGTGCCTAAGTAACTCGACAATGATGCCAGATTTAGCCAGTGCAGCGCCAGCTTACAATGAGATAAGCCTGCAATATCACACTCGTGAGCCTGAGCACGCCCCCCCTGCACACGCATACCGCGCTACGTCTACCAGTAGCCTCACCCTCAGGCAACCCAATATCGCGCGTCCACCGTCTATGTCGCACCATGTTGGTGCTGCGCTGGCGTTGTGTAGATGGTGTGCTGGCGCTGTGCAGATATCAGTACACGCAATGCGGCGGTACCGTGCACTACCGAACATCGTACGTGAACACTACTGAACACATCGTGTGGGCGCCGTATAGACGCCCTGCGGCCAGCAACTTGTATGCGTTGTATACACTATCCTCTCGGCGTCACACATTCTCGCCGTCACACATTCTGACTGTCACTCATTCTCACCCCAACCATCACGTATTCCTGCAGTCACACATCCCCACCGTCACGCATCCTCGCCGTCACACATTCTCACCCCAACCATCACGTATTCCTGCAGTCGCACATCCCCACCGTCACGCATCCTCGCCGTTGCCGTCAGCGCATGAGCAGGAACTCACTCATTAGGCAATTTTAGCTCTACGCGCCACAATGGGATCGTGAGAACACATAGTACCCAACCCGTGACGCCGCAGCCTGCCGCTGCCGCAAGCACCTCTCGTTCCCTAGCTGAGCCCTCAGCAGCTAAGCCGGTGAACCTCACCTGTTTTGCCTGGCTTTCCATCGCCGCAGCGCTCGTCACGATGGGGCTTAAATACGGCGCTTATTTGCTCACTGGTTCGGTCTCGCTGCTCTCCGATGCCCTGGAATCCATCGTCAATCTCGTGGCTGCCATCGTCGCCCTGATCGCTTTGCGAGTGGCCGGACGCCCCGCCGATTCCAGGTACACATTCGGGCGTTCTAAAGCCGAATACTTTTCAGCAGCGATTGAAGGCACCATGATCTTTGTGGCGGCTGCTGCTATCATCGTCTCCGCAATCGACCGTTTGATCCATCCGGCTCCGCTCGAACAGGTGGGGCTAGGGCTGGCTATTTCCACTGTGGCCGCTGCGATCAACGGCACTGTGGGGATCATCCTCTTACGCATCGGCATTCGCACGTCGTCGCCCACCCTCAAGGCAGATGGCAAACACCTGCTCACAGATGTGATCACTACGGCAGGCGTGATTATCGGGGTAATCATCGTTGCCCTGACTGGCTGGACGCAGCTCGATCCGATTGTGGCTATTATCGTGGCGCTCAACATTATCGTGATCGGAATTGGGCTCGTACATTCATCTATGGCGGGATTGCTTGATGCCGCCCTCCCCGAGGAAGAGAACCAACGCATTATTGCCGTACTGCGCGAACGCATCAGCCCTACCACCACATTCCACGGCTTACAAACGCGCCAAAGTGGCAGAAAACGCTACGTACAAGTGGACGCTCAAGTGCCTGGAGAGTGGACGGTGGCACGCGGACACGCATTTGGCGAGGAACTTGAAGAGGCTATTAGCGCCGTGCTCCCAGATGCAGACGTGATCGTACACGTGGAACCAATTGAAGACCCCCGCTCTTATGCCGACATCCCCGAAGGGTACATCCCCCTTACCACCACGTTCGATGCCTTGCAGCCGCGCAGAGAGCCACACCCCGACGCATAACCCGAGGACGACGTCAACGTTCAAGGATGCCACAGGCGCAGATCAGGGGCAGATCACAGTTGCTCAGTGACGACACTTTCAGCGTGACGCCCACAGTGAGGGTGCTCAGCTACCAGAGCACGAGTACCGCCGTCACTGAGTGAGAATCCCGTCAATCAGCACCGCTTGCGGGTGCAGCACCTGCTGAATATCCAGCTCCGGATCGCTGCCATACACCACAAAATCAGCGGCAGCCCCATCTTCCCAGGCACTCAACCCGAGCAGCTGACGCCCTCCGTAGCTTGCCGCTTTCATCACTACTGAGGGCGGCATACCGTGATCAACCGCCGTCACCAACTCCACCGGCAAAGGCCGCTCAGCCACGTTCTCAGCCGTATCCGTCCCCATGACGAACAGACTCTTCGCCTGCACCATCTGCTCCAGGCGCTCATCGAGCCGCTCGTGCATCTCCAACATACGGCGTTGATAGAGCGGAAACCGCGCCCCCGCCGCCGCAAACTCCGGAAAACGGTTCACTTGGAACACTGTAGGATCGAGCAAAATTCCGCGTTCGCGTGCCTCTACCATCTGCTCGGCGTCCATCCCCGTGCCGTGCTCAATGCAATCCACGCCAGCATCCAGTACGCTGCGCACCGTCTGAGCAGCAAAAGTATGTACCATCACTTTCGCACCCAGATCGTGAGCGGCTTGCACTCCATCGCGCAAAATGTCTGCGGGCCAGAGCGGGGCTAAATCCGGCTCCGGCAAAGAGCGATCAATCCAATCCGCCACGATTTTCACCCAGCCAGTGCCGGCTCTGGCTTGCCGCTGCACTTCCGCCACGAAATCGTCAGGCTCCACTTCGACAGCGAGGTAGCGAGTATAGCGCTTAAAACGGGCAATGTGCTGGCCAGCGTAAATCACCTTAGGGAGCCCTGTACCGCAGACGGCTCCCGCGTTTCTTTGCCCACCGGCGTCACGAATGAATGTGACGCCGTTCGCCCTGCAAATTTCTAGCCTGCGGAGCATCTGTGCATCGCTCACGGGCTCCGCGCTGTGGCTCATTCCAGGATGGTGGTGCGCATCCACCAGGCCAGGGTAAATGAATCCGCTCAGCTCCGAAATCTCCCGTGCATCATTCACTGCCGGTGCACGGTGATGAATGCGTCCGTCTGCCACCCACACGTCAGACAGATCCGTACCACGCAACGTGCCTGTGAGGTGAAAAACCTGTGCCATCGCACCCTCCACGTTTGCATCCCAGATTGGCAGATCCTGCTCAGCGCTAACGCAAGAACCGCTTGAGGGACTCCAAATCCATCTGCGGCTCTGCAGCCGGCGACGACGATGGCGCTGGCATCGAAGTGGCTACCCCCGAACCGAAAGCCGCACCTTTCGCCGGAGCTGCAAGCCCACCTGTGTGCTCCCGCTCTTGTGCAGCCCGCTGAGCTGCGAGCTCTTGCTGGCGCCGCTTAGCCGGATTGCCGCTGCGGCCTTTCTTCGAGCCAGAATTTTTCTTCTTATTCTTGGCTTTCTGCTTCTTAGTGTAGCCCCCACCCATGCCTGGAAGCCCAGGAATTGCAGGCATTCCTGGCACCCCTCCACGAGCACCTTTGCCCATTGCCTGCATCATTTTCTTCGCCTGCTCAAAGCGCTCCATGAGCGAATTAACTTCATGCACGCTGGTGCCCGAGCCACGCGCGATACGCTGGCGCCGAGACCCATTCAAAATCTTCGGATCGCGCCGCTCAGCGGGCGTCATCGACAGCACAATAGCCTCTTGGCGGTTGATCTCGCGCTCGTCGAAATTCTCTAGGACATCGCGGTATTGATTCATACCAGGAAGCATCCCCATGATCTTTTTCATCGAACCCATCTTGCGCATCTGGTTGAGCTGCACTAAGAAGTCGTCGAGAGTGAACGATCCCTCGGCCATTTTTGCGGCCAGATCTTCAGCCTCTTGTTCGCTCCAGGTCTTTTCAGCCTGCTCAATGAGCGTCAGAATATCGCCCATATCAAGGATGCGAGAGGCCATCCGATCAGCGTGGAAACGTTCAAACGCATCCAATTTTTCGCCAGTGGAGGCGAACAGAATTGGCACCCCCGTCACTCCACGTACCGAGAGCGCAGCTCCGCCTCGGGCATCGCCGTCTAGCTTTGAGAGCACCACACCGGTGTATCCCACTCCATCTCGGAACGCGATGGACGTATTCACAGCATCTTGGCCAATCATCGCATCGAGAACGAAGAGGATTTCGTCAGGTTGTACGGCGTCACGGATATCTCGCGCCTGCTGCATCATCTCTTCATCAATGCCGAGGCGGCCTGCCGTATCCACGATCACCACATCGAAGCGTTCAGCGCGGGCGTGCTCTACACCTGAGCGAGCCACCTGCACTGGATCGCCCACGCCGTTTCCTGGCTGCGGTGCCCATACGTCCACGCCTGCCTGCTGCCCAACCACCTGAAGCTGATTGACGGCGTTCGGACGCTGCAGGTCAGCGGCCACCAGCAGCGGCCTATGCCCATTATCGCGCAGCCACTTGCCGAGTTTGCCGGCGAGAGTGGTCTTACCAGCGCCTTGCAGACCAGCGAGCATCATCACGGTGGGTGGGTGTGCAGCCCAATTGAGCTCCCGCGATTGCCCGCCCAGCGTTTCAATGAGCTGTTCATTGACGATCTTTACAACCTGCTGAGCAGGGTTGAGCGCTTTCGAGACGACAGTGCCTACCGCCTGCTCTCGAACAGCTGCCGTAAACGAACGAACCACGGGGAGTGCCACATCGGCGTCAAGTAGCGCACGGCGAATATCGCCGATCACGTTCTCCACATCTTGCTCGGTAAGTTTGCCGTGCTTGCGCAGATTCCGCAGTGAATTAGTGATTCGATCTGAAAGAGAATTAAACATACCTAATGCTTTCGTGTCCTATGCCCTCGTAGGCTATTCGCCACTATCGTACCGGCTATGCAGATATATCCTACACAAGCTCTCTCCCCATGTGCTGATATAGCGCCTACTACATAGCATCAGTGGCTTGTTCGCAATGGCTCAATAGGATACGGGCGCTGCGCCGGCACAGAGTCATGCAGTTCGCGGGCACCACGGCGGCACAGAGTCATGCAGTTCGCGGGCGCTGCGCCGGCACAGTGCAACGCTCGCGCTGGCTCAATGCGATCAACTCAGCAGCGAATCCACGAACTGCTCCGGATCAAATGGGGCCAGATCATCAGCGCCTTCGCCCAGTCCAATGAATTTCACAGGGACTCCAATTTCGCGTTGCACGGAAATCACTATGCCCCCCTTGGCTGTGCCGTCGAGTTTAGTGAGCACAATCCCCGTCAATCCGGTTACCTGCGCAAAGACCTTTGCTTGCTGCATCCCGTTTTGCCCTGTCGTGGCATCCAGCACCAGCAACACTTCACGCACTGGCGCTTGCTTTTCGATCACCCGTTTGATCTTGCCAAGCTCATCCATGAGGCCTGCTTTATTCTGCAAACGGCCAGCAGTATCAACGATCACCACCTCGATGCCACGTTCACTGGCTTCTTTCACCGATTCAAAAGCCACCGAAGCTGGATCTGCACCCTCTTTGTCGGAACGCACCACCGGCACGCCCACTCGTTCACCCCACGTTTCCAGCTGATCGGCTGCCGCAGCACGGAAGGTATCGGCAGCGCCAAGGAGCACTGAATAGTCTTGCGCTACCAGCAGTCGAGCTAGTTTCCCTGCAGTAGTGGTCTTACCAGTGCCATTCACCCCGACCATCATAATTGTCTGCGGCTGCGTGGCCTGCGGCTGAGCCGCTCCATCGGCCGTCCCATCGGCTGCTCCAGCCGTGCCCGGTGCGAGATGTAAGCTGCGATCCATATCTGGATCGACGAGTGCCAGCAATTCCGAGCGCAGCACATCGCGCATGACGGCGAGATCGGAGGTAGCTCGAATTTTGGCTTGTTCTTTGAGTGACTCCATGATCTTTGTGGTGGATTCTAGCCCCACATCAGCCATGAGCAGCGTATCTTCAAGCTCTTCCCAATCGGCAGCAGAGAGGTCTCCCCGTGAGAGAATTCCCAGCAGAGCTCGGCCTAATCCCCCGCTCTTGGCCAGGCGTGAGCGCATCCGCTGCATCCTGCTTGGCACCGATTCTGGCCGGTCATGTGCCGGCCTTGCAGCCCCACCAGCTTCTGCCGTGCCAGCTCCTGCCCTGCCGGCACTTGCTCCAGCAGCGTCCGGTACGCCAACGCCTGGCTGCGCGTCCGCTCCGGCTGCTGGCTGAGTATCTGCGCCAACCGTCGAATCGTGCAACGGGATGGCGTTATGATCCACGACCTCAGCGTCGAGCGCAGCACTCTCATCGGATTCTAGTGCCACCCCAGCTGTAGGCTTCTCCCACGGCAACTCTTCACGTTTTGAACGGCTCACGCGCAGCGCAACAGTGCTCACCACGGCCACCGCTGCCACGGCGGCCACTGCAATCAGCAGGATTTGATAGATGCTCATGGTGTTATTTTCGCCTAGATAGAGCGCAGGCGCCAGTTGCCTCTAGGCCTGTAGCGCTTCTCTGTGGCTGCCAGTCGTCGTTCTTGCCACAAATAGCGTCTCGTCGAGAGCACTAATCCCACACAAAACTCCCGCACAAACCCTTTTCTTGAAATGTCCCGAAATTGCGCTCCCACCGTGGCACCAATTGCACGTCACCCTACATATACTGTCGGTCCAGATACCGCGTCGGCGGCCTCACCTTATAGACACAATGCCTATAGCCTCATACCTATCCGTCTCAATGTCGTCAGCCTACATACAGCCTATATACAAGCCTGCACACAACCTGCATACACAGGCCGCCATACAGACCTTTGGCGTCACGCCACCTCAGCATCTATTGATTTCTCGCGCCGTGGGATACGCACGTGCTGAAGCTGACTCGTCACCGGTTTGAGCGTCGTCTCAAGCTCGTCAAAACTCAAATAGCCGTCACCGTCGGCCGCTTCAAAAGTCGAAAACACATCATTGACCTTGGCATCCTTGAGCTCCACCTGATAGGCATCCATCTCAAGTTCGCCATCTCGCCAAGCCTGAACGGAATCTTTCACCCACTTGCTGCGCTCTTCAATCGGGCGCCCCTCATTGAGGAATAGCGCCACCACGCTCAAAGCTAGCGCAGCTACCACCACAAAAATAACCAACGCGACCAACATGGTTCCATTAAAACGTAAAAAACCGTTCACAAAAAGTTCGGCGCGGCCAATATGAATTGCAAGTTGATTACCACACGTCACTTTTCGATAACTTTGTGCGCCACCCCACTTTTCTTTGATTTTTCAACGCTTTTTCGTAGAAAAGTACGACGCCAAACACCTACTCTTGACACTCCCGCGTTTGCTGTATGCACTTTGCTGCAGACGCGTATCACCCATCGCCAGTTCGTCGATGCGGACGTGGCACGCTTGTATGCACTTTGCTGCAGACGCGTATCGCCCACCGTCGTCACGCATCCACAACGTCTGCCATTCGCTGCGACATCACACTCGTCACGCCACGCTCGCGCATAGCAACGCCGTAGAGCACATCCGCTATTTCCATTGTGCGCTTCTGGTGAGTGATGATAAGCAGCTGTGAACTCTCGTGTAGCTGTTCAAAGAGATCCAAAAGACGTGACAGATTGACGTCGTCAAGAGCGGCCTCGACCTCATCCATCACGTAGAACGGGCTTGGACGTGCCATAAAAATAGCCATTAAGAAAGCAATCGCCGTCAGCGAACGCTCACCACCCGAGAGCAACGAGAGCCGCTTGACGCGCTTTCCAGGCGGGCGAGCCTCAATATCAACTCCGGTGGTGAGAATGGAATGCGGATCCGTGAGCACCAGTGCCCCCTCACCTCCAGGAAAGAGGCGTGCAAATACCCCTGTGAACTGCTCCGCCACATCTGCGAGCGCTGCCTCCATCACGTCTTCTACACGCTGGTCGATATCTCGAATCATCTTCAGCAGATCTTCACGAGAACGCCGCAAATCCTGAAGCTGCTCGGTGAGGAATTTCTGGCGCTGCTCAAGAGCCGCGTGCTCTTCGAGTGCCAGCGGATTAATTTTGCCTAGGCGTGCGAGATCGCGCTCGGCTTTCGCCAGGCGTTTCTCCTGCTCCGCGCGCACAAAAGGCACCGTAGGAACAGACGCGCCTGCAGCGCCGTTACCCCGATCAGCTTCGCTGCCGTTAGCATCGGCGTCACCGCGAGCAGCATCCCCACTAGTGGCGTCGGTACGATCAGTGTCAGTCGCACCCTCGTGAGCAACACCCGTATTAGCGCCCGTAGTAGCATCTGCGGGTGACGCCGGTGGCTCCCCCACTGGAATGGGTAGATGCGGACCGTACTCGTCAATGAGCGTAGCCGCCTCCATCCCCATCACTTCCATAGCTCGCTGCTCAAGCTGCTCATATTTCAGCTTCTGCTGCGCAAGTGCCAATTCGCGCTGATGCCCTTCATCGGCCAGCGTCTGCTCCTCAGAGCGCGCCTGCTCAAAGCGTTCCCGCGCCCGGGAAAGCTGCGAATGTTGCTGAGCCCCCTCAGCTTCGGCCTGTGCCCGCTCACGCGCCACAGCATCAGCAAGCTGGCGAGTGAGAGTGAGCGCTCGCTGGGCGTCTTCACCTACGTTGTGTGCCTCCTGCCGTGCCTGAGCTCGGCGAATAGCCGCCCGCTCTTCCTGGCGTATCCGCTCTTGAGCAGCCTGCGCGCTGCGTTCGAGCGCCTCAGAGCGTCCCGCCACTGCGCGTAGCCGCTCCTCTTGAGTGCGCAGAGTCAAGCGGGCTTCAGTCTCTTTCTGGCGAGCTGCCAATGCCGCGCTATGACTATGCTCTCGCTCCCGCGCGAGCTGGGTGGCTCGCTGCGTCAGTTCTTCCGGCTCTGCGTTTAGCTGCAACTGCTGTTCGTTAATGGCCTCAAGATCAGATTTGCGAGTAGACAGCTCTGTATCAATCTGTTCGAGCCTCAGGCGGTCGCGTTCCGCCTCCGCCCGCGCCGCATCCAGGCTCTGACGCAACACTCCCAGCTGCGCCGTCAGCGCGGCAAGCTGCGAATCACGAGCATTAAGCTCGGCAGAGATCTGCTCAAATTTTTCACTGCGTTCAACGTATTCTTGCTGTGCCCGCGTGAGCGCCACCTCCGCCTCGCGATGATCGCGCTCTGCTTGCTCTGCCTGGGCGAGAGCGTCATCGTACATGGCCTGCCGCGCCAGCACCGCCACCGCTTGCACTTCGCCGCCACGCACACGCCCAGCGCTCAGCACATCTCCTGCCAACGTGGCCACATTGGGGGCTCCCGCATGGACGAGCGTCCGCGCCGTCAGTAAGTCTATACACAGCACTGTGCCACTGAGCAGTTCCCGCACCCGCTCAGCCGCCGCTGAGGAACCCACGATCACGGAGCTAGCTAACACTGCCTCATGTGGGCTACAGTGACACGAACTGATCGCCCTTTCGGCTGCCGCTTCGAGCGCTTCAGCAATGGCTGCGCTCCTGCTACCAGCATCAATGTCAGCTGAGCCGTCACGATCTTCACTACCGCCGTCAGTACTGAGATCCGCTGTACCAGCTTCATTCTCGGCCGAACTGGCACTCACAATCAATTCTAAATGCCCCGCATGAGCTTCTCGGGCAGCGCGCAACGCATCCACAGCTGCATCTATATCCGTGACGACGGCGCCCGCTGCTCCCCCAGCAAGTGCAGCCTCTACCCCTGCCTCCCACCCAGGGCTAATCCGCAGAGAATCACGCACTAAACCGCTCACGCCAGCGCGGTAGTCCTCCAGCACCCACGCTGTGGCGTCTTCAGGGGCGAGCGAGAGCGAGAGCGTCTCTGCTTTTGTACGCCACTGCACGGCGTTTGCCTGCGCCTGCGTGAGAGCGGTACGGGCTTCATCCACACCGGCCTGCGCTGCTTCCAGATGTTGAGCGGCGTGCTGATGCGCAGTTGAAAGATCGTCGTTGCCAGGGGTGTGCGCAATCGCATCTTGCTCCAGCTGAGCTACCTCTTGGGCAGCTTTCTGCGCCCGTTTGTGAGCATCCGCCTGCGCTGCCTCTACACGCTCTCGCTCTGCCGTCAATGCCTCAATTCGAGAACGCGCCGCAGTGAGCTGGCCAGCGATACGGGCAACCATTTCCCTGCGATCTGCCAACGTACGATTCACCTGGGCGAGCTGGGTGTCTACATCAACCTCAGTTTGATCAGCTTTCTCTCGATCAGCGATCATCTTCGCTAAATGGCGCTGGGCTGCCTCCACATCCGCAGCAAGGTTAGCTTCCTCTACGCGGGCTGCCTGCGCACGCTCTCGAATATGCTCTGGGGATTCTCCGCGCTGCAGAGCCGGAGTAGGCGCGCTGAGTGAACGTTCACGCTCCGCCGCTAGATCTGCCAGCGATCGAAACCTCTCCAACAGCGAGTTTAAGCGCCCAAAACGTTCAGAGAGTTGAGCCGTATAGGGGCTCAGACGATCTGCCTGCAACTGCAATTCTTGTACCTGCGCGCGCAAGCCCTCCACTCGTTCGCTCACCGCTGCTCGGCGTTGGAGCAGCTCGGCGTCACCAGCTGTCTGTACCTCTAATCTAGCTTGTGCTTGGGCAAGATCGTCGGCCAGCAGACGGGCTCTCGCATCGAAGACATCGCGTTGAATCACCTGAGCCCGCCGCGCAGTAGCCGCCTGCCGAGCGAGCGGCCCCAACTGCCGACGCAACTCTGCCGCTAAATCTTCCACTCGGGTGAGGTTAGTCTGCATAGAATCGAGCTTGCGCAGCGCCTTTTCTTTGCGGCGCCGATGTTTGAGCACTCCCGCGGCCTCCTCAATGAAACCACGGCGCTCCTCAGGGGTAGCCGTGAGCACTTCATCTAGCTTCCCTTGGCCGATAATCACGTGCATCTCTTTGCCCATACCGGTATCTGAGAGCAACTCTTGGATATCGAGCAAGCGGCAGGCCGTACCGTTGATGGCATACTCTGAGCCACCAGAGCGAAAGAGCGTACGTGAAATCGTCACCTCAGAAAAGTCGATAGGCAAAGCACCATCGGTATTGTCAATCGTCAGACTCACTTCTGCTCTTCCCAGTGCAGGGCGGGCAGCCGTACCAGCAAAAATAACGTCGGCCATATTCCCACCGCGCAAGGCCCGTGCGCCTTGCTCACCCATCACCCACGCAAGCGCATCCACCACATTGGATTTGCCCGAACCATTTGGCCCCACCACGCAGTTGATACCTGGTTCAAAACGCAGCGTCGTAGCGGTGGCAAAACTCTTGAAGCCGCGCAGAGTGAGGGTTTTCAAATACACAGATTCAGTTTAAGGCATCAGCTTACTACGCCGGAAAACACGCGAGCTTACCCACTGAGATATGGGCACCGCTCTTTTATAAGATTCATTCGTATTGTCGGTCAGAACCCCTCCTTTCCACGAGAATGTTGAAGTCGAGTGCGGTGAGTATTTCGAGATAGCAAAAAATTCCTAGATGCAGATTAACTCACTGAAAATGCTGCTTTAGATCACTATTTCTCACATCGAAAATGGCCTTCACAGTTAGAGGGAAAGCCACGCTAGCCCCCTTTACAAACGCCGATATCGTACCCTTGTACAAGACATCAAATTCTGACCTGCTAGGTTGCTCAAACCAGCTGCGCACATGATTCCAAGCTCCTAAACCTACACCTGTACTATAGGAGCTTCCAAGCATTTTCTTGCTCGTTACCTTACCGTTACTGACGGTAGCTTGAAAATCTTGTTTAATCCATGTCACACCAAGCTGAACAAGAAAGCTGGAAACGCTCGCCGTATAAACTTTAGTGCTCGAAGCCCTGGCAAGAATACCAGAACTTCCGTTATAGCTTGGTGTCTGTGCCACAACTCCTGTTTTTTCAAGTTCAGACAAGATAGCTTGAGCTATTTCTTTCGGATCCGTTCCATACTGATCAATAATCTCTTGAGATAGTTCAACTTGCACCTCCCCAAGCTGCATCTGTGAGGTTTCACTGCTTAGCTCGTCCGAAATTCTAGAGGTAAGAATGTCCTCCACCTGTTCGTTTAAAGTACCTTCGGTAAACAGCACCGCACCATCCCGCTCCGGCTCAGCAAAAGAGATTGTTGGAGACATGAACTCCAAACTTTCTAGAGCGCATAAGGCAAAACAACCGCGGCTATTTTGCAATTTAACATTTCATCACTACTTTTCCCCGTCACCACGCGCGAAAACCGGAACGAAATCAATAACTTATGTCCAACCAAAAACTCGAGTCGAAACGACTTTTCACACAGGAAACCCCGCCACAGCAACGAAAAACAGGAAAAGCATCAAT
>JAQYTG010000015.1 GCA_028724905.1 Actinomycetaceae bacterium | reverse complement strand
AAGATTGCGGTGCTTGAGGAGGGCATGACATACACGCCCATCGGCATCTCCCCAGAACAGGCACAGTTCTTGGAAACCCGGAAGTTTCAAATCAACGAGATCGCGAGGATTTTCCGTATTCCGCCGCACATGGTCGGCGATCTGGAAAAATCTTCGTTTTCGAATATTGAGCAGCAGTCTTTGGAGTTTGTGAAGTACACGCTCGAGCCGTGGGTGATCCGCTGGGAGCAAGCCATCACTAAAACCCTGCTCTCAGCTGATGAGAAGCCGCGTGTGTTTGTGAAATTCAACCTCGAGGGTCTCCTGCGTGGCGACTACGTGAGCCGTATGAACGGGTATGCCACGGCGCGGCAGAACGGGTGGATGTCCGCCAACGATATCCGCGGTCTCGAGAACCTCGACCTTATTCCTGAGGATCAGGGCGGGGATTTGTATTTGGTGAACGGCAATATGCTCCCACTCGGTTTGGCTGGAGTCTACGCGAACAAGGAGCAAGCTCAGCAGCAGACAGAGCCAGAGCCGGAGCAACAAGAGCAGGAACCCGATGAACAAGAACAACAGCAGAAAGAAGAAGCCAATGAGTCCAAGAATCGTAGGAGGAAACGATGAGTAAGCGTTTTTGGAACTGGAGCACACCTCCAGTCAATGAAACCACTGATGACCCGGATGCGCCTAGCAGCCGGGTTTTGCATTTGGATGGGGTGATTGCTGAAGAAACCTGGTTTGACGATGACATCACCCCAGCCTTGTTCGCCGAGGAACTCAATGCTGGTAGCGGTGATATTACGGTATGGATTAATTCGCCTGGTGGTGACGTGGTCGCTGCGGCGCAGATCTATAACCTGCTCACTGATTATCCTGGCACCGTCACCGTCCGTATCGACGGGCTAGCCGCCTCTGCGGCGAGCGTTATTGCCATGGCAGGTTCGCAGGTGATTATGTCGCCGGTGTCGATGCTGATGATTCACAACCCGGCCACTATGGCCATGGGCGACACAGAGGAACTGGGTCGGGCGATTGAGATGCTCGGCTCGGTGAAGGAATCCATTATCAACGCCTACCAAGCAAAAACAGGGATGAGCCGGGCGAAGCTGGCCAAGCTCATGGATGCGGAAACGTGGATGGACGCCAGAGCCGCGCTCACCATGGGTTTCGCCGATGAGATTGACCCACCCTTGCAAGGCGGCGAGACGCAGGCAGAGCCGGTGGTGTTCGACCGCCGCGCCCTAGAAAAACGCATTGTGAACCACTACCAGCCCACCGCACCACCTCCGCGCGTGGTGCAGCCACCCCTAGTGGACATCACCGAACCCAATTCAAATCTTGATTGTGCTGGCCCTGAGCAAACGAGTGCTCGGGGTCGGTTGCTATCTGAGGCCTATATGGCTCTTGGGCAGCGCACCCCTGACCGGTCATCAAACAACTATCTAGATAGAAGGAGAAGAACTCATGACCACGATGAATGACCTGCGCGAAAAGCGCGCGAAAACCTGGGAGAAAGCCAAAGCATTCCTCGATACCCACCAAGGCGATGACGGTCGTCTCTCTGCTGAAGATGATGCGACGTATGCGGCGATGATGGACGACATGGACGCCCTCGCTAGCGCTATTAGCCGCATGGAAAAAGCAGAAGCAATCGATGCGGAAATGGCTCGCGCCACCTCCAAGCCACTGACCGTCATGCCCGGCGTGAATACGCCCAACACTGACGAGAAGCCGGGCCGGGCTAGCGCCGAGTACCGCAGAGCGTTTTGGGATGCGATGCGAATGAATGCGAATCCGTACGAGATCCGCAACGCCCTCTCTGAAGGTGTCGATACTGAGGGCGGATACCTGGTGCCAGACGAATTCGAAACCCAAGTCGTCGCCGCACTCGAGGAAGAAAACTTTGTGCGCGGCCTCGCCAAAGTCATCCAAACCAGCTCTGGTGATCGCAAAATCCCCGTGGTCGCCACGCACGGTATCGCGACGTGGTTGGAGGAAGGCAAAGCCTATAGCGAATCCGACGAGGTGTTCGACCAGATGACACTGGGCTCCTACAAGCTCGGCACCTTCCTCAAAATCTCAGAGGAACTCTTGAACGATAGTGCTTTCGATATCGAGTCCTATCTCTCTGGTGAGTTTGGGCGTCGTATCGGTGCCGCTGAGGAAGAAGCATTCTTGACTGGCGATGGGACGAATAAGCCCACCGGGATTTTCGCCACCGCCGAAGAAGGCCTCAAGGCTTCTGCTGCTACTACGGTGACGGCTGATGAGCTGATCGACTTGCACTACAGCTTGCGTTCTCCGTATCGCAAGAACGCTGTGTGGGTGATGAATGATTCGACCGTGAAAGTGATTCGCAAGCTCAAAGACAACAACGGCCAATACCTGTGGCAGCCAGCACTCACGGCAGGCACGCCGGACACGATCCTGAACCGCCCGGTCTACACCAGCCAGTTCGCACCCGAACTCAAAGGCGGGGCACGCGGTATTGCTTTCGGCGACCTGTCCTTCTATTGGATTGCGGATCGTCAAGGACGTGCCTTTAAGCGGCTCAACGAGCTGTTCGCTACCACCGGGCAGGTAGCATTCCTCGCGAGCCAGCGAGTAGACGGCAAACTGATTATCCCCGAGGCCGTGAAAGTGATCACCCAGAAAACCGCGCCTGGCGCGTAATAGCCAGCGTGGTTACTGAGGGATGGGAGGTGTTGATAGATGACTAGCGTGCAAGAACTCTTGAGCGCCGTGAAAGCAAACCTGATTCTCGAGCACAACCACGACGACCAGCTACTGCTCGCCCTGATTGGCAACGCGGTCGGGTATGCGGAGGACTATCAACACCTCCCACCCAGCCACTACCAGACCAGTGAGATGAGCCCTGCCACCAGGCAGGCCATCATCATGCTTGCCAGCCATTTTTATGAATCCAGGGACGGTTCGACCGCAGGCTTCTGGGGAGACAACCCACAGGCAGCTGCATCTGTGTGGGATGCGGTCAACCGGCTGTTGATTCTCGGCCGCGAATGGAAAGTCTAAAGGCGGGAGGTGTGCCGTGTCGTTTGGGAAAATGAACCAGACCATCACAATCCTCAAACCCACCGTAGTAACAGACGCGGAGGGTTTCACCAGCAAAGAACTGAGCGTAATCGCAGTGGTGCGGGCTTATCGGGAGGGCAGGCACGGATCGAGCGTGTGGGCGAACCGCGCCGCATTCACGCGGGCTACCGACCTATTCCGTATCCGCATCATCCCCGATATTGACGTCACTGAAGCGATGCTGATTGAAACCTCCGATGGTGAACGCTTCGAAATTGACTCGGTAGAGGATGTGCGTGGGCGGGGCAGGTATCTCGAAATCCTCGCCATCAATATCCATGCTGAAGGGAGCGTATGATGGCTCGAACCACGATTACCATGCCCGAAGCGACTCTACGGCAGATTGAGAAGCTCTCCAGGCAAACCGATGATTTGGCAGATGACGTTTTGAAAGCCGGTGCCGACATTGTGGAGCCGGTTATGCGCTCCAACCTGCAAGCATCCATCGGGCGGGGCGAGGACACCTCCCGCTCGACCGGGCAACTCGTTAGTGCCCTTGGTATTTCACCAGTGAAAACCGATGGGAACGGGAACCACACCATTAAGGTTGGCTTCGCTGAAAACCGCAGTGATGGTCGACCTAATGCTTTGCTTGCTGTGATTCTTGAATACGGCAGCTCAAACAGGCGTGCCCACCCGTTTTTGAACAAGACCCGCAACGCCACCAAAGGCTCCGTGGTGGAAGCGATGAAGTCTCGGCTGGAGGCGGCGATTGGAGGCGCACAATGAGCTTACTCGCTGACCTCACCGCTGTTTGTAAGAAGCTGAAGCTCCCCGTGGCTACCGTGCTCTACACCGAAAGCCCAGCCCCAGACACTTTCGCCGTGCTCACGCCCTTGGATGAGGTTTTCCGCCTGTATCGGGATAACAAGCCCGGCATTGATGTGGAAGAAGTACGCCTCTCTCTATTCTGCAAGAACAATTACCGTACCCTTGCCCAGCGCATCACCGATGCGTGCTTCGATGCGGGTTTGACGGTCACGGCTCGCAGGTATGTGGGTCACGAGGACGATACCAGCTACCACCACTGGGCAATCGACCTAGCAGCCTTTGAAACCACCAGCCATTAGATATTTGAAAGGAATGATTCATCATGGCAACGATTGGTTTAGACAAGCTCTACTACGCCACCTTCACCGAGGACGACCAAGGTAACGAGACCTACAACACCCCCAAACCCTTGGCGAAAGCCATCAGCGCAGAACTCTCTGTAGAACTCGCAGAGGCAATCCTGTATGCCGATGATGGGGCTAGCGAGATTGTGAAGGAGTTTAAGTCCGGTACCATCACTTTGGGCGTAGACGATATTGGTGCGGACGTGGCAGCCGACCTGATCGGAGCACGCATCGACGGCAACAAAGTTCTCGTTTCCGCTACCGAAGACGGCGGAGCCGGGGTCGCGATCGCCTTTCGTGCCGCGAAAGCGAACGGCACCTATCGGTATTTCTGGTTGTATCGGGTGAAGTTCGCTGTGCCGACCACGAGCTTGACGACTAAGGGTGATTCGATTGAGTTCTCCACCCCAGAAATCGAGGGCACCATCTTGCGCCGCTCGAAGCCGGATGGGGCGGGTAAGCATCCGTGGAAAGCAGAAGCCGACGAAGCCACCGCCACCGCAGATGTCATCTCGAACTGGTATCAGGCCGTCTACGAGCCGTCCTTCACGCAGGCAGGAGCATAACCATGAGCAAGACTACGAATAAACCGGCGTCGGTGATCACTATCAACGGCACCGACTACCATCTACGCCTCACCACGCGTGCCACCCGTGAGATTGCTGGCCGTTACGGCGGGCTGGATCATTTGGGTGACAAGTTGATGAAGTCGGAGAACTTTGAACAAGCCATCGAAGAAGTCATCTGGCTCATCTGCCTCCTGGCCAACCAAGACGTACAGATTTGGAACCTTAGGCACCCCGACGACCGGCGTGAGGAACTATCGACTGAGGTCGTTGAGCTGCTCACCGTACCTGCCGACCTGACTGGGTATAAGTCTGCGATCACGGCTGCGTTGGAGGAAGGCACCCGCCGGACGATTGTTTCGGAACCAGGCCCAAAAGCCACAGAGCAAACGCCGGCGCAGTGAGCGCAGAGTCGGACGAGGCAGCATTCACCCGACTCGAATACATCGCGCTAGCCCACCTCCACCTCACCCGGGCGGAGGTGGGTCTATTGCGCTTCGGCCACCTCCTCGACCTCATCGAATGCTGGCGGCAAGAAACCGGCATCAGCAAACCCCGCCGTCACGTCACGATTGATGATGTGATCCCTGTCGGGATTTAAGCGGATAAGTGCCGGGCAACGTGCCGGGCGAATTGCTGTGGCATTTGTGCATGCCATTGATGCTTCGCACTGGGAACAATCTCGAAGCGGGCAGTCGGTATTGCTGCAGCAATGTGTTGTGCTGCGTTCAGGTTTGCTCGATCTTTCGCCCCGCAGGCCACGGTGGTTGGCACGTTCACTGTTGGTAGCCCGTGTGTGAGGTCAAGGCTGCTCAAGGACTCCATAACCGCGAGTAGTTGTTTCTTGGTCACTTCTGGCGGGCACACCACCTTCTCGGGCAAAAGGCGCATCAGCAGGTTCTGCACCCGCATGAGCAGTACTGGTGGTTTGGCTTGCGGAGCTGAAAGCAACAGCGACGCCACCAGGTGCGGGTAGCGAATCGCGAGATTGAGTGCCACAACCGCGCCGAGGGAAAGCCCCACCAGATGCACTCGCTGCTCGCCAATCTGGGTAGCGAGCAGATCGGTAGCCGTATCAAGCGACCAACCATCAGTTAATAACTCAGGAGTAAAAAGTGCTGGCGTCACGCACTCGTAGCTCGCTAGCTCTGGCGCGCTCGTCACGCCGCCCCATACGGTGGGTGATTCGCCTAGGCCGTGGAGGAAAGCAATCGTCTGTGCCACGAGCAGCTCACACGGCAGGCATCGAATACGAATCCGGATAGGTGGGTTCAGCGTGTGGTTTCAGGCTCATCAGCCAGCGATAAATCACTACGGTCGCTTTCCACGAAAGCCAACCCAGGCCAAGCAAAAGTGCCCCAACCACGATAGACACGGGCAGTGCAAGCCACGGAGAAAGAGGAATAGTGCCGAGCGCAAACAGGTGACCCTCCCAGCCAGCGAGATGCGCCACGACGTTCCCAATGCCAGCAATCGGAGTGAGCACACCCGAGAGCATCAAGCCAAACGCCAAAGCAAGCGTGCAGGGAAATACAACGAGAAACACGCTGATCGCCAGAATCCACCAGCCCACACTCTTCATCGTCCTCATTGGCTCACCTCGATTCGCTCTGACCTATCTGTACTCATTCTCCCATATCCACACGCAAATATCTGAAAGGAGCATCTTCCCATGGCTGAGGGTTTTGGTTTGAAGATTGCTCTGGAGGGTGAGCGGGAGTTTAAGGCCGCACTGCGTGACATCAACGCCAGCTTTAAAGTGCTCGGCTCTGAGATGAAACTGGTGGATTCCCAGTTCGCCAAGAATGACAATTCGACCGAGAAACTCTCGGCTCGTAACCAGGTGCTGGGTCGTGAGATTGAGCAGCAGAAGGCAAAGATCGCGACCCTGCGTGAGGCCCTCGAGAATGCGAGCACCTCGTTTGGGGAGTCAGATCGGCGTACCCAGAACTGGCAGGTACAACTCAACCACGCCCAAGCGACCTTGAATAATCTTGAGCGGGAGGTTGAGGATAACAACGCCGCCCTGGCGAAGTCTGATACCGAGATGGGTCAGGCAGCTAGTGCTGCGAACGAGCTGGAACAGCAACTCGATCAAGCGGGTGACGAAGCAGCCGATAGCGAGGGTAAGTTTTCTAAGTTGTCGGGTGCGGCGAAAGCCATGGGTGCAGCGCTGGGTGCGGCCTTCGTGGCAGTGGGTACTGCCAGTGTTGCGGCAGCTAAAGGCTTGAGTTCGATGGCGGTGTCGTCTGCGGCGTATGCGGACGATATTTTGACGACCTCGACGGTGACCGGGGTGTCGGCGGAGAAGTTGCAGGCGTATACGTATGCGGCTGAGCTGGTGGACGTCTCCGTGGAAACCATGACCAAGTCCATGGGTAAAAACATTAAGTCGATGGCTGCCGCCCAAAACGGCACCAAGCTCGCGGTTGAGGCCTACAAGAAGCTCGGTATCTCCGTCACTGATTCTTCCGGTCAGCTGCGTGATAGCGAGACGGTGTACTGGGAGGCGATTGATGCTCTGGGGAAGATTCCGAACGAGACCGAGCGGGATGCGATCGCTTTCCAGTTGTTTGGCAAGAGTGCTCAGGAGTTGAATCCGCTGATCGAGCAAGGCTCGGCGGGTATGGCTGAGCTGACTGACGAGGCCAAACGCATGGGTGCTGTCCTTTCCGATGAGACGTTGGAGCAGTTGGGGAAGTTTGATGATTCGATTCAGCGGCTTAAGGCTGGTGGTGCGGCCGCGAAAAACGCTCTGGGCACAGTCCTGCTCCCGCAGTTACAGCTGCTGGCTGATGATGGTGTGAACCTGCTCGGTGAGTTTACTCGCGGCCTTGTGGAAGCGGACGGTGACTGGGCGAAAATCTCTGAGGTCATGTCCACCACGGTGCAAGGCCTCGCTTCCAGCTTGCTGTCGACTTTGCCATCGGTGCTACAAGCGGTAGAAGGCATCGTGGGCGGGCTCGGTAGCGCGATTATGGCGAACCTACCACTGCTCGTAGAGTCAGCCACCCAGATCGTCGTGTTCCTCGTGCAAGCCTTAATCGCAGCGCTACCGGGATTAACCGAGGGCGCGCTGCAGTTGGTGCTCGGGCTGGTGGATGCGATTATCGCCAACCTTCCCATGTTGCTCGAAGCCGCCTTGCAGATGATTGCTACGTTGGCTACTGGGTTGGCGCAGGCGTTGCCGACCCTGATTCCTGCGATCGTGCAACTCGTGATTGATATTTGCACCACCCTGATCGAGAACCTGCCGTTGATTCTCGATGCGGCATTGCAGCTCGTCATGGGCTTAGCTCAAGGCCTGCTGGCCGCCATACTTGTACTAGTGGAGGCCTTGCCGGGGTTGATCACGGCAATCATCGACTTTGTGATCATGTCGATTCCGCTCATCATCGATGCCGGTATCCAACTGTTCACAGCGTTGGTGACCGCGCTACCAGAGATTATTGCTGCGATTATCGAAGCCCTGCCGCTCATCATTGACGCTATCCTCACCGGCCTGCTAGGTAACCTGCCGCTTTTGATTGATGCGGGCATCCAGTTGTTCGTGGCGTTGATTGGGGCGCTACCGGAGATTATCACCACGATTGTGGGCGCGTTGCCGCAAATCATCACCGCTATCCTCGGCGCAATCCTTGGTGCTATCCCGCAGATTATCGCTGCCGGGGTGCAGCTGTTGGTGGCGTTAGTAGCGAACCTGCCCACGATTATCGGCGCGATCTTGCAGGCGGTCGGCCAGATTATTGCTGGTATTTTGGGCACGATTGCTGGCGGGGTTGGGTCGATGGTGAGCGCGGGTTACAACCTGCTCATGGCACTCATTAGGAATATCGGCTCCGTGATTGGCTCGATTACTGGTGCAGCGAGAAACATCCTCTCCAGCATCGTGAATGCTATTTCTGGTGGTGTTGGGCAGATGGCGAGTATTGGTGCGAATCTCGTGCGTGGCCTGTGGAATGGTATCCAAGGGCTCGCGGGTTGGATCTGGAACAAAGTCTCCTCCTGGGCGCAAGGCATTTGGGACGGCATTCTTGGCTTTTTCGGTATTCACTCGCCGTCGACTGAGATGGCGTGGGTGGGTGAAATGCTCACCAAAGGCCTCGCCAAAGGCATCACCGACACCGGTAAACAGGCCGTGAACGCCGCCACCGACATGGCGGCAGATACCCTCTCCGCTTTTGATGAGCTGGCAGCTGGTGTGCAGGTGCCGGTGGATATTCAGCCAGGCGCGTTTGAGCTGCCGCAACTCGACCTACCAGCCACCACCGTGCAAGCAAGCAAGGCTGATGCTCACATCAGCCAAGATGCTAGCGGGTTGGATGTTCGGGAGTTGATTGACCAGAGTGCACGGGCGATCTTGGGTGGTTTGGATATTCGAGTGGTGCTTGATGATGGCACGCTGGTTGGCAAACTCACCCCATCCATTGATAAACAGCTAGCCCTGCGTTCACGGCGTAGTGGTGCTCTTTTGGGAGGTGTGTATGCGTAGTTTCACGTTGAATAACCAGTTCACCTCGACCAGTTTCGCCGTCCGCATCTTAGAGCCACCAGCCATCCCTACAACGCAGCGGATTGTTGAGGATATTGAGGTCGAGGGACGAGCCGGAACGCTCACCCGCGAGAAGGGTTGGGCTGACCAGACCATCACGATTCACTGCGCCATCACCGCCACGCAGAGCAATACGGCGTTGCAGATGTTTCGTAATCTGCGGGCTTTGTGTGAGGGCACGGTGGCGTTGATGGGGCGAATGAACCGGCTCGAACTCTCCACCAATCCTGGCGTGTTCTACAAGGTGAAACATATCGATTTCAGTGACCTCACTAGGCTCACCTCGAGCTGGTGGGACTTCACTGTGACGTTCACTTGCGAGCCGTTCTGTTACCAGGTAGGGGTTCAGCCGATGACGCTCACCGCCAGCGGGCAGGTGGTGAATCCTTGCCTGGTGGCGGCTGAGCCGGTCATCACCGTTTATGGCAGCGGCACACTCACCCTCAAAATCGGCAGTGTCACGCATACCGTGAAGTCTCCTGGCGGGCAGGTCACCATCGACACGCCGCGCAAGATTTGTCACGTGGCAGGCAAGCTACAAACCGATGCCCTGATCGGTGATTTCCCGATATTGCAGCCGATGTCCAACCAGATCACCCTCGGCACCGGTATCTCCAAAATCGTGATTGAACCCAACTGGCGCAACCTCTAACAGAAAGTGAAACACTGATGATTACGTTGCATGATGCTTCTGCTACCCGGTTTGATGCGACCGGTATCGGTGTACTCGATGGCCAGATCATCGCCCCGGTCGTGGCTGAGGAACTCAATGCGAGCTTCAGCCTGAGTTTTGATTATCCGGCGTGGGGCGAGTATGCCGAGCAGCTGATGGTTGGGCAGATTGTGGCCTGCCCGGTTCCGTGGAGCGATCAGAAGCAAGGATTCCGTATCACCGCGATCGACACGAGCATCGAGCAGGTGCTGCATATTGAGGCTGTTCATGTGTTTTTCGATCTGGCGCATAACCTGATTGCCGATACCTTCGTGGTGAACAAAACCCCGAGCCAGGCGCTCACCCAACTACTGGGCGCAGCCAACTACCCACACTCCTTCACGACGGTATCGTCCGATACGGGCACGGTTGCTTCAGCCCGGATCGTGCGCACGAGCATTGCGGCCGCGATTCTCGACACCGATGAAGATAACTCTTTTGTGAATCGTTGGGGTGGGGAGTTCACGTTCGATAACTGGCAGATCAAACACGCGCCCCGCCGGGGATCGCTCACGGGTGTGGTGATTCAGGATCGGAAGAATCTCACCGGTTACAAATCCAGTATCGACACGGCTTCCCTGGTGACGAGGATTTTGCCGGTGGGCTATGACGGGCTGCTCCTGCCAGAACTCTATGTGGACTCGCCGCGTATCAATGACTATGCGTATCCGTTCGTCAAGGTGATCAAGTTTGACCAGGTGAAAGCCATTAAAGATCCAGAAAAAGCGAAAGAGGACGAACTCCCACTCGAGCAGGCATACGCCAAGCTGCGTGAGCTAGCGAAAGCTGAATACGCTGCCGGGGTCGACCTGCCCACCGCTAGCTATGATGTCTCCTTCGTGGATCTATCCAGCACGCGCGAGTATGCGGATCTTGCTCAGTTGGAGCGGGTGAACCTGGGCGATACCGTCACCGTGAAACACACTGATCTGGGTGTGAATCTCACTGCCCGCGTGGTCGCCTACACCTTCAACCCGCTCACCGCGAGCTATATCTCTATCCAGCTGGGCAATGCTGCACCCGTGTTTACCTCGGTGGCGAAAACCATGCGCGGTATGAGCGCAGCTGTGGCTGAGGCGTCCGAGGCAGCGGCTATCGCGTTGGAGTCGGCTGATGGGAAAACCACCAACTATTACTCGACCACCGCGCCAGCAGCTCCTCACCTGGGCGATACCTGGTTCAAGGACGAGGGCGAAGCCGGTACCTCAATCTGGTATTGGGGTATCACGGATACGGGTAAACCGGGCTGGATACCCCTGATGGCAGCGGTGAATCTTGCGCTGATGCAAGCCGAACTTGATAAAGCACAAGAGGAAGTCGCTCAAGCCAAGACTGATGCGGCAGCAGCTATTGCCGCCGGCCAGCAGGTCGAAGAAACCATTGCTGGTTTGCAGGGCGAGCTAGCAGATACGGCTGCTGGTGTGGCTGCCAGCCAGGCTGACATCACGGCTCTCCAAGGCGATATTGCCTCACTGGACGCGGCCTCGAGTGGTTATGCGGCTCAGATGAGCACGCTCAAGAATGATTTGGCAGGGTTGGATAGCAAACTCGCGGCAGCGAAGAAAGACCTCGCCGCAACAACCACCACCTCCACAAACGCCAAAGCTCGAGCGGACGCTGCAGCACTCCTGGCAGGGATGCTCGAGCCGGGGAATCTGGTATGGAACCCGCGCTTTCGAGAGAACGGCCTGGGCTGGGGCACGCCTGCGGGTGGGAAGAAAACCATCCACACTACTGGTGGGTATCGGGATGCGTATTGTTCTTACCAGTGGGCTCAGCTGACTGGGGACTATCGGTCGAATATTTATAACGGCTACAACGATCCCAAACGCATGATCCCGACCACGAAAGGCCGCACCTACAAAATCTCTATCCGTATCCGCTGCGCCCAGGCTCTAGCGGCTGGTGCATTAAAGATGTTCATGTACCAGGGCACTTCCACCTTGTCGCCTGAAATCCCGGCGGGTACATGGGTCGAGTGGGAAACCACGTCGACCATCACCTCCGATGGTGGTTATCAAAGCTTCACCTGGTTGACCCTCACCGGAGCAGCCGTGCCGTTGAATACTGATATTGATGTGTGCGAACCCTACGTGGTCGAAGCCGCAACCGAGTGGCTCATCATCGACGGCGCAATCAAAGCTAACAAGATTGCCGCCGGGGCTGTGGACGCCACGAAGATTAAGGCCGGAACAATCACCTCAGCACAAATCGCTGCCGGTACCATCACCAGCTCGAATATTGGAGCCTATGCGATTAATGCCAGCCATATCCAAGCCGGTGCGATTACCGCGTCCGAGCTAGCTAGCGGGGCGGTGACGACAGTGAAGCTCGCGGCCTCTGCGATTACGGGTGAAAAGATCGCGGCGGGTACGATCACGGCTCAGCATTTGCGGATCACGCCAGGCAATTTGTGGCCTGACCCGCACTTTCTTGACCCGTGCTGGGGTGCGAAAGCGGTGGCAGCGTATTCGAAAACGAACGTGTACAAGCTGGTAGCGAGCGGCGTACAGAGCGGAGCATACCTACAGCCTGCCGGGCATCAAGACAAAGCCATGAGCCTGGAGCCGGGAGCCCACTACCGCATCTCCTGCTGGGCGCGTTTCGGTGGAACAACAGGTATCCCGTACGTGGACGTGTACTGCCGATACAAAGACACCACCGGAGCTGTGAAAGTGGTGTGGCTGACCCGCCTACCACGCACCGATGCCGTCTCCTACAAAGAAGGCTACACAGCAGCCTTGTTCACCATGCCCGCCGCCTCCGCGACCGGTGAATGCACCCTCGGGTTCTATATTCAAGCATCCATGCCCGATGGCGAAGTCTGCCTCTCCGATATGACCGTGGTACGGGCAGCAGACGCCACATTGATTGTTGACGGCTCGGTGACAGCCCGGTCGATTGCTGCAGGCACCATCACCGGCGACAAAATCGCCGCCTCCACAATCACAGCCACAAACATCAAAGCTGCGTCGATCACCTCAGACAAACTGGTGATTGCCAACGGGTTCATCACGACCGCGATGATTAAAGACGCAGCGATCACGGATGCGAAAATCGGCTCCCTCTCAGCAGGCAAGATCACGACCGGCACGCTCGCAGCAGCACGTATCGCAGCCGGGTCTATCACCTCCGATAAGCTCACGATCGCGAACGGGTTTATCAAGACGGCTATGATCGCTGACGCTGCCATCACGAACGTGAAGATCGCGAATGTTGATGCTGCGAAAATCACCACCGGATACTTGGCCGCAGCCCGCATCAAAGCCGGGACGATTACCGGGGATAAGTTTGCCTCGAACGCTATCCAGGTCGGGCTGGCTGGGTGGACGAACAGTATCCGCATCACCCCATACCAGATCTCGTGGTACTCGGGTTCTACTCTGCAGGGCACGCTTGATTCAGATGGGATGAGTTTCTATTACGGAACCAGATTCATCGGAAGCATGGGCGAATCCTATAAAGAGGGCAACACCAATGTTCGCGGAATCACCATGCAATTGAACGGGCAAGGCGATTTCGTCACCTGGTCATACCGCACTGGTACGACGGGTACTTTCACCTCGTTTTTCACCCTCGACCCGAAAGGCTCCTACTACGGGGTGAAAGGCATCCATCTCGGAACCGACCTACGCACTCACGGCTGGACGTTTTTCACGAACGGGAATCGCGGCATTGACCCACAGGACGCGACACTAACGAATATTGGCACGTTCCCTGCCTGGTCATCAACCAACAACTACTCCAAAGTCGTCTTCGGTACGAGTGATTTGTACCTGGTGACGAGGAATACGTTCTACAACATGACCTCGGTCATGTCCCGAATCAAAGACCTCATGGGCAGAGTGAACACCCTGATCAACCTGCTCAATCACGGCTGGATCACCTCCATCTCGGGCTCTGGCTCGAATATCACCTGGAAGTACTACTCGAACACCGGCTATCAGGCCATGTCCACCACCCTCACCTAGAAAGGAAACCCGAAATGCGAATATGCCTAGCGAACCACTATTTGCAGCCTGCGATCAACCTGTTGGATGGGATGAAGCTTGCAGGGGCTGCCTCCCGGGCACGCACCCGCCTCATACGGCTATTAGCTCCGCATCTAGAAGCTCTGCAGGAAGGCGAATACGCACTCGTCACAGAGCACGCCACCTGCGGAGCAGACGGCAAACCCATCATCGCCGATGATGGTTCGTTCACGTTGAAAGACAATCAGCACGCCACCACCTACATCACTGAGCGGGATGCATTGTTCGCAGAGATAGCTCAAATCGAGGGCGGCACCTATGAAGGGCATCGACAGGCTTGCATCGACCTACTCACCACCTACGACGGGCAGCTATCCGGTACCGACGCCGATGCCTACGATGCATTACTCACTGCACTCGAGGAAGGAAACGCTGATGGAGAATGAGCAATCCCTACAACCAGCACCAGGCATCGAACAGATCCCAGCAGCGCTCCCTCCTGCTGATGATGAGATCGAGCAGCCGGTACTACCTCAGATGCAAACCAGCTCGCTCATATTGAACGCCGACACCGTCGATGCTCCAGCCGTCGCTGAAGCACTCCTGGACTATCTGACCAGCCCAGGCAGTACCGAATCCACTCTCGCTGAACTCCCCATTCCATAAACCAATATCTTCTTCTATCCCTTCAAGGCACCCGACTGTGGGTGCCTTTTTCATACCCCCCGGAAAGGACATTTTTTATGAAATCGCTCTGGTTTTTGTTTCAAGGCACATTCACCGCCCTGGGAGGATTCCTCGGCTGGTTCCTCGGAGGCCTCGATGGATTCCTTTACGCCCTCATCGGCTTCGTCGCCGCCGACTATTTGACTGGCGTGCTCGCTGCTATCAGCGAGAAGCGGTTGAGTTCGGCGGTCGGGTTCAAAGGCATCGCCCGCAAAATCCTCATCTTCACATTGGTGGGTTTAGCGAACCTGCTCGACGTGTACGTGCTCGGTGCTGGTGCTGTGCTACGTACCGCGACCATCTTCTTCTACCTCTCCAACGAAGGCATCTCCCTCCTAGAAAACACCACGAGATTAGGCCTACCCGTCCCAGCCCAGCTCCGAGACACCCTCGCTGCTTTGACAAAGCATGACCCCACCGATGCAGCACCAGTGCCTAGCGCTGACGAGGTGACTTTGGCACCGGCTAACCCGCCAGAGCTGCCGCTTCCTGAACCCAAACAATCCACCACCAACAAGTAAGAAAGGAACAATCATCATGAAGGATTGGAACAACCTGACAGCAGACCAGAACCTGCTGATGAATAAGCACTACACGGCCGGGCGCGGTGGACGCAGCATTAACAAGATCGTTTTGCACCACAACGCCGGACGACTTTCCATCCAAGAGTGCTGGAATGTGTGGCAAACCCGTGAGGCTAGCGCTCACTACCAAGTCGATGTCAACGGCCGTATCGGCCAACTCGTCTGGGATCGTGACACTGCATGGCACGCGGGTAACTGGGAAGCTAACTGCACCTCCATTGGTATCGAGCACGCCAACAACCATGTGGGCAACCCATGGACCATCAGTGACGCTACCTTGGAAAACGGAGCACACTTGGTTGCGGCTTTGTGCCGTTACTACAAGCTGGGACGACCGCAATGGGGTAAAAACGTGTTCGGGCACAAACACTTCGCCGCCACCTCCTGCCCAGGTGAAATCGCTGGCAGTCAAAACAGTAAATACATGACTCGCGCCCAGTACTGGTACGACCACATGACCAGTGGCAAGACACCCGCCCCTACCGCGAAGTCTGCATCCACGCCGTCTACAGATATTGATGCTCTCGCCGATGCAGTCATCCGTGGCGAGTACGGCAATGGAGGCGAACGCAAACAACGCCTCGGCGCTAATTATACAGCCGTGCAAAAACGCGTGAATGAGAAGCTCTCCGGTGCCGCTCCAGCGAAGCCCGACGGACCTAACATCGATGCTCTGGCCGACGCCGTGATCCGTGGCGAGTACGGCAACGGAGACGAACGCAAACAACGCCTGGGTAACCTTTACAGCGCTGTTCAAGCACGAGTGAACCAGAAGCTCGGCTAGTAAACACCCACGCTACTACGGCGTATTGAAGCCCCGCTGCTACCCGTCATGGGTGGTGGCGGGGCATTTCGTCATTTTGCGGGCGGATTTAACATTCGTGGGTTTGTCGGCAGTGGGGTGAAGGGAGTGACCCCACTGTGAATGATCTTGATGAACAACGTATTCGTAACTTGCGTGCAGCGGGCTGGGGATATAAAGCGATTGCCGATTTTTGCGCCCTGACTCGTGACCAGGTCCGCTCATACTGCACCAGCCGAAATCTCGAGGCCGAGTTGTTGGTGGTCGAGCGCGTGTGCCAGTGGTGTGCCACCCCTATTCAGGGAGGGGCTCGGGCTCGGTTTTGCTCGCCCTCCTGCAGGCACAAGGCCTGGCGGGAACGGCAGAAAACCGAGCCTGTGCGCGGGCGGTCTTGTGCCTACTGCGGGCATCGCTTCGTGATCGTGGATAAGCCGAGACAAAAATACTGCTGTCATGCCTGTTATGTGCGCGCCCGATTCGGCACCAGGGGCGGACGAGCATGAAAGCGCTGGCTGCTCCTGTTGATCAGATGACAAGGCCTGCGGTGTTCGCTCGAGAACTGGGCTTCATTGCCGATGCGCACCTGCTGAGCATCCTGGCGGGTCGGGGCGTGCTCACACCCGCAGAGTATCGGCGTGCTCACCGGCTGCTGTGCCAGACGTGGACGCCGATCTATCAGTCACAGGTAGTGGGCGAAACGACTGGATAAACACCCGTTTTAGAGCGTGTATAGACCTAACGCGAAAGGAGAAAACGTGGCACAAGTTAGCGTGGTGACACCGGTGCGCCCGCCTGCCCCGAAACTGGTCAACGTGGCAGCATACGCGAGGGTCTCAACCAACACCGTAGAGCAGTTCGCGTCATTGTCGGCACAGGTTTCGTATTATTCGCGCCTGATTCAATCGACGCCTGGATGGGCTTACGTCGGGGTGTTCACTGATGAGGGCGTCACTGGCACGTCAACGAAATCCCGGCAAGGGTTCGCCGATCTGATGGAAGTAGCCAGAGGTGGGGGTGTAGATATTGTGTTGTGTAAATCGATCTCGCGCCTTGCTCGCAACACGGTCGATCTGCTTGCTACGGTTCGTGAGCTGAAAGACCTTGGTGTGACCGTCCGGTTTGAGCGTGAACGCATCGACACGTTGAGTGCTGACGGGGAACTGTTGCTGACTTTGTTGGCGTCGTTTGCTCAAGAAGAATCCCGCTCACTATCTCAGAACGTGAAATGGGCGATCCGTAACCGGTACAAGAGCGGTGGCACGAACTCCTTCGTCGTCTATGGATACCAATGGGCAGACGGTGAGTTTACCATCGTCGAAGAAGAAGCAGAGATTGTGCGTTTGTTGTTTGTGAATTTCTTGGACGGGATTAGCCCGGAGAAAACTGCGACCATGCTCAACGCTGAAGGTAAACGCTCTCGAGGAGGAGGGCGGTTCTACGGGTCAGTGTTTCGTCGCATGCTTGAAAATGAGCGGTACAAGGGCTGCCAAATGTTACAGAAAATGTACCGCACCACAATCCAAGCCCGCACACGCGCTCTCAACGACGGGGAGCTGCCGCGCTACTGGGTCGACAATGCACTACCAGCCATCATTGACGAGGAGATGTTTGACGCGGTGCAAGCAGAAATCGCGCACAGGCGCGAGATGGGCCCGGCTGCAACCCCGTCAAAGAACACAGGAGTATTCACCGGACGGATCTACTGTCAGGCGTGCGGGAAGAACTATCAACGCAAAACCCGCACCTACAAGTCTGGAACCTCCTACAAGTTCTGGCGCTGCTGGAGTGCCTGCACCGGGAATGGAAACCCTTGCGGCGGGCACAACATACGCGAAACACTGCTCGAACACGCCTGCGCAGATGTGCTTGGCATCCAAAGTTTCGACCCCGCTGTGGTTGCCGAACACATCGTGATGATCGAGGCTTTCGAACACCAGCTCACCTTCCACCTCACGGATGGAACCATGACACCGGTGGGCTTAACCAGTGAGGGGAGGTTGGCATGAGCCGCACGGTCACCGCGATACCAGCAACAAAGAAACCTCGATCTGCTACAGCCTCATCTGGCATACCAGCACGCAGAAAGGTCGCCGCCTACGCGCGAGTGTCTACCGATATGGAAGAACAAGCCTCCTCCTATGAGGCGCAGATCGACTACTACACCACCTATATTCGTTCCCGTAGTGATTGGCAGTTCGCGGGAATGTATTCCGATGAGGGTATCTCTGGCACTTCCATGAAACGCCGTGAGGGATTCCAAACCATGATCACTGACGCTTTGAATGGCAAGATTGATCTCATCCTCACCAAGTCCGTATCCCGTTTCGCACGCAACACCGTCGACTCCTTGACCACTGTGCGCAAACTCAAAGACGCAGGTGTGGAGGTCTATTTTCAGAAGGAAAATATCTACACCTTTGACGCCAAAGGCGAACTCTTGATCACGATCATGTCGAGCCTGGCGCAAGAAGAATCCCGCTCGATCTCCGAAAACGTCACGTGGGGTCACAGGAAGCGTTTTCAAGATGGGAAAATCATGGTTCCCTACAAGTCACTGCTTGGCTACAAGAAAGGCGAGGATGGCAGCCTCGTCATCGATGAAACCCAAGCGCCGACCGTCAGGCTGATCTATCAGCTTTTCCTCGACGGTATGGCGATCAGCGAGATCAAATCTGAACTCGCTGCCCGCAGGATTCTCACCCCGCGTGGGAAAGAAGTATGGTCAACCTCGACGGTGCGCTCAATCCTGTCTAACGAAAAATACAAGGGCGACGCCCTACTGCAAAAGACTTTCACAACTGACTTCCTTACTAAGAAGATGAAGGTCAACGAGGGTGAAGTACCCCAATACTATGTGTCAGGGAACCATGAACCGATTATCGCTCCGCGTATCTGGGATCAGGTGCAATACGAGCTCACCACCCGCCACGCCAACACTTCTTCAGCGAAAGTCGGCTTGTTCTCCACCCGACTGAAATGCGCCCAATGTAAGGCATGGTATGGGCGTAAGACGTGGGCGTCGAACACGAAATACAAACACACGGTCTGGCAGTGCAACCATAAATACGCAGGCGATCAGCCTTGCAGTACTGCGACTGTCAAAGACGAGCAGATCAAGGGTGCTTTCGTCCAAGCCTTGAATGAGCTGATCGCCCATCAACCTCGGCAAAGCTGCCTGCCGCAGGTTCTTGATGGCATGTTTGATACGAGCCGGTTAGAAGAGAAAGCCGCCGCGTGCCGGTCGAAAATCATGGAACTCACCGAACAGATCGAGGCGTTGATAGCGGAAAACCAGAGGCATGCGCTCGATCAGGACGCCTACCAATCTCGCTATACCGAGCTCGATGCTACCTATCGTAAGACGCTCGCACACAAAGCGAGCCTAGAAGCCGACATTACAGCGAATACCGCCAAACATGCTGCCGTGACTGCTGCACTTAACGATCTGGCGGGCGAACCGGTGAGCGAGTTTCGCCCCTCACAGTGGAGCGCACTCATCGACCACGCCATCGTGGATGAGGATACGATCCGGTTCGTGTTCCGTGTTGGCGAGGAAGTGAACGTCCAACTTTAGATCTGAGATGAAGATTCTGACCCGTTCGTGCATGAGTGCGCGGACGGGCTTTTCTCATGCCCAGAAAGCGGAACAGCGGGGGAGGCCTTAGAGCTCGGGAGCGTTTACGCAGGTCAGGGCTAACGCGCTATACACTCGCTAACGCAAGCAGTTTTCTTGACCCCCTTGGGGCGTACTCACTAACGCAAACGCCTACTTATCATTTTCGACGTCCAATTGGAGCGGGTGACGGGAATCGAATCTGTGACATTACAACTTAGAAAAGAACCATTTTTAGTTGATATTACGCCTTAAAGTCATTGTAATTTCGTATGAATGCGCTTGTGTTTTTCTGTGCAAAAAACAGGCAAAATTGATTGAATTTGTGTACCGGTACACGAAATGTCAATGTGTGGGGATCTGCTCTAGCGTGTCTTTATAGGCATCTATCACCCACACGGGGAAGCCGGCTTCTTCAGCGATAGCCGCGCTATCACCCTCGAAAATGCGTTCTGCGAGAGCATACTCGAACGGGTCGATCAGGAGGCGTGCCGCACGCTGGTCGATCAACCGCTCCACACGCTTTCCCTGGGTACCCTCGTCACCGCGTAGGGCATGAAAATACTCGTGGGCGAGCGTGGCTAGCTGATGCCCTTCAGCCTGGCGCGTATCGATAACAATAAGCTTGACTGCGTGAATATAGGCTCCTGCTAGCTCATAGGGTGCGAATATGACCCGTACACCGATAGTGGTACAGCGGGCGATAAGCTGATCAAGAGTCACGCGTCTAGAATAGAAAACGGGTGGGGCAAAAAATGGGTGAAAAACGTGGGTAAGAAATCTATCTCGCATGCTGCACGATATGATTTAAGCGCTGGCGATAAAAAGGGGTAGGGAGCCTTTTCCGAAGTCTTGAAGAGACTGTTGGATAGTCGGTTTTATGCTTTGCCCCTATGAACAATGCTGACTCCTATTGACACGAGATGACACAAATTATTACCATGAAAGCACGACGAGCTGTTTATCAGAGCGTTGTCGCCGGGAGCCGAAAGAGGCTCCCGAGCTTTTTATGGACGCCATTTACGCTCAGATGCGATCTGGTGTTCTAGTAGTTTGTAAAGCCGTTTGGCAGCCCTAGCAGCTTGTGGGGATTGAGAATCGTTTTCCAAAACTCTTCTAGCCAAATATACGCACATGTCTGCGGCTTGAACGATTCTACTGTGGCGCGAGTCGACAAAGATGACCTGTGGTTCGATCGTTCCAAGTACTTGCATGCGATAGCCCGGTGTAGCGGTCTGTGTGTACCCTGCTATTGCTTCGCTAATTGCGTCTTTTTCGGGGATGTCATCTGCGAGAACTATGCATCGGTCATTTTCAGTCATACATTTTTCGTTAATCTTTTCCAGCAAATGCCTTAGTGATATCTCATATGGTGATGAAGGGTATTTGTATCGGCGTTTGAGCCGGTTTACGTCAACGCCTTCGATATAGATGGCTGCACCACTATTGGCGATGATGTGGAGCACTTTCCGGAAAACGCCGAGAGGCTTACGGAAATCGTCTGCTAGATGCTTCCAGTCGTCTTGCGCATTCATTATTGAATGTGCGTGAAATTCTGGGGGTTCTGGCATTCCGTGTTTGTCGGCATTGTAGCGTGCTAGTGCTTCCATATTGTCGGCGATTGTTGAGATCTGACTAGGTGTACATAAGACCCCGCCAATGTAATATTGGTCGTCATTGTATGACTCGTCGATAAAAAGATAGTACATTCTACGGCTTAACCCTCGTCTTCTGTGGGTGCTTGTGATTCCTCGCCGATCCTGTCGTATGGGTTTGGTTCGTGGTGTTTGGCGGCGAGAGCATAGCCGTTAGCGATGGCTTCACGGGCGAGGCGTTGGGCTTCATCAATATATGCTTGGGTAGCATGGGCAGGGATAGGGGCAGGAGAAGAATGCTTTTTTTCAGTTCGAGCTATGAAAGCTTTTAGCGAAAACCCGAAAGCTTCGGCAATTGCAGAGGCTTGAGATATTTTGATTGCGTATTCCCCAGAAATGATTCGATGAACAATTGACTGTGCTAAACCAGCCCGGCGTCCGAGCTCGGCTTCGCTCCAGCCGCGCGCATCACGCTCTTTAGAAAACTCGACCGCTAGCGCACGATCGAGCTTAGAAATTTCAAGACTTTTCCTACCCACCCCGCCACTTTAGCAGAAAAGAGTTAGGTGGTTTCTATATAGACTTGACAGCAATTCTAAATAGCATTATTGTAATTCGTGAAGCCGGTTCTTCCGGCTAAAAATAAGCAAATAAAAATCCTATTTAGAATTGAGGCGGAATGGATATACAGGCAGCAATTCGTGCGAATCTAGGCCGCCTGAATTGGACGCTTGGAGATCTTGCAAAGAAGTCGGGAATTCCGTACGGAACTCTCATCAAAAAAACTCAAGGGAAAACGGATTTTCGCGTCAGTGAAATTGAGCGGATAGCAGCCGCTTTCGGAATTACAGAACTCAGATTTTTTGAGGCTGCTGAAGAAGCTGAAGCCCTCAAAGGTGATTATAAGGATTTGAAATGAGCTACAGCATAACTCCATTTACATATCGCGGCACTGCGGTTCGGGTAGTTGAAAGTGATTCACAGCCATGGTTTGTCGCTTCTGATATAGCGAAGATTTTGGGATACTCGGCGGCCACAGCGATGACTCGCACACTCGATGACGACGAAAAGGGTATGCAGACTGTGCACACCCTTGGCGGAGAGCAAAACCTCGCCATCATCAATGAAGCTGGACTCTATTCAGCGATTCTGCGCTCTCGCCGTTCTGAAGCTAAAGAATTCAAGCGGTGGGTGACGCACGATGTTTTGCCGTCGATTCGGCGGCATGGTGGCTATATAGCAGGTCAGGACAATATGAGCCCTGAAGAAATGGCTCTCGCCTCGATGCGGTGGCTCCAATCAAAAATCGAGGAACAAGCCAACCAGCTAGCCCAGCAAGCCCCGAAAGTCTTGTTCGCTGACTCAGTCGCCGCCTCACACACATCAATACTCGTAGGAGAACTAGCAAAAATCCTGAAAGGTAACGGTATCGATACTGGCCAACAACGCCTCTTCGCATGGCTGCGCGACCACGACTATCTCATTTCCCGCAGAGGAGACTCGTGGAACTCCCCAACTCAAAAAGCAATGAATCTCGGCCTGTTCGAGGTGAAGGAAACCACGAACCAGCAGCCAGACGGAACAGTCCGCATCAACCGCACCACGAAAGTGACAGGGAAAGGGCAACAGTATTTCATTGCCAAATTCCTTGGCGCTGCTGAGCAGGCTGAGGCGGTGCAGCATGAGAGCCGCGCGCAAGCAACGTAAACACGCCATTGATGAACTTACCGAATTCACTGCGATTACCCACCGCTGGCGCAATCAATCACACGGCACGATCAGCCAAAGCAAGCAAGGAAACATCAGCATGAACACGCTTCCCCCATATCCAGGCTATGACGAAGCCCAAACACTCGCGGCAATGCTCAACGGCACCAACCCCGTCAGCGCCGATCTACTTCTCAACACGCTTAACGAGCTCATTGAGAAGCTCCCGCTGGATCTGCAAATCATTCACACGCCCAGCATCACTCAAAGCGAGCCCGATCTGCTGCGCACCGAAACCAATGAAATGCACTGCCTCCGCCAACTCACGTACCTCACCGCTGCTAGCGTTTTGCCTCAACTGTGCAGCAATCGTCGTTCCGTGACGCATATTCTCAAGCGCTTCAGTAACAAGCTCTTTACGCGTAGACAATTCCATCATTCTTCCTTCCTAGTAGGTGAACTGTTTCGCAACTTCCATCCTACTAGGAAGGGTTCAACCTCGAAGGCGGTGCAGCAATGAACACGACCCCAGCGCAAAAGTTTTATACCGCTGCCGAAGTAGCACAAATAATGCGGGTCACCCAACACACTATCACGATAAAAACAGGGCAAGGCTTATTCCCAGGAGCGTTCAAAATCGGTTACGAATGGCGCTACCCACAAGAAGCTATCGACGCCTATATAGACGCGCACAGGGCACCAGAACCCCGCACCATGCCGCAACATCTAGAAGAAGAAACAGCAGTCTTCTTCACAAAAATTCCTCCACGCTCCCCGCGAGCGCGCGCACGCCGACAAGCGAAAACACCGCCGCTAGCACAACATTCAAACCAAAGCTAGCGGCGGGAAACACCCCCCCATATCACTATGAGAAGGACAAGCACATGATACCCCGCATTCCTGTACGTGCATGGATCATAGGGATCCTCACCGCACTCACCGTGTGCGGCCTCATCTATATGGCGACCGTCGGCGGCTACGCCTGGATAGAAGGCCAGTATGCGACAGCCACACTCTATGCCCGCCTCCTACCGGTTGTGGTCACCGCATGGGCGGCCACGGCGTTGATTGCTTTGATTTGCGAGCATCAAGACACGAATTTTATGCGCGCCGCAACCGAAATCGACATGCTCACCTACCACCTACAAAAAGCAAGCGAACAAGCCGCCAGCCAAGTCACACGGAGGCCGGCATGATCCAGTTCCCTGACCGGCAGCGCCTCAAAAAAATCGGGAAAGCTGCCGACACGGCTAACCAGCTGGCGCGGCAGCTTGAAAACCTCGGCAAATACCGCCTCGCGAAAGAAACAAAAAAGACCGCAGCAACCCTCAACGCCGAATGGGCATTAATCACCCGCGAATGGATCACCAGCCTAGGAGAAGAATAAAAATGACTCTCGACATTCCCGCCCTCCTCACACAACGCGCCACGCTAAAAGCGGAGCAAGCCCGCCTCACTGATGCGATTAAAGCTATCGACGCCGTGATTAAAGATGCCCACCCAGACGCGGGCACCTACGGTGATTCCAAGATCGTCTGGCAGAAAGGCCGCATCTCGTGGAAGCAGGTGGAGAAAGAATTCCCACGCTCTGAGTTCCCGCAACTCTACACCAGCTTCAACTCCAAAGAAGCAGAAAACCAGATCGCCCCAGCCATCCTCAACGGCTACCGTGGCGAAGAAACCCTGATGATCAAATGAGCAAACTATCACTGGAACCCGCACCGAAACCAGAAGCGGATATACGCGCCGAGCAGGCAGCCGCAATGATCACCACCCTCATCGAGGACTCTATCAAAAACGCTCCACGCAGTCTGCAAAAACGCATCGGCCCATCCGAAATCGGCACCGACTGTGATCACTGCCTCGCCGCGAAACTGGCAGGCTGGGAAACTGTCGAACCCGAGATTGCCTGGCTCCCCTTCATCGGGACATGCGTGCATGAGCATTATGAGCGGCTCTTCACCGAGCTGAACACGATCGAAGAGCGGAACACGGGCACACCGGCGTTCCTCACCGAACGCACAGTGACCGTCGGGCAGCTCGACGGTGTGGATATTACAGGGTCGACAGACCTGTACATGCCAGACCAGGCAGGCTTCGCCGAGCAAGGAATGACCGTGGATTGGAAAATCGTCGGGAAAACCACGTTGGACGAAGCCAAACGCTTAAGGCGCCCCTCACAACGCTATATTGTGCAGGCCATGCTTTATGCGCGCGGCTGGAACAATGCAGGCTACCCAACCAGCCACGTGAGTGTGTATTTCCAACCCAGAAACGCCATGAGCCTACGCCGCGACGGGTTCTTCTGGATCGCCCCCTACGACGAACGGATCGCCCTCGACGCCCTCGACCGTGCACAGACGATACTCAATACGCTACATGCTCTCGAAGCCATCTCACTGGAGGCGCGAGACAACTGGATCAGCTCCCAGCCCCGTGCGTCGCATTGTTGGGACTGCCCAAAGTATCCCGACTGGCAGCCGCGCCAGCCCGACGGCCGCGCAGATCTCGACACCCTATTTTCGGTGGCACCAGCCACCACACAACACAACACAGAAAGATGACAGGAGAAAACACCCATGGAAAATTTTGACGAACTTTTCGCCTCCACCGGCGGAAAAACTTTGAAACCAGACACCATCGGCGAAACCCTCGGCGGCGTGATCGTCTCTGCAGAATCACGCCAGATGACCGACTTCACCACCGGCGAACCCCTCACCTGGGACGACGGCAAACCCCGCCTCCAAGTCGTCGTCACCGTCGACCTAGGCACCACAGACACCGACGGTAACCCCGAACAAGGCTGCATCTATATCAAGACATGGGGAGAACAACGACAAGCGTTGAAAGAAGCCTTGAAAGAATCTGGACTCGACTCGATGAACAAAGCCCTCGCCCCAGGCAACCACATGTCCATCACTTTCATCGGCGAAAAACCGAATGAGAAAAATCCGCGCCTGAACGCGATCAAGCTTTACAAGTATACGATCGAGCCGCGCGCGAATCTCGGAGCGGCTGTGAATGCCGCACTCGCAGAACCAGCCCCAACCGCCGCGCCTGCTGCGCCTGCTCCAGCCGCCCCTGCGCCTGCTGGCGGGGTAGACATTGCCGCGCTCATCAAAGCCGCCCTGCCAGACGCCCAGATCGCGAGCATCGCTGGGATCGACCCGAGCGCCGTCACGGCGATCCGAGCAGCACTCGGCTAACCACCTAGACTCGCGCACAGTTTTCTGCATTCGATGTGCGCGGCCGGACTGCTGGGCCTCCGGCGGCACCAAGAGCCCAGCACATGTGCTCGTTAACGCGGAAGCCGTCTTTATAGCTATATCACGACACTTCCTGGACGGCTGCAGGTTCAACTCCTGCCGAGCACACCACCAGCCAGCACGCACCATTCGATGACGACAGGAGCTTTACCTCATGAGCAACCCGATCCTAGATGCCGCACTTTCGGCTTGCGAGCATGGCCTGAAAGTCATCCCTATCCACCAAACCGGCCCAGAAGGCGACAAACGCCCAGCGATCCGCTGGAAAACCACCCGCCTCGACACTGAAGCATCCATCCACCAATGGTGGGACAGTGACCAATACGGGCTCGCTATCGCCATGGGAGAAGCCTCCAACGGGCTGATCATGATCGAACTCGAAGGCGCCCACGCCCACAAGCTCCCGCAACTCGCCGCCACCTTCCAGCAAGCAGGCATGAAAGACCTGTGGGTGCAACTAACTGCCGGCTGGTTCGAACAATCCCCATCTGGCGGATACCACTGGTACGCCTACGCCCCAGGCAACACGAGCGGGAACAGGAAACTCGCCCGCACACCAAACAAGGCTGTGATTGCGGAAACTCGCGAAAACGGCGGCTACAGTGTGATTGCACCAACCGACGGGCGCTTCCACGCGAGCGGCAAACCCTGGGCACGCATCTCCGGCAGCCCAGCCACAGCGATCACCCTCACCCCAGACCAGCTCGACGACGTTCTCGCCATCTTCCGCACTTTGGACGAAACCCCAGCCGCCAAACCAGTACAGCGCCCTACAATTGAGCGCCGCACGGAAGACGGCATCACACCAGGCGATGATTACGAAGCCAAAACCAGCTGGGCGCAGATCCTCGAGCCGCACGGCTGGAAGCCAGCATTCACCCGTGGGCAAGAAACATTTTGGTCACGTCCCGGCAAACAGCACGGCATCTCCGCATCGACCGGCCATGCCACCGACCGTGACCGCCTCTACGTCTGGAGCTCCAGCACCGATTTCGACACCGAGGTGCCATACACGAAATTCGCCGCCTACGCAGTATTAAACCACGACGGAGACTACACCCGCGCCGCCAAAGCACTCGCCGCTGAAGGCTACGGGCAAGAATCACGCCATTACGCGCCAATCGCCCAAGACCGCGACCTCGATACGTGGATCACCAACAACCGCACCGACGTCAAGCAGCCTGAGCGACGGGAGGCGACGGCAGGCGACGACACGGCGCTCACCGAAAACGGAAAACCCGCCTCCGAAACAGCCGGAAAAGCGGAAAAGACGGAAGAACAAGCGCAAACAGTCATCGAAGAACCGGTCGAATACACTCGCACCGATGATGGTAACGCCCTACGCTTCGCCGACGCATACACCGGGCAATTCCGGTGGATCCCACAAAAAGAAACATGGGCTGCATGGGACGGATCAAAGTGGAACATCGAAGACGGAAAAGCCCAAGCCGTCGAAGCCGCCCGCCAGCTCATGCGCGCCCTACCCCAAGACGACAAACTAGACATCACCCACCGTAAACGCTCCCTATCCAACAACGCAATCAACGCCATGCTCTCCCTCGCCCACAACACGGCCGGCATCTACACGCCGCTACAAAATTTCGACACCAACCCATACCTCCTCAACACCCCCAAAGGCACCGTTGATCTCCACACCGGCGTCTTGACTCCACCCAACCCTGCTGTGCTCTGCCTACGCTCCACCACCATCGCACCAGACTTCAACATGCCCACCCCACGATGGAACCGCTTCCTCGACCAAACCTTCCTCGGCGACACTAGCCTCATCACCTACATGCAACGCTTCTTCGGCATGTGCGTCCTCGGGAAAACCGCCGAGCGAATCTTGCCCTTCCTCCACGGCGCGGGGGCTAACGGGAAATCAACCATGCTCAACGTTATCCAAACTATCCTCGGCATCGGCGCCACCGGCTACACCCTCACCAGCCCAGCAGAAATCCTCACCCAAACCAACCGCCACCCAGCAGATATCGCCGCCCTACAAGGCATCCGGCTCGCCATCATCGCCGAACTCGAAGAAAGAGCACGGATTGCTGAAGCGAAAACGAAAGAGCTCACCGGCGGCGACAATTTGACAGCACGATTCATGGGCAAAGATTTCTTCACCTTCACTCCCACACATAATTTCGTCATCTTAACGAATAATGTGCCAGACACGGGCGGCGGCGGCTCCCAAGCACTCTGGCGCCGCATCCGCAACATCCCCTTCCCCTACGTCGTCCCCAAAAACGAACGAGACCCCAACCTCGAAACCAAACTACTCACTGAAGCCCCCGGCATTCTCGCATGGATCATCAAAGGCACAATCGACTATCTCCAGCACGGCCTTCCCGAGCCTGACGCCGTCACACGCGCCACCGCAGCCTACGAAGCAGAACAAAACACCGTCGCCCAATTCCTCACCGAATGCTGCACCCTCCACGATGCGAATAGGGATTTGTTCCAAGTACGCAAAGCCGAACTCCGCTCCAAATACGAAACATGGTGCCGCATCAACGGATACACACCCGTCGGGCAAAAACAACTCACCCAACGCCTAGAGCGCGCCGGTGTTGGATCAACCAAAGGAACTCACGGCGCTCGTTACTTTATTGGCATCACTATCGACGCCGATCCAAGCCTCGAGGAAGTGATCCTATGAGGGTGGTACTTGGGCATTTCGAAGTGCCACCCTGAAGCGGCGAAGTGCCACCCGAGTTGCAAGAAATCCGCAAAAAGGTGGCAGGTGTGGCACTTGGGTGGCAGGTAATTTCACGAAGTGCCACCCAAGAAAACGGCTTTATATCAATAAAAAATACTCCTTGGTGGCACTTGAGGCAGGTGTTTTGAATCTAATACATATACAACACCTAAAAAAAAAGATATATCCGCACATAAAACATATATACAGAATCAATTCGAAAACACCTGCCTCAAGTGCTACCCTCACACAAATTTAACTAAAACCATTTAATGAAAGGAATCCCTGCCATGACCACCACCCTCACCCACATAGACATCGATCCGAACGAAGCCTATGCGATATGTTCACGGTTCCTCACCGTCACAATGAACGCTACGCAAGCCTTCACCAACTCCATACTCACAGCCAGCCTCGACGAACGCCTCCGCCTCCTCACCCAAGCCATAAACGCCCTCAACGAAATCGAGGCCTGGGTACACCTCCTGCGCCCCCTCTTCACCAATACACGAGACAGCCTCGACGACACCATGAAAAACGGCCTGACGAACACGCACACACAGGACGACAAGGGACAGGAGGCGCCACATGGTGAAGCGTAAACCCCCAACACGGATCAAAACACCACCGGCTTATACGACGCTATGCCCAGACTGCCACCGTCTCATCTACGCCACATTCACCCCAGACGGACACGTCGAGCACAGGATCGCGAACAAATTTATTACCCGCGACCAAATGCCAGCATTCCACGCTGCCGGCTTCACCCTCTACCATCTCACACCAGACGGCGTCGACACCATCATCACCCCACAAGACCCACTCCCAACACGGCTCAAACGCTCCGCCATCTACTACCTCCCCCACCTCTGCGAATGGGACACACTCCCAAAAACAAAAGACGGCATCCCCCTCATCATCTTCACCTACCCCGCCCGCATCCACGGCCTCACACAAGAAGCCGCACAGCAAGCCATCGACTATCTCAACCGGCCACCCTACTGAAAAGAGCACTTATGGCACGCAACCGGCAATCGGCGAAAAAAGCCGGCACATCATTCGAACGAACCATCGCCGACTACCTAGCTACACATGTTGATGACCGGATCGACCGCCGCACCAAGACCGGCGCGCTTGATAAAGGCGATATCGCGAACGTCCGCACCAGGCACGGCGAGCGCCTCGTACTCGAATGTAAAAACGTCTCCCACCTCGCCCTCCCAGAATGGACACGCGAAGCCGAGACCGAACGCCGTAATGATGGCGCGCTTGCGGGGATCGTCATCCACAAACGCCACGGCAAGAGCGCTCCTGGCGAGCAATGGGTGAGCATGACCCTCGACAACTTCGTCGCCCTACTCACCGGAAACCGAGACCACATCAACTAAAAAGGAGCCAAACTATCATGGACGAAAAAATCACCGACGAAACATTCTGGGCAATCATCACCCGCCTCAAAAACAAATACGCCGCCGCCTCCGACCGCTACGACCAAGCAGAAAGCGACGACGAATACGACAAATGCTGGAACAACGGCGTCAGCTACGGCATGGACAAAGCCACCCTATACCTCTACGAAGCAATCCAAGCATACGCACCCACACACGCCCGCCAATTCGATCAACACTGAAAAAGGAACAGCAATGGCAACGAAGAAACAACATACCGAAAACCGGCTCTATAGGGCCGCCCACCCATACCGCGATCAGCCCATCGACTACACCCAAGCCCTACGCGACTTCCAAACCGACCTGATCGAGGATATTTACGGTGAGGACGAAACCGCCACCCCATGCCACTACGTAATAAAAACCGACAAGGTGACACACGCATACCCGATCTTCCTCACCCGCAAACACGCACAAAACCACCTCGACAGGTACGGATACAACTACCGCAACCAGCCACACACCTACGCAAACGCGATCTACCGCTCACCCGAGCTTGAAACACTCATCGCGCTCATTTTGAACATCGACCTCGACAAATCCATCCTCGTATTTACCGACAATTTCAAGAAACCGTGGTGAAAAAAATGTATCAAGACCCAATCAAACGCCCACTCGGCTACCTCCCCTCGAATGAGCAATACGACGCACTCACCAAAGACCAGAAAATCGAACTCCTTGAAAAAGGAATCCAATACGTGTTTTGGACACTCGCCAAGAAAACCCGTGAATGGGAATCAGAAGCAGGAACAGCAGACAACGCTCTCAACCACGCACTCGCATACCTTATCGAAGCCGACCACGATGACGAATACACCGGCTACGCACGCGAAGAAATCAGCGACTACTTCACCAGAAAAGGAGAAGCAGACGGGCGATCTTTCGCCGCAACCAAAATCGCAGTCTACCTACGCGAAATGTTCCCACCCCGCCTCGTAGACATACACGACTTCTACAACAAACCAGAAATGCTCACCGACGTGGAAAAACTCTGGCTATTACACCAACCAGAAACCCGTGAAAACCAAGACGGAAACGACATCACCATATGCACCCACTGCCGTAACGACAACGGCGAAAACCTCGAATGGCCATGCCCCACAGCACAAATCTTCAACGCAGAACACATGCCACCCGAATGGCAAGAAGCCTGGAAAGTCGAACAAGACGCCCGCAACCACCTCAACATGCTCCAACACCTCGAAAAACTCACCAACATAGCATCCGCCCAAGCAGTTAGCGGCGAACTAAAAGCCCAAAAGGACTATCACCGCGGACATAGTGACGCCTGCAAAGAAATCAACAAATACATCAACGAATACCTAGAAGCAGGAAACAACATGCTCACACCCACAACTGTCATGCACCAATACGGCACAAACAACCACCAAATCGGCCACGTCCGCACACTCACCATCACCAACTAAGAAAGGAACACCCATGATTCTCACGATCATCTTCACCATCATCGCTGTCTGCGGTGCGGCGCTTGCGGGCGGAAATCCATGCGGGGTGTCCATGTTAGGCCTCTCGAGCGAGTTGGGAGACTCTGGCACGAGACAAGCCCATCACGTAGCCAATATCGGCCAGGGAGAATCCGTCCTCACGCAATGTGCGCACCGTGCGCCGGGAGGAAGCATAGGCAGCCTTTTGTGCTTCTTCAGCGCGCTGGGATGCCTCCTTGGCTTCTTCCACATGCGCCGCCGTGGGAAGTTCAGGGATGATCGTGATCTCGTAGCTGGAATGATCCACGCCGTCTTCGACCGTGTCGAGGTAGTCGATGATTTGCTGGTGGGCTCCGGGAAGTGTGCGTACTTGGGTCCAGATGTCGTCGCCGTGCCACAGTTCCCAGCCGCCGTTCCAGCGGCGGGCTGTGATTGTCAGGGATGTCATTGCTTGCTCCTTTCGATTGCTTTGAGGGCTTTTGCTGTGAGCCCTGGGGAGATTTCGCGGGTGCGTGTGATGGAAACCTGTACCGCTCCTCGTGTCCATATTTCGTGGTCTCCTTTGCCGTGGCGTGGGGTGAAGCCTGCGGCTGTGAGGAGTTTGGCGAGGTCTCGGTACTTCATTGGCTTCGTCATACTTCAATGTTAATACCCATTAACAGCGTTGTCAATAGGTATTAACAGCTATGTGTGAAAAAGGGGGAAACCAAATGCCAACACTCAACCAACTCGCCCAAACACTGCAAGAAACCGCCTACCTCCACCGTCTCTGCCTCAGCCTCTACACAGAGCCAACACTCGCCTCACACCATGGCGGCACAAGCAGGCACGGAAGCGTGCGACTCACCCAGCAAGAGCAGTGGCTCAACACTCGTGACCATATGGCCGAGCAATGGCAGCGCATCGAAACAATCGCCGCAGAACTCTCATGGCGCGGCCAAACACAAGACGGCGACCCCGCCCGATACATCGCCACCCGCCTCACATGGGCAGAACACCACTACCCCTACATGCACGACCTACAAGAGACCGCGCAAGAAGTCCACAACTACTTCCAAACTTTGGCACGCGAAAACGACTCGGTCACCGAACATTTATGTCCGATGTGTGGCAAGGCTCAGCTCCACTACCGCGAACGCGACCAACAGTTCTACTGCACCGAATGCGACGGCACATGGACAGCCAGCCAGCTACAAGCCCTACGCCACTACCGGATAGTGAGTGCCGGCCAGTGGATCACCATCAAAGAAGCCACAGCACAGTACGGGATACCACAGCAGACCATTTACACATGGATCCGCCGCCACAAACTCGAGCGAAACACCCAAGGACAAATCAACACAGCACAGTTCGAACAACTATGCTAAAATTATTCACTAGAGGCGTTCAACGCGCCCAAAAATCAAGCCAGCCAAGCGTTTATGCCTCAATGAGCGGCTTGTAATGCTGGAAAGCTCCCTGCCGTGAAAGTCCGAGAGCGGAGCCGAGAAAACAGAACGCCGAGGTGGTGACCACAATGCCCACCAGCCGCACAGGAACCGCACGACATAAGCACTTCCGCCACACCGTGCTCACACGAGACCAACAAGCAGGCATCGCCCACTGCCCACTCTGCGGCATTATCCTCGACTACGAGCACCCGGGCTACCCCAACAGCGCCGAAGCAGACCACATCATACCCGCACGCTGGGGAGGAACAGACACCCCAGACAACGGGCAAACCATCTGCCGACACTGCAATCAACGCAAAAAAGACAAACTCGCCCCACAAGCACGCACAACCAGAGCCACCAACACCACCACAGACATCGACTGGTAACACCCAGCATAGGGGCGGTACCCCCTCCACCCCGCCACGCTCGCCCCAACCAAAGGTAGTAGCGATATCTCCCCAGATTTTTCCACACAACACGGCTCAAGTATATAAATGCAGGATTTACGCATATTTATACGGTTTTGTTTGGTTGCTGGTAGTTGAAAGGAGCTGATTGGGTATGGGGCTGAGTGCTGTTCCTGAAGATTCTGGCACCGTGAAGCCAAAAGGCTACCGTAAGGTAGCGACGGCTGCGCATGCTGGTGACGTGTTGGCGACTCTTGAAATGATGCGTGACCGGGTGGCGAGGGCGATTGATGATCCGAAGACTTCAGCTCGTGATTTGGCGGCTTTAACGAAGCGGCTTCGTGAAATTATGGGCGAGATTGAGAAGCTTCAAGGAGTTGGAGAGGGGGGTGGTCGTCTTGCCATCGTTGCGGAAGATGTCCCGTTCTCAACTGAAGCTGTCTGAGGTTGCTCGTGTGGTTCATGCTCCTGATGGGGTTGTGGCGACTATGTGGCCTGGGGTGGAGCGGGTATGCCAGTCGATGGGGTTTTCGTTTGATCGGTGGCAGGCTGGTCTGGGTGCGTTAGCGTTGGGGAAACGGGCTGATGGCCAGTATGCGGCTGGTATTGGTGGGGTGTGTGCCTCGATTCCGCGGCAGACCGGCAAAACATACACGTTTGGGCTTATTATTTTTGCGTTGTGCCGGCTTTCACCTGGAATGCTCGCAATTTGGACTGCTCATCATACGCGGACGTCTGATGAGACGTTTGCGCAGATGAAGGCGATGGCGCAAAGGCAGGGTGCTGCTCGGTTCGTGGAAGCGATACGGTCGGCGAATGGGCAGCAGGCGATCCTTTTTAAGAATGGGTCGCGGATTTTGTTTGGTGCGCGTGAGCAGGGTTTTGGCCGTGGTTTCGCACAGGTGGATATTTTAGTGTTTGACGAGGCACAGATTCTTACCGAGTCTGCCTTGTCGGATATGGTTCCAGCAACGAACGCCGCCCCAAATGGGCTCGTGTTCATGTTTGGTACTCCACCACGCCCGAAAGACCCTGGTGAAGCGTTTACGCTGAAAAGGAACGCTGCCTTGTCGGGCGATCCGGATACGTTATGGGTGGAGTTTAGTGCGGATCCTGAGTGTGATGTGGAGCATTGGGATCCTGGCTTTGTGGATTGGCGGCAGCTGGAAAAAGCTAACCCGTCGTTCCCGCATCGCACATCGAAAAATGCGGTGCTGCGTATGCGGAAGCTGATCGGGTCGAATGAGAATTTTCGGCGTGAAGCGCTGGGTATTTGGGATTCTGTTGGTGGTTCGTCACGGTTGATTGGTGAAACACAGTGGGCGGCAACGGTCGGGCGGCCGCCTCAGGGTGGTGTGCGTAGTTTCGCTGTGGCGTTCTCTCATGATGGCGAGCGCCAGGCTGTGGCTGGTGTGGTGAAAGCCGGCGATCAGATCCACGGGAATCTGATCGGCACGTTTACGGGATCTACCGAGGCTGGTGTGGCACAGTTGGCTGATTGGCTCGCTAAACCATCGAGGTGGCGGAACACGGGCATGATCGCTCTGTGTGGGGCGGCTGGTTCTGGTGTGCTCGCGCAAGCCCTGAAAGACCGCGGAGTACCGGGGCGCATGATACGAATCTTGACTACTCGTGAGTATTTCACTGCCTGCCAGATGATGGCGGAAGCGATCAAAGAGGGTACTTTCACGCGGCCAGCTCCGGCTTCTGATGCTGATGCGTTGGAGGCGTCGGTGGCGGTGTGCGACGCGAAGCGGCGGAGCCGTGACGGGGCATGGGGGTGGGAGGCCACCACGATTGACGGGGACGAAACCCCGATAGAAGCTATGTCGGTAGGAATCTGGGCGGCGCGCATGAACCGCCGAAAGCCAGGAAGAAAGCAGGTGATGTTGGTATGAGTACGAGCGGGCTGACTGTTCTTCCGTTCACGGCACCTACCGTGCTCGGTCTGACACCAGATCTGCAAGAAACGTTGAATAAGCTGGTGAAACAATGGGCGAAGAAACAACCACGTAACATTTTGCGCCAATCTTATGCGGATATGCATGTTGATGTGAAAAATCTGGGGATCGCTATCCCTGATGAGATCGCGCATGGTATTGAAGTGGTGTGTGGCTGGCCTGAGAAAGCGGTCTCGGCGCTCGCCTCTCGCTGTATGTGGGACGGGGTGACGGCCGCGTCTGGTGTGGAGGATCCGTTCGAGCTTGACCAGGTTCTTCATGAGAATCGTTTCGATGTGGAGCTGCCGCAAACGATTATGAGCGAGCTGATCCATTCCGTGGCATTTATCTCGACCACTCCCGGTGATACTGCAGCAGGTGAGCCTCCAGTGGTGATCCTGCCACACTCTGCTGAGTGGGCGACAGCGTTGTGGGATCGCGCCACACGGAGTCTATCTGCCGGCCTGCTTATCAATAGCGTTGATGATTATGGGCGGCCAACCAAGCTCACGCTGCTTACACCGTTCGAGGCGATCATGTGCACCACCACTGGTGGTGGCTGGTTCGTGGACGATGTGCGTACCCACCAGCTTGGGCGCGTCCCACTTGAAGCGTTACCGTATCGGCCATCATTGGATCGCCCGTTCGGGCGGTCTCGGATTTCTCGTGCGGTGATGACGATCACGGATCGTGCAATCCGTGCGGCTCTGCGTATGGACGTTTCTTCCGAGCTCTATACCGCACCTGGCTTACTGTTGCGTGGGGTTACAGAGGAAGTGTGGAATGATATTAAAGCGTCGTGGACATGGCAGTACGGTTCTGTCAAAGGCCTGACGCGTGATGCTGATGGTGACGTTCCTGAGGTGACGACGATTCCGCAACAGTCGATGAGCCCATATGTGGAGCAGCTGCGTGAGCTGTCGATGGAGTTCGCGGCCGTCACGTCACTGCCGGTATCGTCGCTCGGTATTGTGCAGGACAACCCTTCGTCTGCTGATGCGATTTATGCGGCGAAAGAAGAGCTTGTGGTGGAGGCGACGAACGCGAATCGCGTGAACGGGTATGCGCTCTCGCGCGTGTATCAAAACATTGTGATGCTGCGTGACGGGCTTACCGAGGTGAGCACGGAGTTGGCTGGGCTGTCTACGAGGTGGCGGAATCCGGCGATGCCATCGATTGTGTCGCAGGCTGACGCGATGATGAAGCAGATTACGGCTATCCCTGATTTGGCTTACACGGACGTCGCTCTCGAGGAGTTTGGGTACACGAAGGAGCAGATCACTAGGATTCGGGCTCAGGCACGCCGTGCGAAAGGCCAGATCGCTGTGGATCAAGCACTCAACAGTGAGCCGCAAGTAGACAAGACGGCAGAGACTGTGGCGGTAGCCGAAGCCCCCCGAGCAGGGAATCTCATGCTGGAGAGCTGAAAGCAAAATTTGATGCACTCGGTGTTGCTATCCGTGCAGGGGTTTCTCCACAATCCGCCGCCACCATGTTAGGACTGGCGGATATTGAGTTTACGGGCGCTGTTCCAGTATCGCTACGTTTGCCAGAAGAGGACGCCGCCATGCTTGAGGAGGGGTGATGGATCGTCAGCCGCTCGATGAGTTCACGGCCGTGCAGCGGGCACTGGTGAAAGAAGCACGCAGTAAACTGCTCAACACATATAGTACGTTTAAGGACAAAGATCCGGCGGTGTTACGCCAGATCCTCGCCCACACATACGTAAAGCTCGTACACGACTATGGGGACGCTGTAGCGGCGCAGGCAGCGGCCATGTATGAGCAGCTTCGCCCCGGTTCGCTCGGCCTGTTCACGGCAGAGGTAGCTGACCAGTACACAGAGAAACAGCTCACAGCGAAAGCTATCGAGATCACCCGCGCAGCGGATCCGATCAAATATGCGTCTGGCGAGTTGCAGAAAGCACTTGTTGGTATGGGGCGGCGCACAGTGAAGCATAATATGCGGCGCGACAAGGCTAAGCCGCGTTGGGCTCGCGTACCTGCAGGGGCGAAAACGTGTGCGTTCTGCACCATGCTGGCATCACGTGGCTGGGTTTATTCAGACGAAGAAACCGCTGGTGGTGCTGGGAACAGGTTTCATGCTGATTGTGATTGTATGATCGTCCCTTCGTGGGATAAGAGCACGCCGAGACTGGCTGGTTATGATCCTGACGGCATGTATGAGCAATATAAGGATGCTCGTAAGGCTGCTGAGGCGGATGTGGAAGCCGGTAAGGCTAAGCGGGTGGACGACAGCTTGATTCTGCAGAAGATGCGGGAGAGCGGCCAAGGAACGCTTACAGACGCTTTAGTGCCACCGAGCAAAACAAAGCGTTTCCAAAAATGGTGTGAGCATTCGCTTGATAAGGTGACGAATGATGAGCTTGAAGCATTGCGCATATGGACTACTGATAAGCATAAGGAGCTACAGGAAGCACTCCGTTTTGACCGTATGACTCCAGAGTTAGATGAGCTGGCTTCCCAAATTGATTCGGCACTTGAACGAAATCCGCTGCCGCTAGATGTTCAACTACATCGGCGTGACAGCCTGACGAGATTTGGGCTTGCGCGCATTGATGATGCCGACCGTATTATTGGCGGCACATACGACTCCCCCGGGTATTTAGCATTGACGACCATCAAAGGCGGAATTGATGTTACCGGAGATTCCGAAGTTCGAGTACATATTGATGTTCCTCAAGGAACACCGGCGGCTTATCTGGAAAGTATTACTGAATACAAAGATCAGCAAGAAACACTAGTTATTCGAAGCAGATCTGGAACGATTACTCGCGTGGCGATTTCGGATGGAAGTCTTCACGTTTGGGTACAACTCGAGTAGGATTGTTGATATGAGCGTATTGGAGACTCCGATGTATCTCGTCCCTGTTAAAGATTCGAGGCGAGCGGCTGAGTTGCGCAAAAAGGCGGGTATGACTCCCGAGGTGGTTGAGCAGCGTAAGAAGGAATTTCAAGAAAGTCTTGAGCGCTATCGTAAGGAGCGCTCCGCCAAGAGCTAATCAGGTTCGTAGCTCTTTTATTAGTTGTGCCCGTCACTATCTAGTGGCGGGTTTTGTTATATCCCCGCTAGTGCGATGCTGGCGGGTTTTTTGATGCCACGCGATGTGGCCACCCAAACCCTGAAGGAGGGAGACGAGTATGGATAAAACTATCCAGACTGATGGCCAAGAAATCGAGCAGGAGCAGGCTGGCGCGACGCCGGAAGCAGTAAGCGAGGAACGGCTTGGCGAGAATGGTATGAAAGCGCTCGAAGCTGAGCGCGCTGCTGCGAAGGCGGCGCAGAAGCGTGTGAATGAGCTTGAGACGCTCTTGAAGCAGCGCGATGATGCTTCTAAGAGTGAGACTGAGAAGCTTAATGATCGCGTAGCGGCGCTTGAGTCGGATATTAAGGCTGAGCGGAGTGCGAAAGTACGCCTCGAAGCCGCGATGAAAACGGGTGTGCCGCCAGAGCTTCTTGACGGTCCAGGTGATGATCCTGAAGCCTATGCGGTCAAGCTGGCTGAATGGAAATCCCAGCAAGACGCTCCAACAGGTGATGGTACGAAGAAGTCTGAGAGTGTTCCCTCCGTGAAAGAACGCCCCGAACATTCAGGGGCAATGTCGATTGATGATCAGATCGTTATCGCAGCGCAGGCTGGAGATACAGCATTGGTGCGCATGTTGAAAGCGATGAAACTTGGCAAACAGTAATGTTTTGCGTCCTATGTAAGGAGACATGATGGGTAAGATTGACGGTCTTGCAACCACATATAATTTGCCGAACTATACGGGGGAGCTTTTCGCGGCTTCCCCAGAAGACACCCCTCTACTGTCGGCTATCGGCGGTCTGACAGGTGGAGAATCTGTCGGGTCACCCGTTTTTTCTTGGCAAGGATACGATTTGCGTGATGCTGATGATGCACGCCAGCGTGTGGAAGGTGCTGACGTAACCAATTTTGAGGAGCGTGCGCGTTTCCAGGCATCGAACGTGGTGGAGATCCATCAGGAAGCAGTATCGATCTCATATACGCGGCTCGGTTCTAACCGGATGCTCTCCACGAACGGTACCGATAAAATGGTGCAGCTCGGGAGCCTCTCTATTCCCGCGAGTGAGCTTGATTTCCAGCTCACGGCGCAGATGAAGCAGATTGCGCGTGATGTTGAAAAAACCTTTATCACCGGTAAGTATGCGTTCCCGTCTGATAACTCAGCCCCACGTAAGACCCGCGGCCTGCTGGAAGCTATCACAACGAACGTAGCAACCACAGTGAACACTGCTGACACGTTGTCTGAGAAAGACGTCCTCGACCTCATCGAGAAAGTGTGGGAGAACGGCGGCATTCAAGAATCTTCTACAGCGACGCTTATTGTGAACTCTACTCTCAAGCGTGCGCTCACGAAGATTTTCATTAAGGACGTCAACTATCAAGAAGGTACACGGACTGTTGGCGGGGTGAACTTGAAGACGCTGGAAACTCCGTTCGGGACGTTTAACGTGATGCTTGACCGGTATGTGCCTAAGGACAAGCTGCTTGTGGTTTCGCTTGAACAGCTGAAGCCGGCGTTCCTTGAGATCCCCGGTATGGGGCATTTCTTCGCTAAGCCACTCGCAACGAGCGGATCGGCAGAGAAGGTCATGCTGTATGGCGAGATCGGATTGATCTACGGCAATGAGAAGGCTCACGGCGTACTCACTGTCGCTGCGTGAGGTGATCGGCCATGATTCGAGCCACGTGTGAAGAATTCCCGCAGTTACTTGTCACAACCCCGCATGTTCAATTCGTTGACGGTGCGGCTGTGGTGAGTGACGCTGTGGCGAAAGAGCTAGAGAAGCTGCCTATCACGCTCTCGTTCGAGAAGCAGGCACAGGAGGCTAAGCCGGTAGCAAGGAAAGGCGGTAAGTGAGATGGACGCGCCGTTCGCAACAGTTCAAAATCTGGAATCGCGTTGGCGCAAACTCACCGACGCCGAAAGCGCTCAAGCAGAAGTGCTGATTGCTGACGCGAGCGACCTGATCAAAGTGGAATGCCCACGCTGGAACACAGCGAACGACGCAACCCTCACCCGCGTCACCTGCGCGATCGTGAAACGCGCCATGAGTAAACCCCTCGGGATTGAGGCTGCTCAAGGCGCGTCATCTGCCTCAATGACTGCTGGACCTTACAGTCAACAGTTGAGTTTTTCTAACCCTGCTGGGGATTTGTATTTGACGAAGGCCGAGGCGCGAAGCCTTGGTGGCCGCGCGACGCGAGCCTACGAATACAACCCGCTCCTGAGAAAAGAGGCCCCATGATTGGGCAGACGATCGAGATACTGCGCCACACACAAACCGGCGTGGACGAGTTCAACGAGCCGATCATGAACGAAGTAGTTGAGCAGGTTGATGACGTCCTCGTGGCACCAGCGATGACTACTGACCTTGCAGGGAATCTACGCCCCGTGGGGGATAAAGAAACGATCGAACTGCATTTTCCGAAAAGCTTTACTGGCACGCTCCGCAATACATGCGTGCGCGTTAACGGCAAAATTTTCGACGTGCAGGGAAATCCATCACCCTACATGACGGAAAATACGCCGACACGGTGGTGGCTGCGAGTACAGGCGGTGAGAGTTGATGGCTAAATATCCGGTGCGAGTGAAGATCCGTAAACGTGGAGCAGTAGCGTTGATGAATTCTCCAGAAATGCAAGCGATTTTGCGTGAGCAGTCGCGCGCTGTTGCTAGCCGCGCTGGAGAAGGATTCTTTTCCAGCGTCCAGCAGGGGAAAACTCGTGCGCATGGCCGTGTGCGTGCAGCAACTAAAGAGGCGGCGGAGAAGAATCTGCGAGAAAACACACTCGTGAAAGCGTTAGGAGGTGGCGTATGACGGCTATCGAAGCCCGTCTCGTTGCCTTCTACTCACAGCTGGAAGACGGCGTGACCGCGTTTACGTCTGTACCCGAGAAACGCCCTGCACGGTTTATCACGATAGAACGCACCGGCGGGGCTACGGATCGTTTTATCGATTCCCCACAGATAGCGGTACAAGCATGGGCTGGCACGCGTGCGCAAGCACAGAATCTAGCCTACACTGCACGCCTAGCCGCACAGGAACTAAGGCTCGAACCGTGGTGTGCGTTCGTGAACCTTGGCGGGCTCTACGATTTCCCCGATCCTGAATCTAAGCACGCCCGCTACCAGTTCACGCTCGAGATCGGCGTGATGAACTACCAATAAACAACAATTCTTTTGATGATGGAAGGAGTCTGATATGGCTGCTACTGGAACAAAAAACGCTGCCAACGTGAGTGTTGGTAAGCCAATGGCTATCGGGGGCGTGTATGCTGCCCCCATTGGTACGCCCGTGCCAACGGATGCCACAACCGCGCTGAGTGAAGCCTTCATGAACCTTGGATACATTAGTGATGACGGCATTACCAACACGGTGGAATCCGATAGTGAAGCAATCAAAGCATGGGGCGGTGACACCGTGCTTACTGTGCAAACCTCACGCACCGAGACCTTCACCTATACGATGATCGAATCATTGAATGAGTCTGTGCTCAAGCAAGCCTATGGTGAAGAGAATGTGGCTGAGGGCACCGTGAAACATAATGGTGCTACCCGTGGCCGCTGGGTGTATGTTTTCGAAATCCTGCTCACGGGCGAGAAAGTGAAGCGTATTGTTGCACCGATCGGTGAAGTAACCGAGGTGGGCGATGTGGTGTATGTGGATGGTGAACCGATCGGTTACGAAGTGACTGTGACCGCCTACCCAGACGATGCGGGTAACACGGCCTACGAGTATGTGGCTGTGATTTCGGAAGGGGTGGGTGCGTGATGGCGGAGACTCTTCCTGACGGAGTGACAGAAGTAGAAGTGAACGGTGTCACGGTCACTGTTGATACGCGGGATTTGGATAGTGTGGACGTGCTCTACCAGTTGAAAGACGCCCAAAACGGGGACATGTTCGCCACCCTCGATATTATCGACATACTCATCGGGGAAGAACAACGCAACCGTCTGGTAGCGACGATTCGTGACCCTGACACGGGGCGTGCCTCCGTGCAAGACTTCGTGCAACTGCTCGAAGATTTGTTTGCTGCACTCCCAAAATAATGGTGCTGGCGTATCTCGCCACTGAGTATCCGGACGAGCTGGAAACAGATTTTTGGCGTTCTTATGGATGCTCGTGGCGGGATATGCCCTTGTGGCGGGCGGCGGTGTTAGCGTCGCCGCTCGCTACTCGTCCTGAGTGTGAAACGTGCCGGGCGATAGATCCGCAATGGTGGTGGCGTGACCCGCTTTTCAGTGTGGTTGCTGCCGTGGTGGGGTTAAAACCGGAAAAACAGGACGGCCCGCAACAAGTGGGGCATGGGCGTGGCCGTGGGGCTGTTCCGGTGAGCCGTGAGCAGGCAGAACGGTTTTTACATGCCCCACGTAGACCGTTCGAGGGTGAACAAAAAACCAGCAAAAAGTAAGTAGGGACTGATCCCCCAGTAGATGGTGAGACTATGGCAGAGCTAGCTGCAGCCTATGTACAGATTATCCCGTCAATGAAAGGCGTCGCTCCTAACCTTAAAAAGGAGCTTTCTGGCGCTATCGGCGGTATGGAAACGGTCGTATCGAAGCATGCGTCGGGGTGGGGAAACCAGATTAAAAGCACGTTGGGGGCGTCGTTTAAAGCGGTTGCCGGGATGGGGGCGACAGCGTTTGCTGCGGTTGGTGCGGCGATCACAGCGAATCTTGGTGCTGCCGTGTCGCGTGTGGATATTCTCAACAATTTCCCACGCCAAATGAAGAACATGGGCTATACGGCGCAGGAAGCGGAAGTCTCGATTAAGAAGCTTTCGGATGGTATCACGGGTCTGCCTACAACGTTGGATGGGATTGTGGGCACGGCACAATCGTTAGCGCCGCTCACCGGCTCGCTCGCTCGCGCGACAGATCTATCTCTCGCGCTTAATAATGCTTTTCTCGCTTCAGGTAGGGGTGCTGCCGAAGCCTCCCGCGGCATGGCACAGATCACGCAAATGTTTGCGTCTGGTGCTGTGGACATGATGAGCTGGCGTACCTTAATGGAGACTATGCCTGGCCAGTTGAACCAGCTCGCAAAGTCGATGCTTGGACCGTCGGCGAACGCGCAAACACTCTATTCTGCCTTGCAATCGGGGCAAGTCTCGATGCGGGATTTTCAAGATGCGATTATTGACTTGAACAAGAATGGTGGGGAAGGGTTCGCGTCGTTTGCTGAGCAGGCGAAATCGGCGACGAATGGTATTGCCACGTCGTTTATGAATGTGCGTACCGCGCTTACGCGTGGCATGGCGAACATTATTCAAGCGATTGGTCCTGAAAAGTTCACGGCTATCGCTGCTGGAATATCGGCCGCGATTAACGACATTTCTAGTGTGATTGTTGGGTTTATTAGTAGCACCGATTTTTCTGCCCTGTCAGACTCGATGTCGGGGATGCTGCCTGTGATTGGTGGTGTGGCTGGCGCGCTGGGTGGTCTCGCATCACATATACCTATTATTGGCCAGTTCTTGACGGGACTGTCTGGCCCAGTGGGTATTGTGATTGGTTTGTTCGCCGGAATGGTCACCGGTTCGGAGAGTCTACAGGCTGCCCTGGTGGGGGCGTTCACGCAGATAAGTAGTGCTGTTGGGGGGCTTGCCCCCCTCTTCACACAGGTTTTCGGGGTACTCACAACAACACTGGGTGGCTTGGGGGACGCCTTGGCACCGGTCGTCACTCTTATCTCCGGCGTGCTTGTGCAGGCGATACAGTTACTAACTCCTGTTTTAACCCAGATTGTGACGATTGTTGGAAATTTCGTTGCCCAGATTATGCCGGTCGTGACAAGCACGATTCAGTCACTGACACCACTGGTCATGCAGATCGTTCAAACTGTGTTGCCACCTGCCGCTGCGCTTCTGCAACAGTTAATGCCGATTATTGGGCAGGTCGCTGGGATTATCGGACAGGTTGCCGCTGCGGTAGCGCCGCTGATTAGCCAACTCGTGGGCGTGCTGATGCCGACTATTCAAGCGTTTGTGCCGATCGTGTCTGCTGTCCTATCGAATATTATGGGGATTATAGAGCCTGCTCTGGCCACGATTCAGGCCGTGATCTCTACAGTGATGGCTGTTATTAACGGTGACTGGTCGGGTGCCTGGAATGGTATTCAGGGGATTGTGTCGGGCGTGCTTGGCATTATTCAAGGTGTTATTTCAGGCTCGATGGGTATGATTAAAGGCATTTTCACGGGTGCCTGGAATGCTCTGAGCGGTGTCGTGACGTCAGCCTGGAATGGTATCAGTCGTGGTGTCACGTCCGGTATTTCCAAGGTGGTTTCCCTCGTCACGTCACTGCCTGAGAAGATTCTGGGCGTACTGGGGAATCTTGGCAGCCTGCTGGTTGATTCTGGCCGTGCCCTGCTGGAGGGCTTGTGGAACGGTATTAATGGTGCTGTCGGATGGATAAAAGACAAAATCTCGGGCGTGCTAGGTTCTATCCGTAACCTGTTCCCGTTCTCCCCAGCGAAAGAAGGACCCTTCTCCGGTAAAGGCTGGGTCCTCTATTCCGGCTTGTCCATTGGTGACGCGATGGCGGAAGGCATCAGCAGATCTGCACCTCAAGCAGTATCAGCAGCACGTACTTTGAGTACGCTCACACGTGAAGCGCTTAACACCATGAATATTCGCCCTAGCCTGGGCGGGGCAGTAAAAGTACCAGACATGTATGGTTCGGGACGCCCTGATTCACTACCCCAGCAAGGGATGACAACGATCACGGTGAATGTTCGTCCGGAGGATTTAGCAGGTATTCGCACGGTTGAGGATTTTGTGGTGAATGCACGCCGCTGGGCTGTGATGCAAGGAGTGTGAGGCTGAGGGTATGGCTGATTTTACTGGTGGTAGTAATGGTGGTTTGAGTCTGCTGTTAAGGATTAATCGCACGAGTCAGCAGGCTGATCGTGAGTATTACAAGATCGAGTTGTGGCTGAATAAGTATTCTGCGACGTGGGATTCTGATGGTGCTACGTGGTCGATCGCTGCGACGGGCGCGCAGACACGGAGTGGGCATTACACGGTTTCTACTGGTTCAACACGGGTTAAACTCGGCGAGTATACGTCGTATTGGTTACGGAACTATGGTTCTAGTAGGAAGATCACGGTAACGGGGTCTTCTGGGGATATTGCGTATAAAAGTATTGCTAGTGTTACGGGTTCGTTCACGGTTGCTGCCCGCCCGTACAATACTCCTGCCGCACCGTCTGGTGTGTCGGCTGTGCGTGTGAGTGATACGCAGGTCAAGGTGCAGGCGACGGCTAGCGCGTCCACGGCTGCGCCCGTGTCGAGTGTGATTGTTCAGCGTTCGACGGATGGTGCTGGCTATGTTCAGGTGGCATCACTGTCGGGGGCTGGTGGGAAAACCTGGACGGACACCGGTGTCGCTGCTGGTCATTATTATAGGTATCGGGTGTATGCGACTGGTAGGGGTGGCTCGTCCACTGTCGTGTATTCCTCTTATGTGTATATGACCCCGTTGGCACCGTCTGGTGTGTCGGCAGTGAAAAACAGTAGCCAGGATGTTGTGGTGTCGTGGGCGAACACGGCACGGGGAGAGTATCAGACTCGTATCTATGAAGGTTCGGCATCGTTGGGCACGGTGGGCAAGGGTACGACGAGTTTTATGGTTGTTTCACCGTCCGCGACAGTTGCGCACACGTATAGTGTGGCGCATACGGCGGGCGGGCTGGAATCGGTGCGAGTCTCGTCAAACCAAGTCCAGTTGGCGGCAGCCCCGTATGCTCCAACGAATCTCGCCCCGAACGGCCAATATGCGGCGGCTGGGCAGTCCTTACAGCTTTCCTGGCGGCATAATCCTGCCGATAGCTCGGCCCAGTCGAAAGCGGAACTCTCATACACGACAAATATGTCTAGCCCGCAATGGCAGTCTCTCACCACGATAACGGGTGATAGTGGCGTGTATGTGTGGAATAATCCTGGTGCGAGTCCACGCACCCTATGGTGGCGGGTCAGGACGTGGGGGCAAGACCCTAGCAAGCCGTCCCCGTGGTCGTCCACGGCACGTATCGACCTTGTCACCCCGCCCTCTGTGACCATCAGCCAGCCCGCCACGGATGCTACAGTAGCGACGAGCATGACGCTCGTGTCGTTCACGGCAGGGGGCAACGCCCAGTATTGGAAGGGCGAGGTGGAGACAGGCGGGCAGGTCGTCCAGTCTGGTTTGGGGGCGCTCACGGGTGGGGCTGGCTCGTGGCAGCTGACGGGGTTAGAGAATAAGAAAACATATCGGGTACGGGTCGCGGCAGCAAACCGCGTATGGGGAGCCTACAGTACGCGAACGTTCACGGTCGCATACGCCGCCCCCCTCCCGCCGCTCATAGACACGTCCGTGATAGATGAGCAGGCCGCCGTGAACATAACCATCACCGACCCCGAACCGGACGCGACAGGAGTCATGCCCGTCTCCTACCGGCTCGAACGCTCCACCGACAATGACGCGTGGGAAACCATCGGCGAGAACCTACCGGCAGGAGACACGATAGACCCGACCCCGCCGCTTGCCGAACATGTCTATTATCGCGTGGTCGGTATCGCCGCCTCTGGTACGGAGGCCACATCCACAACAGTGGATGTTCCTGTTTCCGGCAGTGTCCCTGAGGGTGTGTACCTGAATTGGGGTGCGGGTATGGGCGAGAATAGTGGGCTTTTCTACAATATTGATTTTGATGTGAAGCTAGAAAAAGAATACGTGAAAGACTATTTTTTCGCTGGGCATACCCGCCCGAGCGTGGTCATGGGTGGGCAAGACCGGCGGAGTGTCACAATTTCAGCCTCTGTGTACGGCTTGTCAAGCACGGAGACGCTGGGCATGGTTGAGGCTCTACGGGATGTGGCATTAACGAAAAGCCTGGTGATGGTGCGTGCACCTGGCCAGCCGGTCATTACCGGCTATGTGGCTAGTTTTTCACTACCACGGAGCGAGAAGAACGAGTACACGGTGAGTATGACCGTGATGGAAGCCGACTAGGAAAATATGTAGAGGTGGTGGTGTGGATGCGTGTGGAAGAATTTCAGTATGAACTCTTGACACGAGACGGTCTCCTGCTCGGGATTCTTGACGGGGTACAAGCTGGTGGGCAATTAACGGGAAACGTGAATGCTCAAATTCGTTGGTCAGGATCGCTCACATATGGCGGGACGATCACGAAAAACGAGTGGCTCCGCTACCGGATACGCGTCAGTATTATCATTGATGGGGTAGTTCAACCGTTGGGGGTGTTCGTTGTGCGGGGTGGGGAAGAAACCACCACCGGAGACGACCACGCTATTACTCTTGACTTGTATGATAAAACATTCATTCCCGCATCGGACGCTGTAGAAACCACCTACACGGTGCCAGAAGGCACAAACATTGCCACAGCTGTCAGCACACTACTCGCCTCCACGGGAGAAACACATATCACGATTGACTCTGCGACTGCTATGACGAGAAGCGCGATGGTGTGGGATGCGGGCACCACAAAAATCAGAATCATCAACGATCTTTTAGCAGCCACCGGCTATATGGCACTCTGGTGTGACGCGCACGGCACATACCGGCTCACCCCCTACACGCCACCAGCCGAACGCCCTATCGTCTACCGTTTCGCCCCGTCTATGAAAGCTATCCACACGCCGCAATGGGCACGGGAACAAGACGCGAAAATACCCAACAAAATTATTTGCGTCAGCCAGGAAAGCGCTGACGCTCCCGCCATGACAGCAACCGCCGTGAACGAAGACCCTACCAGCCCCTACAGTTTCCAGAATCAAGGCGTGTGGGTGAGCGAGGTTCACACAGGGGTTGAAGCAGCCACACAAGCAGCGTTAAACACTGCCGCGCAACGCTACCTCGCCACAGCGGTCTTTTCCGCCACGGTGAAACGCTCCATGCTCCTGACCCCGCTAGAACTCAACAGTATCTGCCTGAACGATTCAGGCGGACGCGAAGTTATCGAAAACCTCGATATGACGCTCACCCCAGCAACTCTCATGCAGGTCACAACCAGGGAAGTGAAATAACAACCATGACAGGCTCATACGGAACAAACCCGCTCGCCCAGCTCCTCACCCCACCCGTAGATATGGCAGAGAGTTGGCGGTGGGGAACCATCCAGTCCGTCACACCGCTACGGGTCAGGCTTGACGGGGACACGGAAGCACTCACAGGAACACCGGACACGCTCACCCCCGTCCATCTTGGGGACAGGGTAAGAGTACACGTATATAACCGGCGGGCGACGATTATTGGTGTGAATGGTGGGGGCGGGTTGGGGGCGTATCCGGTTGGGTCGTTCTATTTTTCGAGTGACCCGACCTCGCCTCAAATGTTGTTTGGTGGCGTGTGGGAGCAGGTGAAAGGCCGGTTCCTGTATGCGGCTGATGGTAAGCATCCAGCTGGAAGCACGGGCGGTGAGGAAACCCACACGCTCACGAGTGCTGAGATGCCGGCGCATGGTGGGCATTTCAAAGAAACGGGTGGCTCGAAATACTATCTCGATACGTTGAAATTTTCTGCGAGCGGCACTAACGGTAGGGGCTGGACGGTGCACTGGAGTAACGAGGTCATCCCCGCAACTGCTAATGCTGGTTCAGGAACGCCGCATAATAATATGCCGCCGTTTCTTGCCGCATACTGCTGGCACAGAATCAAATAAAAAGAATAGAGAAGAAAAAATGGGGAGTGGGAGAAATGTCATTATCGGCTGCTGCTGAGATTGCGGAAGACCAGGATTTTATTGCACGGGCTACGATGGCTGCGGCACGGTTACGTATCCCGTATGCGGAAAGTTTTGTCCGTGAACATGCTAGACGTCTCGCGTTAGACGAGGGCGTGTTGCAGGCATACGAGTCAAGTCTGATTAGTTTCCCGTATCATTCACGCCGCTGCCATGACCCTGCCCTGATTACGGACGAGATGATAATGGGTGCGGTGCGTGCTTTGAAGAGTGACCTGGATCAGGAACAGGACGCTGTGACAGGGCTAGATGCCGCGCACGTGTAGACACGGAAAACAACAATAAAAAGATGGGGGATGCTGCCTCACTACCACGGGGGCAGCATTTTTCTATACCCAAAAACGGAAAAGCACGGGAAGAAAAACGGAAAAGACGGAAAGAAAAACAGAAAAGAGAGGATAGAAGCAATGGCGTTACAAGGCATTGACGTGTCGGGCTGGCAGCCTGAAACGATTACGAGCATGGTGGATTATGATTTTGTTTTTATTAAAGCCACGGAGGGAACGGGCTATGTGAGCCGGCAGTGCGACCCGCAGTATCAGGCAGCGAAGAAACGCGGCAAACTCTTGGGCGTCTACCATTTCGCCAGCGGTGGTGATCCGGTGGCGGAGGCCGAATACTTCTATAAAGCGATTACCGGCTATATTGGGGAAGCCATCCCTGTTCTCGATTTTGAGGCTGACGCGGTAGGCGCGTGGGGCGATGCGGGAGCACGCCGCTTCCTTGACCGCTTCTACACATTGAGCTCGGTTCGGCCACTCGTGTATGCATCCGGTAGTGTGGCGGCTACGCTCCGGCAGTGTGCGGCTGGGAACTATGGCCTGTGGGTCGCCTCATGGGGAGCGAACGAGCGTGGCGGCTACCGCACACCAGCAGTGCCGAGTTCTAGCCCGTTCCCGTTCATCGCTGTCCACCAGTACACGAGCAGGGGCAGACTCGCCGGATATAACGGGGATCTCGACTTGAATATTGCGTATTTGACGCGCGAACAGTGGGGAAAATATGCGAGGCAGGACAGCAAACCCACAAGCACACCAGTCAGCAAACCGGCAGTGCAGTCTCCCAGCCTCACTGTGGACGGTATCGCCGGCGTGCGGACTGTGAGCGCGCTTCAACACGTGTGTGGCACTCCCGTCGATGGACGTATCTCCGGCCAATACGCCAACCTCAAACAGTATTATCCCGCGTTCATCACCGTGCATTATGGCGGCACCGGCTCACCAATGGTGACCGCGCTCCAAAAAAAGCTCGGCGTGACCGCTGACGGGCTGCTCGGGAGGGAAACAATCACCGCATGGCAGAAAAAACTCGGCGTCACGGCTGATGGGATCGCCGGCCATGCGACTGTGACCGCACTCCAAACCGCGCTCAACAACAAGCTCTGGTAAGAAAGGAGCCACCACAATGACTGATGCAGTAATGACACTCGCCACTGTCCCAGCCGTCTTGGCTGCCGTGAACCTGTTGAAAAACTTCGGCGTGAAAGGCCGCTGGGCACTCCTCGCTGCCGTCCTCATCGGGATTCTTTTCCAAGAATGGGACTATCTCCAATACGCGATCTTCCAACCCACTTTCGACCCACGCCAACTCGTGATTTTCGCGGGGAAAGGGCTCCTGCTTGGCCTCGGCGCGGCAGGGCTCTATGACCTCGCGCCCGCACGTGACACGCCCACCACAGATTCACTAGCAGCCACCAGCGACACGCCACATAGCGGGAAACATAAGGCATAAAATGAACCTCACCGAACTCGCAGCCCTCCTCGGGGCACTCAACCTCGCCGGTATCATCGCCTCCCTCGGAGCCTGGCACAAATCCTCACAATCCAGCGCCGAGCTCTCCCACAACCACGGGGGCAGCGTGAAAGACGCCATCAGCAGGATCGAGGCAGAACAGAAAAAACAAAACGAAAAACTCGAAAAACAATCCATCATGATCGAGCATCAAAACGAAATGGCCAAAAGTTTCGGCCACCAGCTCGGTGAAATCAACTCCAATGCCGCAATCCAACACAAAACATTCAGCGACATGGCCACCGGCCTCGACGCCAGGATTCGAACCCTCGAACAACGCCACCACTAAAAAACGCCCCTCTCAAACCCTTTACCAAGGTGGGAGGGGCTAATTTTTATGCCTGTTTCTTACCGGCGGCTAGATCGGTTCGCGTGCCTTGCCCTACACGGTGAGCAAGCCAATAGTCTATTGTCTCTGGGAGCCAACCATAGGTTGCGCCTCTGCCCGCTCCGCCGATAACGGCGTCGGGCTCAGGCAGCCGCCCGTCGGCACGATAAGTGGCGAGGGTGGAGCGGGAAATACCGGCACGCTGGGCGAAGCCGTTGAGGGAAAGGTAGTGGGTGCTCATTTATGCTCTTTTCTGGCGTTGACGATTGTGCCGATGCCGTAGAGGATGACGCCGATGCCGATGAGGATTTTTCCTACACCATCTGGTAGGCGTGCGGCGAGAATCGCGGCGATGATGATGAGGATACTGATTGGTAGTGTTTTCATGGTGGTTCTTGGTAGAGTGTAGGGGAAGCGCCCCGGAGGTTTTCCGGGGGCCTCCGAAGAAGTTATTTGTGTTTCTTCTTCTTTTTCTTGGTTGGTTTCGGGCGATTCCAGATGGTTCCTATTCCTATGAGGATCGTTCCGATTCCAATCAGGATGTTTCCTACGTCTACATCCATTGTCACCTCCTTTCGTTTACATCTAATACTTTACCTATTCACTTGTTTATTGTCAAGTGTTTAGGTAAAGTAGCTACGGCAATTTCACCTAACCACACCACCAAGCTTTAATGCTTCACCTATAACATCAGCAGCACTCAACCACGAATCACGAGAAATATGCCCATACCGATCCACCGTCGTCTGAATCGATTCATGCCCCAATCTATCCTGAATCACCGGCAACGGAACACCATTCTTAATCAACTCCGAAGCATGAGAATGCCGCAAATCATGAGGAGTAGTTGCAGAAGGCAATCCAGCACGCTGCACAGCGCGCTTAAACGCTTCCAAAAAATTAGACTCCACAAGCCTTCTGTCAGCCCCACCACCCGAATGAAACACAAGCCCTCCGCTACGCTGCGCCTCAATAACTAAAGGCTCTATCAATGAAACTATTCCCGCGGGGAGCGAGATCGTCCGGATTGCTTTCCGTGACTTTGGAGACCCAATATACCTCCGCTGTCTCGCCCCCTTCTTCCACGCACGAAACACCCTCACCGTAGGAGGACTAGCGGCTAAATCAAAAGCCTCAGCATTTAACGCCGACGCTTCTCCAAACCTCATTCCAGTCGCATAAAGCAGCGTCACAAACGCCCGATACCTCTCTGGCATCTCCCGCGCAAGACTCTCAAACTGCTCGGGAGAAAGAAATACTGGCTGACGAGCAACACGATCACTAGGAATTTTTACCCCACGCGCAACATTCTCACTTACCTGCTTGTTGGCTACAGCATATGAAAGAACGGAAGAAAGAATCCCCTGAGCGTTTTTAATACTCTTTGATGAATAAAGCCGTGGCGGATTAGATTTTTTCACCACCTGCTCTCGCTGCCATGCCACCCATTTTTCGATATCGCTACGGCTGAGTGCAATGATTGGCATTGATTCGGTAAAGAATGCGAGCCACGTATTGTATGCCGCCGATTTGTAGCCTTTAGCGGTCCCTTTCGCAGCATATGTGTCTACGTGTGCACAGTAGGCTTCGAGAGCCTCTCCAAGAGTGACTATTGCGACGGACGAATCGGAAGCGTCTCTAATTTTTCGTGCAGCGGCTCCGCCAACCTTTTTTATGAGCTCGCGGAATGCGATGGCATCTGCAAGATCGGTAAATGTTTCGGTGGTGGGGTTCGCGCTGGGGGAGAGGCGGAATCGGACTCGGTAAACAGTACTCCCGTTTTTAAGTATGCGTTCTTCGATTCCTTTGGCGATCTGCATTACAAACCTCTCTGATGTGTACTAGTTGTGTACTGCAGATTATTCTATTCTGGGAATCGTTGGTATTTCAACGGAAAATTGGAGCGGGTGACGGGAATCGAACCCGCCTCTGCAGCTTGGGAAGCTGCCATTCTACCGATGAACTACACCCGCATAAGCGACCGCACACTCGATGCGTGCCGACGTCACCATATCGTACCCTGTTTTCTATGCAATCCTCAATTTTCGGGTGCGCATGAGCGACTGTCGGGTACGCACAGGGGATTGCCCCGCAAGCTATGCCTCCAAATACGCATAGATGAGCCGTGCGAGATCGCGTACATCACGCGGCGAAGATAGCTCTCTCACAGAGTGCATCGACAGCAGCGGAATGCCGCAGTCCACGGTAGGGATCCCCAAGCGAGTTGCGGTGAGCGGCCCAATCGTGGTGCCACACGGCACGTCATTATGGGAAACGAACGCCTGCAGCCTCACGCCGGCTTTACGCGCCGCCCGCGCCAGCAGAGCTTGAGTGACGGCATTCGACGAGTAAGCCCCGCTCGCATGAACTTTCACCATCGGCCCGCCGCCGAGCTGCACCTGATGCGCAGGATCGTGCAAATCAGGCCTATTGGGATTCACAGCATGGCCAGCGTCGGCACTCAGACACGACGAATGCGCCATCACCCGCTCGAACACCTCACTCCCCATCCCGTACTCACGCTCGATGAGCCGGCGCAGTACCGATTCGAGGAAAGCTCCCGCCGCGCCAGAATAGGTGCGCGAACCGATCTCTTCATTGTTGAACGCAGCAAAAATCTGGATATCTTGGCACTCATCAGTTCGCTGACGTTGAGCAGCCGGCTGGCATTGAGTATCCAACCCGCGTTGAGTAGCCGAGTGAGGTTTCTCGTCTTGCAAGTTTTCCTCCTGCCAGTTTTCGGCGCTCTGCCCACCTCGATCCTCCTGCTGGCACTGCCCAGCCTGTACAAACGCACTAAGCGCGGCATATACACTCGAAAGATTGTCTTGACGGCCAGCCGCGATAAAGCACTTCTCCCCAGCCCCAAATACTTGCGGTGGCTGAGTGTCGTAAGCAAAAATATCCATCGCTGCGATCTGTTCAGCTGCCACACCCGCAGCATCAGCTAGATGGGTGACGGCGCTCCCACTAGTTGTATTCCCACCAGTTGTGCTCCATATAGGGTGGTAATCGCGTTGGGCTGAGAGCTTTAGCTCCACATTGGCGGAGCGATCAAGATGCGGAGCTACTTGCGGAATCGTCATCACGGCACCTGTACGCACGAGTTTCTCGTCGCCGTCAAGAGTCACGAGACGCCCAGCTAGCCCAAGATCGCGGTTGAGCCACGAATTGAGTAGTGGCCCGCCATACACCTCCACGTTTACCTGGCCATAACCGTACATCTCAGTATCCACCACCGGCTTGAGATGGAAACTGGGCGAATCCGTGTGCGAACCCACGATGCGCACTCCGGCGTCACGCTCTTTCCGAGCAGGAGTTTTCCAGGCGATGACGGCTCCATCTCGAACGACAAACCCTTTACGTTCTCGAGCTGTCCAAGAATCACCCTCATCGCGCAGAGTGAAACCGGCGTCACGCAGTATGGATGCGATGCAAGCGGCCGCATGGTATGCCGTGGGAGAGGCAGCAATAAAGTCGCAGTAGCTGCGGGCAAAATCCTCTGGTGCGGCATGAATGGATTCGCGCGGAAAGGCATTGGCATCAAGCGGTGACGACGATAAACTCATTCCTCCAGCCTAGCAGCCACACGGTGCTTTTTGCGGCCATGCACGTTGTTTGCGGCCGTGTACGCGACACACATTCGACTCACCGCGCGACATATTTACACGCGTGACGCACACGAGCCACGATACCGCACGCACCAACAGGCCAAGCAGAGCTCGCTGCTAACACTCACAGATCGCGCAACCAAGAATAAACCGTTGCCGTCACCCCGATAAGAACGCTACCTATAAACACCCACGGCAGGCCGAGAGCACTATTGAGCAAGTGGCGTGCTATATCCTCGAACGGCATATATCGCGTCACATCAGGCCACACCACATCCGAGAGCATCGGCGCGAGCCACAGTAAACCCAGTGCCGCAAATACCCCTTTTATCCCTGATCGCATGGCGTCACACAGTACTCCCACTAATGTGCAGCAGCACAAAAGGTACATTGTCAATGACCAAGCTTGGGCACAATCACAATCCGCCCCGCCCACCAACGCAGAAGCAGCGTAGAGCGCGAACGCCGAAAGCGCCGGAAAACAGCATACGAAAACGCCGATTATCGACCACCGCACCGCGAGCGCTGCCCGCCGATCTGCCACTGCAAGGAGAGTAGAGCGCAGCTGCGGAGTAAATTCCGATCCGCACATGAGTGCAGTGACGACGATATCAACCGCTGGTAGCAACCGCAGACTTGCGGGTGCACTAATAAACGCATTGACGTCACCCGCTAGGTGCACTGCAAGCCACCCCCACAAAAAAGACCACGCTACAGCAACTGCAACTAACGCCCAGTGTCTGGGTAGTGAAATCAGCTTATTGAACTCCGCACGTAGTATGCCCGTCACTCGTCACTCACCCGCTCTCGAATAATTCCTGAAATCCACACCAGCACCACCCACACCGACATGAAGACTCCAGCCATGAGCGATGACGGCATTCCAGGCTCTGCGTCTATCCGTATCAGGGCAGATCCAACGGTATCGGGGAAATACCAGGCTCCAGGCCATTTCTGAGCCACGAGATAGCCGATGGAAACCACAGTTGAGTTGGCAACGAGCCACACGGTTGGTACTAAACCGCTGCGCAGTAAAAGGGTAAGGCCGGCGGAAAAAAGAGCCATCAGCACGCCGTAGAGAAGAGTGCGTAGAATCAGCGCCGCATCGACATCAATGGAATAACCTCTCAGCACTATCTGCGAGACAATTACTCCACCGGCGAGCGCAAGTGACATCACCGCTGCAGAGAGTAGAGTGACGACAACGAATTTCGCAAAAATCCACCGGCTGGCGCGTGGCATCGCCAGCCGCGTGCTAATCGACTGTCTCCCACCGCCAACTTCGGGCAGATTTTTCTGCCATTCCTGCCAAAAAATCATCGAGCCAATGTAGGCGAGCAGAGCGATAGTAATTAAGGCTTCGCTCTGCCCAATACCGCGCATCTCATATCCCTCGGCGCTGCGCATTTCTAGAGCTTCCCGAATGGAGAGAGCGTTAAATGCAGTCAAAACGGGGGCTATCATTACAGCACACAAAGTACTGCCCCACACCGCCCGAAGGTGCAGTGTTTTTGCTAATTCGGAGCAAATCTGCTTCATGGTCTACTCCCATCCGTCAAAGCAAAGAAAGCACTCTCCAAATTGACGTGCCCACGGGTGAGCTCGCTTATAGATCCTGCACCCACGATACGACCACGATGAATGACGATGACGTCGTCAGCAACTGCTTCCAGTTCTGAAATAACGTGACTGGAGAGTAGCACTGTGCCACCAGATGCAGCGTGGGCACGCACAAGATCGCGAAACCAACGAATGCCCTCTGGATCGAGACCGTTGAGTGGCTCATCAAATATGAGAATCTCAGGCCGGCCGATCAACGCTGCGGCGATCCCTAAGCGCTGCGCCATCCCCAAAGAGAACTCCCCGATTTTTCGATGAGCCTGCCCACTGAGCCCCACTTCACTGAGCACCTCATCGACCCTCTTCAGAGAAATGCCATTACTCAGAGCTATCCACGTCAAATGATTGCGGGCAGAGCGAGCCGGATGTGCGCCTGCTCCGCCCAAAGCACTGCCCACGAGGCGCAGCGGATTCTTGAGCTGACAATACTTCTTTCCGTCAATCAAAGCCTCTCCGGCCGTAGGCCGATCCAGCCCGAGCAAAATCCGCAGTGAAGAGGATTTGCCCGCGCCATTCTCTCCGAGAAATCCGCTCACTCGTCCCGCCTGAACGGTGAAACTTATATCGTCTAGAATCGTTAGCTTTTTGCGACGCTTACTCACGTGAAAAAAAGTAATCATACACAGCAGTATGAGAGAGGAGCTCCGCTAGCACATCAGCTTGCTATCCTCGGCCCGTGGGCTGATTCCTAGGAGCAGGCACCTCGATAGACTAAGCCCATGCACATTGGACGTGGCCACTATGAACCGAGCCGCTATGAATCGCCGTGGCGGTACTGGCTCTGGGCGGGGATGCTCGCCTGCGCGATTACTTTTTTACTGATGACGGTAGGTGTAGAGACCCGCACGAACACAGCGGGAATCATTTTGCAAGGCAGCGTGGTTTTTCTGGCGTTTCTGGCGCTGTGGTTTGGGTATAAAGCCATGAGATCCCGTCGAGAAGCGCACACAGATGTGGCAGCCGCCGAAGCACGCTATAGCATTTTGCATGATCGCCTTACCATTGCCCGCGAGCTTCACGATCTGCTGAGCCACGGTCTAGGAGCAATTACGCTCTCTGCCCGAGCTGCGGACATCACAGATTCTCCAGAAATCCAGCAGCAGGCCCTGCGAGATATTGCAAAGCTGAGCGAGGAGGCAACGAATGGGCTGCGCAAAATTTTAACTGTTTTGCGCGAGGGAGGAACTGCCGCTCCACTGCAGCCCGCCGCCACCATAGCTGACATCGCTCAGCTCATTGCCGACTACCGCGAATCTGGGCTGCAGATTGATTCCTCCGGCTTAGATCTAAGGGTGAATGAAGCTACTGAGCTGCTGGTCTACCAGGTTGTACGCGAGGCTCTCACTAACGTCACGCAGCACGCCGGCCCCACTCACGTCCAGTGTCACATTACATCTAGTGACGGCATGATCCGCGTCTGCGTCCGTGACGATGGGCCTCGTTCACGTTGGGAATCTCCCCCTAGCTCTGGAGCTGGCTTAGCGCTACTAGCCGAGCTTGTGGCTAGCATGGGTGGAAAGTTATCTCACGGCCCGCTCTCCCCTGGCTACTACGTCCAGGCAGCTATCCCCAGCGGAGATCCGCATGATTAGAGTCGCCATTGCCGAAGACCACAAACTCGTTCGTGAGAGTCTCATAACTCTGATGAATGCTATGCATGATGTGGAAGTTGTGGGGGAAGCATCCAACGGAGTAGACGCCGTATCGCTCGCGCGGGAGCTACGCCCTGACGTCATGCTCATGGATATTCGGATGCCCATTATGGATGGGATTAAAGCTACTGAGTACATTGCCTCCGACGCTTCCCTCGCCGATGTGCGTATTTGCGTACTAACGATGTTTGAACTTGACGAGTATATATTCGGGGCATTGCGCGCGGGAGCTTCTGGCTTTCTCCTCAAAGACTGCGATCCTGCCATTCTTCACAGTGCCATACAATCACTAGCACAGGGAGAACAAATCCTCGCTCCGTCGGTGCTCGCATCCGTCATCAAGCGCTCCTTGAACGCTCCTCTTCGCCCATCGTCATCGACCCTTGACGTCATTACCGCGCGTGAGCGGGAGGTGCTCACCCTTATTGGAAAAGGCTTAAGGAATTCCGAGATTGAGAAAAGACTCTATATTTCTCGTAGCACTTTAAAAACGCACATCAGCCATCTTCTCTTGAAACTCGGTGCGCGAGATCGCGTGCAGCTAGTCATCATCGCCCACGAGACCGGCTTGGTTGGCTAGTTGGCAGGTCGGCTGGGCTCTCGCTAATCTGGCAGTCCTTATCTAAAGAGAGCCACTCCTTGACCACCTCCCACTATGGCGATAAATTCGAGCTTTAATCTCTTACGTGAAAAAAAATTTCATACACAGACATGCACACAACGAGGTTCACCACAAAAAGATCCATCACAAATAAAAATTTGGCTGAAAGCAATGGCGCTTTTGGGAGGACATATACGCGCGTCGAAATTTATTAAAGCAATAGCGATTGCCACAAGCGTAGCTCTTCTTGGGGCTTGCTCCGGTGAGCCCCAAGGGAATGCAGGAGGTGCAGCAGAAAATCCAGGGAAAGTCTCCGGCGAGGGAAAGACACTCTCACTGTGGATTATGGAGGGAACGAACGCCTCATCAGATGCCTACATCGCAACGCTAAAAGAAAAATTCAAGGCAAAACCGGTGCCGATCTGGACGTTCAGCTCCAGCCGTGGGCTAGTGCTCACGATAAGTTCGTTACGGCGATAGCTGGAGAAACGACTCCCGACGTGGCCGAAATTGGAACCACATGGACGCCAGAGTTTGCTGATCTTGGAGCTCTCGTTGACCTCACTGAGAAAGTGGGAGACACGAAAGATAACCTCGTCACCGGCTTGATAGATGCCGGAACACTGGATGGAAAACTATACGGTATGCCCTGGTATGCGGGCATCCGCAGCTTTATATACAACAAAGATCTTTTCCAAAAAGCGGGTATCCAAAATCCTCCACAATCGTGGGATGAACTGCTAGCCGCGATCAAAAAACTCAAGACTCTCGACGGCGTGATGATCACATCGCCAATGCCGTTGGCAGTGCCATCTTCAATCCCGACACGCGGGCAATCCTGCCTGCTCGATACTACCAGCTAATCAAGCAATACTCGCGCTTACTCGATATGTCCAACCGGTCAATTCCGCTATACGGTGATGCTGTCTGCTGGCTAATTCCACCAAGGCGACAGTCAGCTCCACCAAGGACGGCCAGTTCCACCAGGGGAAATTACTGATCGGCTGGCCGCCTCGCTAGCGAGCGGCTGACTGAGCAAACCAAGCGGCTGACTGAGCAAACTGGGTGAGCGCTAACTTCACCCGAAGGTCAAACCACTGGCTGGATGTGCACCGTCTACTCAGGCGCGGGCAGCAGCTTCGGGTGAGACCATCTCGGGATTCGGCCCTGTGATATTGCCTTCGTCGTCATAAATATAGAAACCCTTGCCGGTGGCAAACCCCGTCACGCCCTTATCAATCTGACGTTTGAGCAGCCAAGCAAACGAACCTTCTTCTTCACCCATTCGTCCTCTATTGATGTTGTACGCCACATTGAAACCCACCACGTCGTACATCTCAAATGGAGACTTCACCGACTTTGTGGCCACGTGCCAGGTATTGTCGATATCCTGCGGAGAAGCATAGCCATTAACCCACAGATCAGCTGCCGCATTGAGGAACGGGATGAGCAGCGAATTGAGTAAATATCCTGGCACTTCTTTCTGGATCGGAATTGGCACCAGATTGATCGACTCAGCAAAATCAAGCACCGCCTGGAACGTTTCATCAGATGTCTTTGGGGTGCGCATCACTTCGCCGGTATTGTTGCGCCACACCAGGTTAGCGAAGTGCAGAGTCGTGAATTTCTCAGGGCGCCCCGTAGCCTCCATAAAATCCGACGGGCGCAGTGACGACGTATTCGTGGCAAAGATGGTATGCTCGGGCGCTGCCTCATTCACCTCAGCCCACACCTGCTTCTTCAGATCGAGAATTTCCGGCACGGCCTCAATCACAAGGTCGGCCTGAGAGACTGCCTCTTTGAGGTTGCTTGACGTCGAAATCCGAGTGATCGCTTCCTTGAACTTCTCGTCGCTATAGCCTTCAATATCGCGCAGGTAATGCCCGCGAATCCACTCCCACCGCTCGGGAAGTTTTTCAAGAATATCATCACTGATGTCGTAGGCCACCACATTCTTTCCCGCCCACGCATTTTGCATAATGATCTGTGAGCCAAGTACACCCGTACCAAGTACTGTGACGTTGTTGATTGCTGAGGACATCATTACTCCTTTACATCATCGTAGGTATTTCGTCCCTTATGCAGCACACAACGCACTACCCCTTTCTCTTATTCCTGGCAAGGATTTTTAGACGCCGACACTCCTGCGCCCATAAAAATCAGACTTTAGACCTAGATGCTGAGTGAAGCCAGCAAGCTGCTTGCTCATCTACTCGAGGAGTAAATGCAGTGCCCGCTAACGCTGAGCGCGATACACCGTCGCAATACTGATCCCCGTAAGCCGGCTCATCTGCTTCGCCGGCATCCCATGTCGATACAGCGTGCGCAACGCCTCTTCACGCACAGTCTTGGCAAACGTCGCTACCTCAGTAGGCGACGTCACCTCCAGCACATCTTTGATGATCTGCACTGCATCCGCATCAGATACACGAATTGCTTGCCGATAGCGCAAGTAACTTTTGCGGCCACCGCTTTGCTCGTGTGACCGCCAATCCGCAATAAACGCCGCAAAAGCATCTACATCCTTAAAGAAACTTTGCGCAAAATCCGTATGAGTGACGCGCAGCGCTGGCACCACCGTATCTGGCGTAACGTACTCGCGGTAGCTGCTCCACGGGTACTGATCGTGAGGGGCAACGCCAGCCTCTTCAGGATTCGTCAAAATGTAGCGCAGAACGCTCAGGAAGTATTTGTCGTCATCAACCGCTTTCGAGCGAAAACGCGGCTGAAATAGGCTCCCCTCCCGCTTGTGTTGATTATTAAAATGGCGAGTGTAGAGCTCTTGCAGTTTCTGCATAAATTTACTCGGCCTATCCTCGCCAGACTTCACGAGCAGATGTAGATGATCGAGCATAAGACAATACGCGTAAAGTTCACCGCTATAGTGCTCCAACGCCCACCGCAAGATCTTGAGGAAAGCCCGCACGTCGTCGTCACTCTCGAAGATCAACGGCTGTTCGCCCACGCCGCGCGTCATCACGTGATAGATGCCCGACTCACTATATTCCCGATAATGCCCACTCATGCCGTTTATACTAATGCATCATCGCAGGAATTGATACTATCGACCAGACCGATTTGATCAACTTGGGGCGTAGCCTGCATGAATAGAATTGGCCTGACCAGCCTGACCAGCCTGACCAGCTTGACCGCTATTATCAGCCCCCCTAAGACGACGCTCTGACCACTATCAGCCTCACCGACAAATTAGTCGACCGGCAATCCCAACCCCAAACGAGCTAAGCTGACCGACAATACCAGCCCCGAATGAACCAAGATGATCGAACGCTCATATATCCAGCACTAGCTCAGTCAGAGCTAGCTAGCAGGCTTAGAACACACCCGCAGGCTGTTCTTCGTCGCCACCACACTCGTCGCAGAGCAAGCTCGCAGGCTTAGAACACACCCGCAGGGATCGTACCCTCGATCTTCGTCGTCACCGAGCCGGCACCATGCGCCTCGACACTGCCTATGGATAGCTCTTTCACCGCAGCACCCTCCAGCACCTCAAAGCTCACAAGATTGTCGGCCTCCGTCACCACTGCTCCCGCTATCGTGAGCCTATCAACCTCGCCACCAGGCTTGATGGAGATGCCAATCGCCCGAAGCGGCACTTGCACCCCTTTCACCAAGCTCAGCCCTTCAGCGCCCGTGGTGCGCACATCACCGCTCACTTCGATAGCGCCAACCGGCTGCGACACCTGGATCCCAATAGCCCCATCGCCATGAGTGGTAATCGACTGGAATTTCGCCGATCGCACCGTACCGTCATACACATTAAAACCGCGAGCACCAAGCCCACTGGTCACGATCGGGGCGTTGATCTCCAGCTCGCCCATATCTCCGAAATTCACGAACCCGATGCCCGAAGCGCCCGTCGAGGTGATGGCTTCATGAGCTACCCAAGCCGAGACGCGTCCCCACAGATCGAGCACCATGTCGTTTGGCCCGTGCGTCGTCACCGTTCCATTATTCTCCACGCGCTCCACGATTGCCCCGCCCAGCACGAATACGCCGCCGCTGATTTTATCGGGCGTGCCCTGTGCGATTCCGCCATCAGTGACGACAGTGCCCGTCTCGATGAGGTCAGCCATAAATTTACCACCAGCGAGTTTACCCTCACGGTCGGTGTAGCCGTCCACGAATACCCCCGAACCACGCACCGGCGTCTCATCCGTCCCCACGTTGATTCCTCTCAAAGTGGCTGTGAACAGCGAGGCCGGATCGGGGTTGCGATTCCACAGCGTGAATCCGCCTTGGAGCACATCCACGCCGTAGCCATGCGGTTGTTCTACACGTCCACGCACATCCGCGCTACGCACAAATACCTGGTCTGCCTCCACTCGCACCCGCTTCAAATGTCCTTCGGCCACGATATACACCTGCCCCACTGTGGTGACGTTGTTGAAGTGGAAAGTACCGGCATCAGGGAGGGAGGTGTCATTGTAGATAGCCACCTCATAGTCGGTGGTGATGATAGTGATATCCCGCAGAGTGTTGTCTTTGGTCAGGCGCACCCCTTTGGCAGTAAAAATCAGTTTGCCGCCGCTGAGAGTGGCTCCCTCGGGAAGAGTGATAGACGGCGAACCGCTGATCGTTCCCTGTACTTCAATATGCCGTTCGCCGGCCTCAATGGCCGCTGCCAACTCTTTCGCAGAAGTTACTTTCATAATAATCCCGTCCCTCTTTCCTGGATTTAGCTACTTTATTTAGTCTTCGGTGCTTCGTTTTAGCTACCTTATTTTCATTGTTTAATTTTCGCTGCCCTGCCGTTTTCGGCGCTTAATTTTCGCTGCCCTGTTTTGGCTACTTTGTTTTGGCCACTTCGTTTTTCTGCTTTTGTAAAAATTTCATCTTTCAAGTTTTATGCGCGTGTTAGCCCCCAACATCCAGTCAGCCGTGTGGCGTCACCGATGCCCCCGTGATCAATACACTCAGCCACAACGCTTGAACCGCCTCGTTCTAGCCAACACCATCCGCCCTTTCGATCGTGATCGACTCACCGACGTTGAGCGCCACCGCTTCCCCGCCGTAGCTAGCCGCAATTTTTTCAAGCGTCTTCTGAGCAAAATCACGCCCCAGATCATTCAGCGTGGCATCGTGCATCCCCATCACCCGCTTAGGGCGCACCCGACGCAAATGTTCCTCAAGCTGTGGGTTGTTTTGCCACGGAGCGGCCAGTGCCGTCACCAACGTATCGACGCCCACAAGATCCTGGTGAGCATCCCCAGGATGCAAGATCGTACCAGCAATCAGATAGCCCACATTTGCAATTGGCGGATCATCGAGACTAGCTACCGCTTGCTCTGCGCCCACCGTCTGCACCGGCAGATCTCCCACGGTGAAAATATCCCCCTGCGTCACGAGCGTGACCTCTGAATCTGGGGCATCAAGCTCCAGCGGCGTGGGTGAAAACACCTTTAGCTGCGAGTGACGACGAACAGACGCCGCGAGCGAGGGTAGATCTACGTGGTCGAAATGATCGTGAGTGACGAGTACCGCATCCGCCCACTCCACACTTTCGGGATAGCCAAAATACCCTGGGTCTATCACGAGCGTCGTTGAGGGCGTTGCAATTGTGAGCGCCGCATGGACACCACGGGTGATCGTTAATCGCATAGGAACTCCTTCACGGGATCAGTCACGAAGATCACGATAAGCGCTGCATCAGGCCGCAAGGAGTACCTGCGCAGCTCTCAGAGAGCATGAACGGAGAAAGCGAAACATTCATTCCCCACACCTTTTCTGGGGTGATGTCTGCAAGTTCCTTTTCAAAATTTTTTCTTCAAATTCAGATATTTACGGATATTAACTCGGTAAACTGCTATCTCACAGAGCACCCAGCAATGATGCTGAACGCTCCCGAACCGCAATACGCACTCGAGGAAACGCGATGAAACGTATCTCCCTGAGCATCACAGCAGCAGTTGCCACACTTTTCACGGCAATCGCTGGAACCGCTCCAGCTAACGCGCAACCAGCCACAGCAGAACAAGATTTTACCCCTGCAGCAGAGCAAACTACCTCAGCCACACAGCCGGCCAGCGAACATATCACTCTCGCTCCAGATGCCCTCAACGGCCAATGCCTCACACTTCACCTCGATGGCTACGGCGCCATCAGCACCGATGACGTTGGGTACGCCACGGACGCCACCGAGGGAGAGCCCTTGCAATTTGAGGCCACCGCCCTAGGCCGATATCGCATTTACGATACTCGCGGCAAAATTCTTTTCCTCAACGTTTTCAATACAGTGTGGCCTGGAGATTATTACGGCGATCGCGCAGACTTCACTCTCGCCTCCCCCTCCGAAGGTAGCTACACTCTCACTGCCACCAACTACGGCGTGCGCCTAGGCAGAGCCGCCCTCGACAAGCTGGGCGCCAACAAAGCTGGCACATTTACCCTTAAACCTGCCACTGGCTGCTTCCAACCGCCTGAGATTGAAACCGGATTAGTGAAAGCCTCCACTCACGCCAATCTGAATCCGGACGGCACAATTTACGGAGCTATGGATGCTCACGTTCACCCCATTTCTGCCTGGGCATTCGGTGGGCGCTTGATGTGTGGAAAGCCATTTGCTCCTGGTGGCGTGGAAGAAGCTCTCCAAGATTGCACCGATCACTCCTACGGAGCTGGCACACTATTCGATACCGCGCTCGGCGGTGCTCAATTCATGGGGCCACAAGATGGCTGGCCTACGTTCTCCACATGGCCGAATGCCACGCGGTTGCTACATCAAACACAGTATTACAAATCCGTCGAGCGCGCCTGGCAAGCCGGCCTGCGCGGCCTGAACGCAGTGCTGGTGGGCAACCGTATTATTTGCTCCATCTATCCGCGCATCGGCACCTCCTGCGATGAAATGGATCAAATTGCCCAGCAATATAAACAACTTTTGAATATGCAAGATTATATTGATGCCCGCAGCGGAGGCACAGGCAAGGGCTGGTTCCGGATCGTCACTAGCCCGCAGCAAATGCGCGAAGTGGCAGCACAGGGCAAGCTCGCCGTCACCCTCACTGTGGAAGTTTCTGAACTTTTCGGCTGCCGCGAAGGCAAGTGCTCTACCGAAGCCATTGATTCTGGCCTCGATAAGCTCAAAGAGATGGGCGTGATGTCGATTCACCCAATCCATAAATTTGATAATGCGTTTGGCGGAACGCGATTCGATAAAGGCGCCACCGGCGTGATTATGAACGGCGGTAACTTACTCTCTGCAGGCCACTGGTGGGAGCTGGAGAAATGCACCACGCCTTTTGAAGATCTACCTCTCGATCTACACTCCGATAAGTATCGTGATGCCGTGCAGAAACTCACGGGCAAAGATTCCACAATCATGCCGATCTACCGTTCAGACGAGAAATGCAACGCCCGCGGGCTCACCGATCTGGGCACATACCTGCTCACTGGAATGATGAAACGGGGTATAGTGATCAACCTCGGGCACATGAGTGCCAAGACTGCTCAGCAGACGATGGATCTCGCTCGTTCCAAAGGCTACTCTGGCCTGATGGCCAACCACTCGTGGACTGATCGCAACATTCGCGGCCAGATCGTGCGTGCTGGCGGATATCTCGCGGGATACACATTCTCAGCCACGAAATCCTATCCCACCGAGCCCACGTTCCTCGATGAATGGCGGGCCGACCATGAAGCCGTTGGCCCAACTTTAACGGCGTATGGCTTTGGATCAGATGCGGGTGGCCTCGGGCCGCTGCCAGGCGCACGCACAGATGCCTCCACTTCCCCGCTCGTATACCCATTCACAGCTCCCAACGGTGCCGTGTTTGATCACCACGTGTACGGAGAGCGTAGTTTTGATCTGAACAAAGATGGCGTGGCCAACTACGGTATGTATGCAGACTGGATGGCCGACGTTGCACAGATGGCCGGCACTGATGCCGATCAATGGAATCGAGAGTTGATGGCTTCTGCCGAAGCATTTGTGAAGGTATGGGAGAAAGCGCAGGCATGGAACGAATGACGCATCACTATCCTGAATCACAACCAGAGGAATCGGCCGGCCCCACACGTGGCTGGACGGCGTGGCTCATTATCGCCACAATCGGCGTGTATGCCGGATGGTTTGGCCCGCTCCAGCTGCTCTTGCCATCGCAGGCTCTGGAGATCACCGGCGGCTCGGGCAGCGAGGGGTTGCTCGCTTTAGTCACTGGCATTGGCGCTGCCATATCCATGATCGCCAATCCCGCCTGGGGGCTTGCTTCAGACCGCTTCCGCTTGCGCTATGGTTCCCGCGTGCCGGTGCTCATTGCCGGTTTGACTGTGGCAGTGGTTGGCCTCGTCGTACTATCGCAAGCCATGTCGGTGATTCTCATGGTGATCGGGTGGGGGCTTGTGCAAGTAGGGCTCAATGGCCCTTTTGCCGTGCTCTTGGCATTTATCGCAGACCGCGTGCCCGAGGCACGTCGCGGAACAGTAGGCTCTCTCTTTGGCGCTGCACAACTCCTCGGCGCCGTCACCGGAAATGCTGTGGCGCTCATTTTCAACTCTGAGAGAATCGGATATATTGCCCTGGCTATTGCTGTGCCCTGCCTCGTGCTCCCCATCGCCGTTCTTCACAAGCGAGGACGCGATCTCGCCTCTGCCTCACATTCTGTGGCGTTCAGTTGGAGTGACGTCAAACTCGATCGCACTTTCGTGGCGGCATTCTGTATGCGTTTCTTTTTGAATCTCGTGAATGCGCTGATGCTGCTCTATCTGCTGTATTTCGTCATGGAACGTCTAGGGCAGAGCAAAGATGACGCTGATGGCACAGTATTCGTACTCACCCTTGTGTATGTAGGATTGGCAGCAGTGGCCGCAGCAGGCGGCGGCATCATCTCCGACAAAATGCATCGCCGGAAAATTTGGGTAGTGTACGCGGCAGTCGTGAGTGCAGTGGGAGGAGTTGTGCTCGCGTTCGCTCACAATTTCGGCGTGCTCATTGTAGGCACCGTGGCTTTCGCCATCGGATACGGGCTATTCTTGGCAGTCGATGTAGGTATTATTACCGCCGCATTGCCCAACGAGAAGACTCGCGCCACAATGTTGGGCGTGGCTAATCTGGCGAGTGCGTCCCCGCAGGCGCTCGCACCAGCCATTGCAGCCCCTATCGTGGCCAACGCTGGCGGATACACTGGCCTCTACATCGTGACGGCGGCCGTGGGGCTCATTGCCATCGCTTTCTTGCCGATGTTGAAGAAAATCGCTTGATCGCCTCTGATCGCCTGATCGCCTCACCTCTGATTGCCTCTGCTCCGCCTCCGAGCACCCACCCTAGCTGCACCCGCTCCAGCTGCCTGCAGAGGCCACCGAGTTTTCCAGCACGGCCACAGCCACACTACTGTAAACAGAAATAAAGAGATAAACATAGATACAACGATTGATGGGAGCACCATGATTGACATACATGAACTTGCTACGCGGTTGCCTCAAGGTTTCCGCCTTGGCACTTCCACGGCAGCCTACCAAATTGAAGGAGGCGTGGCTGACGGCGGGCGCGGCCGTTCCATCTGGGATGCTTTTACCCATGAGCCAGGGCACGTGATCAACAATGAAAACGGCGATGTAGCCATCGACCATTATCACCGGCTTGAGGAAGATCTCGATTATATTGCCGATCTCGGTGCTCCTGACTATCGCTTCTCTATCTCCTGGAGCCGCGTACTTCCTACTGGACGCGGAGAGCTCAATCCTGAGGGGATTGCTTTCTATGATCGCCTAGTAGATGGGCTCCTTGAGCGCGGCATTCGCCCTTGCCCAACCCTTTTCCATTGGGATCTTCCTGAAGTATTGCAGCAAGAGGGCGGCTGGATGAACCGCGATACTTGCACCGCCTTCGCCAGCTATGCCCGCCTGATGGCTGAGCACTTTGGCGATCGGGTGCAGCGCTGGGCCACGATGAACGAGATGAGCGTACATTCCCTCTACGGGCACGCCCTCGGCTCCCATGCGCCTGGATTGCAGATGGGCTTGGGCGCCATGGCTGTGGTACACCGATTGCTGCTCGCCCATGGAATGGCCGTGCAAGCGATTCGTGAAGTGGCTCCCTACGCTGAAGTTGGCGTCGTCAATCAAAATTTCCCCGTCATTCCAGCCTCAGATTCTCCTGAAGATCTGCAGGCCGCCGGTATGTTTGATCTGGTCACCAACCAAGTGTTCGTCCACCCGATTCTCACTGGCGAATACCCCGTGACGGACGTCTATGCCTTGATGACCGATTCTCCAGAGCAGATTGCCGCAGACCTGGCCATCATCTCCACGCCCATTGACTTCTACGGTCTCAATTACTACGAGCCCACCGTGATCGAAGCACCGAAAGCAGGCAAGGATTACTCTGGAAATCTTGAGGTGGATATCCCCGCCGATATGCCATTTCAGCCCGTTCCGTACGCCAGCGCCGAACGCACTGATTTTGGCTGGGCAGTGGCTCCCGAGGGCTTGACCCGCATTCTGCTACACCTACATGAGACGTATCCGAATTTGCCACCCGTGACCGTCACGGAGAACGGTGCTTCTTATCACGACGTGCCCGCAGCAGACGGATCTATCGACGATCAGGCTCGTATCCGATATCTTGCCCAGCATATTGCCGCCTGTGCCGATGCCATTGATGCGGGAGTGGACGTGCGCGGGTACTACTGCTGGTCTACATTCGATAATTTCGAGTGGGCAGCAGGGTATCAAGAACGCTTCGGCCTGATCTATGTAGACTACGAAACGCTCAAGCGTACGCCTAAGGCATCCTATGCCTGGTATCGCGATCTCGCCCGTGCACTGCGGGGGAGCAGCTCACTCTGATCTGCGAGCATTCACCACAGCAGGCAGACTCGCCCTCCTCCAAGCTATCTCATCAAAGAGGCTATCTCATCAAAGAGCGAGGGCGGCTGCCTGCTTTTTCGTGCACGCGCTCTAATTCGGTGCGCTAGTTTTGGCGCGCTCATTCCTACACGTTGTTTCGCCAGACTAGTTCAGGAACACTAATTTTCTATGTTAGTTCGCGCGCGTAGTTCGCCACGCTGTTTTGCCACCCAGTGCAGGCACGTTAGTTTTAGCAGGCTCATTCTTACAGGCTATTTCACCATACTAGTTCGCGCGCGTAGTTCGCCGCACTAGTTCACTACGCCGTTTGGTCGCTTCAGTGCACGCGCGCATTCCGCGTACTCCACACCTCGTTAGCAGACGGCTATTCCGGCACGCTCATTCACAAGCGTTCCGCCTCACGTGTGCACACTGGGCATCATGTCTGCCCTCTATGCCTGCTTTACGCGCGCCCGAATCATGGCACCTGCTGGAATGTACTCAGCCCCCAGCAGCGGCAGCGAAAATTCGTGAGCTGGATTGTTGATCTGATCTACTGGATTCCCCTCACCATCGCACAGCCCCGCAGCGGGCACGCGGTACTTGATGGGCGGTCTGGCAGGAGCTAAAAACTCAATCTCCATGCCTGGCGCAATTTTATTGCGTGCAAAAATGCGCAGCCGCCGCTCACTCTCGCGGCGTTCCTCACTACTGCCACATTCCGCTCTTTCGCAGCATTCCACTCCACTGCCAGATCTCGCATCGTCGCAGCCAGATCCCACACTTTCCTGGCGCTCCTTATCCCTGCCGCGCCTCTCTTCCTCTCCGCATCTCTCACCCGCGCCGCATTCTTCATCGCACCCCAGCACCGTGCCTAGCCAGCGCCACTCGTTAATGTAGCCCCCGCGCGTCACGCTCTCCGAAGCTGGATGCTGCCGGTAGTAAAAGCCTGTCGAGTACTCGCGATGCGTGACTTTATAAGGTTCCTCGCGCAACCATTGCGGCAATGCCAACGACTGCACATTTCCAGCCTCGCGCTGGGCAAGGTACTCATTGACGGCGCACTTATAGGCATTTGCCGTCACCGCCGCATAGTAGGCTCCCTTTGCACGGCCTTCGATTTTGAGGCTGGTGACGCCGGCATCCAAGATATCGTCCACGTGTTCTAGCAGGTTCATGTCTTGGGAGTTGAACAGAAAAGTGCCCTGCTCCGAAACCTCCACTGGGATGAATTCGTTCGGCCGTTTTTCCTCTACCACGTGATATTTATAGCGGCACGCCTGTACACAATCACCGTGGTTGGCATCACGGCCAGTGAGATGCTGCGATATGAGGCAGCGCCCTGAAAAAGCCATACACATCGAGCCATGCACGAACGCCTCCAGCTCAATCTGCTGCCCAAGATTAGCTCGAATTGCTCGAATCGCCTCCAGATCGAGTTCCCGCGCCAGCACTATTCGGCTCGCACCTAATTCGACGAGAGCGCGAGCAGTTTGATAATTAGTGACGCCAGCTTGAGTGGAGACGTGTAGCTGCGTATGCGGAGCCACCGTGCGGGCTGCCATCAATACTCCAATGTCGGAGATAATCAGCGCATCCACCCCAATCTGCTCTAACTCCCCCATGTAGGCATTCATTCGCGGCACCTCATCGGAACTGGGCAAGATATTGCAGGTGGCATACACGCGAGCGTGGCGGGCATGGGCATAGCGAACGGCCTGTTCAAAATCCTCAAGCGTGAAATTCTTGGGAGCACTGCGCATCCCGAACTCTTGCCCTCCGCAATATACGGCGTCCGCGCCGAAGTCGATGGCCGTTTTGAGGGTGGCGAGGTTGCCCGCCGGAGCAAGCACCTCAGGCTTACCCGTTCCATAGGCTGCGTGACGGGCAGCGGTACAAGAAGTGTCGGAAAAATCAGCAGCAGGGTGCGGAGCAACCTCAAGCGAGGTAGGGGTAGCCTTAGGCGAGGCCAGAGGATCCGAAGCGTACACGGGCGCATCAGCGCTTGCGGGCACCCTCAAGGCACCGCTCAAAGACGCATTCACAGATTTATTCAAACATTGGTGACGTGGTTCTATTGGCACACGAACAGCATAGAGGATAGACGGTATTCTTGTTTCGTGCTCATCACGTTTTTGAAAGCGATCGGACTCTTCGCCGTTACGAATATCGACCATTTATTGGTGCTCTCGATATTTTTTGCTCACGGCGCAAAGAAACCCCACACTCTACGCCAGATCCTTATCGGACAATATATCGGCTTTGCTGCTATCCTCGGCATCACTATCGCAGGAGCTATCGGCAGCTCTCTACTGCTCCCCTCCGCTTTTGCGCCCTGGTTTGGACTTTTGCCCATCGTTATTGGTCTGCGTGCGGCCATCAACTCGTGGCGCAGCGCCCACGGAGGAGAGGCAGACGATGAAATAAGCGAATCAGCAGAGAAGATCGCCCAAAAACCGTTGAGCATCATGGCGGTGGCCGCCGTCACCTTTGCCAATGGAGGCGACGAAATTGGCGTTTATCTGCCCGTTTTTGTGACGGCAAGCCCGCAGGAGATCGCCCTCTATTGCGGCGTTTTCCTGGTACTTGTGAGCGCAGTGGTAGCTCTGGCTCGATTCGTGACGTCACGTCCAAGCGTGGCCGAATTCTTAGAGCGCTTTGAGGTCGTTCTTTTCCCCGCCGTTTTGATTGCCCTCGGCGTGGGAATCATCGTCTCCGGTCTCTTCGGGGTTTAATCTCGGGCGTAATATCTCGGGAGCTAACAACTCGGAGGCGGGTGGTATTAGTCAGACCAATCACATCAACCCGCCCAGCTCAGCAGGCCAACTGGCATCAACGCACTCTTCAACGGCAGCCGTCCAACTCTAGCTGCGCATTGGCGTCAACGACCCGAGACGATCTCTTCCAACACTCCCCGCAGCTCGTTGGGCTCCACGAAACCACGCCCACCACTCATTTTGAGCACCGCGCCGTACAGATACTGGTTGATGCTCCAACTGCGCCGATCTCCAATCTCCGGCAAAGTTGTGCGGCGAATGTCGTCATAGAGAAAAACGCAGCGCTTAGCGGGATCATGCTCCATCATCTCCAGCACCTGCCCCAGCTCCACGAGGGTACCGATAGCAAATTCCTTCACGTTGAAAATCACCAGATCTGCACGTTTGAGCCGTTCAGTATCTTCACGCAAAATCCTCTCAGCGAGCGCGTTATTTTCCTTCACCGTCACGTTCTTTTTGTCGTTGATCCCTTTATTTTTGATCGGTGAGTAATACTCCAACCCCAGATCTTTCACCACATCTTCAATCACGGAAAGCTCATGCTGCGAGCCCGTGCTCATAATGTCGCCAGCGATATACACAAACATCTATTCTCTTTTCCGCTTGCCACTTTTACCGATGTGGTTTCTGCCAGTACGCAGACGCTACCACAATCAGATCACGTGCATACGTTACACCTGCGAGGGTGACGACACGCAGCTACGAGCCCGATCCTCCCGCACACCTGTGCACACAAACCCGCCTAGCCATCTCTCTTACTCTCCTACTAGCCCTCTCTGCTACTCTCCTAATCATTGCGCCGCTGCTGCTGCGCCAGCACCTGCCGCTCCAGCGGAATCGTGAGCAATACCGGAATGGCAATCACGAGAATCCCAATCCCTGCAATAGCCACTAGCAAGGTTCGATTTTCCGGCACAGGGGGATAGACTGTCGTCATAATTGCCAGGAGCGGCGCTATCGTCATCGCCGCAATCATCAGCACGGTAAATGGCACCAACACCTGCTGTATCCGAGCTAGAGAAAACATCTTCATCGGCGCGCCAATTAAGACCAGCGTGCGTTCTTCACGAGCGCGGTCAAACACATCTGAGGCTTGCTGCAAGAGAGTGGAGAGCGCAGCGAGGATCAGGGTAAAACTTAGAGCAATCAACACCCCTTTTGCCACATCAAATTCGGCCATCTGAGAAAACATTTCCACTTGCACCGACGGATCGTCGCTATTGATGCGTTTGATCTCTGGGTGTCGTAAAAGCGGAAAGCGAGAGAGCAGCACAGTATATGAAGCGATCATAGCCATCAGCAGTACTCCCGTCACGCTGCGCCAGACGGAGCGAGGATCGTCGATGAGCCGGCGGGCAGCTATCAGACGAGCAGGGTTCTTCGTTCGCAGTACTAAACGCCCAAGTATCTGGATCACGAACGGCCCAAAGATAGAGAACCCCGTGATGATAATCAACAAAATGAAGACGTAGACCATCACGGTCTGCACGGAACTGTCTAACTTAATGTCTCCGTTGCTCATAGCCCGTGCAACGTACACAGCGACGCCAATGAGCACCACGAAAAGCGCCACCCGCCAATATCCAAGCGCCTTGGGCACGGATCGCCGTGATACTCCGAGCGGGGAAATGGAGACCTTTATCAAACCCACCAACGTGGATACCATAGCCACCGCAGCGAGTACCACAAATGCGGCCATCACCAACCACCACGGGATCAGCATCTCGCTTATTTCAATTGGTACTGTGCCAAAACTGACGAATTTCCACAGCGGCAGCGTCGCAACGTAGAGAATGAACCCGATGGCGAATCCCACGACGAAGTGCACAAAGGTTTCAATAATTGCTAAAAAGCGCACCTCGCTCGCCGTCATCCCTAAAAGCCGGAGAGAGGCAAGCCGCCGAGAACGGCCTTGCGCACCGAGCCTGGCTGCTGCCATCCCAAGGGAAAAAATCGGGACAATAAGAATCGCCAACGCAATATAAGCAAACGCCGCAAGGGTCTCGCCAGTGCCAATCGTGAAGTCTGGGGAGATCCCAAGGTTCGCAGCCATCATGACATCAATAGTCGTTCTGCGCTGGACAAACATCCACACACCACCCAGAGTGGTGAGCTCCAGAAAACTCGAACCTGCGAAAGCAGCCACGGCAAATGAATCTAGAATGCCGTTACCCTTGCGATTTCTCAGCCGTGCTGAGGCGAGGTGAGAGGCGAGCGATACAATGTTCATCTGCCAACCACCTCATCCATTGCGCGATCCGTCTGCACCAGGCCGTCACGGATCTCCACCAGCCGCTCACACCATGCAGCCACTTTAATGTCGTGGGTGATGATGACGAGTGCACTACCGTTCATACGGGTGGCCGTAGTGAGGATTTGCATCACTTCCTGCCCTGTGGCCTGGTCTAACGCCCCTGTGGGCTCATCGGCAAATACCACTGCCGGATTGGAGGCCAAGGCACGCGCCACCGCCACACGCTGCATTTGCCCACCGCTCATTTCGCCAGGACGCTTTCGGCGCTGATCTGCCACCGCAAGTTTGCTGAGCCATTCATCGGCAGCCGCATTGGCTTTAGCGCGATCTTCTCCTTTTAGCATCATCGGAAGCGCCACATTTTCTAGAGCCGTCAGCTCCGGCACTAGCTGGCCATCTTGGAAGACGAACCCAAAACGTTCCCGCCGAAGCCGCGAGCGGGTGGCGTCATTCAAACCACTAATGAGTTCCCCTTCAAAGAGCACTCGACCAGCTGTTGGCTTAAGAATTCCTGAGAGCACGTGCAGGAGCGTGGATTTGCCAGAGCCAGATGGCCCCATAATAGCCAGTTGTTCACGCTCGTGAATCGTGATATCTACGCCCGCGAGCGCGTGCACCATTCCAGAGCGCCCAGAGCCGAAATCTTTGGTGAGCCCCAGGCCGGAGAGCAGTGCGGGTGCCTTCGCTGCGGCGGGAGCGGCGCCAGCTAGATAAGCAGCGGTGACGCCAGCTGCACTGGTAGCACTCGTGATAGCTCCTGGTGCCGCAGAGCCGGTTGGCATGGGCGCGGATGAGGGAGTAAATCCGGCCTCAGCAACTGAAGCTGAGGGAGCCGGAATGTTCATGTGCATCTTAGATATATCGTTCATGTTTCCATTTCACCTCAGATCCCGCAGGGACGGAATAGTGTTACACCCCTATTTAAGGTAGTGCTAGCACTACCTGGTCGCATATATTTCTAATTCGTATATATTTACAGGCGGCTACATATTTAATGCGCGGCAGCAGGGATAATTCTTATGCACATAGCGTCACGATCCATGCGTGACGGCAGGAATCATGCGTGAGAACAGAGGTCAGCGCGCTGGAATTGCTGCGCCTCCAGCACTCCAACAGTTTGCACCAGCTCCAATACTTCAGAAATTGAGCGGATCCAGCACTCTAACAGTTCCAGCAGCTCAGCACTTCCCATCCCCCAGTACCTCCAATGCGGCGTCATCCATTGTCAGAGTATGCCGTGCACTGCCAGGCCACTATGCCGTGCGCTACAATCATGCACGTGTGGGACAATCTCCGAAAATGGAAAAGACGCCGGCTCTCTCCTGCCCAGCAAATTATGCAGCTAGTAGCTTCGCGCCGCGAGATTGTGCACGCTTTCGAGATTGAACGGCGTCGCATTGAGCGCGATCTGCACGATGGTGCTCAACAGTATTTTGTGGCTGAAAATATGGCGATCGGGGAAGCCCTGCTGATGCTACATATGTATGCGGGGCAGCTGCCCGAACCTTTGCGGGATCTACCGATGGTGCTTGAGCGCGCCCAACGAGTGGGCGAGCAAGGCCTAGCAGCTCTACGTACTACCGTCAATAACATTCACCCGAAAATTCTCTCCGATCTCGGACTGGAAGAGGCTATCAAACTGGCTGCGCAGGTGAGCATAGCGGACGTCCGAGTTATCACGCCGCATCCCTTGCCAGAGATGCCAGAGGGCGTGATTGCCACCGCCTATTTCTTTACCACCGAAGCGCTTACTAACTGCGCAAAATATGCCCCTGAGGCGCACGTGAGCATCCTGCTTGTGTGCGATCAGGCGTTGCACGTCTCCGTGGTAGACGACGGCCCTGGAGGAGCGCAGATTCTCTCCGGCCACGGACTAGCAGGCCTGCGGGAACGTCTTGAAGCCTTCGGCGGAGAACTACGCATGGAATCACCCATCGGCGGCCCCACCACTGTGGTAGCTTCCATTCCGCTACTGCTTTTCCCTGGAGAAACGGCCATCGGCACGCCGCGCTCCGACAACTTTGGGGGCTCTCGGGGGTCTGTGGGCACTGGCGGCACAGGTGATTATTACGGCGGTGACGGCAATAACTCCAAGAGTGACGGCAGTGCTAGCGGCAATGCTAGTAGTAGGGACAGTGGGAGCGCTAGCACCGACGCCAGCGGAAGGGGCAGCTCGGGTGCTAGGGGCAGCGTCAGCGGCATCTCCCGTGCTGGCTCCGGCGCCAACGTCAGCGGCAGCACCAACACCAGCTCCGACGCCAGCGATCCTCGTCGTGTCAGTGGTTCTTCGGGCGCTTACGATTCCAGCGCCTACGGCCAGCACGGGGATTCTGCCTATCCTAGGTATCCCATCCAGCCTGACCGCTCAGATCATTCTGCACATTCCAGCCAGCCTAGTTGCTCTGCCCCCTCCAGTTATCTCAGCAATGCCGATTGCTCCAGCCAGTCTGGCCTTTTCGCGCACTCCGGCGAGCCGTCTGCCAGCAACAACCCATCGCCTAGTCAGCCAAGCAACCTATCACCCAATCAGCCAAGCAGCCCGCCGGCCAATCTCCAGCAGTATCCTGGCAGTTGCCCACCATTCACCGATGACGGCAGCCCGCATCTGCATAAACGCACACAGCCCGCAATCCCACCCAGCACAGAAAGGCCGCCCCTATGAAAATTTTTCTCGCAGACGACGCCGCCCTCATTCGCGCTGGGCTCTCCGAGATTTTGCAGCGGGCAGGGCATGAGATCGTGGGGCACGCCAGCTCTGCCACCGAACTGGAAACCCAGCTCACCGCCATGCTTTGCGCTGGAGAAGACGTCGATGTGCTCATCACCGACGTCCGTATGCCACCGATGATGAGTGACGACGGACTGCGCGCCGCCGTCACGTTGCGTCAAAATTTCCCCGCACTCGGGGTCATGGTACTCTCGCAATACGTAGCTCCAGCGTATGCGAGCGCGCTTTTCACCTCCGAGGCGTCCACACATTCAAACAACGGAGTTTCCTCAGGCGGACGAGCAAGTTTTTCGGCCGCTGGCGTTGGCGTCGGAAGACCCAGAGAAGCAGACAAACCAAGAGGTGAAGCTGACGGCGATCAGGCGAGCCGACGCACTGCCGGTGGCGGGCTTACAACTGGCAGGTTTACAGCTGGCGGGTTTGGTAGCAGTGGGCCTGGTAGCGGGTTCGCCGCCGGAAGCTCTGCAGGCGGACTCGGCTATCTGCTCAAAGACCGCGTGGCACACGTAGCGGATTTCATCCGCGCACTCACGATCGTGGCTGCCGGCGGCGTGGTAGTCGATCCAGAAGTGGCAGCGGGGCTCGTGCAGGCCAAAAGCACAGTGCTGTCTGGCCTCACGGCGCGCGAGCGCGAGGTGCTGGAACTCATGGCGCAAGGCTATTCAAATACCGAGATCGCTAGCCAGCTCTATCTTTCGGGAGCGGCAATCGGCAAGCACGTGGCCAATATTTTCCTCAAGCTCGGCCTCGCTCCAGGGGAAGAAAATCGGCGCGTGCGTGCCGTGCTGGCCTACCTCACCGCCACCGGCAGTGCTGGAGCATTGTGAGAGAGAGCCAATGGCAGCGCAGCGGCTCGCACAGATGAGCCTGCCCGGGTGGGCGTGCCGCGAACTGATAGCCCGACCGATACTGCTTAGGTTGATATTCTCAACCACTCCCGCTAGCAGCCATAGATAGTACTCAACAACCGAGGCCACCTTATCGCTGATAGTACTTTCACTGCCCGCTATCCCAGTTCACATAGCATGGCACAATCTGCCTCACCCCGCCGTCGTCACCCCAAATTTTCATCCACCAAAAATTGACTATAGATCAATTGCCATACCAGCTATTTTTATAATTTTTCACCTGCTTATACTTTGCGCAGCAGCAGAAAACGTAGGCAAGAGTAACTCAAAATGCTCCTGCCTGCACAGAGGGATCAGCGCACACTGCTCTGGTTTTCACGCGCGCGGCCTACCGGCCACGTGCACGGCCATACCGGCACCGCCACACGGCCAGCACCGCCACACGGCCAGCGGCGGCCACGCCGATGCGGCACCACTGGCGTGGCACACGAAAATCCGGCGCGGACGCGCTGATACCACAATCGGCTCGCACCACAAAGCCATTTGCCCAGCACGAAAGGACAAAGACTATGCAGATCAAGCGTTGGGCTCACGCACTCGCCACCAGCGCCGCCACGCTAGCACTAGTATGTGCCAGCGTCGGCGCCACCTCCATCATTGATGCACCCACTGCTCACGCCGTTAGCTCCACCAGCGCCTCTGAATACCTCATCGGCACGGGGATTTACGACGTCACCGGCCAGGCGGCTGAAGCGGGAGCGTTTGGGTACGCTTCACATCAAGAAATGGAGGGTATCCAACAGCGTTTGTATTCGCACGCTTTCGTGATTGCCGATCAGGCCACCGGTGAGCGCGTGGTGTATGTGAGCATCGACAATGGCGCCATTTTCTCATCCGAGCGGCTGCGGGTCTTGAACAAGCTGAAAGAGATCTACGGAGATCTGTACACCTCAGCCAACGTGATGATATCCGCCACGCATACACACGTTGGCCCCTCAGGGATGAGCACCGACAAGCTCTATCAGATAGCCGGAGAAGATGGGCATCTTTACGGCTTTAATCAAACTAACCTCGATACCACCGTCGATGGGATTGTGAAGTCAATTGAGCGCGCCCACAACAACCTTGAGCCTGGCACTATTGCTCTCAAGCAAGGCACGCTGCGCGGAGTCTCCCGCAATCGCTCGCTCGAAGCATATCTAGCTAACGACGACGCCGATCAGTACGAGGACAATATCGACACCACTATGACGCAGCTGGAGTTCACTGCCGTCACCGGCGAAAAACTCGGCCTCATCAACTGGTTTTCCACACATCCCACACAGTTCCCTATTGACTGGACGCTCTACGGGGGAGATACGAAAGGCTATGCACAGTATATGTTTGAGCAGAAGATGGGCTCAGACATCTACGCCGATAAGACTTTTGTGGCTGCTTTCCCGAACTCTGCCACTGGCGATACCGTGACGACGGTGGGCAACTCTAAGTCAGCTCCCGACTACATGGGTTCTAGCGACGATTACGCCAACGTGGAAAAGGCCGGAGCGCAGCAGTTCGAGAAGGCTGTGGAACTGTGGAATTCTGCGGGGCAAGCGGTGAGCGGCCCTGTCGATGCGCGGACGCGGTACGCGAACTTTATCGGCTACACGGTGGATGCGAAATACACCGAGGGAGAGGGCGATAAGACGTTGTGCACGCCTGCTCGTGGCTTCTCGTTCGCCAGTGGCGGCGAGAATGGCCCTTCAAATATCCCAGGTATCTATGAGGGGATGACGGCAGGCACATTCGATATCTCTGACAAGATCAACCAGGTAGACACCTCTGCTCTGGGCGGGCTCGTGCGCTTGGCTTTTGCCGGTGTGGGCAGTATCGGCCAAGACCCTTGCCAGGCAGAAAAGCCCGTGGTGCTTCCAGATGGGAAATTTGGATGGATTCCCACGATCCTGCCCTCGCAGATTCTGCGCATCGGCAACGTGGCCATTATCGGCTTGCCAGGGGAACCCACCACAATGGCTATGCGTCATTTGCGCGATTCCGTGGCGGATATCCTCAAGCCTGCGGGCGTAGACACCGTAGTGATGGCTGGCCTCACCAACGACTACACCGGATATGTGACTACCCGCGAAGAGTATGCGGCTCAGCATTATGAGGGTGCTTCCACGGAGTTTGGTCCGCATGAAATTGGAGCATTCAACCAGGAACTCGATGATCTTGCTACGGCTCTCGTCACTGGAACGCAGGTGACGGACGACGCCCTGCCTAAACTAGTGAATACGAAGCTGCTGCTCAGCCGGCCTGGAGTGGTGCTAGACGACAAGCCCGCAAAAGAGACATTCGGCCAGGTGCTTGTACAACCCAAGGATTCTTATCAGCGCGGAGAGACGGCGATCGCCACATTCCGAGGCGGACATCCGAAAAACAACCTGCGCACGATGGACACATTCTTGAAGGTGCAACGCCAAGCGGCTGACGGCACCTGGGTGGACTATCTCGACGACCACGATTGGGATACCGTCTATCGCTGGAAGCGCGAGGGCGCAAGCTACTCTCGCACGAACGTGGAGTGGAGGATTGGTGAGGACGTCGAGCCAGGTACGTATCGTTTAGTGCAGCTCGGCGAATGGAAGAACGGCTGGAACGGCAAGATTTCTTCCTACACCGGCACCTCTGATCCATTTACGGTGCAGTGATCTCTACGCCCTCGGGGGCATTCCCTTGCCCTGGTATTCCCCCAAGGGTGCTGCTATCGCCGGCCGACGGGCAGGCATAATGCTGTCCGCCGGCCGGCTGATATATGCCTGGGGTTTCTCGGGCGGTTTCTCAGGGTTTCTCGGGCGGCTGGGGTTGTTTGAACGGACGGGCGAATTGGCGTGATATTGCTTCTGGCTGCGAAGTTGCTGCCAGTCACGTTGGCATTATCGGCCAGCTCTTGGCGGAGTTGCCGCTAGCAAGGCGGGGAGTTGCTACTGCCGGCAGAGGTGACGCTATCGGCAAGCTGGCAGAGCGGCTCTGCTGGCACGCCCGATAGAAAGTACGATCATCCCCTCATCACGCCCAGCACGATCGCCCAGCACGATCAAACGTTCACCGGCACTGCTGCGCAATCACTTGTGCAGCCAAGGTGGGTTCATCGGTGATAATGCCGTCTACTCCCATCGAGATAATGCGGCGCATGAGCGATGCCTCATTGATCGTCCACACGTGCACCGCTAAACCCAGCGCATGACTGAGCCGCACGAAGCCTTCCGTCACCACTTTGATGCGCATATACGTCATCGGCACCTGCACTGCCTCTACCCCATCAGCGGGCCCTGGCAGCGCTATCCGCGCCACCATGCGGGCGAGCCGAAATGGAAGCCAGGAGGCCCCCACCAGCACGGCAATAGCCCCTGTACCAAGCGACGATCTCACTCCAGGCAACATTCGGCGCAACACCCGCAAACGCCGCTCGCTGAACGAAGCCAGAGACACCTGCCCCAGGGCTCCGGCTGCTTTAATCGTCTGTGCGAGTGGCTCCACTACGTGCCATGATTTAGCATCAACGTTAAACACCACATGAGGAAAACGGTGCAGAGCGGCATCAAGACGCATCAGCTTATTGCCCGAATAATCGCGAATGCGCTCGAGCTGTTGCCACGAATAGTCGGCGATCTTCCCTGTTCCGCTGGTTGTGCGATCTAGCACCGGATCGTGAAACAGTACTACTACGTCGTCACGAGTAGCGTGCGCATCTGTCTCAATAAAAGAAAAGCCTTTCGCGGCCATTGCATCAAAAGCATCACGTGAGTTTTCTAGCTCTTCATGGCCGCCACCTCGGTGTGCGAGTACCACTGGCCTACTCTCAAGTGGCCAGAGCCGATCCCTCAGAGCGCGCAGCTTTCGCCTACCCACATCGCACCCAAATTGTCGAGGAAACTCAACGGCTCAGAAGCCTCGGTGCCCAAACCCTCCCCGTGGTGCATCTCGAAGTGCAAATGGGCACCCGTGCTCTGGCCAGCAGATCCACGCAGCGTAATCACTTGCCCAGCTTTCACTTCATCGCCAGGACTCACCTGAATATCACTCGCGTAGGAATGCAGATACCAAGAGGTGAAAACTTCTCCGTTCACGTGATGCTCAATCACGATGCCATTGTTGGCACCAGCCGCAGTGGTACTGAGTACGACTCCATCAGCCACCGCATAGATGGGTGTGCCTGCCGGACCAGCCATATCCACGCCATTGTGCATCGTGTACGTGTGGGTGATGGGATGCAAACGGTTTCCAAAAGGAGAAGTAATACTGTAGCTACCTTGATCCATCGGCATATAAATGACCGAAGCATCCTCCGGCATATAGGCCTTCACCACTGAACTGGCACCTTCAGCAAATCCCGCACACAGCGCTTCATGGTCGCTGGCAAGATCCTGCGCCGCCGCTACTCGTCTATCGGCCACAGCGAGAGCCTGCCCATGTTTCGATTCGGCAAGCGTATCGGGCGTGACGTCCGAGTTCTTCTCTAGCACTGAGCTAGACAGCACACTGCGAGCTGCCACTGCTTGAGCTTGGCTGGAGTGATCCACGCTCATACCGACAACTACGAGTATCGTGACGACGACGCCCAACACTGAAGCAGCTACTGCGTGCCGACCATTTGCCAAACAACCGCGCGTGATCTTGTGCATTCCCGTACTTATAGATGACAGTCGAGACGTCGAAGCTGCTGCACGCTCATTCTCCACGTTGCCTAGCACCCGATTGCCTCCATTTGCACGTCATTTTCCGCTGCCATGAAAATAATAACGGTTTGATAACACCCGCGCTACACATTTCATATTTTTGAGACGTGAAGCGTCCCACAGCATTCACTGATGAGCCACAACTCCCGCAACGCCCGCGCCATAAACTATTAACCACGGCCGTTTACAACCACGTCTACGCCCGCTGCATGGCGTCACGCACCTCGCCCACAAGTTCTTCCACAATATCTTCAAGGAAAATGACGCCAATCGCCTGAGCAGCGTGCTGCACCCCGTCAGCGGCTGGCTGTTTCTCCTCAGACCCATCAGCAGCCTGCTGGTCACAGGCCATGCCAGATGGTTGGCTTTGCTGGCTTGGCTTATGTGGTTTGCGCGGCTGGCTTGGTTGGCTCGGATCTAGGACGCCTGGACTGTGCTCAACGTGCGACTCACTGTGCATATTTTCCGCAGTGTACTCAGTTTCATATTCAGTTCGGCGTTCAGTTTCTGATTCGCTGCTCAATGCGCCACTATCATCCACAACAACCGCCATGTGGGTGCGAGCCACCTGCATTTTCTTCAGAGCTGCTTCCACTTCGTCACTCGCAGCCACTTCAGGGAACGGACGGATCTTCCATTGTGGAATCGGCTCACCCCTGCGAGCAGCAGGCACGTCGAGCACATCTTTCACGTGTATGTATCCCACCAGCTGCCCCTGCTCATCTTGAACGGGGAAACGCGAAAACCCTGTACGCCCAGAGAGCTCTTCAAAATCTTCCACAGATAGGCGCGAGCTCACCACCTCAAGATGCTCAAGCGGTACCATCACCTCATCGGCCGCGTGCTCCGAGAACTCTAAGGCTCCCGAGAGCAGCTCCGCATCGGCGTCAAGCACTCCAGCAGCTTCACTCACCTCTACGATCGAGGCCACCTCATCCGCTGTAAACGCTGAAGCCACCTCAGATTTCGGCTCCACCCCTAGCAGACGTACCGCGTGGTTTGCGAGCCAGTTCAACGATGCCACCACCGGATAGAAAATTTTCGATATCACCACCAGCGGCGGCATGAAAACCAACGCCAAGACTTCCGGATGCGTGATTGACACATTTTTCGGCACCATCTCGCCGAGTACCACGTGCAAAAAAACCACCAGCAGCAAGGCGATCAGAAAAGCGATCGTATGCGTGAGCGCCGCTGGTGCCCCGAGTGCGTGCAGCGGGATAGAGAGCAGATCGGCGATGGCTGGCTCACTCACAGCCCCTAACCCCACGGAGCACACCGTGATGCCGAGCTGACAGGTGGCCAGCATAAGCGTGAGATTTTCAAGGGCATAAAGCACCGTTTCAGCACCGCGTTTTCCCTGATCTGCCAGTGGCTCAATACGAGAGCGCCGAGAGCCCATCACGGCAAATTCTGCACCCACAAAATAGGCATTGCCCAGAAGCAGCAGCACAGTAATAATAAGGGCGGCAGTGGTATTCATCGCCGATCACCGCCCAGCGAGACCAGACGAATCCGCACAATTTCTACGCGGCGGCCATCCATTTTCTCCACCCTCGCGTGTACATTTTGATCTGAAAACTCATCTCCCACAGCAGGAATCTTCCCAAGCTGAGCCATTACCCAGCCCCCCACAGTTTCCCACGGGCCATCTTCTGGCACCGGCAAGCCGTAATCTCTATCAACCTCGTCTGGGCGCATCTGGCCAGGCACCAGCACATCCCCACCAGTCGTGCGGTGCGCCTCCTGAGCACGTGGATCGTGTTCATCGGCCACGTCTCCAATAATTTCTTCTACAGCATCTTCCAAAGTGACGACACCTGCCGTGCCTCCGTATTCGTCGACGACCACAGCCATCTGCAGGCCTTCTTCACGCAGTTGCACGAGCAGCGGAGCAAGAGCCAGCGTCTCTGGAACTTTCGGAGCTTGTACCATGAGCGAGCTCGACGTCACAGGCACTAATTCACGTCGTTCATAGGGCACAGCAATAGCCCGACGCAAGTGCACGAGGCCGCGAACGTCGTCCAGATCATCGCCGATCACGGGGAATCTCGAATGCCCCGTTTCCCGTGCGAGTGCAATCACGTCGGCAGCACTAGCGGCGGCATTAATAACGTCTAATCTTCCGCGATCCGTCATCACATCCACAGCGGTGAGCTCACCAATACCGATAGAACGCACCAGCAAATGAGCAGTATTGACGTCGAGCGTGCCCTCTTTAGCGCTGCGACGCACGAGAGCAGATAGTTCCGTCGCTGAACGCGCGCCAGAAAGTTCTTCAGCTGGTTCAATACCAAACAGGCCAAGCACCCAGTTTGCGGAATTATTGAGCCCCACGATGATCCACTTGAATGCCACCGAGAAAATATGCACCGGCCGCGCCACGAAAGCTGCTGATCGCAGCGGATCTGCGAGTGAGAGGTTTTTAGGCACCAGTTCTCCGAAAAACACCGAGAACGCATTCACTAAGATGAAAGCTACCGTGGCTGCTACGGCCACTACTGCCGCTTGGGCCATCCCTACGCTACCGAAAAGCCGTTCAAAGAGGTCTTGTAGAGGTTTTTGAGCCACATACCCTAAGAGAATTGTGGTGAGCGTGATCCCCACCTGGCACGCGGAGAGATAGAGCGAGATACGATGCAAATTTGGTGCCACTTTACGGGCGTGCGGATCGCCATCTTCAGCTTTTGAATCTATTGTGGCAGGATCGAGCGCCACGAAAGAAAACTCAGCCGCTACAAAGATCGCCGTGCCAACCGTGAGCAGCACGCCAAGCGCGATCATCAGAACGTCATAGATCATCGCGGATCACCAGTCCGCCTGCATAATCGATACACCTCTCGTATGATAGCAGCTACTGCGCCGCTCGCAGAACTCCAAGGGTTCTAGCTGTGCCATGCTCAAAGCTCCGCAGCATAAATGTTTAGCCGCTCTCATCAGCTCGCGCAGCCAAGCAACGCCTCCCAGATCTGCCCTGCTCAATCTACCCTTGCCCGCGGAGGAGGCGATTGATCCTGCCCCCGAGTCTGCCTCTACCCGTGGAGCGGACGATTGAGCAGACTACGCACCCATTCGCGGGCGCTGACGAAATCTTGGTCTGCCGTGCCAGCAGCCGGCTTGATTTTGCGCTGTTCGGCAGAGGGATAGGAACCCAAAAACACCACTTTCGGGCTCACTCGATGCAAGCCAATCAGCGTGCTCTGTATCCGCTGGTCTTCAATGTGCCCCTCGGCATCAATCGAAAAAGCATAGCGGCCAAGAGAATCGCCGGTGGGGCGAGATTCGATGCGCGAAAGGTTCACCCCGCGAGAAGCAAATTGCTCAAGCAGGCTAAGCAGAGCACCAGAACGGTCGGCTGGCAGATGTACCAGCAACGTGGTCTTGTCTGCTCCGGTGCGCTCTGGCACATGGCTAGCATGGCCAATCATCACAAAGCGAGTGAGAGCATCAGGATTGTCGGCCACGGAATCACGCAATGCCAGCAGCCCATACTGCTCAGCAGCCAAAGGAGAAACTAGCGTGGCCTCAAAGCCAGGATTCTCCTCCTCAGCAAGTGCTCGGGCAGCGGCAGCAGTAGATGAAGCTGGCAGATAGAGTGCATCTGGCAGATTCTCCATTAGCCAATCGCGGCACTGCGTCCACGCCGCATGATGCGTGGATATCCTGCGAATATCTTCCATTGCCGTGCCTGGGCGCACCGCGAGCACGAAAGCGATATTCACCAGCACCTCGGCCTGGATGGTGAGGTCGCCATGCCGGCCAAGGGCATCGAGCGTGGCATTGATTCCACCCTCTACGGAGTTTTCAATCGGCACCACGGCATAATCTGCTTTGCCAGCTCGCACCATGGCAATGGCTCGCGGTGCGTCCGCAGCGGGGACGTGGATGGCGTCATTTTCAGTGGCGATGGAGCTGAGCGCCTGCTGGCAGAAAGTACCGCGCGGGCCGAGGAACGAAAATCGCAATTTTCCGCCATTTTCGGTGTCACCTGCCAGATCTGATACTGGGCTGACGGCGTGGATAGCTGCCGATACATCGCTCATATTTGCTCCTCCTTCGTTTCGATTCTATAGGCGAGCTGGCCGAGAATAAGAACTGAGCATAAGAATCACATATCAGACACAACAACTGCTCAATCAGAGAATCTGGAAAATCTGCACTCACAGAAGCAACAATCACACAACGATTCCAGGGGCGCACAACGGCGTACACCACAAGCACAAGGCGCTTGACGGGCCCGAACGCGGCAAGGAACGGCACGGCAATACATGGTGCCGCAATAAACGGCACGCTAACAAACAGCGCTGCAACGACGAACAATGGAGGACGGATACTACGACGATGAACGTGGCAACGGTGAACCGCAACACCGCACCGAACGCCGTCACAACTCGCGCCTAACGGCACACAGCACAGCACTGAACAACCCGAACGCCGTCACGCACAACGTTAGACGACGAACGACACCACCGGAACTACGATATAACTCAATAACTCATGGTCGAGACTATCTATACCACAGCTGGGACTAGGCTGTAGCTGTAGACAGACTGCGCATATCTTTACGCTGCATACACCTCTACACTGTGCCACCTTTACACCGTGCACACCCACAGCCATGAGTGCAGCCCAACGTCTAGCTATGGCGTCACGCAGCCTATGCACAAACCTGTGCACAACGCACCAAAACAGGCGCACATTAGAATAATCCTAAAAGAAGCAAAGGAAGGCAACGGCATGAAACATCCTCATAAACTCGTCGTATGCGGCGTAGGGCACGTGGGCTCATACGTCTTGGCCGACGCCATGAAAATGAATCTCTTTGGGGAGATTGCCACCATCGACATTTTAGACAACGTGGCCTACGGAGAGGCGCTCGATCAATACCACGCCACAGGAGCACTCACGCTGGCAAACGTCGATGTGCACGCAGGGACTGCCGACGATTACGCCGATGCAGACGTCATTATCATAGCGGCAGGGCCGTCGATGATTCCCGATCCCGACGACCCCACAGCCAAACCGGATCGCGCCGTTCTCTCAAAGGTAAATTCAGAGCATATCCGCCAAATTATTGGAGATATCAGCCTGCGCACAAGGAGCGCTGCGGTCATCATTATTACGAATCCGGTAGATACCCTCGTGTGGATTGCACAGAACGAATTTGAGTATCCCGAGGAACTCATCTGGGGTACGGGAACGTCCCTCGATTCAGCCCGTTTACGCCGAAATATCGCTGATCGGGTGCACATAGCCCCGAGCGCCGTATCGGGCTTTATGATGGGAGAGCACGGGATGACGGCATTCCCCGTGCTCAGCCACGTGACCGTAGCTGGTATCCACGCCGATTGCGTACCGGAGGTGTACGGCGTGCCACCTCTCAATCCAGACGAGCTGGCACAACAAGTGGTAGACGCTGCATACGAGGTGTTCAACGGCAAAGGCTGGACGAATGCTGGCGTGGCTCAGGCCGCCTTGGCGATGGCTCGCTCCGTTTTACTCGATGAGCGCATGGTGTTTCCCGCTTCCACCACTCTCCGCGGCGAATACGGCCACAGCTCAGACGTGGCACTTTCGCAGCCGTGCATCATCGGCAAGAACGGCATCGAGGCAAAGATATCCTACACACTCAACGACTGGGAGAAAGCAGCACTTGAGCGCGCTGCAAAAGCGATTCAAGCCGCTATGCGTGACGCCGGATGTAACTTTTCATAGAGCTATAGAGCACCGACAGCAATCGTTGCACACCGCTGCGCACCACTGCACCGCACTCGGTGAACGCGCCAGTGCGAACACGCCAGTCGCGGCGAAATCGGCGAGCCAGCAAAACCGTAGCGAGTGCCGCGCTTGGCCAAGCCCTCCTACTGAGCTCAGCCAAGCACCGATTGAGCTTGCCCAGGCCGTAGCAAACTCAGCGCAGCGTGACTTGCCGCGAGACGATTCCCGCCTTAGCGCGGCGCTCTTCTGGCGTGAGCGGCGCATCAGAAGCAATCTCCCGCTCTAGCACGGCGGCGAAAGCCTGCATCGGCTCAGTGAGTTCGTCTGCTTCCGTGCCGCGCTCCAACTCAAACACCGGAATGAGCAAACCGGCAGCACGGAAAGCACCTACGAAACGCGAACCGTCAAAACTCAGCTCCCGCCGATTCTGCAGACGCGCCAGCGCCGCTAGCACCTGGTCTTCACTCTCAGGGCGCACCCAGCGCACAAATTCCCGTTGCATCCGCGCCCAGAATGCGCCTGCCACCTCGGGCACCTGCGCCATCGGGATGATCTGATCGCGTGCCGCGTTGATGGCAGCAGAGATCTCCGGATCTTCCCGCTCTTTTTCGCCAATCCAGAAAGCGAGATCGTTGTGGACACCAAGCTCACCCGTGGCCTGCACATCCAGCACATCCTCCAGGCGCGGCCCGCCCGCCTGCGGCAAATCCACTTGAGTGAACGTCTGGCCGTCTTCCAATTCGAGCGCGCGAATCAGCCTGTCGGCAATATCGAGCGACGCATCTCCAGAGTTGAGCACTGTGCGGACGGCCACCATTAGTACGCCGTCACTGCGCCGCAGCGCCCCTACCATTTCTGGCAACATCGTCACCAACAGCACATCGCGCTCGCCGTATTCGGCGTTGGTGCGCACCGGCAACGTGGCACTGGGTAAAATTTCGCGCATCGCCACCAACTGCACTTCGCACGGCAATCCCTCAAAAGGACGATCCACATACGGCACTTGTGCACGCTTAGGTTTCGCCGCTCTCATCTCTCTGTTTTTACGCCGACTAGCCTTACCCATTGCTTCTCCCGATTCCCTCAACCGCCTCACGCGGATTCCACATCACGGCCACGCCAAGCCATCTTACACGGCCACACCACCGCTATACGATAGCCGCTATATCATAGCCCTATCGCCGCCATCTCACTACCATCGGCGATAACCACACGTACTGCCGCCGTGCTGCTTGCCCAGCACAGTCGCCGAACCTCACTCACCATAGTTTCGTCACGGCCATTTCACGGCCACGCCGCAGCACGACCCTACATAAGCACAATCCAGACGCAATCCAGATCCAGAGCAATCCGCACCACGGGACATTCACCTCGCCACAGCCACGCAGCCGCCAGACCTCGCTCGTCATAGTTTCGCCACGGCCGCCCTACGGAACAACTCACCTCGCAGCAGATGCACATCAAAACGAACGACGCCGCAGCAAATACCCCATTAATCCGTCACACCGCATCAATCCACAACGCCATAGAGGCGATCGCCGGCATCTCCCAAACCAGGCACGATGTAGCCATGCTCGTTGAGGTGGTCATCCACGGCAGCCACCACTACTTTCACATTCGCCCGATCGCCAATGTGCTTCTCAAGCGTCTCCAACCCTTCCGGCGCGGCGAGAATGCAGATTGCCGTCACGTCTCTTGCTCCACGTTCGAGCAAGTAATCTACGCTGGCCACGAGTGTATGCCCGGTGGCAAGCATCGGATCGAGAATAAAGCACTGCCGACCAGAGAGATCGTCGGGGAGACGATTCGCGTACGTCACCACTTCTAGGGTCTCTTCGTCGCGTTTCATTCCCAGGAAACCGATTTCCGCGAACGGCATCAGCTTGCTCATTCCCTCCAGCATTCCCAAGCCAGCGCGAATAATCGGCACCACCATCGGACGCGGGCTAGCCACTACCGAGCCCGTCATCGACTCAACCGGAGTGTTGATATCTTTCGCTACCGTCGCCAATTCACGAGTGCCCTCATAGGAGAGCAGCATAATGAGCTCTTCCACGAGCTGGCGAAAAATCGGAGATGGTGTATTCTCATCGCGCAACACTGTGAGTTTATGAGCGACGAGCGGATGGTTTATCACTTGGAGTTTCATACCTCTAATGTAGCGCCTTGGGCGGCGTTATTGAGCGCATCTGCGCCGGTCTGTCTCCCGTGTTCATTGTGGAATTGGTGACGGCAGTGGATGGGTAGCGGCGTTAAGAGGATTGGTGACGACGGTAAAAAGTTGGTGACGGCGCCCCTAACCGCCCAACTGTGCGATCTTCGCCCTCTGCGAGAGCTTAGCCCTCATGCCTGGGTACACAGTCTCATGCCGCGATTACTCGCATCGGCACACCATGATTCGCCAGTTCCCGAGTTCCCGAGTTCACAAGTTCCCCTAACGCTGCCGCTAGTACTGCCGACGTGCCCGAGTTCCTGAATTCCCGAGTTTACAAGTTCACCAGCCGCCAAACTCCCAGTGCAGGAAGATAGTGTTCGAGGATGTAGCTCTAGCTCCCAGTTCCCCAGCCACACGGCTGCTGCGTCACCAACTTGTGAACTGCCGTTATGCACTTGCAACTGGATAGCCGCGTCGGAACTGCCGAATTTTAAGGTGTGCTGCATAAAATGTAGGCCATGTTTGAAGCACACGAAGAGCTAGTATGGCAGAGTATGGCACTCGGAGAACGAGCGGCCACCTGGGCTGATGTGCCGATTGGGGCTCTAGTGGTGGACGAAAACGGAACTGTGCTCGCGCGGGGATACAACACCCGAGAGCGCGATGCCGACCCCACTGGGCACGCCGAAATCAATGCGCTCAGAGCAGCCGCGATTATTCGCGGATCCTGGAATCTATCGGGATGCACGCTCGCCGTCAATCTCGAGCCGTGCACAATGTGCGCTGGAGCCATCATCAATTCTCGAATTTCCCGAGTGATTTTCGGAGCCTGGGATGAAAAGGCCGGAGCTGCTGGCTCTATGCGAGATATCTTGCGCGATCCACGGCTGCCGCACACCGTGGAGGTGATCGGCGGGGTACTGGAAAAACAGGCGCAAGCACAGTTGCGCGAATGGTTTAGCAAGCTGCGGGCACAGCACTAGCTTTTCGCCGCATCTCGCTTAGTCTTCTCACTTGGTCATCTCGTTTCGTAAGTCAGCAACGGCTGAAATTTTGTGGTGACGTCACCGGCGGAGAGTTGCGAGGAAGCGAGCAGCGGAGGGTTCGTGGGAACTTAACCGCCAGCGCTTCACTCTTTACCGCTTCACCTACTGCATTTCACCTGTTGCATTTCTCCTGTTGAGCCTAGCCTCGACGACCGGCACAACTGGCCGAATGTCCAACCGACGCGAACTTGCCAATAGTGACCAATACTGAGCTACCAACGCTGAACTTACCAAAGCCACCCCACCGGCACCCTACCGACTCACTACCTCCAACCTCCTAACACTAGGACTAACACGAGGAAACACATCAAAACGACCCTAGGAACATAGCAGGCAACATGGCAGATCAAATTCGGCAGATTCCACTCGTGGGGAAAATCCCCATGATCATTTTCTTGTTGCTACTCGCCATCGCACTTATTGCAACATTTATGATGGGACGCCATAACGTCCCGCGTTTCTTAGGCGCCCTCGGGATGGCTAGCGCCTTAGGCCTGTTGATCTTCCTGGTGATGGAAGTGTGGTGGAATCCTTTCCCTGATTCCACGCCACACCAGACGTATCTGTTGATTTTCCTCGGCCTCATTCCCACGTTCGCACTGATCACAATGAGCGGGCATCGCCTGGCATATTTCGGCTTGGCACTCGTCGCCTGGCTCGGCACACTAGGGCTTATCAATCAAATTTTCTACCTCTATCCAGTGATAGGATCGCTCCATCAAGAGGTGGCTGCCGAACAGATGGATTATGAAACTTTCGCCAGCACAACGTCTGCACCCAGAGGAGCCATCGTCACCCTCGATTGGGAAGCGACTGTATCAGAATTTCCCCACCGCCCAGCCGTGGCATACGTGCCGCCAGCCTATTTCACCTCAGATGTGAAGCTGCCGGTGCTGGTGCTGCTCGCCGGCAATCCTGGCGCCCCTGAAGACTGGTTTGGCCTTGGCGATCTGCCTGCCACACTCGATGAATACCAGCGCACGCATCACGGACTGGCGCCTATCGTGGTGAGCGTGGACGGCACTGGCACTCGAACGCAAAATCCGCTGTGTATAGATGGCCCTCTCGGCAAGGTGAATACCTGGCTAGCGGTAGACGTGCCAGCCGGTATAGCAGCCCACTTCCGAGTGAACCCAGATCAGTCCACCTGGACGATCGGAGGGCTCTCCTACGGCGGCACGTGCTCACTGCAAATCGTCACCAACAATCCTTCCTCCTACGGAGCATTTTTGAACTTTTCCGGCCAGAAAGAGCCCACCATCGGCAGCCATAAAGCAACTGTGCGAGAGTTTTTCGGCGGCTCGGAGAGTGCTTTTGCGGCTGTAGATCCAGCCCATCTACTGCAAAAGAACAAATACCCGCACCTGCGGGGAGCATTCGTAGCTGGCCGCGGTGATCTGGCCTCCCTTTCGGCTCTTAAACACCTGCACAAACTCAGTAAAGAAGCCGAGATTGATGCCACTCTCAATACGCTGCCAGGCTCTCACAGCTATCAAGTGTGGAGAGCAGCGCTCAAGCAACATCTGCCGCTCGCCGCGAGAGCAATAGACGCGCAGACAACTGACGCACGTGACATCGAGACGCGAGGATTTGACTTCAAGAGAGCCGACACCGGCGGGATTGATGCCAACCGCCTCGACGCCAAGGGGCTCGACACCGGCGGGATTCACACCAACAGCCTCAACACCAACAGAACCAACTCCAACGGACTTAACTCCAACAGAATTGACGCCAGCGGACTTTACGCCAGCGGACTTTACGCCAGCGGAGTTGAGACACGCGCAAACGAGACCAGTGAGGAGAAATAGTGCGCGCATATATCCGCTTACATCCCGTTTCACTGGGGCTGATCGCCGCGATGTGGGTCTTCTGGTTCGGATCACGGGCGCTTTCGCACAGCAATTGGCCGTGGCTATCGCTGCGCACACTTGGATACTCCGTGGCCGATCCGTGGCCGCACGTGCTCACTAGTGGACTCACCACTACCACTTTCTCTGGTCTGCTCATCGCCACGGCCACTCTCGCTATTTTTGGAGCTTTAGCTGAACACCGCCTCGGATCAATGCACTATCTGTTGGCGGGCTTAGTGAGCCAAGTACTCGGAGTAGCAGGCGGAGCTGGCATCGCGCTATTAGCTGAATATATCGGGCTTTCTGCAGGGGAATTTGAACGAGAGCGAATCCTGGCGCCGCTGTGGATCATCGGGGTGCTCGCGTATTCGAGCGGAGTATTTCCGCCTCTGTGGCGCTCGCGGATGCGGCTCGCTATTGGCGTGTATGCCGTCACCCGTATCCTTTACGCCGGTACGTTGCGAGACACCATCGTATTTAGCGGAGCCGTGCTCGGCATACTCGCTTCATATCTGTTGCAACGGCGATTATCCGCGCGCGATGCGGCGTGCCGGCAGATTCGGCGCCGACGGCACGATCAGCAGGGGCAGCCAGAGCAGCTAGCCCGAGAGGATCAGCACGATCAGACGGCGCGGCAAGACCAACTAGATCGGCAAGCTAAGCTGGATCAACCAGATCGGCCAGAGCAACAGGGACAACGGGAGCAGCCAGTTTGTCCAAATCAACTAGATCAACCCAATCGACTAGAGCAACGGAGACAGCCTGTTTGGTCAAATCAACCAGCTCAACCAGCTCAACCAGCTCAGCTCAATCAGTCAGATCGCTCAGATCAGCTAGATCGACTGGATCAGCCAGACCAACCGAAGACGCTGGTGCAGCCGTTGCGTTCTCCGCGAGAGCGGCGAATCGTGCTGGGGATGATAGCTTTTGCAGTGTTTCTCGGGCCACTTTTTGCCGCTGCTGGGCCAAATTCCGCCGCTGTTTTTGCGCCGTCGTCACTCTTCGTGTGGCACGGCAGTATGGCGCAGGTACACGAGCTATGTGCCATCGACCATATCTCTCGCGCGTGCATGAATGCCATCTATTTCTCTGGACACATCGGAATCGGCGGCTTCCTCGCCAATCAGCTTCCACTAGGGCTGATGCTCGTCAGCGCTTGGGGACTCACTAAAGGCAGACGCCTCGCATACTGGTTGACGATTGGCGGATCTGCGCTCACTATTGCGGCCGTTGCCCTTGAACTGGCCTCTGTGAGTCATATATCCTCAGGTAACGCTGCAAAATCTGCCGGACGTTCCATCGACGTCGCAAACGCTGCGGGTCACGCCACATGCGCTGCAACTGCCGCGGCTGATATAGACGTTACTGGCTTAGTGATCGTGACGACGCTGGTGAGCCTGCCCTGGATCGCATTGATCGGCTTGCTCATCGCTATGCGCAAAGACTTCATGGTACACACGAATGCGTCCGTGCGCAGATCGTTTGTGTTGCGGCTGGTGGGAACTGCCAGCTTGTGCGCCGCCGTTTGGGCATTCGGAGCATGGCTGGTGCGCGATCAATTCACGCCAGTTATATCGCTGAGCCAAATACTGCACGGCATCGGGATAGTCTTTGTGCCGCCGTCACTGGCACTTTCGTTGGATATCCCCGCATTCCCGCACTCCACGCTGGCCGGAATTATCTCAATATGGCCAGGCATTATTTTCTGGCTCGTAACGCTGATATCGCTGATTTTTGTTTTGCGTTCCAGCCCCGAGCACGAATCCGCACTCGCCCATCAGCACGCTCGGGAACTGCTCATGCACGGCACTGGCGATCACATCTCCTGGATGACGCTCTGGCCATACAATCGCTACTGGTTTGATCCTGAGGGAAATGGCTATGTGGCTTTTCGTCTCTATTCACTAGTGGCCGTGACGCTCGGCGGGCCAGTACTCACAAACAGTGACTGCAATGCTCAGACGCTCGCGCGACGTTTTGAGCACTATGCAACGCGTTCGGGGTGGAGCGTGGCGTGGTATTCAGTCTGCGAAGAATTCGCCCGTGGGAGGGAATCTGCTGGCTGGCACACAGTGCAGGTGGCGGAAGAATCCGTGCTCGATGCCAGCAGCGAGCCGGCTTTCACTGGGAAAAAATTCCAGGATATCCGCACTGCCCGCAACCACGCTGCTAGGGAAAATATCCATGCCGTGGCGAGCACCTGGAGCGAGCTCAGCCCCGCTACGCAAGCAGATATCGTGACGCTTTCGGATCAGTGGGTGAGCGATAAAGCACTGCCAGAAATGGGGTTCACGCTTGGCGGGGTGAAAACTCTGAACGATCCTGAGGTGCATCTAGTACTTGCTATTGACGACGCAGAGCACGTGCACGGCGTCACGAGCTGGCTACCAATATACGTCGATGGCACAGTACAGGGGTGGATTCTTGATTTTATGCGCCGAGATGCTCATGGTTTTCACTTGGTGGTTGATTTTTTGATTGCAGAATCGTGGATCATCGCTCATCAGCGCGGCCTGCATTGGCTCTCACTTTCTGGCGCTCCTCTGAGCCACACGAAGCAAGAAGAGGGGGAAAATTCTAGCCCGCTGCTCAAAATGCTTGACACCGTGGGAGGAGCGATGGAACCGCTCTACGGTTTTCGCTCTCTGGCGAGTTTCAAGAGGAAATTTCAGCCTGAGCACAGGTCTTGGTATCTGTGCTACCGCGACGAATTAGGGCTTCCTGCCATTGGGTTAGCCGTCTCTCACGCCTATATCCCCGATCTCACCTTTGGTCAATTGCTCCAGACTATCCGGCAGTTGCCAACTGCTCGGGCTGCTCACCGAGGGGCTGCTCACCGAAAGAATCGGGCAGCTCATCGCGGGGAAAAGACGCGCCGTAGCGAAGCTAGAGATACGAAAGGCACTAGGGAGTGCTAGAGATTGCCAAAGATACAGCTGAGTTATAAGGGCGCAGTACACGGAAGAAAAAAAGGGAGAAAAGCAATACAAGCAGCGCCCAAGAGACAGGTGACGTATGTGGGCAAGGGCGCACTTGCACTAGGTTGAAGTAGATATTCCCGCCACGGAGAGGCACAGTTGGCGCAGGATTGACGCACAGTTGGCGCAACGAGGCCTTTTTCCGCTATCCTTATGTGTGCCTTGGTGGTGCACAGCACCAGTGAGCGCGTGGAAACGTGGCTGAGCGGTCGAAAGCGCTCCCCTGCTAAGGGAGTAGCCGTCTAAAAGCGGCTCGAGGGTTCAAATCCCTCCGTTTCCGCTGAGAATGCAGCGCCTAGGCGCTGCATTCTCGTATGGAGACTTGTCAGAGTGGCCGAATGAGCCGGTCTTGAAAACCGGTATACGGTAACCCCGTATCAAGGGTTCGAATCCCTTAGTCTCCGCACAATGCCCAAATTGCGCTTGGCAGCTCAAGACGTAGTTTCCCTCGGCTTAAGCCGCTTGAGGAATGGTTTTCTTCGGCTCGCATGAGCCGCTGCCGCAGGAGTTCTCCCTGATATTCGTTCGACTCTGGGTCTATAGTGTAGATAACTCAAAAATAGGTAAAGCCCTGAGATTGATAAACGCTACGAGCGAGATTTTCGGCGCGGCGCATCAGATGCACTACGTTGCCGAGCATCCTTTGTGTGAGCAGCGTCAGAAAGGCGAGCAGCTTACGCCAACGCAGAAAGTCCACCAGATCCCCCTCACCATCTAAGGGCAAGACGCACGATTTAACGAATTGGATGGCTTTATGTAAATCATGCTATTCGAGGATCTCTGCGCTTAATGGGGATAGACGGCGAACCCCCTGCTCGGCAAAACGTGATTCTCTCATCAGGTAGGACGGTTAAATCTCTACGAGGTGGGTGCCTGGACAGCGGGCTCAGCCCTCGGGCCCGACATCCTCGCCTTGCGTATTAGTTAAATCTTGCTCATTTGCCGTAGAAATAACAGGTATGATGGATGCGGAAAACAGGTTCGCTTGTAGGATCTGGACTTATCCCCCGTTGAATATCATTAACTTGACTTGCAGTAGTTGCAAGATTCTTAACACTTATTTCTTCCCCTAAATCATGAGTTGTTTCAGCCTCAGAGAGCATCTCTTTAGCTTCACTCAGATCGTGGGCTGTGTTTTCATATACTATATGGTGTGCAGGTATATTCATGTTTTCAGCAGCAGAGGCAACTCCTGCAGAGCTAAAAGTAAATGCTATTGCGACTACAGCAGCTAACGTTGACCGCAACATTCGTTTATTCACTAGCATGGCAAGTTTTCCCCTCTATATAGCTAAAAATAGCTTGATACTATGCATATACCAAGAATTTAGCTAAATTTAACATAGCGTATATATGCCACAAAAATTTCACTGTGACGGCAAACAGTATTACTAAGGACGGAACACTACTGGGCAACGCTATTCAGCTGGAGTCACAGCGCTACGGCGCGTACTAGTATGCGCTGGATACCGCTAAAACTCGGGGTGAACAGCGTGAGATCCCACGGTTCCGGCTTAGCGCGCAGGGCTGCGCCGTCATCGCTAGGCACATCGCCAACGCCAGCCACGCGGTAGTGAAAGCGCTGCCCGAGCATATCGGTAAACATAATGTGTGCCCCATCGCGAAGCTCCGCAAGCCGCCCAAACTGGCTCTTATAATTCACCGCACCGATCACCAGCGAATCGGTATACACCGAGCCATGCCACGCATTCGGAGCATCTGGCACCGGAGCACTATCCACACCCAGCATCACCGGAAGTTCCAGATCCAAGCTCGGAATTTCTAAAATCCCCACATAATCTCGATGCTCCACCGGCACGGAATTCATGTGCCCATCAGCAGTGACGGCAGGCGTGGATGTGACGGGATTTCCCTCCGTTAGCCAACTCTCACCCAGATCAATTCCTAGCAGAGCGCTCCCCTTGGCGCTACCCTCCGCAGCGGCTTCCTCGTCAGCTCCGCGCCCCTCAGCAGCGGCGCCCCTATCGCCAGTAGGGACACCAGCCTCGGTATCATCAGTAGCGGCAGTATCCCCAGTTGCAACGCTAACCCCAGTTTCGGCATCAACACCAGCAGCGATCTGGGAGCCACTACCATGACTACTACCAGCTTCACCACTGCCGCCGGCATCCGCGCCGACGCCAGCTTCAGTAGTCCTCCTAGGAGCGTTCTCCAACTCCAGTGCCATCATGGCATCGACGCTCAGCACTTCCACCCGCTGCACCGGCATCTGCTGCCGCACTGCCGCAACTATTTCCGGCAGCTCCTGGCGCGTCTGATATTCGCTCCATGTGCGCGCCCCGACAAACCAAGCCGCCGCGAGCAGGGGAATCATGCCGGCCACGCTCAGCAATAGTCCGATACGGTGACGGCGGCGATCGGAGCGGAGGCTTTCAGACATACGCTCATTATAGGCCGCCATGTATCCCCAACGCCGCAATGCATCCGATGAAACCGATGCCCCATCGGGCGCTATCACGGACAATTCTCCGCGCTATCACTGAACAACAGCGTCGTGAAAGCCAGTGCGTTAAAACACGGCAACACGTCACCAACCTACTGGATAGCGAAAAGAGCGCTGCTAGGGTGCTACTCCGGCAGCGCTCTTTTCGCTTTCTTGCTAGCCAATGCGCAGCCCGAAAAGAGCAGGAACTTCCTACCTACCCGCCGCACCAGCTCAGGCGCGACGACCCAGGCGAGGCCGACAGTAGCTGACGGCTAGTGCCGCCCCCATCAGCCCTAGCCCTACTATCATCAGCGGCATCCACCCGCCGCCTCCGGTTTGGGGCAGCGTGTAGATGGAGTAGTTGCGTGCCATGATGTTGTAGGGCAGCTCGTAGTGGTAGCTAGCTTCATAGAGCGGCACCGTCTTGTCGAGCTGAGTATTAACGCTCGGCGCCAGCACCCGATTGTACCCTGCTTGTTCGGCAGCAATCTGATAGTTCGGCGGAGCTTTCAGCTCTTTCCACACGTAGCTTGATTCGCGTAACCCCGTGAAGTGCAGCAAATCTTCTGGATCAGCACCAGCAGGCGACATAGCACACGTCATAAAGTAGTATGCGGTAGCGCCATCGGGCGCGGGCGTGCCAGCTGGCGGGGTCGCGTCTTTTCCATCGGCATCGAGATAGATCACGTATTGTATCGGATGATCGAGGTCGACGACGTTTCCCCCATCCACACAGACCGGATCAAGCCCACTGCCGCCGGTCGCGCCAGCATCAGGTTCCGTTTTCCCGAATGCCGGATCGTATTCATTCGGACTCCAGATTCCGAAGAAGGCGCCGCCCATAAAGGCTTGGCTGGGCCATTTCGTAGCCGTCTTTTCTGCGGCAGTGCCCGCGCCATCGGTATAGCTCTCTTCAGTGGCTCCGGTATCGCCGTTCACTTTGTTGAGCGTGAACTCCCATTCGAGCGGCGCATTGATGGCGGCTAGAGTGATTCTCTCGGCTTGCGTATCCCAGTGGAACGGATAGGAGAACGTGACGCCCGCGCCCCCAGTGACGCCCGCATCGCCAGTGGTACCCGCGCCGGTGACGCCTGCCGGAGCAGTGGTGAGCGGCGTGCCAGTTTCACTGGCGAAGGTGTATCCGCCATCCTTATCTTCCACAGCTTTCACTACGCCATCGCCATGATAGAGCAAGCCCATGCCGTGCTGGGCGGCACTGCTAGGAATTTCGGTGACGAAATAGAGATACTCATCGGGAGCGTGTGACTGTATGACTCCCTCAATATCGCTATTTTGTACGTCCCACGCCCACGGGGTGTCCGTTTCACTCCAGGTCACGGTGCCATCGGCGGTGACGGTGCACGTCCACAGATGCGCCGGATCGATCTTTTCCATCGGGGAGGCGCTTTCGCCGGCAGCTACCTTGCGATCCACGATGGCAAATTCGCGCCCACTGCTTGTGGCCGTCAGAGCGCGACACCAGTCGGCATCACTCGGCGGAGCTAGGGCCTGAGCGGAAACACCAGCCGCTGCTGAGCCATCAGCGGGGAACGAGAAGCCGTAGAGTTCAGCAGCAGAGAGGGGCTGATCTCGCCAATTGAATACGGGCGTCTTTGTGCCATCTGGGCTGGTGACAACACCCGCGGGAGCCTTAAATGGCTTGTAGACGATAAACCGATACGTCTGGCCATCAACGTCGCTCGCTGGCACCTGCAGCTGCGCGCTCAAATCGTATTCGCCAGCGTCCGTCTTGACGCCACTGATCAGCGATTTACTCAAGAACACTCCGCACTGCTCCACGTTGCGGGTGAGATTCACAATTGCAAGTGCCTGATCGCACCCATCTTCCAAGCCATTTTCCGTGTAACGGACGCTATCGACAAGCAGATCGTTGCCGTCCTCGTCTTTCACGTAGTCGCCGTAGCCGTGGCCGTCCGAGTCGGGAAGGAAAGAGTCGATTATTTTCAGTTTTCCGTCGCCAGCACGGTAATAGTGCTGGTAAGCCGGCAGACCGACATTACCCCCCTCAATGGATGCACCGTATAGCGACGAAACTGTGTAATCAACTGCCCAATTCGCGTGAAGATTAAAGGTCTTCATATATTGATCACCCACGGAGAAATAGGCGTATGCAGCCAATCGCTGTTTATCGTTCTCGGTCAGCGGCCGACCACTATCCCACAAATCAAACCGCACATCAAAAGCCGTCGCGGGGACTATTTCCGGCTCCCCTCCCACCCAGTGGAACCTAAAGGAACTGTCCATTATCCAGGTGGGTAAACCTAATCCTGGTTCATCGCCGAAGATGGTGGCGTAATCAATATGCGATGCTCCATCAGCACCAACCATCTCATCTTTGGTCACGTTGCACTTGCGGCCGGTGGCGGGAGCTTGCGGATTCGTCTTCAGACCACTTTCGGTGTTGTTGTCAATAAGTTGATTATTGACGGTATCCGAGGTGAGCGAATACTGCGGCAAGCCGCTATGCATTCCCCACCAATAATCAGCTAATCGCTGGCAGCCCTCTTCATAGGAACCAAAGCCAAGGCCCCCGCCCTCCTGAGAGCATTTCCAGCCCACGTTCGTGGCACGCAGCGGTAATGCAAACGAAGCCGCACCATCGGCTTCCAGGCGGTCGAGCAGTTCTTGAGCTCCGGCAACTCCAGGATTCACCACGCCGTTTTCTTTTAAGATCACATCGCCTTCAAGCTTGATGGTGGTGACGCCATCTGGACGCATCATATAGTAGTGCACAAAGTTATATCCCTCGGTGCCCATCTGTGCTGGGGTGGCGTCATAGGCATATACCTGTGCTTCATGCGCCTTCACCACATCGATGTACGGCGAAACCAGATTTCGATACAGGCTGATCTCCTGGCTGGTGTCTTCGGGGATGGTGGCGAGTGTGCGCTGTACATACGCTAGCTGTGCGCGCAGTTTTTCTAGCTGCTGCAACTGCTCAGCACTCGGGCTGGCTATAGCGGCAAGCTGAGCTTCTTGAGCTTCCAGATCAGCTTTTTGCGCCAATAAGTCATCTTTCGCAAACACTATCTCGCGTGCCACTTGTGCCGCTGGTTCCAAGCCAGAAAGTGCATCAGAATATCGATCATCAGGGTCGGGATGCCCGTTATTAAACACCTCATCATTAAAATCAGTGACGAGGCTGCCATCTGCGGCTAGCTCAAACGTGGCGGTACGCGTCACGTATTCGTAGGGCACCGTCACCTTTTCATCCGCAGGCCACCCATCATAGAACCTACCCCCATTGGTGAACGCTTGGTCATAATCACTCGGGGAGAGGACGGGGATATCTTTATCCAACTTATTTAGGGTGAAAATATCCGTATCGTGCGTGTCGCTAAAAATATCACTTGTTCTATCATCGCTGCGAGTCTGCGTCAGCGCTTGATAACCATTCCAACTGACGAGCTCATTGTATCTAGCGACGGCTCCATCGTAGTCAATAGCTCCGCTGGCAATCTCTCCTCTCAAATACGTTACGACGTCTTCGGCCAAATCGGCGGCTCCCGAGCGCCAGGAATAAGACCCATACCCTACCTGCACTAAGCCCTTTAAGGATTCTTCTAGCTCTTCCTTGGTGATGGTTCCTTCAGCAAAATCCTGTTGGAGAGCGTTGTAATCGTCGTATTTGCCAGTTTCCTTCAGCATGAAATCAGTAAACCAGCTGGGAGCAGGGGCGAGACTATCCGCCGTGATCTCTGGGTGGCGCAGCGTCACCGGTTTGAGGGTCTGCGAATACTCAAGGGTGAGTTTCAAAGAATCAGTATCAATCACGCTGGGCACGGCGATAGAGACTCCGCGCCCCGCAGTCTGTACATGATCACTGGATAGCAAGAGCGGCTTTGCTTGAATCTCCCAGGCCACATGGGCTTTCACGGTATCGCCATCCACACATTCGATGGTCTCTACGCTCACTTCTTGCCCATGCACGTTTAACGCGCCGTTATCACCGATTTGATAAACATTGTCTGGTGCGACGGATCTGACAGATCTCAGCACGGGGCTAGATTGAGGAACCGCCGCAGGAGCAGCGCCCTGAGGATCATCACCCGCTGGAGCTTCGGACGAGCTTTCCGCTGGCGCTTCGGGTGCCGTGTCTCTTGGCATCGAAACTTTTGGTGCCGTCGCTTCTGGCGTGGCTCCTGCTGGCGCATCGGCTGCCACTTCGACACCCACCTCGCTGGCGTCACTAGCATCGAGGGAGAAAGAGGGCGTCTGCATGAGCAGCAAGGTGCCAGTGAAGACACCCACGCCAATCATTGACAGCATCTTCCGATGGCCACCAACCACTGCTCTCGCACGTGAACTACTCATTGTGCTACTCTCCTCTCCCCACACTTGCGGCTCGGCGCCCCCGCCCGAGGGCTATCAGGATCAGGCCACCACTGAGCAGCAGCGGAGCCAGCCACCAATACCACAGGCTCGATCCGGTTTCTTTAAGTCTTTCAGGCGGAGCATCAGGCAAAGTGTTCGTGATAATAATGCTCGTGCCCTGCACCTGGTTGCTCACGGTATAGCGCCGATCGCTGATATGCTCCACCGCACTCCATTCGTGCCGTGCTTGCACGCCGCTCCACTCATAGCTCCAGTTATTCGCATCGTTGAGGTTCACGCTCTGCACCAGTTCACCATCACGATAAATATCCACCGTGATCCCGTGCGGGCGCGAAGCGCGATGGCCGCCATCGTTCCACTGTTTCACCACTTTGTAGTGCACATTCTTACCAAGGGGCATCTTTTCCAGCTTCGGCTCCGCCACCACGGCATAATCTAGATCGCCGCCTGCAGCCTGGCTCGGAATGGCGACAATTGCGGGCGTAAACGAATAGCGGATCGTCTCATCGTCCACGAGCATCCCATCTACCACCACGAGATATAGCCCCACGGGAAGATCAGCAAAAGTAGCTTCACCGCTGCGAGCGCTGGTGGTAGCGGCGGTGGGAGGTATCTGCTCTTGCAGCACATACCCGTGGATAGTGCGCGCCATCGTATCCCACTCGCTGCTGGCGTAGCCATGCGTGGCGCGCGCCTGAGCAAAATCATCCCAGCCTACGGCAGCTAGTATCGTCTCAAATTCGGCCGTGGCTGGAAAATTTTGCTGCATATATGCAATGCGGTAGATCCTGGTGTGTACGCCTGGCAGCGGATCGCCCGATTCTGGATCAGCGAAGAGCAGCGTGAGCGATCCGAGCCGATTCGGATCGACTAGATCAAGATTAACGACCCGAGAATGGTTGGGGGTGTGGTTGGCTTCGTTGTTGGTGGGTTGGGCTTCACTGGCACCCTGGGCGCTAGCTCCGGTTTCAGACTGATTCTCCCCGCCCTCAGCATAGGCATAAGGAGCGCGAAAAGATACGGCTCCCACCACGGCACCGGCTATGAGCACCAGCACCGACAGCATTGCCAGCAAGCTAGCTCGTGAAGTTTTTCTCATCGCTCACTCTTTCCTCTGCGCTTTCCTATGCTTGCCTTGTGCAGCGACTATCGAACTGCCAGATTCTGCCACTGTGGGCGACGCTCCATGCTCAGCCTTCTGGCTATCCACACGGGGCGGAGCATCCGCCTCAGAGCGAGGCTGCAGGTTGGTGCCCAGCTCACCGTTTGGCTCGGTGTCGAGTTCGGAGCTTGGCTCGGCCGCTACTCTCTTGCGCTGATGGCGTCTGCGCATCATCAGGTATCCGAAAATCGCAATAAAGATCGGCACCGTCACCACAGTTGCCACCAACACCGGATCAATGCGCACAGCATCTGATTGCACGTAATCCGCATCGAGATATGGCACCCGATGCCCACGCACCAGCAACCGGTGGGTATTGATCGCGTAGGGCGTGCACGTCACTAACGTCACGTAATCCTGCCCTGACACTAGCTCTAGATCTTGCACTTCTTGTGGCTCTACCGTGCGGATTTGATCCACCTGGTAGGAGAGCGTGCGATCGAGCACGTGCAAGGCGAAACTATCGCCCTCTTGGAGCTGATCAAGATCCGTGAAGAGTTTGGAGCTTGGCAGCCCGCGGTGCCCAGAGAGCACCACATGCGTGCTCTCCCCTCCCGTTGGAAGACTGCTGCCAGGTATGTGCCCGCTGGCAATTTGCAAAACTCCCTCACTCACGCCGTGATATATCGGCAGTTCCACGCGCAGTTTCGGAATCGTGATGTAGCCCATCATTCCGGTGCCTGCCACGTTTAACAACTGCCCATAGCGCCCATACTCTTCCTTGCTGAGGTTGAAATATATTCCTCTGCCGGCAATTTCGGCGTTGTACTGCTCTGCATCCTGCCATAGCGCAGTGAAATCCTCAGGTTTCATGTGTGCTACGGCAGAATCGTAGGAAGAAATTGCCCGAGATTGAATGAGCGCGTTGTAGTAATTCGATACGGCGGGATAACACAGCACAGCAAGCCCAACCAGAAAGACACCTATTAGCAGCGCATCTGGGATTTTCTTACGAATCCTGGTGCGCGGGCTAGTTGTCGGCTTCTCCAGCTTCACCTCAACGTGAACGCTCGCTGCGGCGGGCATCTCAGTGAGCGTCGCAGCGTTTGCTGCAGTAGGAGCCGTGGTATCTGCTGCTGCGTGCGCTATGGCAGGCGCAGCAGTGTTTGCTGCGTGCTTGGGAACACGAATGCGCGCTGAGGTAGAGGTACCCGAGGGTGCCGGACTCTCCATAGGTACAGAGCTACCCGAGGATGCCTCTACCCCAGCTTTATGCGCGTCCAATGCCACTTTTCAGTGCTTTCTTTTTCTTGTGCTTGTTTGTGCTTGCTTACTGCCGCACTTTTGCGCCTTAAACGTCAGATACTTACATCTGAGTTTCAGGAGCTTGTACCGCTAGTTTCAGGCGCTTGCCTGCTCTTTACGGCGATTGCGGATCACTAATCCGCCAGCAGCACCAGCCATCACCAGCAGACCAACCACCGTGAAGATCGTGGTGCCGATGCCACCAGTCTCAGGAAGCAGAGTGCTGGAGGTGTTGGTGATCGTAGCCGCAACGATGCCAGGATCTATTCTGTCTATAGGAGTTGCAGCCACATTCGCAGCGCTGGAATCAAGAACCAGCGTGGCAATCTTGCCAACCTGAGTGGCATCATCCACCGTGGTCGTTGCCGTCACGACTAGCTGCATACGAGCCGTAGGCAGCTGGTATGGCTCAGGTACGCTCGTCTCTTCGAGATAGTAGGTGCCCGAATCCACGCCTTTCACGTTGAACAGGCCTTGCGCATCAGAGCTGAGCTCGGTGCAGTCATCAGCAGTTTCAGTCCAGGATTCAATCCTGTACGTACCCGCGTTGAGCACGGCGCACTTGCCGTTCTCTGCTGCGCTCCAGAGCTTGAACTTAGCGCCCTCAATCTTGGTGGCAGCATCTGCGGAATCCACCTTGGTGACGTCGATTTCATAGGTGAAGACCCACACCTTATCTTCTGGCGTCGTATCTTCGTGGCCCTCATCAGCCGGATTCGAGGAGTGAGTGAGGGTGAGCTTGTTCTCGTTGCCAGGATTGCCAATAATGGCGTCACCGTCGAGCAGAGCAGTGTAGGTGACGTACACATCAGCACCAGCAGCGAACGTATCGGGAAGAGTAAGCGTATCAGCCAGCATATTCTCCCAACCGACGGTGAACGACTGGCCTTGAACATTCGTGGTGAAATTACCGGCGGTCACTTCTTGATCGCCAATATAAACCTTGATGGAATCTTGATTAAGGGTGAAGCCATCTGCCAACGTATCGTTGAACTGGAACTTATACTTCGTGTAGGCGTTCAGCTGCGTGGAAATGGTGCCGTGCAGACGGAAAGGCACATTATCACCAGTCTCATAGTCGGCCGTATCGCCCCAGCTATCGCCCTGCACAGTAAACACGGCTGGCGTGGCCGGAGTATCGGTGTTTTCCCAGACTTTCTTGTCTGACGTCACGTCGCCCCGCTTTGGCGTCACCGTAATATCTTTTGCCACTTTCAGCAGCGGTGAGCTATATCCAGTGAATGCATCGTCTTTAGCGGTCTGCAAAATGATGTAGTAGCCAGGAACCACACTTGCAGTGGGTTTTGCAGGATCGCCGGTGGCTGGCATAGCAATACCTGGCACGTCTTTCAAGGCTTGCCCCAGCTGCGTAGCAAATTTCACCGCATTCTCGCTTGAAAGTTTGCCGATTGCATCCGCCACGCTTGAGGCAGAAGCCGCCTGATCCAGATCAGGATCGGCCACGGCATTGTAGGCAGCGATCACTTTTCCGGCAGTGGCTGCACCAGGATTGGCAGCACCCCATGCAACCTGGGTAAGAGTCGTCGTATCATCGGCGGGCACACCCGTGAAAATCTGGTATGCCACGTAGGTGTTGCCAGTGGCTGTGTCGTCCACCGTGATATCCACATTCGCCGTGATATCCACATCTACGGCATAGGCAGGGGATGCCATCGGGGCAAACGCGAGTGCCGCAATAGCGATCAGCCCCAACAATCCCTTCTTCCTAGTTTTCATAATCATTCCTCACTTTTAGTGACATTGACGTCACACCACAAAGGAGCGATTGGCCGCGCGCTGAGCATCCCAGCGCCGTGTGGCTGCGATAAGCAGTCCGCTTGGGGCTAGGGTATGCAGTCGCACGATGTGGCTGCGTCGAATTCGCGGGCACATTGGGCAACCGCGTAGAGTTCGCAACTACACTGCGTGATCGCGCAGAGTTCGCAGCTACGCTGAAAAGTTCCCCGTCCATCCAGGCAGTTCATACGCACTCTGTGAACACACGATGAACATCGACGCGGAATCGACGTGGAACATTTCGTCTTAGCACACCTCCCCTGTGGTGTACTTAATATCTTCCTCGGATTTACCCCCCCCCGCAATTATTTTCGCCGAATAAAAAATAGATTTTTTCTTGGGTGGTTGCGGAAAATGCATATTATGCACACCAGCCTGCGGTGCGACTGCGCGCGCTTGATAATTCCATTTTTTGTGCGCCTTGCTGGGGTTTTGTGATGGAGCTCATCAATCTGAGAGTGCTTTTTAAGATTTTTACTGTGTAATTATGCAGTCAATTTTTCTGGGGTGTCATGTGCGTTTTTTACTAGGCGTCCGAGGAGTGGGACTTTCGTCTGCGGTGGCAACTGGATGATGCGTTCATGTCCATAGGGCATGACTGGTGTTCAATAGTGCGATACGTGACGCGGATAAGTAACGTCGTGAAGCTGCATGGCGCAGTGTGCTATGCAATGCATACACAGGGTATGGAGGGGTATGGAGCAGACAGACGGCAGCACATCCCGCTTTGGCTACATTGGAGTAATGTGTGCATATTCTTAGCAAAAAGAATAAAATTCTTAGCAAAAAAAGTCGCACACTCTCAATAAAAGGGATACGCCCCGCCTGAGCTGTAAGGCTATTTTCCCAGCTATAGGGAGTGCTTTGCGGATATAGCCGCAAGAGATAGTCAGCTGGAGCTACTGTGCGAAAATGTAGAGGCAAGCAGATGCTGCTTTGCACACCCCTCATGCCCGCAGAGAGAATTTCGGCGTTTATAGCCGAGCTTTGACGCGAAGGCGCCGCACGCTAAAAGATGGCTGCCAGCAGGAGGGAGCGCCGCACACAAACGAAGAGGCACGCCGAGAAACGATGCGGGCGAAGCGAACAACAATGAAGCTGCGACGAGCACAAATAACCCCTGAATCAGGTACTTAGTCCTAAAAATATAATTTTTTAATAATTCCAAATACGCCACGCTCAACCGCAAAAATATCTATATTTATACATCCCCCACGTCACAAGGGAAATTAGGAACGGACACAGAGGTCGGCCGATCCATTTTGTCCGGCAGGTTAATAAAATTGGTCTGGTAGATATTATCAACCTGATCCACACCCTAGCTGGCCAGCACAGCCAATCCCCACACGATAAAACCCGAGCGAGAGCATCAACTCGTCAGCTCGCCGTCACCCCAGCAAGAGCACCACCCGAGCACGATAAATCTAGCCAGCAGTATGAAGCAGTAACGCCACTCGCCCCATCAAGCAATGACACTAACCCAGCAAGAGCCGCTACTCAACCCACTGGCCCGAATGCCGTCAGCGGCCACACTCGCATCAGCACTTTTCCTACTATTTGCTCTTCACTCACCGTGCCCAGCGCCTCGGAGCGCGAATCAATCGACACATTACGATGATCCCCCAGCACGAAATAGCGATTTTCAGGCACTTGATAAGGAAAAACGATATCCGTCTCGCCAAAGCTCAACCCTTGCACATAATCCTCATGCAGCTGCACGTCATTGACGTACACTGTGCCATCTGGCTTGATATCCACCCAGTCGCCAGGGAACCCTATGACCCGTTTGAGGAGCACACGGTTGTTGTAATAGAAAGCCACCATATCGCCAGTGGCAAATCTGTTGGAATGATTCGTGACGACGAGATCACCCTCGCGCAGCGTAGGAGCCATACTCGTGCCGCGAATTTGCAACACCGATATGAAAAATGTGGAGACAATAATGCCCACTGCTGCCACCACCACGATTACTTCCGCCACGCGCAAAAATGCTCGCACCAAAGGAAAATTGCGCAGTGAAAAGCGCGGACGTTTGGAATGTGCGGAGGAACGTCTGGAGGAAGCCGAAGTAGAGGAGGACGGCTTGGATGCGGGTGAGTCGGCAGAGGCGGGCGCGGAAGCTGAGGGCGGGGATGCGGGCGGCTTAGATATGGGCGAGTCAGAGGCCGCAAAGGCGAGTGACTCGGCAGAGGCGGGTGCAGCCGCTGCGGAAGAGTGGGGAGACGGCGACACCAATGAGGGTGTGGCAGAGTCAGCGGAAGTGGCGGAGCCGGCAGAGGCCGCAAGGACGGAGGACTCAGGAGACGTAGGAGAATCGGACAATGCCGAAGAGCCGGTCAAAGCAACGGTAGGCGCCGCCATGCTACCATCTGCCGTCTCACCGCTAGTTCCATTGCCAGTTTGATTGCTGAGTTTGCCGCTAGCTTCGCTAGTTTCTGCACTAGTTACAGAATCTGAGATCTTTGTTTCTGGAGCTGACTTTTCTCTGGAACTATGGCCTTTTCTTCTAGAGCTGGAGCTTTTTCTGGAGCCTTTTCTGGATTTGGAATTCTTTGAAGCCGCGGCGTCCTGCGCTGTGGCATCCTGCAAATGTGCAGCAGTTTTCGGGACTGCAATGCTTTCCCGAGTTGTAGCGTTTTTCGAGATTGCAGCACTTTCTGGACGCACAGCATCTGCTTCCTCTTTTGAAGAAACGGCACTTTCTGACGCCGCAGGATCTTCCAAGGCTACAACGCGAGCTGCAACGCGGCTCTGGGCTACGTCGTCACCACCAATAGCATGCTTTCCAGCCATGTCTTCTCCATACTACTTATTTGCCTGCGTGCTACGTGCCCGCATCCCGCAGTCTGCGCATCATATCCGATGCACGCATTCATGCTCCGCCCTCATGCGCGTGCCCGTGCGCGTCGCCATGCTCAGGCTCGCTAGCCGCATTTGTGCTCGCACCTTTCATGCCTGCGCCCACTGTTCGCATTTGCACTCGCCAGCTGTTTCACTACCCGTGCCCGCGTTCGTTGCCCCACACCACGCTCACACTCGCCGTTCACGGCCATTGTCCGCTTTATGCTCACGCTCTCAGTGTCTCTCACGCTTTTCGTGCCTCGCACACTCTTAGTGTCTCGCAACACAGTTTATTCTGCCCCACCTGCATCCTTATTGCACGCTTTTTCACGCCACGTCATTACCTACGCCACTCCATCGCCAGGCCGCGTCCGTGCCCACACCACATAATGGCTAGGCAGCCAAGTACGCCAAGCAGTCTGATACGCCAGGCAGTCGGATACGGCAAGCGCCTGGTTGGCGTTATTGT
>JAQYTG010000014.1 GCA_028724905.1 Actinomycetaceae bacterium | reverse complement strand
CCATCAGCGAGCTGCGCGCAGCGATTGACGAGTACATACAGTGGTACAACACTGAGCGTATGCAAGAACGGCTCGGAGGGATGACCCCAAACGAATACCGGCAACACGCACTAACCACCATCGGATAGAATCACACTGTCTAAGAATTGGGGTTCAGTACACTGTTGTGTCTTGTTTTTTTTGGGGATGATGGGTTTGTTGATTGAAGGCTTTGGCGTGATTGTTTGCCCCTGTAGCTCATTATCTGGGGTGTTGTCACCAGAGATGGATGCATACCGTGATTGCTGATCAGGGGCATGACACAGTCATTGATGTCTGTCGTAACGTGGGTGTAAGACGATATGCATAGCTCAGCTGACGTCACCGATGTGCCACTCAGGGAAGGCTAGCAATGAAAAGCAACGATATTGATATCTGGCTGGGCATTGACGTAGGAAAAACAGCCCTTGGGCAGCAGAGCAGCGCCAGTACACCAGAGTAGCGCCGCATGGTAGCGTTCCACGATGGCGTGACGGCACAGCATCACTCACCCAGGAAATCTGCGCAGCCCAAACTATTCACCAGAGGGCTTTTACTGGCGAGAACTCTATCGGCGCAGCGGCGCCATTCATAACGCACGCGCGCCACACACATTGATAAAACATGCGCGCCGTACACATTGATAAAATTGGTCTGACCGATTTTATCAGAGACCCGTGAAATTATAGGATAAGACCGTGGCAGCAATTGCGAATCTCATTCAAGAGATGAAAGAAGATCTAGAAGCGGCGCTCAGCAACGACCCCGCCGCCCGCAACCGACTTGAAGTTGCTCTCGTCTATCCAGGGGTACACGCAGTGTGGGCATATCGCCTCGCCCACCGCTTGTGGAACAAAAATGAGCATCTCAAGCTGCCAGCGCGGCTACTATCGCAAGTCACGCGGGCGATCACCGGCGTCGAGATTCATCCCGCAGCAAAGTTAGGGCGCCGCCTGTTTATTGATCACGGCATGGGTGTGGTGATCGGCGAAACTGCCGAAGTAGGAGAAGACGTGACGATCTATCACGGCACCACCCTCGGAGGTACATCCCTCACGAAAGGCGTGAAGCGCCACCCCACCGTAGGTTCGCACGTCGTAATTGGTTCAGGGGCAAAAGTGCTGGGCAACATCACTATTGGTGACGGCGCACAAATTGGAGCGAATGCGGTGGTGGTGCGCGACGTCCCCACAGATAACGTCGCCGTGGGGATTCCGGCTCGCAATCACCTCGCCACGAAGCACCAGCCGCACATCGACCCTGCCATCTATATCTAGCTATATCTAGCTAGATCGGAGCCACCTGAGCTGCTATATCTGAACTACCTGACCTTATAGTCCAACCTGGCTCACCCATCTGGCCAACCAGCTTAACTATCTATCCAGCCAGGCTTAACTATCTGGCCAGCTTAGCCAACTATCTGCCCAGCCAAGACTCACACCCAGCACGAACAAGCGTGATATCACGTGTACATCGCACCCGTGACGGTGAACAACTCAGCCAAGATCTCACAGGATGCTGAGCAACTCAGCCAAAATCTCGCGCTCAGCAGCTGCAAGAGTGCTGCTGCTCGTAGTCCAACATCATCTGAATACGGCTCTGATGGCGAGATTCTGGATCAAAATCGGTACTGAGGAAGATTTCGACAAACCTCGTAGCTTCCTCAAGCGTGTGTTGGCGCGCACCGAGAGATATCACATTCGCATTGTTGTGAGCACGAGCCAGCATCGCAGTATCATCATTCCACACCAAGGCCGCACGGCAACCAGCCACGAGATTAGCTGACATCTGCTCGCCGTTCCCGCTTCCTCCGATCACGATACCGAATGACCCTGGATCCGCCACCGTGGCCTGTGCACATTCAATACAAACCGGAGGGTAGGCATCTGTGGAATCGTACTGCTCATATCCGTGGTCTATCAATTCATAACCAGCTTCAGCAAGGTGGGCTTTCAGGTGCTTTTTTAAATCAAATCCAGCATGGTCTGCCGCAATGTGTATACGCATATTCATAGCATAATCTGTACACCCTGCGTATGGCGATGGATAAACGGCTAGAGTTGTTTGTATGACCACAGTTGATAACACCACTCGTGAGGTGATCGGTGCGCTGAATATGGATGTGCGCCCGCAAGATGATTTTTATCGTTTCGTCAATGGCGCTTGGATCAACAGCACCGACATTCCATCAGATCAATCCTCCACCGGAGCCTTTACTGAACTTCGCAACGAATCAGAGCGGCGAGTGCGCGCCATCATCGAGGAATTAGCTGCCAATGCAAACCGCCGCGGCACCTCGGATCATCCCCAATCGGATGATCACGAAGGCTCTACCGCTGCTGCCGTCACCGATAGTGCTGCCGTCACCGATCCTGCTGTCGTCACCGAGCCCGCTGCGACCGAGCGCTCCGCCGTCACTGAGCACGAAACTGCTGGCCATGAAGCAACCGAACAGGACGCCGCCAGCTACAAATCCGCCAACAACGAAACTGCCACTGAGGCAGACAAGATCGGCGCACTATTCAACTCTTTCATGGACGAACAGCGGGCAGAAAACCTCGGGAACACCCCGCTGGAGCCGGATTTTGCTCTGATCGACGCCGCCCACACGAAAGAGGAGCTCGCGGCGGTAGCCGGAGAACTTAGTGCCAGCGGTGTGGACGCTCCATTTTTTGTGGAGATTGATGCCGATCGCAACGATCCGCAGCGCTACATTACGTGGATCGGACAGAGCGGTCTGGGTTTGCCAGATGAGGCCTACTACCGCGCCCCTGAACACGCCGAGACTCTCGCTTCCTACCGCCGTTTTATCCCCAAACTCTATGCTCTGGCACGTTCGACGGGCAGCGATCAGGCTGAAGCTGCTGCTGCGGCCATTGTGCGCGTGGAGACGGCGTTGGCTTCTCACCATTTCACGGTGATAGAGGAGCGAGATGCCGAAAAGACCAATAACGTGATGCGTTGGGATGAGTTTGTGGCTAGCGCCCTCGGGTTCGATTGGGTGGGTGCTCTTGCAGCCTTGGGAGTATCTACACACAACGCCCCACAGCTGCTCGTCGTGACGCCGCGCGCCCTCGCTGGTGTGGGAGAGGTCTGGAGGCAGAGCAGCCTCTCCGATCTCAAAGAATACTTGCGTTGGAACGTGATTCGCGCCCGTGCTCCTTTCTTAAACTCTGCGATCGTGCACACACACTTCGATTTTTACGGCACGGTGCTCTCGGGTCAAGAACAGTTGCGCGAGCGTTGGAAGCGCGCCGTGAATCTCGTGGGAGCAGTGCTGGGCGAAGCCGTGGGGAAAGTGTACGTTGCCAAGTATTTTCCGCCCGAATACAAAGAACAGATGCAGCAACTTGTGGCCGATCTCCTGGAAGCCTACAGGGAATCCATTTCCACGCTAGAGTGGATGAGTCCTGAGACGAAGCACAAAGCCCTGGAGAAACTCGCCACTTTCACACCCAAAATCGGCTACCCAGATAAGTGGCGCGACTATTCTGCACTCAAGCTAGATCCCCACGATCTAGTGGGCAACATCCGCGCAGCTCACGCCTTTGAGAATGCCCGCGAGATTGCAAAGCTCGGCACCCCAGTAGATCGCGGCGAATGGTTTATGACGCCGCAGACGGTGAATGCCTACTACAATCCGGTGATGAACGAGATCGTCTTTCCCGCGGCGATTTTACAGCCACCGTTCTTCGATCCAGATGCCGATCCGGCTTGGAATTATGGCGGAATTGGAGCCGTCATTGGCCATGAGATCGGGCATGGTTTCGACGATCAAGGCAGCAAATACGACGGCACCGGCCGCTTGCATAACTGGTGGACCGACGCCGATCGTGCCGAATTTGAAGATCGCACTGCCGCCTTGGTAGATCAGTACGAGGCCTATACGCCCAGTCAGCTCGGGCCTGATTCGCCGCATCACGTACAGGGCAAACTCACGCTCGGGGAAAATATCGGCGATCTGGGCGGGCTTGCCATTGCACTTAAAGCCTACGACATCGCTATGCGACGAGCCGGATATGGGAGCTCCTACGAAGCTCCAGTACTGCAAGGCTTTACTGGAATCCAGCGAGTGCTGCTTTCGTACGCCAGAACCTGGAGGGAAAAAGCTCGAAATGAGCGCGTTATTCAGTTGCTGGCCACCGATCCCCACTCACCTGATGAGTTTCGCTGCAATGGCATCGTCAAAAACATTGACGAATTTGCCGAACAGTTCTCGCTCCACCCTGGCGATGCCCTCTATTTACCGCCAGACGAACGGGTGCATATCTGGTGACGACAGGTGCATATCTGCGACGGCAGCTAGGCGGTGACGACGGAACAAGGAGAGCATCGAGGAAACACTTGAGTGCTGGCGACGCAGCGCAAGCACCGGCGCACAGCGACGGCACTAGGAATGCGAGGGTTTAGCGAGCAACGAGAGCGTAGTATTCCCCAAGTGCAGGCTCCAGATCCTCAAGAATGCCCCCCCCCAGCGGAAAGCTGATGTTTTAGCAGAGCAGAAGGAACGTCTCACTCAGCGCAGAATGAACGTCCACTTAGTAGAGAACCGATGCCCACTTAGCTGAGGACTGCTGCCCTCTCTCAAGACTGCCGCCCCCCTCAGCTGAGGATCTGAAAATGTGTGGCTGGCGCACACATCAGCGTATGCTAGAACAAATGACGAAATACATCGAGAAAGGATGAGCGTGCCTGGCCAAAACCTCACAAAAATCGAAGCCGAAGAACGCGCTGGACTCATCAGCACTGAGAGCTATCACGTGGAGCTTGATCTGACTACCGGCGAGCAGACATTCACCTCAATTTCCACTGTACATTTCAGCGCCAACACGCCTGGTGCCAGCACTTTTATTGATCTTATTGCACAGTCGGTGCAGAGTATCGAGCTCAATGGCGAGCAGCTCGACGTGAGCGCTTTCCACGATTCGCGCATTGAGCTGCCAAATCTGCGCGAGCACAACGCCCTCAAGGTAGCCGCCACCTGCGTTTATTCTCACAGCGGTGAAGGTCTGCATCGAGCAGTAGATCCAGCTGATGGCGAAGTCTACCTCTATTCACAATTTGAGGTGCCCGATTCGCGGCGTATGTATGCCGTTTTCGAGCAGCCAGATTTGAAAGCGACTTTTACGTTTACGATCACGGCTCCTGATCGCTGGCGCGTCTTTTCCGTCTCCCCTACGCCAGAGCCACAGCCGGTACGAGATGGCGTCGCCCGATGGGAGTTCAGCCCTACCGAGCGCATCTCAAGCTATCTCACGTGCCTGGTAGCTGGTCCATACGAGGGCTCGACATCCAGTTACACCTCTGTGGATGGCCGCGTGATCCCTATGGGAGCTTACTGCCGCCGCTCACTTGTGGAGCATCTCGATGCCGACGAAGTGATGGACATTACTAAGCAGGGCATGGAATTCTATGAAGAGGCTTTTCAGCAGCCCTATCCGTTCCGCAAATACGATCAGATCTTCGTCCCTGAATACAACATGGGCGCAATGGAGCATCCTGGCTGCGTGACGATTCTAGACAATTACGTCTTCGTCTCCAAGCCCACGCAGGCTCTCGTTGAGCGCCGCGCCATCACCATTTTGCACGAGCTAGCTCATATGTGGTTTGGCGATCTGGTCACGATGAAGTGGTGGAACGACCTGTGGCTCAATGAATCGTTTGCGGAATTTATGAGCCACGTATGCGCCAACGAAGCCACCAAGTATAAGCAGGCGTGGATCACGTTCAACGTGGCGGAGAAAGTGTGGGCGCAAGATCAGGATCAACTTCCCTCGACGCATCCTATTTCTGCGCAGATTCGCAATCTTGAAGACACGATGGTGAACTTTGACGGTATCACCTATGGCAAAGGGGCATCCGTTTTCCAGCAGCTAGTGGCTTATGTAGGATGGGATGCTTTCATCACCGGCGTACAGCGATACCTAGCAAAGAAAGCCTGGGGCAACGCCACTTTGCACGATCTACTCGTGGAGCTTGAAGCAGCCTCGGGACGCGATTTGAAAGCCTGGAGCAAAGTGTGGCTAGAGGAGGCAGGCATCACCACTCTCACCCCTGAGATTGAGGTGGGTGACGACGGTGCCATCACCTCCTTTGATATTGTTCAGACATCAGATGGCCGCGCTTCACTGCGTCCACACCGCATCAGAGTGGGTGGATACAATCTCAGCTCCGAGGGAACTCTAGAGCGAGTCTTTAGCACTGAACTCGATATTGACGCCGAGCGCACCGCCGTCCCCGATCTCATTGGGCTATCTCCACGGCCATCTGTGATCGTCGTCAATGATGGCGATCTCGCCTACGCTAAAGTGCGCCTCGACCCTGATTCTCTCGCATTCGCCGCCGAGCATATCAATGATTTCTCAGACCGTCTCACCCGCACCCTGGTGCTCGATTCAGCCTGGGATATGCTGCGTGACGCCGAAATTTCAGCTCACGATTTCGTACCACTCGCTCTGCGGGCGCTGAAGACTGAGACACATGGGACGGTGCTGCGCTATCTGCTGAGCGAACTCTTGACGGCAGCGAATATCTATTCACATCCGAATCGCCGTGTAGATCTTCGCGCGCACGTAGCAACTGAGCTGGAAAAACTGGTGCGCAGCGCCGAACCTGGCTCAGACCGCCAGCTGCAACTAGCGCAGAGTTTCGTCATCATAGCTCATACGGACGAGCAGATCGCCTGGATCACCAGCTGGCTCGATCACAGCTCGGCGGGCTCCGCGGCTCCCGATGGGTTGGCCATGGATCCTGGTATGCGCTGGGCAGTGATTCAGCGTCTGGCGCAGTTGGGCGCAGTGGACGCGGAATATATCGAGGCAGAGCGCGATCAGAGAGACAACACAGCAACTGGCAAAGAGCAGGCGGCTCGCGCCCGAGCCGGCATCCCCACAGCTGAGGAAGCTGCTGCCGCCTGGGATCGCATCACCAATGGCGAGACGATCAACTCCGTGCAACGCCAGAGCGCTCTCGGCTTTACCTCCAACACTCCAGAAATACTCGCCCCATACGCACAGCGGTATTTTGACGAGCTCACTAACCAGTGGCAAAACCGCTCAAAGGAGATCGCCGAAAACATGATTAAGCACGCTTTCCCGCTCAAGCTCACCGGCTTGGAGCAGGCTATTGGCGTCGATCTGGTAGAAATTGGGCAGGCCTGGATGGATGCGAATGCTGAGCAGGCTGCGCCAGCTTTGGTGCGTCTAGCTTCTGAGGTGCTCGATACGGCTCAGCGGGCTCAGCGCGCTCAGGCTCGCGATGCCGAGTAGTGCCCGAGTACGCACCCGACTGAGAGAGTGCCTAGTACGTGCCGATGGCCACGATAACTAAGCGAAAGCCGAGCAGCGGCAGGGCGCCGACAGCGCAGCAGGGCGGCGACTCTCTCAACGGGTGCAGCTGTTCACGCTATGCCGGCTATGCAACCAGCCGCAACCGTTGGAGCACCACCCGCTAAGGTAGCTATTACTTGTGAATAAAATTGCCGATGGTAAGGCGGCGGTCTCCAGCCCAAATGCTGGAAACCGCCGCCTTACCATCACCGCTTTAACGTCGCACTGCCGCCTTTCAGCGCCTTCAGCTCATTCAAGCGCCGCCCTTTGAGCGCGCGGCCTTTGAGCGGCTTTCTCAACGGCCTAGATCATGCGGTGTGCCTAACTACCACGCCTGCGGCTATCCATTGCCTATACGTGCGCAATGCACGCATCAGGCACCCGAATCTCCGCATCCGGCAATGATCCATATTCCCTCAGATATTGTCAGTGATGACTCGGATCAGCGAGCGATATCTCTCGTTGCTGGCCAGCTCTTCTACCATCACCAGCCGCCCACTGCCATCTGCGAGAGGGATACGCCAGTTGGGATATTCGTCGCTCGTACCTGGTTGATTTTGGGTGCGCTCCTCCCCCACCGCATCGGTGAGATTGACCCCTACCAGCTGGCTCGGCGTGCGACATACGTATGCGTGCAGCGCCTCAATTATCTCCTGATCACTCGGATTCTCTCCGATGAGCTGGTGTTCGCGTAGTCTAGCTAAGACCTGTTCTCGTTCATAGCGCGCGGCACTGCGAGCGTGTTCTTCGCCCTCAGTGAGCAACCCTAAGCGGGCACGCAGATCGACGTGCGTCTCTTTCCAATAGCCGGCAGCAGGAGGCAGATCGTGAGTATCCACTGTAGCTAGTACATCATGGCGGTACTGGCCTGGCTCTCGCGGCCATCCATCTTCTTGTTTTTCAAACCAAAATACGCTGGTGCCGAGGATGCCGCGATCGTGCAACACTTGGCGAATCCAAGGCTCCACTGTGCCCAGGTCCTCGCCCACGACCACAGCTCCGGCTCGATGTGCTTCCAGCAGCACTATCCCCAGCATAGCTTCGTAGTTAAAGTACACATACGTTCCCTCGCTGGCAGCGTTCCCCTGCGGAATCCAATACAGCCGGAAAAGCCCCATCACGTGATCGAGCCGGAGCGCCCCAGCGTGCTTGAGAATCGTGCGCAGCATATCTCGCACTGGTGTATACCCCATGTGGGCGAGCGCTGCCGGATTCCACGGTGGCTGGCTCCAATTCTGCCCTTGCTGATTATAGAAATCTGGCGGCGCCCCCACTTCCATGCCGGTAGCGAAAGCCCCCGCAAGGCTCCACACATCTGCTCCATGCGGGTGTACCCCCACAGCGAGATCGTGGCAGATTCCGTATGCCATTCCCGCCTCACGGGCAGCCTTTTGCGCCTGCTGGAGCTGCTCATCCATGATCCACTGCAGCCACATCCAAAATTCAACGCGATCAGCTAGATCAATGCGAGCCTGCTCAACCTGCGAAGAATCAAGAGGCGGCACGTGCCAGGCTGAGAGTTCAGGGCTCAGCTCGCCGTCTTGTGACGGCACGTGGAAACTCACTTCCTCACACTCATGAGACTCAGTAGCCTCCGCGCCGTGTGCGGATTCACCTTTATCGGCAAGATTGCATTCCAGCAGAGCGCACCACAGGGCAAAATCCTCAAGCCCTTTACCTTGCTCGTGGCAAAAGTCCAAAAATTCTCGCTGCCGACGCCGCTTTCTTCCGGCAGTAAAAATCATCTTTAGAGCGGCGCGCTTGGCGTTCCACACGGCATCTCGATCAATGAGTTCATTGCGCACCGACTGCGCCTTGACGCCAGCTGCGAGCGCCGTCACCCGCTCTTGCACCTCATGATCGAGACGCTCCCATTCAGGAATGGCCTCTGGGCGGATATAGATCGGGTTGAAAAAGCGCCGGCTCACCGGTAGATAGGGCGACGGCTGCATATGCCCCACAGGTTCACCAGCGTGCAGCGGATTAATCAGTACGAAATCTGCTCCATCGGCGCCGAATATCCGGCTAAGATCGGCTAAATCCTGCAGATCACCAATTCCCCACGAAGAACGCGAGCGCACCGAATAGAGCTGGATCATCATTCCCCATGAGCGGCTATGCCCGCCCTGATCTGCGCCGTCCGCTTGAGAAGCTACATCACCCTCCACTCGTCGAGGTACGCTGATGAGAGATGAGCTTGCAGTATATTTCTCGCTAGCAGCACAAAAATTCTCAGCGTCATGCCACACCTGCGCGAGTGCACGGTGGTATCCCAAGGGCAATCCCACTGGCACGTTGAAAGCTGCTTGCCCTACGAGTGCGCCGTCAATCTCTCTCGGCTCGGTAAAATCTTCAATCTGTTCTAGCTCAATCTGCGCAGCTTCACCGTACTCGCCAGGCTCCAGCTCTATAGAAACTGTGACATTCCACCCGTGGGGCACGTGTGCGTGAATCACCCCACCGGCGTCACTCATATAGACAGCACATTCTGGGAGTACTCTGCGCCATTCGCGCTCATCGACGTCGCGCAAAGCTGCATGAACTGCATCCTCAGTGCTGGCATCAACGCCCATTGCTGCCAACACCCGCATCAAAGTGGAATCATCCGCCTCATGGTGAGTTCCATTCACTTCCCAGTATTCGTGAGCGATACCATAGGCATCTGCGAGATGTATCAGCTGAGCTCGGCTAGGCAATTGAGGGCTATGCGCGCTAGGCTCCAGATTAGACATACTCTCTCTCCTTTAACGGAATTTATATTCAATGGTACTCAACCAGCGAATATCGAGAAATTAAATCGGAGGATTCGGATGGATAGTTTCTTGCCAGTTCCTGTGACGGAAGAAGAACCGCTGGCCACCGTGCTGGGCACATTGCGGATGAAAATACTGAGCGACCACACCTTTGAGGGCTCGAATTTACGCCAATTTACCAACCGCGTATATGGAGGCCAGGTATTTGCTCAGGCAGTGTTGGCGGCAGGAGCCACGCTGCAAGGGAAACTAGCACATCGATGCATTCATTCAATCACTGCTGCCTTTTTGCGCTCTGGCGATATGCAGATTCCCACTCGCTTTGAGGTGCAAGATCTCCTCGATTCGCGCTCGTTTTCTACTCGACGAGTAATTGCATACCAAAAAGATCTGCAAATTTTTTCGGCTCGGGCGTCCTTTCAGGAAGTACAACCTGGCGTCGAGCATGAATCGCAGATGCCACAAGCCCCCGATCCGCAGACGCTTCCCAGCTCGGTCGATTTCTTTGCCGCTCTCGATATCCCCGATGCACGCAGAATGAACAGTACGAACGCAGTCGATATACGGCACGTGGATGGTCCTATTTGGATTCGCCCACAAAAAGATCCAAGCCCGAGCACGCTCATCTGGTTTCGGCTGCGCTCTCCCATGCCTGAGCATTCTTCGCAACTTTTACACCGTGCGATGCTCGCCTACGCCACCGACCAATTCATGCTTGAACCAGTGATGCGCGCACACGGTATGTATTGGCTCAGCAAAGACATCTCTTTAGCCACACTCGACCATGCTATCTGGTGGCATCGTGACGTCGATATGAGCCGTTGGGTGCTCGCAGAACTCACGTCACCCTCCGCCCAAGGTGGCCGAGGCCTCTCAGTCGCCCGCTATTTTCAAGACGGCGTGCACATCGCTTCTATGGCTCAAGAGGGCATGGTACGCACTCGCAGCGTACATTAAACGCCTAGGACATCACTCTAACCGATGTCCTCAATAATCATTCGCCCTCGCCCTCATCGTGGGCATGACCGCGATAACTAACAAGCTGCTCATCGTCAAGCAGATACTGCCTCACTGGGGCATCCAGATCTTGCACTTCCGGCGAGCGCCACTTGACGATCATCCAGATTATCGCAATCAGCAGGGCAAGAGTGAAGATGGCAGCAGCTACAATCACTCCTGTAGACAACACATTGTAGAGTATTTCGTTCATCGTTTGCACTTTCATTTCTGCCCCGCTGGCGGCATATCTGCCGATGCCAGATCCATGCGCTACCAAACAATGCGCAACCAGACCTACTGATGCCAGTTTCACTTGCACCAGTTTCACTGGCATCAGCTCACTAACGTCACTTCACTGACACCGCTTCACCGATTCCCCGCACAAGCTCTACAGGCGTTAGCTCTGGTCAGTCGCGCTTGAGCTTCCGATAGGTGGCCGCGCTCTGACGGTTAGCATCAGGGCCTAGACGCTCAATCTTATTCTTCTCGTAGCTCTCAAAGTTCCCCTCAAACCAGTACCAGTTGTAAGGCTCTTCTTCGGTGCCCTCCCACGCAAGGATATGAGTGGCCACGCGATCCAAGAACCAGCGGTCATGGGTGATCACCACCGCACATCCAGGAAATTGCAGCAGTGCATTTTCCAGGGAACCCAGAGTTTCTACATCCAGATCGTTCGTTGGCTCGTCGAGCAAGATCAGGTTGCCACCCTGCTTGAGCGTGAGCGCGAGATTCAGACGGTTGCGTTCTCCACCTGAGAGCACGCCCGCGAGTTTCTGCTGATCAGCTCCCTTAAAGCCGAAAGCACTCACGTATGCACGCGAAGGCATCTCCACCTTCCCTACCTGGATGTAGTCGAGCCCATCGCTGACCACTTCCCACACATTTTTGTCGGGGGCAATACCGGCGCGGTTCTGGTCGACGTATGAGAGTTGCACCGTCTCGCCCACTCTCAGCTGACCCGCATCGAGCGGTTCTAGACCCACAATGGTTTTGAATAGGGTGGTCTTGCCTACACCATTCGGGCCGATGATGCCCACGATACCGTTGCGAGGCAACGTGAACGAGAGGTCTTTGATGAGCGTGCGCCCGTCGAAACCTTTCTCAATGTTCTTCGCCTCCAGCACGATGTTGCCCAGCCGCGGCCCTGGCGGAATCTGAATCTCATCAAAATCAAGTTTGCGATAGCGCTCTGCTTCGGCAGCCATTTCCTCATAGTGCGCCAAGCGAGCTTTACTCTTTGCCTGCCGGCCTTTCGCCGAGCTACGCACCCATTCGAGCTCTTCTTTCAAACGCTTTTGAAGTTTGGCATCTTTCTTTCCCTGTACTTGCAGACGTTCCTCTTTCTTCTGCAAATACGTGGAGTAGTTACCCTCATAAGGATAGAGATGCCCGCGATCCACCTCCGCAATCCACTGAGCGACGTGATCCAAGAAATAGCGGTCGTGGGTGACGGCAATCACTGCCCCCTCGTAACGGGAAAGGTGCTGTTCCAGCCAGTCCACTGATTCGGCATCGAGATGGTTGGTAGGCTCGTCGAGCAGAAGCAAGTCCGGTGCTTCAATGAGCAGCCTACACAGCGCCACTCGGCGGCGTTCTCCTCCTGAGAGCACCGAGACTGGCGTATCTGCTGGCGGACACCGCAGAGCATCCATAGCCTGCTGCAACTGAGAGTCTAGATCCCAGGCATTAGCAGCGTCGATTTCCGTTTGAAGCTGCCCCATCTCCTCCATGAGTGCGTCAAAATCCGCATCCGGCTCACCCATCTCCAAGCCGATTTGGTTGAAACGATCAATCTTGGCAAACATATCAGCTGCTGCTAATTTCACGTTTTCCAGCACCGTCTTGTCTTCTTCCAACGGCGGCTCTTGCATCAAAATCCCCACCGAATAGCCAGGGGTAAGCCGCGCCTCGCCATTGCTCGGCTCATCGAGCCCTGCCATGATTTTCAAAATAGTGGATTTACCCGCCCCGTTCGGGCCAACCATACCGATCTTCGCCCCTGGGAAAAACGCCATCGTAACGTCGTCAAGAATGACCTTGTCTCCCACCTTTTTGCGAGCGCGTACCATCGAATAAATATATTCAGCCACAAGAGCCCTTTCACCGTCTTTGCCGTCACACGTGGCACGCGTTGCCGTATGCCACCATCTACGGTAAGCCTATCGGTTATCACACACAGGCAAAAATCAGGCAAGCATCGCAAAGCAGCGTATGAGTCTATATAGATCGAGGCTCAGATCCGCACAGATTCGTGACGACGGTGAACGGCGAACCTCAACCTACGTCACGCGAGCCAGCTGTGAAGCTAACCGGTTGTTTTTATGCACGAACTGTTTTCACAGTACTAGATCCAGGTCGTACAAACGGTAGAGGGGCATACACCCAAGCTGCGCAAACGGTAAAGAAATATAAAACCCCAGGTTGCATAAATGGTAGAGGTGCATAAACCCCAGGCAGTACGAACGGTGGGGTTGGCGTTTGGGCACACCCCACGCCAACCCCTGCACACCGCCGATATGATGATGTATGACCTCATACGGTATGTATGTCATATATATATATTCGGATCTTGTCACTATTTTTAAGTACCGTGCGGCTATACAATTAGCGCGCAGCCATACAGCGGCTGGCTATAGCACATCTCAACTGTGAGATATCACAGTTGAGATGGCACGGTATTTGCATCGTTTATCTTTTACGCCCCGATAGCCTCCTCCTGCCGCTGTAGATTTTTCAACTCTTGATCAATATCTTCTACGTTCATCTCTTCACCACCATGAGTGAGAATCTCACTGCCCTCAATCATCGTATTGCTCTCAAGTCTGCTCACTGTGCTCGAATGAGCGGCCACCGGAGCAGAGACTGCAGCTACATTCCTCAGCTCGTCGGAGCTCTTAGCATACGCAGCCACCATAAAATTCAGATCAATTGCCACCGAATCAGCCACGATTTGTTGCACAGAACGATCCGTGCCTTGTTTATCCGTAAAAGAACGAGTGATGAGTCTCCCGCGCACCAGCAGCGGAGCTCCTCTGCGGACGCTCTTTCCTACATTCACAGCTAACGATCCATAGCAGCGCACGGAATACCACGTCGTCGCCCCATTTTCATACGCATGAGATCGCTTGTTGTACATACGCGGCGTCACTCCGAGCGTAAAAATTGCAGAAGATAGCTGTAGATCTTCGCCCGAATCTGGGTTTTCGTTTTTATAGATAGTGGGGTCGCACCCAGCCCAACCCCGCACGCTGATCACAGTATCATTTGCCATCACGTACCTCGCATTCACATTCACTGACGATGACATCTTCACTATCGCCTATCGTCAGCTGAGGCTGCGTCACGTATATATATCTGTGGATAACCACGCTTCGTCAGCAAGCTGTGCACACATCACGTCAATGCCGACACCCCCAAACTTCCCAGAACGCTCGTCAATCTTCTGTGAGCTCCCGCCAATCTTTTGGCTTCCAGTCTGGGCGTGCTATCAGATCCACCACGCAGCGTTGGCAATAAGCGTTGGCAATATCGGTCTGCTGAGTATTATCAACAGGTATGACCAACAGATATTATCAGCGAACCAATTCAGCAGGTCTGACCTATTCATGCCAGAGCATTGTCATGCCCAGAGCAAGGTACGCGCGGCTCGATGGCGTTTAAGAATCGCCTCTGGCCCAGGCACCAGGGAGCTGCGCAACTCCTGTGCCAACGCTTCACGCACAGCGCGATCATACGATTCCGCCGTACTATTAGCTCTCTTTCGAGCTTTCGTGCGAGCTCTCCATACCCCCAGAACGATAAGCGCCGCCCCTAGCACCACACCTGCTATCCCCACACTAACGCGCAACCATATATCCGCAGCCGGCACACCGAGCACGGCACACACGAGACCGATCATGGCCAGTAGCACCCCGCCTAGCACCCATCCCCACGGGCGTTTCGTCACTGGCTTGGGTGGCGTCACCGATGCAAGCGCTTGCGCAATGCGTTTGCGAAGTCGCTCTGCCGTAGGAACCGACTGCTCGACCGCAGCCTGCCACTGTTGAGGCAAGCCAGTAATCACGTGTGCCACCCACATATCGCGCACTGCCACAGTAAGCGTAGGAGCCGGTGCCTGCGGGCGCAGCGTCGCCTGGCGAGCACCACCGACGGCACCTGATGCGCGGATCGTCTCCGCAGCCGCACTCACCCCAGAGGCTCCTGCCACAATATCGACGAGTTCATCCACAAACGCCCCGCCGAGATCCGCTTCCTCTTTGCCTACTTGTGTTTGCAGGATACGAGCCACCGAATCAAGCTGTGCTACGGCCGTCCGATGCCACACCGAATGATCTTCCGAGGCGCGAGCAAGCGAACGATCAAGCTGATCTATGCCTTCTCCAGTGAGCGCACTAGTGGCGTAAAGCGGCACGTGTGCACATCCCAGCGCATCGAGTTTATGGCGCACATCGGCCACCATCGCCGAGCGTTCAGCCTCTGGCACAGTGTCGATCTTATTGAGTACGACGATCAGCGGAGCCACAACTCCATTGTTCAGCCCCGAATCGACCAGCTCCGGCTCAGCCAGCCCCGAATCGGCCAGCTCCGGCTCAGTTCGCTCCGCTTGCACCCGTTTGCGGCCGAGCATCATCAACGTGTGATAGATAGTCGCATCTGCATATTTTTGCGGATCGAGCACCCAAATCAACACATCTACCAGCGGGATGATGCGCGCCACCTGCCCTGAATGCGCAAGCTGTACCGAATCATAATCAGGGGTATCGAGCAAGACGATCGCTTCATACTCATCAGCACCAGCAGTGAGAATTGATTCAAAGTGAAACTGCGCGTGCGGAGCAACGTCCAATATGCCAAGCAACCGCGACGAATCCCCACCCCAGGTGCACGCCATAATCTCCTGAGTAGTGGGGCGCACTTCCCCTACGGCAGCAAAATTCAGACCAGTGAGGCGATTAAAGAGACTAGATTTTCCACTGCCAGTACCCCCTACCAGCGCAGCCACCACAAATCCATCACCCACACTCATGCGCTCATGGGCCAAGCGAAGATCCTCTTTGGCACGAGCCGTGACGCCAGGACTAAAAAACTCACCCCCTGCCGTCACCGCCTGCTGTAATTGCGTAAGTCGAAGCTGCACATCTACCATTTATTCGCCTCCTTGAAAAGCCTCGACAAAATCGTGTAAGGCCTCTCTAAGAATTCTCGATTCTGGCACGGCAACGGCATCCAGCCCCTCAGAATAAGCCTTAACCAGGTTTTCCATAGCTTCACTCACTCTCTCAGTGAGCGCCGCTCTAGCATCCCACACCGTTTGCTCCAGTCCACATTGACGGGCGAGATCCATCGCCCCGCCCACTCCCGATGCCGCCACCCCGATGAGTCCAGCCTTTCCCGGGAATCCTACCCATTGCGGCTGATGAGCACGACGAGCCAGACTCGCCACATCACCTTTCCAGTGTTGGAGCGCGGTGCGCGACACAGCGTGTACATCCACTGCCGCTCGCCCTCGCTGCGCAAACTGGGTGGTGTCCACGGCGTCGTTCTCCCACAGACGTTCAATGTTGCCCTGAGCCGTCGTCAGCCCCTGCAGTAAAGCAATCGAAACTGACGTCAGTACCGTGGCGAAGAGCTGTGTGAGCTGCGCATCCCGAGCTGCTTGCAGCTTTCCTTTCGCCGCTTTCTTGCCGATATCCGCCACTTTATTGAGCACTCCCTCAGGAGCTACAAGCCCCTCCCATAGAGCACTTGGAGCTCCCTGCCCAAAGCGTGCCATTGAGATGTTCACACTGAGCTTATCGAACGGACCTGCGGCGCCCTCGCGTGCTTTATCGGCTAAATCGACAATCGCATTGCGGGCGCTGTCCAATCCGTTTGCAATTACCTCCACATCACGGCTCAACTCCTGCACGGCCAAAGCGTCTGCATCATCCCTGCGTCTGCGGTATTTTCTGCCGTCACTGTGAGAGCGCTCGGCTTGCGCGTTGATCCACCCCCACAGCGTCTCACTGTCAAAACCAGCGTGCTGCCAGAGCGTGACGGCGGGACCCCCAGCAATGCCAAGCTCCCCCTCTTTCACCACCACAACGGCATCAGGATCGTATCCCGCCAAGCTCCACAGCCGCCGAAAATCTTTCTCAGCCTTGCCATCCGTATCCAGCGGCACCCGATTGAGGACAGCCAGCACGGGCAGATTTCGCTGGCGCAGCTGCATCAACACGTCCCAGGCTGCGCCGTCACCATAGCGGTGAGCAGTGGTCACAAAGACCACTGCCTGAGCCATATCCAGCAGTGCACGTGCAGATTTTTCTAGCTCAGGATTCGAATAGTCGAAGCTGGGCGAATCTACTAACGCAATCTCCTGAGCTAGCGTTGGCACCCCCTGCACGCTGGCGATGGAAGCGAGCGGGTGCACAGTAAGAGTCTGCACGTTCGCAGCACTGACCAGCGCCATCGGTTCTGTGGTCGTGGGGCGCAGAGCAGAGACTTCACAGACATTTTCGCCGGCAAGCGCATTGGACAGAGCAGATTTCCCCACTCCCGATGAACCTGCTATCACCACAACGAGGGGCATGGCCAATGCTTCACAGCGTGGGATTATATGGACGGATAACAGTGCGTGCGCTCGCTCACGCGCGCGGGCAAGCTCTCGCATTCCTGGCATCAATACGGGCAGCTGAGCCGAATCAACAGCTTCCGCCAGGGCACGTGCCTTTCTCAGAGTAGCTCGGCGAGGCCGCAGCACACGCACTGATGATTCTTTCGTCATGTCTCTATTGTGGCAAAAATCTATCGCGTTATGCGCCATCGGCCACCCACCAGCCGCATTGAGAGCTCACGACTCTTTTTTCTTCCGAGCCTCTGCAACTCGCGCATACTTCCCCTTTCCCTTCTCCGCTCTCTTAGTTCTTCCAACGCTCTCTTAGTTCTTCCGAGTTTTCTCTTCCCTACATCCCCTGCTCCCCGAGTTTTCTCTTCCCTGCATCCCCTGCTCCCCAAGCTCACCATCGTCCTACAAATCCCCTTCTCCTCTAGCTTCTCCCTCCCTCAATTGGGCAATGACGTACAAGGCGGGTACATTAGGAAAAGCACAGACGTGTAGAGGAGCGGCTACAGCTACACGTTCTAGCCTCCATAGCTCAATGGATAGAGCAACGGCCTTCTAATCCGTAGGTTGTGGGTTCGAGTCCCGCTGGGGGCGCATGAGTAATAATGCACAAAATACGCCGATTGTGTGGATTGACTGCGAAATGACGGGGCTAGATCTCGAGCGAGATGGGCTCGTCGAAGTGGCCGTTGTCGTCACCGATGCTGAGCTCAATCCCTTTGATACTGGGCTTGACGTCGTTATCAAACCCACACCCGAGGCTCTCGCCAATATGGATGATTTTGTGCGCGATATGCACACCACAACCGGACTCATTGATGAGTGGGATAACGGGCTGACGATGGAAGCAGCCCAAAAAGCTGTACTCGATTACATCAAGCGTTTCGTGCCTGAATCTGGCAAGGCTCCGCTGGGTGGAAATTCCGTTGGCACCGACAAAATGTTTTTGCTGCGCGATATGCCCCAGCTGATCGACCATCTGCACTACCGTATTGTGGATGTTTCCTCGATTAAAGAGCTGGCGCGGCGCTGGTTCCCCCGCGTCTATTTCGCCTCTCCAGAAAAGACTGGCAATCACCGCGCCATTGGGGATATCTACGATTCTATCGACGAGCTGCGCTACTACCGCGCTGCCTTATGGCCAGCCGGAGAAGGGCCAAGCACTGAGGAGGCTCGTGAGGCAGCAGCTCATATAGCAGCAGATCTCACCATCACCAAAGCGCAAGCGGCACACGCAGCGCTCGACAACAAGGAGACTGATACCGCCACGATATGATCGGGCAATGTCGCTCGCGAGATTCACATAGCAAGTTGCGTGACGCCGCGTGCAATCCACACCAGCCCAGCGGGTACACGGCTCAGCCCAATGAGCACATGGCAAGGGGCACGCAACATTGGGCCCGCTTCTGGCATCAGAACGGAGTATACGAGGGATAGCCGCAACATATATGCAATATGCGACGTGCAGATGAAGGCTGCTGCACCATAAAACGCATGAGGCACACGAAACATACGCGGATGAAACATCTGTGACGCTATGCGGCAGGTACAAAAGGTTTGAAACAAAAGCCCTGGAACAAAAGGTCAGGCACAAAAACATGGGAAAAGAGCTGTGCTACAAGAAAGTCATGCAACATCTGTGGGGTGGATGACGGGACTCGAACCCGCGACGTCCTGGACCACAACCAGGTGCTCTACCAGCTGAACTACATCCACCATAGCCCGCACGGCCTAGCCGAGCTAGCGCCCTTGCGACGAATTAAAACTATACCAACGAAAGCGCTCCTTGCATAAACGAGACGAGGTGAACGCCGTCACGAAAACTAAAAACACCCCACTGCCACAGCGCGCAAACTGAGCGCCACCGAGCAAGCGCCTCCCGCAGGTTAGAGACGTACCGAAGTTGAGAACGGCGTGACGACACACTCACTAGAACGTGCCCCATCAGGTCATGCCCCATCAGACTACCTGCCCAGGTTTCACATACGCCTCACCAAAAAGCGCGCATTTGGATGGCATCAGCAAACGCGGCGAGATGTTCATCGTCCGTGCTGAGGTAGAGCGAGCCGTCGATCAGACTCACTTCCATCACATAGAATTCCGAATCTGAATGCTCATCTCCACGCACAATATCCACGCGGTTGAAAAGCAAAAGTTCATCTCGCCCGATCGTATCTTTAATGTGCTTGTGGATAGCGATGCGAATTTGTTCACCCCAACGCCACGCTTCGGCATTAGCTTTTACAGATCTGAGCACCTGCTCTTCGACGACGTTGGAATTGGCCACCGTGCTGAAGCGCGGGTGGAGCATCGGCTCTTTCTCCACCGTATAGGAGGGCATACCGTTAAAATAAATGAGCGACGTCTCGCCAGTTCGATCAATCACATCGAGATACCGCTGCACCATCACTGCTCGCCCTTGGGACAGCTCGTACATAGCGTGCGCAATAGCATCTCCCCTGCTAGAAGCATCTGTGGCCGTATAGCGTCCAGTACCGCGCCCACCAGAAGAGATCGCAGGTTTCACAACGAAATCTCCCTGAGAGGGAAAACGTGAATGGATCTGATGTTTACTTAAATGCTGCTCCGGCTCTAGCCATATCGTCGGAATGACGGGGAGGCCGAGCTGATCCAGAGCTTTCAAATAGTGCTTGTCGGTATTCCATGCCATCGTCTGAGCAGAATTCAAAATACGCGGAACCGACTGCGCCCAGCGGATAAAAGCCTCACGATCAGCCGCATAATCGCGCACCGAACGCACTACGACGACTCCAGCTTCATCCCAATTGACAGACGGATCATCCCAAATCGCAATACGCGGCTCCATTCCCCGATCACGCAAGGCATCTGGCAGATTAACTTCATCGGCATCGAGATTCGGAAATTGCGAACTAGTGGCGAGGGTGACGACAGGTGCAGACACAATAAACTCCTTTGAGTGAGATACCGTTTCAGTTTATTGCATGAACGAACTCACAGCCCAGGATCCACGCGAAACTTGCGAAATTCTCCTCTAGCAGATTAAAGTAACACTCGTTGCGCACCGCTAGCTCAACTGGCAGAGCAATTGACTCTTAATCAATGGGTTCAGGGTTCGAGTCCCTGGCGGTGTACTACTGGAAACGCTCGCCGATCGGCGAGCGTTTGGCATATCCTGCGGCGGCCTAGTGAGATCCCACGGCTCAACACCGAATACAGCGGCTAGAGCTAATGCCAAGATAAAAGCGCACCACCCAACGAAACCCAAAACAAATTCGAACCACAAGTTTTCCCCACCACCGCAGGCAAAAACCCGATAATAAGCAACCATTAATGTCCGCTAACCCCAATCCGCTACTTATCCCCAATCCGCTAAACCCAGGATTCTTCAACTTATCCCCAAAATGAAGTGGCGTCACGAAAACAAAACTCTCAGTTGTGGCTTTCAATAGCGGGCAATGATAAGGTGAATCAATGCAGCTGATAAAGGTGCCGCGTTTCCCTATGCGTCTATCGGCCTACACTTTTGGGCATTTCTATTTTGAATGCATGGCGAACTTTTTCCTCATCGCAGTGATGGGGCCACACCTATCCTCACAGCAGCACATGATACAAACACTAGCGATCTACAACTTTTGCGACTACGGACTGCAGCTGTTGATCGGACTTTTCTGCGATGTCATCCACCGCAACCATTACTGTGCCGCCGTGGGCGCCTTGCTCTTCATCTTGGGATATTTCTGTGCGCACACACCGCTGCTGCTGGCCGGTATCGTGGGGCTGGGAGCAGCCTGTATCCATGTTTCACTAGGACGGCAAGTACTCTTGGATCGTCCGCACCTGTACGCCCCGTTGGCTCCTTTCGTAGCATCGGGGTCTTTTGGTGTATTTCTTGGACGGCAGGCGGCGTTCGCCCACTACGATATTTCGTGGCCGCTACTGGCAGGGGCAGTGCTCATCATGGTGTTTTTACTCGCTGTGGGAGCTACTGAAACAACTTGGAACATCTCCGCCGAGAGGGCGAACGCCACCCGTCAGCTACGCATCGACAAGAATTTTTTCCTGGCGGTGCCCATCCTCGTCCTCGCGATTATCGCCCAATCTTTCCTTTTCGCCATCCTTCCTTTGACTCAAAGCCCTGAGGCTGCCCTCTGGGCTGCGGCAATCGCGATCTTGCTTGGCAAAGCTCTCGGCGGGCTATGCGCAGATCGTTTCGGCTACCAACGCACTGTTGCGATCTCATCTTTGATTGCCGTGCTATGTGCAGGGTTTGCACCATCACATATCGCAGTAGAGCTGATCTTCTTATTCGCCATCAACATCCCTGCCGCCACCGTGATCGTCCGCTTAGTGAGGCGGCTGCAACCCGCAGTTGGCGCAGGTTTCGGCTTATACAAGATCTTTCATCTCGTCGGATTTTTCCCGATGCTGTTTTTCTCCACTGCGCAGTTAGCTTCGCCCGTCTTGCTCATCCTGGTAACTTTCCTAGTCGGATCTTTGCTGTGCCTAGAAGCAAAAATAGGGTTAAGCAACGATTTTTGTCGCTTAACCCAAAAATAGCTCCGTAAGGATCCTCATGCTTGCCTATTTCCTCTACATATTGGTCGGCTCACTCGTAATCAATCTGTCCATCACGCTTGTATGCGAACTCATTGTGGCATTTATCTGGGGAATGACTAAGATCCGTTCGATAATCGTGGTGATTCTGGTCAATCTCATCACCAACCCGCTGCTCAATCTGATTATGGTGACGTTGAGCTTCAGCAGTATGGGACGCGATAGCTTGTGGCTGTTACTGCTCTTTGAACCTGCTGTATTTCTGCTAGAGGGGTATCTGTACCAGCGGACGATTGCGGATATCCCCCATCCATTTCTCTTCTCGTTTGCCGCCAATATGGCATCCGCTTCAGTGGGGATGCTGATATGATTCGCATAGTCGAAGTAAGGAGACACCAGATGAACACCGCTAGCAGCCGGATAGTGAAGAAGTGGCTGTCTTTACCTCTTGTCGGTTTGATCATAGCTCTGGTATCTCTGTCTTGTCCGCCACCTGCCTTGGCGGACGGCGCGCTACCTTGGGACGGGAATGAGAGCCCCGCAGATTATTATGTGCTCGTCACCGCATACGATGGGGTAAATATCCGCAATTGTCCTAGTGTGAGCTGCCCAAAGCTGGATTTCAAAGACCCTGGAGAGACCCTGCACGTTCTCGCTACTATCAAGGGGCTAGATTCCGATCTCACCTGGCTGCGAACGGAAAGCCCTCAGGGCTGGATAGCTTCCAGTGAGGTGACGCCAATAAACGATCCTGAGCCGAAATCTGCGCAGCCCAGTGCTCCAGCTCCTCAATCCACCACACCTAAAGCAACAAATCCGCCCGATCCTAAGCCATCAGACAAGAAACCAGATTCCGCATCTTCTGATAAGCGGAAAGCACCAACGGCTGCCGGAAAAACACCACCCACATCGGAGCAGCCAGCTAGCGCAGACAACGACGACGCTTTTCTTCCGCTGGTCATCATAGTGGTGGCACTCGTCATCCTGATCTGCATTTTGTCGGCCGTTTTACTTTACTTGTTGTTTATGAGGAAAAAGGGTACTCAGCAACAGGGCGTTCAACAAAATGACGCACAGCAAACGAGCGCACAGCAAAATCCCTACTACTACCCCACGTATCCTGGCTCCTACCAGTAAGTCCGGTCTCTACTACCCGCGGACTCCAGTCTCTGCTGTCCGCGAGCGCGCTGTGCGGGAAAGAAATGCACCGTGCGAGAAAGATAGCACACGCCACGAGCCAAGCCTCTCCTCAGAGAGTAGAACCGCAAAGCTCTAGGATTGCGACGACTCTCGAACTTTGAAGACGTGATCCACTACCACATCCGTTTGCGCAACTTTCTCTCCCTGCATTTGGGCGATCAACCCCGCCACCGCTTCCCTAGCGATCCGATTTTTGTCTGGCGCTACAGTCGTTATCTGCGGAACGCTCATCCGAGAAGCCTCAATATCATCCCACCCCGTCAGCAGTACGTCCTGAGGGATCCTGATCCCCCTGTCTACGCACGCTCTGAGAGCCCCCAGAGCTAAGAGGTCGTTCATGGCGACAATTGCATCAGGGAGCTGATGGCTCACAAGATAGTCGTTCATCGCACCATAGGCGCCCTCACTCGTCCAAGGTGAGGCCGGTAGCAGCTCCCAATTCTCAGAGCGAACGCCACACAGCTCGAAGGCTTGAGTAAACCCTTCATATCGGAGTACACCTGCCGATGCCGTCGCCACAGTCTGCATAGCCCCCACAATAAGAAAAGTACGCGCCCCTTGCTCATAAAGGTGGAAAATTACTTCTTGAGCGGCTCCGACATTGTCGATAGACAGGTGCAGATGATCCACATCTGAAATTCTCTCCCCCAGCAGCACCACCGGAATTCCCAGTTTCATCTCTTTTAAGTCGGCAGCGGCGAGTTCAATGGGAGATAAAATCAGTCCGTCAATCACTTGCGAACGAAAGCCTTCAAGCGTATTGCGCTCATATTCGGCATTCCCCTCTGTCTCTGCCACCAGCAACGTGCGATTATTTTCCACCACAAACTTATGAATCAAATGAGCCATCTCAGCGAAATACGGCCACGAAACGTTAGGAATGGCGAGCGCAACGATGCCTGTGCTGCCCATGCGCAATTTCTGGGCAGCCACATTCGGCACAAAACCCAGCTCACGAATCGCATCTTGAACTCGCTGGCGAGTTTCAGGGCGAACATACTGATAGTTATTGACGACGTTCGAGACGGTTCGCTGAGAAACACCTGCTTTGCGTGCAACATCCATCATATTCGGTTCGTGTTTGCGTCTCATATACGTAGTCTATGCGATGATGGCCGCATACAGGGCTGACGTATGCGGCCATCATCTGCACTGCTGAGTCTCCCAACGGGAAACGCAATGCGCGTGCTCATCTCACTATTTCAATTCAGCGCTCATATCAGATTGTAACTTTATGAGCACCGAATCAACGCTCTCATTATTGAGCCATGCAGCTTCAAGGTCAGCTTGGATGAGATCGCCAATCGCCGGCCACGTTACTACCCGAGGTTGTATATGCCCATACTTCAGAGCAGTTTCTAGATATTGACTGCGATGGGGCGCGTTCATGTATTCATCAGACTCGAGTGCCGATTTCATTGATGGCATATGCCCTGTTGCAACAGCCCAATCGCCCGTATGCTCATACAAGAACTTCGCAAATTCAATAGCTGCACGATATTTCACAGGATCCGCTTTTTGCTGCACCGGAACTCCCAGGTATGAGAGTTTGCCCAAGTGACGGGAGTATCAAAGAGCATCGGAGCGTTTGCTACCTCGTAGTGGAACGGTACCTCAAGGGTGAATTGATTGACGGCCCACGATCCGTTGTACATGATGGCCGAGCCTCCACGAGAAAACGCCTGCATTGAGGCGTCATAATCGTGAGTGACGTCCGCATATCTTTCTTTGGCGAGAGTCACTAGCAAGTTGAGTGCCACTTTTGCCTGATCGGATGCGGCATATGCGGTTTTTTGATCCACATCAATAAACTCTGCGCCTTGCTGCCAGATCATTGACATCCAGAAACGAGAGGCCATCGGATCGTTGGTGAGTGCAATATCAATGTAAGTTTTTCCAGTCTTTTCTTTCACCGTCTGAGCGTCAGCCAAAAACTCTTCCGCAGATGTGGGCATCTCATAGATCCCGTTCTTCACGAGACCAGCCTGTTCGAGAATATCCATATTTAAGTGCGAAACGATCGCATGAATATCAAATGGAACCGCATAGTTTTTACCGTCAAAGCTGATAGCTTCACTCGCCGGATCGGTAGCATCGGAAAGATCGACGCCTAATTCATCTCCGAGTGGCAGAAGCAGGCCTCTGGATGCATAATCAGGCAAATTCGATCCGTGCATCACTGCCACATCTGGGCGATCGGAGCTAGCGAGAGCAGCATTCAAAGCGTCGTAATACGAGAACCAGTTCGCTCCCCCGAGCCGCTCAACCTTAATCCCCCATTTATTTTCGGCCACAAACTTGTTGGTGAGAATCTGAATCGCTTCACACTCCGTCGTCGCTTTGGAGATATCCGTCTGATGTGCAGCAGTATCATCACAGTCACCAAAGAAGCGGGCAAGCTTAATACTCGTCCCCTGTAACTGTTCATCGGTGACTGCAGCGATCTGGGCTGCGATATTATCGGCCGCTCCGCCATCAGAAGAGCCTTGCTTGGCTCCTGAGGCCAGCCCACAAGAGCCTAGAGAAAACGCGAGAGCACTCAGCGCCGTTACTAATGTTCGCTTTCGCATGGAGATCCCTTTCTATTTGTTACCACTAGACATTGAAATACCGCGGATTAAGTACTTTTGAAGGAGGAGGAAAACGATCAGCAAAGGCAACGATCCCACGACTGCGCGAGCCATGAGCGAACCTAGCTCTGTGGATTGAGCGAAGTTTCCTTGGAGTGACGCCAGGCCCGTCGTCACTGTAAACATCTCCGGTTTCGTGGCAGAGACTAGCGGCCACAGGTAATCATTCCAACTTTGCACAAAGGTAAAGGTGGAAAGCGCAACCATCGAGGGGCGCGCCATCGGAAGCATCACGGAGAAGAAGAGACGCCATTGTGAAGCTCCATCGACGCGCGCTGCTTCTTCAAGCTCATCGGGAACGTGGCTAAAAAATTGCGTCATAATAAACACCCCTAGTGGGAATGCCACGCGAGGAAAAATCAGCGCCAGATAGGTATTGTGGAGATTCACGTCTGCCACCATCATAAATAGGGGGACGAACATCGCTTCTTTAGGAACCATCATCCCAGCGAGCGTCAGCGCATAGACGAACATCCTCCCATAGAACGGGAGTTTCGCAAAAGCATACCCCGCTGTTGCACACACGCCGACGGTAATCACCGTCGTCACCACAGTGACGATCAACGAGTTGATAAACCATCTGGATGTTAGCCCTGCGGCGAAGACCTGCGCATAATTCGATAGAGTGAAAGCCGGTGGTATGAGATGTTGCGAATCCACTCTCAGCAACTCATTCGGAGTGAGTGAGAGAGATAGCGTCCACAGCAGCGGGATGAGCCACACGGCACAGAGGATCACCATCAGCACGTGGTACACGATGACGCCGCCGTTGCTCTTTTTCCTGATGGCATTTGTCTGATGTATGAACGCTTTCATTAGCTCACCTCTTTCTTTTCCCGTGATAGTAAGAATTGGATGAGAGAGACCATTACCATCACCACGAATAAGAACAGCGACATCGCCGGAGCGACCAATGATGCTGGCTTTGCACTGAATCTTCACTCTCATCTACCTGCGCTACGCCCTCACCCAGCCTCTACTTGCTCTACCTCGATACGAGAAATCCCCGATGCCGCGCACAGTTCAACTGGCGGCATGGCACGCGGTTCTAATCGGTGGAGCAGCGCGCAACTTAACTGGCGGCGCGGCATATAGTTTTAATTGCTGTATTTCTAACTGATGAGGCGATTGCGAATAGAATAGCTGGGTGAATACCACCGCTGATTATGCCGATCATCCCCACAATAGCCACCTGCCTGCTGCGGTACGGGCAGCTATGAGCAGCGCACAACCCCCGCTCAACGTGGCTCTCGATTGGCTTGAAGATCGCTTCGGGGATCCACACGATGGCCACACTCCCCCACCTGAAGTTGTGATCGAGGCATTCAGCGCATGGGTGGAGAGCACCGACCGCACTATGTATCCCCATCAGGAAGAGGCACTGCTGGCCATCGCGGCTGGTGATCACCTGATCGCTGCGACGCCCACGGGATCTGGAAAATCCATGATAGCGGCTCAGGCTCTCTTTGCCGCTCTCGCCACCGGAAAGACCGGCTACTACACCGCCCCGCTCAAAGCGCTCGTCTCCGAAAAATTTTTTGACCTCATTGGGCTTTTCGGTGCCCAGAATGTAGGGATGGTGACGGGCGACGTCTCCATCAACGCCAATGCTCCGATTATCTGCGCTACGGCCGAGATTCTCGCCAACATCTCTCTGCGAGATGGATCCGAAGCTGATGTGGGAGTGGCCGTGATGGATGAATTCCACTTTTACGCCGATCCGCACCGCGGATGGGCATGGCAAGTGCCGTTGCTGGAACTCACGAACACTCAGCACGTGCTACTCTCGGCCACCTTGGGAGACACGAGTTTCTTTGAAAAAGACTTACAGCGACGCACGGGACGTCCCGTCACACTCGTCACGGGAGCCATCCGTCCCGTCCCCTTACACTACCGCTGGAGCCTCGATCCTCTGGAAGAGGTGATCCGCGATATCGTCGCCACTCATATGGCTCCGGTCTACGTGGTGTATTTTTCGCAGCGCGAAGCGGTACTCGGGGCACAATCCTTGCTCGGTACCGCACTCATCAGCAAAGAGCGCAAAGAGCAGATCAGCCAGGCGCTCGCATCCTTTACATTTGGCGCCGGCTTCGGGAAGATACTCTCCAAGCTGCTGCGTTCAGGGATCGGGGTACACCATGCAGGGCTTCTCCCCCGCTATCGGCGGCTTGTGGAACGCCTGGCACAAGCTGGGCTGCTCGCCGTCATCTGCGGCACGGACACTTTAGGCGTGGGGATTAACGTCCCCATTCGCACAGTACTCATCACGTCTCTGGCAAAGTTCGACGGGAATCGTATGCGTCACCTCACAGCTCGCGAATTTCATCAGATTGCGGGCAGGGCGGGGCGTGCCGGCTTCGACACCATAGGATACGTGGTGGTGCAAGCTCCCGACCACGAGATTGAAAACGAACGGCGGCGGCGCAAAGCCGGCGATGATCCGGCCAAGCTCAAACGGGTGCAAAAAGCAAAGCCAGAGGAGAGAAAACTCCAGTGGAGCCAGGCCACATTTGAAAAGCTGCGCGATAAAGAGCCGGAAACTCTCACATCTCACCTAGCAATAACTCACTCCATGATACTCAACCTCATGCAGCGGCCCGATCCCGTCCGCGCCGTGTGGACGTTGTTGCTCGACAACCACGAGCCAGCTGCACACCTGCCAGCTTTAGTGACCTCTATGCTGGAGATCATTACCTCCCTTGAAATAGCTGGCGTGCTGGAGCGCCGCCCGCAAGATTGGCGAGAGCTTAGAGCCATTCCAACCATTGACGGCGCCACCACGCTCTCCAGCCTCGCTCCGCTTCTTTTAGCTCCCGCGGGGCATCGCGGGGACACAGCGGGGCATCGCGGGGACGCAGCTGGCTCGCCACCCGAGCGCGCCTCCCGCGCAGCGCTGCCGGTGCACGGCGCGGATTCCACCGGCACGCCCACAGCAAGTAAACTCCCTGCCGGCACGCCCACGACAGCCAAACCTGCTGCCGTCACGCCCACGAACATTAAGCCACCTATCTATTTTGCAAAAGACGTGCCCGACGATTTTGCGCTCAATGCGCCACTTTCACCCTTTGCGCTTTCGGCTCTTGATTTACTCGATCCGGATTCGGATAGCTACGCGCTCGATGTGCTCTCCGTGATTGAAGCGGTGCAAGAAGACCCTATGCCAGCTTTAGTTGCCCAGCAAAAAGCGGCTCGCGGCGCCTTGATTGGAAAGCTGAAAAACGAAGGAGTGGAGTACAATGAACGAATGGCTTTAGCCGACGCCGTCACATGGCCGATGCCACTCGCTGAACTGCTGGAGACAGCACTGCAGACGTATGCCCAGTCGAACCCGTGGGTGCACTCCCATGATCTTTCCCCGAAGAGTATCGTGCGCGAGATGATTGAGACGGCCAGCACTTTCACCGAGTTTATCTCTCGCTACAATCTGCAACGCTCAGAGGGGGTGCTACTGCGATATCTCACTGACACCTATCGAGCTCTGCGCCAGATTGTACCGCTTTCTGCCCGTGACGACGAAGTAAACGCCATTATCATCTGGCTGAGAACGCTCGTACGCTCGATTGATTCGTCGCTGCTCGACGAGTGGGAGGCACTGGCAGATGGACGGCTGGACACTGGCGAACTGGATGCACTCGGAGCGCAAGCAGAGGATCGCGATGCCAGAGAAGGGCACGAGATGGCTTTCGGAGCAGACGCCGACGGCCACATCATCTTTAGCCGCAACAAGCATTCGCTACGCACGAAAATTCGCAATGAGCTCTTTGACATCGTAGAGAAACTCGAACGCGACGACCTCGAGGCGCTCGACAAACGCTATCGCGCCGACGGTTGGACGCTTGCGCGCTGGGATAGTGCCGCAGAGCTGTACTGGAATCAGTATGAGTATCTCGGCGTCGATACCGCCGCCCGCGCTGCAGAGTTTTTCAGCGTTCTCGAAGACCCCTCACTCGCAGATCTTATACAGGCGGGAGCCCGCCCTGAGATAGCTGCAGCTCTTTTGGAAGCTCACGCCAGTGGGAGAATCTGGCTCGCCACCCAGGTGATTGATGACGGCGAGGGCGATCGCTCTTGGGCGCTGCAGACGTTCGTAGATCTGGATGCTTCCGACGCAGAGGACAAACTCGTGATGCATATGCTCACTTTTGCAGAGCGCTGACGGCCGACGCAACGAAAGCTCGCAAACGCAACACTGCACGCCGGCGTGGCGCTATTTGTGCCAGCTCAGCGCGTTGATTAGGCTATTTTCCAGGAGATGACTTTTATGGTAGACATTGCCCACAATATCGCTGTAGTGCGGGAGCGCATGGCGGCTGCCGAAAAGCGAGCTGGCCGGCAGATTGGCTCGGTCAAACTCATGCTGGCAGCAAAATATCAGCCGGTGGAGAATCTACTAGCCGCATTCGCCGCCGGAGAGCGCCTGCTCGGGCACAATATGATCCAGCAGCTTGAGAGCGCGGAAGAGGGGCTCGCAGCAGCTGCGGCAGATGGCTCGGCGCTCAGAGCCGGCGTCACCGATCTGACGCACACCACCACCGTGATCGGCCATGTGCAATCGAATAAGCTCTCTCATGCCATGCGCTACGCGCAGCGAATCGACACCGTAGACACGCTCAAGACTGCCCAACAGATCGCTCGCCGCCAGCAAGCACGCATCGACGCTGGCGAGACACAAGCCGGCCAGGCTTACCCGATCTTGCTACAGGTGAACTCCTCTGGAGCCCCCACCCAGTTCGGATGCGAACCTGGCGAGCTTATCGAGCTAGCCCAGCGCATCAGCGAGACTCTCCCCCTCGTACGCATTCGCGGGCTGATGACGATCGGCGCGAACGAACCCGATCCGGCGGCGGTGATCCGTTCTTTCGAGATCACCCGCGCTCTCAGCGCCGAGCTTCGAGAACTCCCAGGCTTAGCTGAGGCCAGTGAACTCTCTATGGGGATGACCAACGATCTAGAGCTTGCCATTGAGCACGGCAGCACTGAGATTCGCATCGGCACGGCTATCTTCGGGGCGCGGCCGCGCAAGTGACGCCAAACGAAACGTATAGGACTCGGCGGTGCCCTGAGGACCTTCAGAATCTACAGTGAGCTTTCAGGGCGTGCCATGGGTAACTAACTTCCCACTTCACCCCAGCCCTGTCACCCGTTTTTCACAGCTGTGGTTTTATGCCGTTGCGGAAGAGACCGTAGATATACCCCTCGGTGAGCGCCTCCCAGGAAGCCTCAATGACGTCATCTCCCACACCCACAGTGCTCCACTGCCCTGCCGAATCCTGAATCGTAATCATGACGCGGGTGATAGCGCTGGTGCCGCGGGTGGTATCGAGGATACGCACTTTGAAATCAACCAGCTCAAACTCGTCTAGCAGCGGATACACCTTACGCAGAGCTCTGCGCAGTGCCTCATCGAGGGCATCCACTGGCCCTACACCCTCGCCGAGACGGATGAGACGGCGCCCGCCAGCGTGAATTTTCACAGTGGCCTCCGCAAATGTCTGTGTAGGATTTGAGCGATCCGTAGAACTGCGAGTACTCCACGATTCCAGTTCAAAATACTTCACTGGCTTCCCCGTCATAATTTCACGGGTGAGCAGCTCAAAGCTAGCGTCGGCAGCGTCGTAGGTATAGCCAGCCGCCTCAGCTTCTTTCACTCGGTTGGTGATCTTCGTCAATACCTCTTTGTCTGCTGAAAGATCTAGGCCAAATTCACGAGCTTTCAGCTCTACACTTGCCCGTCCAGCCATATCTGAGACGAGCATCCGAGTGTCGTTACCCACCACGTTCGGATCAATGTGCTGATAGAGGTCTGGATCCACTCGAATAGCACTGGCGTGCAAACCGGCTTTGTGGGCGAAAGCGCTCGCACCCACGTATGGGGCACGTTTCGAGGGCAAGATCGTGGTAATTTCTCCGATGGCATAAGCCACTGCGGATAGACCAGCGAGTTGCTCATCGGTGACGACGTTAAAGTCCGTTTTCAACTGCAAGTTCGCTATACACGTGAGCAAGTTGGAATTGCCCGTACGTTCACCGTAGCCATTCACAGTCCCCTGAATCTGCCGGCAGCCTGCCTCGACGGCCGCAAGTGTATTAGCTACTGCACATCCGCCGTCATCATGGCAGTGGATACCTAATTGTGGCTCAGAAATACCCACGGCAGATAGCCGCGAGATGAGTTCGCCCACGATTCGGGTCACGTCATCGGGCAACGATCCACCGTTGGTGTCACACAACACCACCCAGCTCGCACCAGCCCTAAAGGCCTGCTCTACCACACTCGTCGTATAGTCAGCGTCAAAGCGGAAACCGTCGAAGAAGTGCTCGACGTCAATCATCACCTCACGTCCCTGTGCACGCAGGTATTCCACCGAATCACGCACCATTGCGAGGTTTTCCTCTGCGTTCGTGCGCAGCGCCTTTTCCACGTGGCGGATATCGCTCTTTGCCACGAGACACAGCACCTGCGCGCCAGAATCCACCAGCGCCGCAATCTGAGGATCATCAGCAGCCCGTATCCCAGCTTTCCGAGTGGCACCAAAAGCTGTGAGCTGAGCTGTGGTGAGTGGATTATTCTCTTTGAGCGCTTCAAAAAATTCAGTATCCCGCGGAATCGCTCCTGGCCAACCACCCTCGATGTAATCGGCTCCCATAGCCTCAATATAGGGAAGAATGGCGAGCTTATCTGCCACAGAGAGGTTGATCCCCTCCTGCTGTGCACCGTCTCGCAGCGTTACGTCGTACACGAGCACGTTGTTCAATGCCTCGTTCGTGCCATGCTCCTCTCGCTTCATAGCTCGAATCCTTTCCCTATCATGTGTTGATAAAAAACTACCATCAATTGCTCAATATCTGCACTCATCGCATACACGCTGTGCCCTGCGGAATCATCTGTGAGCCACAAACAGGCAGACAGGCACGTACGATCAGCAGAAATCTCCGCTTAAGAGAAAACCAGGAGCTTGAGCAAAGCGCCAGCCCCTGGTTCCGCTTATTTTATCTGCGACCCTAAACGAGGCGATAGCACCAGCCGAATTTATCTTCAGCCCTCCCGAGCTGAATATCGGTGAGCTCATCGTAAATTCGCTTCGTCACCGCCCCTACAGGCACGGTGACGTCAAAATCATCGCTGGCGAGCCGGCCAATCGCCGTCACCACAGCAGCTGTGCCACAAGCAAACATTTCAGCCACTGTGCCATTCTTGATTCCAGCCACGACATCAGCAATCGCAATGGGTACTTCACTCACATTTACACCCTCGCTCTCCAGAAGCTGGATAATAGACGAGCGAGTGCAGCCTGGGAGAATGTTGCCGGTAAGCTCTGGGGTTTTCACTGAGCCATCGCTCATCACCACAAACACATTCATGCCGCCTAATTCGTCGATAGTGGTAGACGTTTTAGCATCAAGGAACATCACCTCATCGAAGCCCTCTTCGTGTGCCGCCACTTTCGGAAGCAGCGAGCTGGCATAGTTCCCGCCAGTTTTCGCATCCCCCATACCGCCAGGGCCAGCACGGTGATACGTTCTCTCCACCCACACCTCAATCGGCTGGAAACCATGCTCGAAATAAGGGCCAGATGGTGACGCCATCACCAGATATTCGTAGCGGCTGGCAGCACGCACTCCTAGGAAGCTCTCGGAGGCAAACGTAAATGGACGCAGGTACAAGCTAGCACCCTCCTGCTGTGGCACCCATCGTGCGTCGGCACGCACCAGCCCCACGATCGACTCCATGAAGTCTCGCGCTGGCAATGCTGGAATGGCCAAACGCCTGCCGGAGCGATTCAAGCGAGCGGAGTTGTAGAGCGGACGGAACGTCCAGATTGAGCCGTCATCATGCCGATAGGCTTTCAGACCCTCAAAAATTTCTTGGCCGTAATGTAGCACGGCCGTGCCAGGGTCAAACATGAGCGGCCCATAAGGTTCGATCACTTTCCGAGTCCACCCACTACCCGACTGCCAGGTGGCATGAGCCATATAATCCGAATAATCCACACCAAAACCAAGCGTCGTCATCTGGGCTTGGTACTCGGCGTCACTCTTGAGGTGATCGCTCACCAAGAGTTCAAAACCGCCAGCGAGCTCATCCGCAGCGGGGATCGGCTGGGCAGCTTCGCGTTCTAGTTCAGTCAATTCATGTGCCATAAGCTCATGCTAGTTCTTTATCTGGCACAACTCACGCAACGTTCGCCAGATAAACATTCTCATTCCCTAAGTGGTTGACCTGGCACGCTCACTTCTTGACATTCTCATGTCCTAACGTCCTCATCCTTCGGCATTTTTATTCTCTGACGTTCTCATTGTCTGGCATTCTCATACCACAGGCGATTATTCATACCATGCGTAAATGCGTTAAAACTGCGAACAGAAGCGCCGATGTCTGCGTGCAGCTAATGCCCAGGGGGCAGCAGTTGCCACCATTAGGTGAGCAGATAGGCGATAAGCACACACCAGATTGAACGACGCAGTAGGGCGATACAGCAGAGTAATATAGCAAGCGACACAGTTAAGTACGTATAACGCGATGAGAACATACAAGAAATAAGCCATAAAAAGAGAACAAAATAAAAAAACAAGATAAGAGATAGGTAAGGAAAGCAATGAGCGAAAATCCATATCTGGCTGGTGGATATCCCACCAATTCAAATAATCAACCCACGCCGCCAGCTCCCGCCCCGCAGAGCAATCAGAGCTACGCAGCTCCTGCTTATGGGACGCAGCCGCCAGCAGGCAATGGCTACTATGGTGCACCTAACGCCGCTTATGGCAACCCTAACCAGTTCTCACAGCCTCCAGCCACAGGTGCGCGTTCTCGCCTCGTCGCGGGTCTGTTAGGTATTTTCCTCGGCGGCATCGGAATCCATCGCTTCTACTTGGGCTACACCTCTATCGGAATTATTCAGATCGTCGTGAGTATCTTCACCCTTGGGATTGGGTCACTCTGGGGATTCATCGAGGGCATTATGATTCTCGCGCGCGCCAGCAGTTTCCAAAATGATGCCGATGGGCGGCCGCTAGCAGACTGACTCTTTGAGTAGCTAGTACTGTTTCATAGCTAGCACTATTCAATAGGCCGTCCTACATAACGGATGAGCGTATCAGCACGTTGCAGTGCGGTCGGCATATATAGCGGGTGGCGGGGTTGACCAGGAGCCGGAAAACCCCCCCGTTATTAAGGGATGGATGGGCGGCGCCTAATTATAACCAGG